>JBMORU010000001.1:0-1112869 GCA_049322215.1 Patescibacteria group bacterium
GCGCTGACGATGGGTTTGAAAATTCTGCATTTTCTACGGAAGCAACCAATTACACAATAGGCACCCCTGCAACTGAAGAAAAAAGTCCTGGTCCAGCGGGATATTGGGCTTTTGACGAAGGAACAGACAATACCTGTTCGGGAGGAACAAATGACACTTGTGATACCACCAGTAACACAAATGACGGAGCTTTTGTTGGAGCACCAACTTGGCGATCTGAGGACATGTGTATATCAGGTAAATGCTTGTTTTTTGACGGAAGTGATGATGAAGTTTCTATAACAAATGCTAGTGCTATAGACGTAGATACTGGCTTAAATACGGGGGTTACATACGAAACGTGGGTAAAAGTTTTATCTGATGGTGAAAATGATGAGGGCAGAATTTTTCAAAATGGGGGTAACACTTTAATTCAAATACAAAATGAAGGCAGTGACGGCTATGCTGATATTTTGTTTCAACAAGATTTAGGAACAGCGGCTACGGTTACCATAACTGACGGAATACAGCTTAATAAGTGGCATCATTTAGCTATGGCGTACACAGATGATGGTGATGACGAAATCACAGTATACATAGATGGAGTAAATAGAGGAGCCAGCACAAACGGTAACAGCTCACCGACTAGTAGTACATCAAACCTTGTTATTGGGGGCATGAATATAGCTACGGGAAGAAATTTTCATGGATTTATAGATGAATTTAAAATTTACAATTATGAAAGAAGTGAAGACGAAATAAAAGCAGACTTAGTAAAAGCTGCGTCTAGCGAGGGTGCTTCTGCTCTTTTTGGAAAAGAAAGTAATGCTTTTTTAAATGATGGGCTAGGTGGATATTGGAAAATGGACGACAGCAGCGTTGATGCCGAAGGTGAAATCAGTACGGATTCTTCAGGAAATGGCAACTCCGGTACGCTCTATGGAGACAACTCCACCGGAGATAACGGTACTGGGATGGATTGTACAGTATCCGGTAAATTTGGGACTGGGTGTGATTTTGACGGAACAGATGACGAAGTTGATGTCTCTGATAGCACATCACTGCATCTGCAATATGGGGGTGAGATCACACTAGCGGCTTGGATTAAAACATCTGACTCTTCAGGAAATATCATTGATAAAAGTGCAGGAAATGGAACCAATCGATACGGGTTAGGACTTAACTCAGGCTTACTTAGAGCGGCTTTTGTAGCAACAGATTATTCAGGAGACAATAACATTACAGCTTATGGCAGTACAAGTGTAAATGATGGGAATTGGCATCACGTTGCCATTACATACGAATACGCAACACAAGCTGTTAAATTTTATGTTGACGGTAATTATGAAATTGAAGACACAGTAGCCCCAAGCGAATCTCTTGGGACTTCAATAGATGCTCTTACTATTGGTGAGAGCCTTCAAGGGCAAGTCGATGAAGCTCGTATATATAATAGAGCACTTTCCTCTAGTGAAGTACAAAACCTCTACGCCTGGGCACCGGAACCCGCGGCTTACTACTCATTTGATGAAAACACAGGCACATCAACAATAAATGACAAGTCGGGCAACAGCTATAACGGTAGCTTCACAAGTATGAACGAATCATTGTGGACAACAGGTAAATATGGTGCGGGTTTAAGTTTTGATGGTTCTATGCGTATCGTTGGAACAGACCCGATAGTAAACAACTACCCATTTTCAGTTACAGGTTGGGTAAAGTACACCGCTTCAGGCGCAACCACAGTGTTATTCGGTATAGGAAATTCAGCAAGCACAACAGGTTACTACGAAATTCAGGGTACAGGAGCTGGAGGTATTAGAGCTCTTTCTAATAACGGTTCTGATAACTACACAGGTTCTAATACAGCGTATAACGATGGTCAATGGCACCATGTTGCTATGATATGGGCAAGTGCTACGGATAGAAAATTTTATATTGACGGCACACTGGATGGAACATCCACCTCAAGTGTGGCGTTTCAATCTTCGGTAAATCGGTGGAAAATAGGAGAACGTGCCAGTAATTCAACATGCTGCCGATGGAACGGATATGCGGATGAAATAAAAGTATATAACTACGCGCTTACTCCAGGACAAATCATACGGGATATGAATGCAGGGCATCCGCTTGGGGGCTCACCAGTAGGATCTCAAATTGCATACTGGAGTTTTGATGAAATGTACGGAGATACAGCAAACGATAGCGTTGGTGACATTGAAGGAGACTTAGGAAACACCGATACTACCTGTCCTGCAACTGGAGCAGACTGCCCAGTTTGGACACCTAATGGCAAAATCAATGGCGCATTAGACTTCAATGGTACTGATGACAATGTATATGTAAACACCCCTAACAATTCGGGTCCTTTATTTTTGGAAGAAAAACTAACCATTTCTGCCTGGATAAAAGCAGATGACTCGGAAATTGCCGGCACACAATTAGCTGTAGCGAAACAAGCGTCGTCATATCAAATTCATTATGCACTTGGGATTGTAAATAATACTGCATATTTTCGTATAGGAGATGCAAGCACTAGTGTAACATTAAATGGCACCACAGATATTTCTAGTGGAGGAAGCACTTGGTATCATTTGGCAGGTACTTGGGATATAGACATCGATGGGGGTGCAGTTAATCTGTATGTAAACGGTAAGGTTGAAGACACAGACTATCGCACAACAGAAATAAGTACGTGGCAAGATCTATACATAGGGGGTGCAGATGATGGTACCGTATCAAATTTTAATGGCTTAATTGATGAGGTTAAAATATATGGTACTTCTCTAACAGCAGAACAAATCCTCATCGACATGAATTCTAACGCAGCAGCCGACTTTGGCGCTAAAACAAACGAAGCTGCAAGCTTAGAAGACGGCGCCGGAAACGACCCAGTTGGCCGTTGGAACTTTAACGAAAACACAGGCACAAGTGCAAACGACACCACAGGCAGTGGAAACTTAGGTACATTAAGTGGTGCCACATGGACTACAGGTGCTCCAGGAAAAAGCACAGCCCTAGTGTTTGATGGAAGTGATGATTATGTAGAAATAGGCACAGACAGTAAAGTAGATAATAGCGCACAAGGTAGTATAACAGCATGGGTTTATCCACATGACATGACCGCCACAAACAGGGCCATATTTGGATTTGGTGGCGCAGCTACAGGATTTGCAGGTAGATTAGAGTTTTATACATATAACGGAGGTCTATTTATTTCACAAAATACTAATGGTGCAACACAAAACTGGATACGAACAAATTACAGCCAATTAACCACCAACAATTGGCACCATGTTGCAGTAACAAGTGATGGGGCAGCTTGGAAACTTTACATAAACGGAGTAGAACAAACTACTCTATTGGGTGCAGGGTCAAATAATGGTAATTGGTTTAGTGATACCACCGCTACAGCACCCGTGCACACAACTATTGGCAGAATTTTTCATAACGGGACATGGAAAGAACCTTACTACGGAAAAATAGATGAAGTAACCTTATACGATTACGAACTTTCCCCTGCTCAAGTAGCCTACAACTACAATAGAGGAGCTCCCATTGGCTGGTGGCAGTTTGATGAGTGTCAAGGTGCAGTAGCCTACGATGCAAGTGGTAACAGTAACAATGGTTCAATAACCATCGGAGCTACAGGAGATAACACTTCCACAGGTACTTGTTCATCGGGCACTAGTACCGAAGCTTGGAATAACGGTACCACAGGTAAATTTAACGGAAGCTTAGACTTTGATGGTACAGATGATGCTGTTAGTTCAACTACTCTATCAGGCGATCTTGATGATTTATCCGAGTTAAGTGTTTGCATGTGGGTATACAACATTGGCTCAGATACAGACTATGGCTACTTTGATAATTTGAATGGCGGTGGTGGTGGTTTTGTACTCATGCGTGATGAGAGCGGAAGTACAAGTGGTAGAACTGATACCTACAAAGTGTATATCTCTGAAGCAAGTGGGGGTGACACAGTACATCTAGAAGGAAACAACAGTATTGCTCAAATCAACACATGGACACATATATGTGGTGTTTACAGAGAAAACAATGTGTCCGGTTTACGGTTGTATGTTAATGGGAAAGAAGATACGTTTAGCCCTGTTAGTACGGTTGGAGTTACTAACATAGACAGCAGTGGTACTACTGCCTACATTGGAAGAAGACAGGGGGGAGACTATCATAGCGGACAAATTGACGACGTTCGAATATACAACTATGCCCTATCACAAACACAAATACAAAACATAATAAATAACGCAGCTGCTGCAAGATTTGGACCAAACACTGGCAGTCCATAAAGAATGTATTTGTGTCATTCTTTCGCATATGGATGCATACAACAAATTTAACTAAAATAAACAAGTATCTCAATGATTAAAAAAACTATCACCAAAATTAAAAAGACACTTAAAGTAAATAAAAAAAGAGTACTTCCTTTTTTTCTTGGTGCCCTGATAATACTACTACCTTTAGTTTATTTGACGATTAAAAATCCAAAAGAAGCACAAGCACAGTGGTTTAATGATGGCTGGGCATACAGAATTAAACTTCCTGTTACTAACAATACAACCACCGAATCTGATGTATATATATCCTTTACAGGTGCTGATGTATTAGACACCTCTGCAACTGGCAGATTTCAGGCAGACTGTGGTGACATACGTTTTACAAAAAGAAATGGGCAGTTACTTCCCTACTACATAAATTCTGGATGTGGCACCTCAAGTACAGATATTGATGTATATTTCGAAGAATTTCCTTCTGGAACACAAGACATTTACATGTATTATGGCAACCCAAGTGTACAAAATGGGTTTGAAGCATCTGCTTTTGCCTCTTCAGTAGACTCTATAGAAATCCAAAGAAACACGGCAGATGTAAGTGCTAGCAGCGAAACACAAACTGCTCCAACTAACTTTACAGCATTCGGATCTCTTACAAGTGCCTTTGTGCTTAACTTAAACAATCGCCGTCAAAATGCGGGATCTACAACCTCTGCCACTAACGAAAGAGTAAATCAACTCTCCGGGCGAATTGAACTTACTGCCACAGATACAATAACTTTTTCAAGAAGTTTTGGTGACAACGATGATCATAGGTTTTCCTGGGAATCATGGGAATATACAGGTTCTTCAGGAAATAGTGAATTTATTGTTAGATCAAGAAATACAGTTACTTTAAGTGCAGTTGAGTCAGCCACTGCAACACTTGACACTACACCAACCGATATAAATAACGTAATCCCTTTTATCACTGGAATTGGTTGCGATTTAAGCGGAACAGCCTCTACTTGTGGTACAGCTGTAGCGTGGATTTCAGGAACTAATACACTAAACGTAGAGCGCGGTGACGGCACCGCTGAAAATGTAACTGTACAGGTTGTTTCAGTAGAATTCACAGGATCTGACTGGCAAGTAGCACATGGAGACTCAGGGGACGTTTCTGCAGACTCAGGAACAATTACCATAGTAGATAATGCAGATGGCACTACTGCAGGCGGTGGAGATATAAGCGACTGGAGTACTGCTGTAATATTTCATCAAACAAAAGGAGACAGTAATGCAACTAATGTTGCAATTGCCGATACATCAGCAACCTATCGCCCAAACGCTAATACTAATCAAGTGGATTGGGCATTTAATACAGATCATGACTCGGCTGGAGATAATAGGCATTTTGTGCATGTCTTAAAAAACCCATACATGACGGTAACACGTTTTACTGACACCGGGGCACTTCAAGGAGCCAATAATGTAGACATAACTTCTGCTGGAATAACGGATCTATCTACAACGGCTTCAGAAATTTCATGTACTAGCTCGGGAACAGGTACCGCGTTTGGGCGAGGGTGGAAAAATGGGCGTATAACAAGTACGACAAACTATGAACACTGGACACACCGGTCAGGAAATACAATTGACTGTGCTATTCAAATTATTGATTTGTCTGGAATAGTTGGAAGCGCAGGCCTTGGAAGTGCCGCGTCCAACTTTACCATGGGCACATCTGGCTCAGAAGAAAAAGGATCTGGCCCTGTTGGGTACTGGAGATTTAACGAAGGTGCGGACAATACTTGTCCTAATAATGGCAAAGACGCCTGTGATTCAACTTCAAGAAAAAATGATGCAGCCTTTGGTGCTAGTACAGCAGCGCCCACATGGCAACTTCAAAATGCTTGTATATTTGGTAAATGTCTTTTATTTGATGGTAGTGATGATGTAGCCACAGTTACAAATACTAACCCAATAGATTTTGATATTGGCCTTGAGGGTGGGTTTAGTGTAGTTGCTTGGGTGAAAGCCAGCTCAGACGGAGAAAATGACGTAGGTCAAATTTTTCAAAAAGGCACGAATACATATTTGCGAATTGATTCCGAAGGGAGCGATGGTTTAGCTGATTTGGAATTTAACCTTGATCTTGCAACTACAGATGCCAACGTTAATATAGCAAACGGCATTACTTTGAACACATGGCATCATGTAACAGTAACCCACGATGGAACAAGTACCATAACTGTTTACATAGACGGGAAAAATTTGGGTTCAAATACAGGATCGGGCACTATGGTCTCTGATGCAAATGACTTGCTTATTGGTGGAACAACTACTGCTAATTTTCATGGATTTATTGATGAATTTAAAATTTTTAACTATGAAAGAGCAGCTAACAAAGTTAAAACCGATGCTATTAGGGGTGCTTCTGCAGACGGCGCATCTGCTGCTTTTGGCAATGAAAACAAAAATTTTCTTAACGAAGGACTTGTTGGGTATTGGGACATGGATGAAACAACAGGTGGCATAAATGACTCGTCAGGAGGAAGTAATAATCTTGTTAACCACGGAGCTACATCCTTTGTTGCGGGAAAATTTGGCAATGGTGGTGACTTTGAATCAGGCAGTTCACAATTTTTTACAGAAGGAAGTACCTCAACGCCAGCGTATGTCAATTCTACACAAAGTGATATAACAGCCAGTGGAAATAAAAACATACCTATTCCCAGTGGAACAAGCGTGGGAGATCGCCTTATAGTGAATGTTTCAGGAAACGGAGATGGTCTTGGAAGCTATTTGACACTTAATAGCGTACCTACAGGATGGACACAAATTGGTAGCACTCAAACATATGATGGAGCCAGCTATAGTGTGGGACAAATTGTATTAACAGGAATTTATGATGGCACAACCCCTACCATGAATGTATCAATACCTAATGATCCCGATGCGAATCTTATAGTAGGAGCATATTCAAATGCAGATAAAGTAGACACTTATATTCAAAATATACAAACTACAGCAAGTACTGTTCATACTACCACTGCAATTACACCAAATGTTGGTGGTGGAGCTCTTCTTGTTGCTATGTGGTCTGGAGGTGCAAATATTATTACGGGTACTGCTACAGATGGGAGCTTTACAGAAAGACATGATTACGAGTATTGGGGGCATAACTTTTTATCTACATACTACCAAAGCACAGCTGCTGCGGTTCAGGCACAAATGACAGATGACACTGGAGAAGAAACCGCATACACAGTGATGTCTATTTATCCTGCAGGTACAGCTTCGTCTGCTTTAAGTAATTCAGGAAGCACTACCGTTAGCGCATGGATAAAACCAGAATCGACTACAGCAAGTACTCAATATAATATTGCAGGCAAGTGGGATAGTGGTAATGAAGGATATTTACTAGCCCAATATGGTGATGAAATTAGGATGTATATAGGATCAGCTTCTAATTACGTACAAACGTCGGCAACTAATCTCGCTACGGGCACATGGTATCACGTTGTCGGTTCTTATGACGCTTCTACACAAACAGTAGAAATATATGTTGATGGCGCAAAACAAACAAGCACTGTAACGGGCACAATACCCTCTTCACTAGCTAATACAGGAGGCCTGTTTCATATTGGGGCGGCTAATTCAGCCGGTACAGCAGATAACTTTTACGATGGTGTTATTGATGAAGTGCGCGTATATAGTAGATCATTTTCTCTAGGAGAGGTAAAAGATGTATACAACTGGGCACCAGGACCGGTGGCGTATTGGACGTTGGATGAAAATACAGGAACTACTGCATACGATCAAAGCGGTAATGACTTTAAAGGAAATATGCCCGCAGCGCTTACAGCACCATCTTTTAGAAGCTATACGGAAGAGGTAGGAAGTTTTAATGACTTTATAACTATAAATAAACCAGCAGGAACTGTAGACGACGATATCATGATTGCAATTATTTATAAAGAAAATAGCGGTGATTTAACAGTAGTACCATCTGGATGGACGCTACTTGATCGTGAAACCCCTGCCTCCGACCACGATACACATATTTATTGGAAGCGCGCCAGTTCAGAAGGAGCAAGCTACACATGGGAATGGGTCAGCAGCGACTGGACACTCGGAGTAATAATTTCATATAGCGGTGCTATTATGAGTGGAAGTCCCATAGATACATACTCTGCCAACAGCTCTACCACAGGAACAACAATAACAGCAACAAGTGTTACAACAACTGTAGATAATACAACGGTTTTGGCAGTAGCAACACATTGGAGCGCAACTTCGGGGAGCTGGACTGGACCTTCAGGATACACAGCACGAGCAGATATAAATACTATCCGCCCCGCAGATAAAACTCAAGCGTCGGCAGGCGCAACTGGAGATGCAGTTACCACAACCTCTTCTGGAAGTGAATCATGGACTGCGCATTTGATAGCACTTAAACCACCTGCTGCAGGAGCGCCTGCATGGGTACCTGGTAAGTTTGGGAGTGCCTTAAAATTTGACGGGTCGCAAGACTATATTGATGTTGGAACAGGCCCCTCTCAAACAAACACTGTAAGTTTTTGGGTAAACCCGACTACCACAACAGAATATCCAATAGATTTAAATGGGACGGCCTATGTATGGTTTAACGCAGGCACAGTTACCGCCCAAGGATTTACTTCACCAACTATTTATGTAAACGGAATTGAGTCAAGTTCTATAGCCGCCAACACATGGAGTCATGTTGCTATAACCACTCAAACTGCCCTAAATGCATCAGATATGGATATTGGTCGGATTGAAGGTGTTGGTTTCCATGAAGGCATCATAGACGATGTACGCATTTACGATTATGCTCGAACCTCAGGACAAATCATCGAAGACATGAACGGCGGACACCCCTTGGGAGGGTCGCCTGTTGGCTCACAAATACATCGTTGGAAATTTGATGAAATGCAGGGAGATACAGCATACGATCCAATTGGAAATAACAATGGAAACCTCAGAGGAGCTTGCCCTGGAGCCTCAACATGCCCCACCTGGACATCCTCAGGTAAGATTAATGGCGCGCTTAATTTTAATCCAGCAGACGATGAAGACGTAGTAATTACCACACCATCTAACATTGATACAACAGGAGATAGCAAAGGAACGATTACCTTTTGGATGCAGCCCGATTGGAACTCCAGCACAACTTCAACCGAATATATGATTCTGGGATCTTATGATGCAGTAACAACAGGAGATGGTCTTGCTCTTTTCTTTTGTGGGCCTAGCACTGGCTGCTCTACTGCGGGTGAATTAGTTTTTTATGCAGCTGACAGTGCAGCTAGACAATCAAATGTTTACATAAGTAATAGCAATCTTTCTTGGGCTGCAGACGACTGGGTGCATGTAGCCTTAGTTTGGGATGACACACTTACAACTGACAGCATGAGAATTTTTATTAACGGTGTAGAACCACCTCACGGCGCAAACACACCAGCGAATCTCGATTTATCTGCCTTATCAATACCTTCAACAATGAATATTGGAAATATATTTACAGGCTATACAAACAGTTTTGATGGCTCAATTGATGACTTTAAAGTATATAATGATACGCTAACTGAAGATCAAATAAGAATTGATATGAATGCTAATGCTGCAGTTAACTTTAGCGTTGGAAACAACGAAGAAGCAGATATAGTAGACGGCACAGGAAACCCACCAATTGGTTGGTGGAAATTAGACGAAAATACGGGTACCACAACAGTTTTCGACTCTTCAGGAAACAACAATAATGGCACTATGCAAGACCTCAATGAATCAGATTGGTTTCCAGGAGTGTACGGAAGTGCCTTATATTTTGATGGCATAAATACAGCAGGAAATGAAGATGTGGTAGATATTTATTCAAGCAACTTTGCGTCACAGTTTAATACATCTGCAGGTACATTGTCAGCATGGGTAAAAATGAAAGATGCCGCTACATGGACCGACGGCAACGAGTACAATGCAGTTACTATTAGAGCAGATTCAAGTAATTTAGTAGTTATAGATAAAGACAATGTATCAAGCTTATTGCGAGTTTCATACGAGGCAGGCGCTACTGCAGAAACAGTAACTTATTCAACCACAACTACAGATTGGATTCACCTAGCTATAACATGGGACACAACAGCTGACGAAGTAAGACACTATTTTAACGGCGTGCTGCAACAAACAGACACAGGATTAGGTACTTGGGTGGGAGCTTTAAGCTCATCAAACGTAGTAATAGGTGGAAACGATACTTCTGGAAATGAACCTTGGCAAGGCTGGATTGATGATGTGAAAGTATATGATTATGCAAGAACCCAAGCGCAAATTGTATACGATTACAATCGAGGAGAACCTGCAGGTTGGTGGAAGTTTGATGAGTGTCAAGGAACCACAGTGCATGACGCCAGCGGTAATGGGAATGACGGAACAGTAACAATAGGCGCTACAGGAGGAAACACCTCGGCAGGAACTTGTTCTTCAGGAACCAGTACGGAGGCATGGAATAACGGCACCACAGGTAAACTAAACTCAAGCTTGGATTTTGATGGAACTGATGATTATGTATCTATTGCTAATGGCGACACGCAGTTTGACCACGGCACTGGTGATTTTTCTCATATGGCTTGGGTAAAAACCACACAAGATTGTACCGGAAATAAAATCTATGTAAGCCAAAGACAAGATACAAGACCTAATATTTGGATTGGGTGTACTCAGTCTGGCGGTATTGGCGTAGCCGCAGCAGACACAGATTCCAGTAGTACAGGAGTTTCTAGTTTTCCTGGAACAATACAAATCAATGACGGTAATTGGCACCATATTGCTCTCACAAAACAAGGACACAGCAGCGCTACAGTAAAATTATATGTCGACGGCATTTTAGATGCCACTATAACCCCGGCGTTTTCAGGAACATTTGATTTTACAGAGAATAAGTTTTCTATAGGAAGATTTGAATTATCACCTTATTATTATGCCGACGCACAAATTGACGATGTTAGAGTTTATAGATACGCACTCTCACCAGATCAAATACTTAAAGTAATGAACGAAGGGTCTGCCCGCTTTGGTCCCGAAACAGGGCCCCCATAGCCATACTTAGGAATACATTTTCATATTTTACTTGTAGAAATTACATAAATAAGTTTGTATACTCGGGTACGTAGCCATGAGTAAAAGCATTTTAATATATACTTCATTAATAATTGTAATTGTCACTTCACTTTTTGGCGTTTATGCCTTTACTAATAAAGAATATTCACAAAAACTCACATCAAAAATTATGCAAATAAACGACAATAATAAAGAAAAAGATATACCAAATATGATTGCATTAGACACTGAAGAAATGCCAATATATGCTACTGTATCTATAATACCCGATTCAATTAATACGGAAAGCGTTTTTGGCAACCTAAACAAAAACTACCAAATACTCATTTTTGAGAAAAATTCCAAAATAGTTGTAGTAAATCCAAAAGAAAACAAAATAGTAGACATAATAAATATAAGCTTTGAAAACACTAACGAAGAACAAAGTAAAACCATGCCAGAGGAAACAGCGGACACAAATTTACAAACTAACGAAGTCGTTAATCTAAGTGATGGGACTACTCAAAATGAAGAACAAACAGAAGCTGAAGAAACATATACAACTTCTATTACCATACTAAATGGTACTAATACACCCGGTATGGCAGGAAAACTTAAAAACACCTTAGAAAATGAATTAAATCTCCCTTTAAATATCGAAAATATAGAATTAAACGATGCAAAAGGAAATTACGATGACACAGTTGTAATAGAAACAAATCCCAACTCAACCAAACAAAACATTGCTGCCGATTTAATAGCGCAATCATTAAATATATCTATTGCTTCTGCCCTACCAGAGCTAGAAAACACTCCGGAGACACAGCTAGTCATAATAGTAGGAGAAGACTACGTTCAAAAATAATATTGACATTACCCCGGTGCAAATATAATATGTTTAAGCATTATCCGAAGACAGCAAGTTTCGTTTGCATGAGCGAATTAAATACCTTGCCGAGGAATCTTTTATATTTATTTGCCAATTAAGGTTTAATAACTTTAGATTCACTCACGTCTTCGTGAGTATTTTTTTAGGGAAATTTTATGCCAAATAGTAAAAAAGTTGAACTAGTAGCACAACTAAAAGAAAAAGTAGCCCGCTCTAAGTCAATTATCTTTACCGAATATCAAGGTTTAAGTGTAAACCAAATAAATGAGCTAAGAGGTAAGGTGGAAGATAGCGGAGCTGAGATGGTAGTTGCTAAAAACACCTTGCTAAAAATTGCGCTAAAGGACGAAAAAGTAGGAGGTAAAGAATTAGATGAGCACTTAAAAGGCCCCACTGCTAGCATTTTTGCTTATGAAGATGCAATTGCCCCTTTAAAAGCACTAGTAGAATTTGCTAAAACAGCAGAACTACCTACTTTAAAAGCAGGATACGTAGACGGTGTTTATTCAAAGGCAAGTGACTTAGAAGTACTAAGTAATTTACCTAGCCGAGAAGAATTATTGGCTCAAGTTGTGGGTACTATGAAAAGGCCAATTAGCGGTTTAGTAACTGCACTAGGTGCAACTCAAAGAAATTTTGTGTATGCACTTTCAGCTATTGCTGAAAAAAAGGAAAATTAAGTTAAATTTAGGGCAATAAATTTGCCTAGGAGGTGTCAAAAAATGGCAGACGATGTAAAAGAAACTACCGAAGATACCAAAGAAGAAATAAAACTTTCTGGCGATGCTAAGAAAGTAATGGATATGGTAGAAAAAATGACCGTACTAGAACTTAACGACTTAGTTAAAGCTCTAGAAGATAAATTTGGCGTAACCGCAGCAGCCCCTATGATGATGGGAGCAATGCCTATGGCAGGTGCCGCAGATGCTGGTGCTGATGTTGAGGAACAAACCGAATTTGACGTTGTACTTGCTGATGCAGGAGCAACAAAAATTGCAGTTATTAAAGCTGTAAGAGAACTAAACCAATCTTTAGGTTTAGTAGAAGCTAAAGGCTTAGTAGAATCTGCACCTAAAACTATTTTAGAAGGTGTGAAAAAAGAAGAAGCTGAAGCTGCTAAAAAGAAACTAGAAGACGCAGGTGCTAAAGTAGAACTTAAGTAAGCTGTCCTGCTTCTAAACAAAAAAGCGACCCAAACGGGTCGCTTTTTTTACATTAAGCGCATTTAATAAATTACTCTTCAAGATCTTCAGCTAAATCTAAAGCACGCTGACGTAATTCTATAACTTCTTTATACAAAGCTTTATATTGAATTGCACTTGCATCCCAACTAAAGTCAGCAACCATTGCGTTTTTTACCATTTCAGAGTGTAATTTTTTATCTTTAAAAGCTTTTAACGAATTTTCTATTGCTTGCTGTAAAGCATTAGCACTATAAACATTAAACAAAAAGCCTGTTTTTCTTTCTGCTACAGTGTCTTTTAAACCACCAGTGGCATGCACTACAGGTAAAGCACCATACCACATACCTATCATTTGAATTAGTCCACAAGGCTCAAAACGAGAAGGCACTATAATAAAATCGCTAGCTGCATATATTTCTTGAGCAAGTTCTACATCAAATATGATATTTATAGACAACTTACCTTTATATTTGGCAATATCTGTTAAGCTACGTAATTTTGCCTCCCAAACAGGATCCCCTGTTCCTAAAATTACAAGTTGGGCATTACTATTTATAATGTCAGGAATTGTTTCGTATAAAATATCAAGCCCTTTTTGATTAGGATCTAATCTACCTATGTAGCAATACATAGGGTCATCAGTAACATTTAACTTAAACTTCTTTTGCAATAATTCTTTTGCAGAAGCTTTAGCTTCTTTCCAATTATTTAAATCATAAGAGCGCGGAAACTGCGAATAATCTATACCATTTAAAATACCGTCAAGGCGTCCCCTCCTGCCTTGCAAATACTCCGACAATGGTCCACCTAAATCATTAAACAATATTTCTTTAGCATATGTAGGAGACACCGTACTTATAAAATCAGCGGCCAGTATACCCTGTTGCATCATATTAATATCACCATCAGCAATATCAAGGTCAACAATAGGATCAGTGCCAGGCACAATGCCTATTTCTTCTACTAAATCTAAATCACCTAAACCCTGATATGACAAATTATGAATGGTGAGTACAGTTGCAGGCCGAGTGCTTCCTATTTCTTCTTTTAGTAAATGCGTAATTAATCCTGTATGCCAATCATTGCAGTGAACAACATCGTAAGTGTTAAACTTAGCCTTTATAAATTCGACAACGGCCACATCAAAAAACGCAAACATTTCAGTTTCTGTCACATTATTTGCAAACGCATTAGAACCACCAGTTGCAAAGTAATTAGCATTTTTTAACATTATTACATCTACATTAGAATTTGGAAGTTTAGTTTTATAAACATTCACAACGTGATTTTGACCATCAAAGGGCACCTCTAAATCTACACCTTTATAAACTTTTAAATTTTCTACCTTGGCATTTGGATAAAATGGAACAATAACATCGGCATCTACACCGGCTTTTTCTAACGCTTTAGGCAGTGAGCCTATTACATCACCTAAACCACCTAGTTTAACTATGGGGGCAACTTCTGAGGCAGCAATTAATACTTTCATTGTTAAAGATTAACAGATATTGTTATTTAGAGGAAGGTTGTTTAGAGTTTTCTTTTTTCCACTCTTCAAAGGCCTCTTTAGTTGGAACTCCTGCAAAATACTCTTTTGCAAAAGAGCTAAGTTCTTCCCATTTGTGTTGTAAAAATGGCTTAACTTCAGGAATATTTCTTGCAGACCATAACTCGTCTACTACATGCAAAACATCATAAATATCTGTTCCTTGTTTGAGCTTTATTAAAGCATCACGCCATTTAATTGCTTCTTCAAAGTTATTTTTTTCAGCAGCTTTACGCATTTGATCTTCAAATTCTAATACAATTTGGTTGTACCATTCAGTAGGGGTTCTTTCTTTAAAAGGCTTTTTCATATACGTTGACGAATTAATCAAATGCTTTTCTCTAATGTAACCACTTCGTTGCCACTCAAATGCTTGATCTAAAATTTGTCTATAAAAAGATAGGGCTTTTTTGTAAGAATCACTACTCTCAGAATTCAACAATTTAAGAACCTCCTTAAGTGTAAATGCTCCTTGCTCAAGCATTTCTAAACTCCACCAAGGCTTTACACTTGCCCACCAATACTGATCTGAAGCAATTGCCTTATTTAGCAGCTGCCTGGCTTTTTTCCAACTATCAAGGGATTTATTTGAGTAATTATTAACCTCGTTAATGACGGAATTTGTTAAATCCCACTGCAATTTATGAATAGGATTCTCAGGGTCACTCCACAAAATAAAAGATTTAGCATCGGTTGCAGTTTTTTTCTCTTTGTCTAACCAAAAATCTTGCTCTTGATTAGTCCAAGTGCTAGCGCGTAAGTTTACCTTTTCTACAGGCATTTCCAAAGATAGTAAGTCAGAAACTGTCAAAGACTGAATTTCGCCGTTTGACAACACATCAAAAAACACCTTATCTAATCCTACCCTGTGATGACCAAAAGTTTCTGCATCCATTACCACAAACCAGTAAGAATCAGTTTTTTGCAAATCAACTGTTTCTTTTAGTAATTGTTTGGAATTTCGAACAACTCCTGATAGTAACAAAGAACTTACCCTTTTATTTCTAAACATTATGTACAAATTTGATTCGTTTTCTTGAAAAATCTTATCAGGAATGGGTCTGTCAGAACCATAGGCAACCTGTGGTGCAGCTAACCACTTATAATTTAGCGATGATATTACTTCTAAAACTTTGCTACTAACAGCCATTTCAGGTGAAAAAAATCCAACAGGACTAAAAGATGAAAAATGCTTTTTTAGTGTTTTTTCATTCAACTGTATTTGATTTATAATTTCTTCTTTTGGAAGTAATGGCAAAAAAGCATGATACATAGCACTGCCGGTAAACTCTATTTGATTTCGAGTGTGCAATGTGTTTAAACCTTCAATTACATCACTATAAGAGTTTTCTAAAAGCAAGTCTACTAAAGCTCCAGAAATATTAACAACTATTTTAGTATTACTATTTTCTAACAAACCACGTACTAAAGGTCTATAACACTCATTAACAATTCTATCCAAAATATCTTTTTGTTGATTGTAAGGCTGATAAAAATGTAGTAAAGGTATTAATTTCATAATTATTCAATATTAGTCTTTTTTTGAGGCTATATTTCTTTGCTAATGATATCACAGCTATCGCTAACTAATTTTTCCAGTTCAGCATCTCCCAAAAGCCGGGCAGTCTCTTTGTACAGCTCTAACCCACGCTCAATCATCCAAGGCACTTTAACACTTTCAGACGATGCCCACCAAAAAGGATCGCTGTGTAACGCTTGTAGCATTTTTATGTCTAATGTTAGTTTAGAATCATTTATTGCAGAAAGTATGCTATCTTGCCAAATTGGCTTAGCTTCAAATCCTTCTATTTTTTTATAAGAATCATCTTTGTAAGAAGACATAAGGTTTTTAACTATTTTCCATAAATTCTTATGAACTTCATTACCTTTTACATCCCAGCGAGGATAGGCGTTTGCCTCTACCATGTCGGCATCACTTGCCGCCCAACTTGATTCTAAAATAGAGTCATGCAATTTAACAGGACGCTCACTGTACACATAATCACCAACACTTATTATTTGTACTTTTTTATCTAAAAGCTCCTCTAAAAAAATATCTAGCAAATAAATGCCCTCTTTATAATGATGTCCAAAAAATTCTCCATCTAAAGCTATAATGCTTGATGAGGTAAAAACATCATGTAAGTTTTTGGTATCTAAATCACGCTTAAAAGACAAAACATTACTTAATGTTCTGTTGCGTACTGCCAAAAGCAACTCGGTATCTTTATCTAAATAAACGCCATACCTAGTACCATCTTTCCCATTAAAAGATGTGGGTATAGCAGATTCATCAAGTAATACCCAAGAATAAGAAAGTTCTTTTAGCTGCTTTAAAACTTTTTTATTAATTGCAAGTTCAGGAGGAAAAAATCCGTTTAAATCTCTTACAAGTATTGAAGGGTCTCCTTCAAAATCAGTATCCCTACCAAAATAGTAACCCAAGCCATATTCGTTTAAAATAATCTCCTTTGTAACTAAAGGTGCTGTTAATTTAGAAAGTAAAGGATGGTAAGCTCCCGAACCTACAAGTTCTAATCTACCTGCTTCTAATAATTCTTTTACTTGGCTGATCCATTCGTTATAACCATAAGCATTCAACTGCTGAACTAAACTTAAGGGAATATTAAAAGTGAATTTTACATTTTTTTTTGATTTAAGTAGCTTTAATAAAGGCGCGTAAGATTCTTCCATTACTTTTCGCACAACAAGTTCATCTTGAGTAATAGGCTGATACAAATGAAATAAGAACGCAATATTCACAAAAGGATTATAACGGTCAAAAAAAAATTGTACAACCCAATCCGGGAAAGAACCTATCTTATTCTCCTGCCCACAGAATAAGAGTTTCTTTCCCGAATTGCATCATACAATTCTTAACGGCAAAATAATAGCAAATTAATATAGGACTGTCAATAAACGACTTAGTAGGAACCTTCTCTGGGGTGCTTTTCGTGTTTCAAAGAAAATGTTTTTTTATACAAGCGCTCATATTCTCCTGCACTGTATTCCCAGCTAAAGTCCTGGGACATTGCGTTAATTTGAATTTTCTGCCAGACTTCTTTGTTTCTATAAAGTTCAATTGCCCTAACTATTTGACCAAATAAAGAAAACTCATTGAAGTCAGTAAAAACAAAACCAGTACCTTCTCCAGTAGATACATCAAAGTTTTGTACAGTATCAGCCAAACCCCCAACCTTACGAACAAGAGGCAGTGCACCATAACGCATGGCTTCTATTTGAACTATACCGCAAGGCTCAAAACGAGATGGGAATAAAATTACATCACTCCCACCAAAAACTAAACGAGGTAGTGTGAAATTAGGATAAGGATGAATACCTACTTTGTCAGGAAATTTACGTTGAAGACCTCGAAGCATTTCTAATAAACCACCATCTCCGCCACCCACATGCACAAACTGAACTTCAAAATCTTTCATGACGTGTTCTAACGTGCGCGCAATTAGGTCTACACCTTTTTGCCACTCTACCCTGCCAACGAAACCAAGCAGAGGAATATCTTTACTGACACGCAAGTCAAATTCTTCTTGTAGCGCTGTTTTATTTTCTATACGATCTTCAATAGATTTAGCGGTGAAGTTTTTCTCTAAAAGTGGATCTGTGGCAGGGTTTAACGTTTCATAATTAATACCATTTATAATGCCAAACAGTTTACTTCTAACTTCTAAAAGAAGTTTATCTAAACCCTGACCAAAATCAGGAGTTAGTATTTCTTTGGAATACGTTTTAGAAACAGCATTAACTGCATCTGCATATATTATTCCTCTTTTCATAAAATTTTGTTTATTAATTCTTGGAGAAAAAAAAGATGCTATTGGAGAACGGCCATCATCGTAATCAAGCTCTGACATGTTCATATGATCCAAATTCATGCCCTGAATAGATAAATTATGAATTGTAAACAAACAAGGAAGTAAACTTAAAGAATCATCTTTACTGTAAACAGTCTTCAAATAATTTGGTACGCATCCTGTATGCCAATCATGTGCATGAATTACATCGGGTACAAATACCTTCGGGTCTTTAATAAACTCCAACACCCCTCTAGATAAAAGAGCCCATCTTGTAGGGTCATCACTATAGCCATACACATTAGCTCTTTTTTCATAATATTCGTGATTTTCTAAAAAATAAGTTGGTACAGCGTTTTTGACGCTAAGTTTTACATTGCATATTAGTTCAGGATTTTTTTCATCATCAGTTGGAACAATTAGTCCCTCATGTATTAACTCAAGTTCATGCTTTTCTTCATCAATAAAGCCAAATTTAGGCATAAAAATACGAACATCATGCCCTCTTTTAATTAAAGCTCTCGACAATGCCTCAATAACCATGGCAATGCCACCAACAGAAGCATAAGGTGTTGCCTCAGCAGCCACCATTAAAATCTTCAGTTTTTGTTCAGGAGTTTCTTTAGAAGAATCAGTAATTAAATCTTCTAATACTTTTTTTATTATGTGCTTGTGTTTATTTTGTACAACCATATATCTAAGCAGCAAAGTAAGTATATAACAAATTGCTTTTTTTCGCACTATTAGAGCTAAATGTACACCTACGATTGAAAACTAGAACAAACTGTTGACAAACCACCTAATATTACAAATAATGATTACAGCATAGTGAGTAAATAGATAACTCAGAAGAACCTCGCAGTTGCATGCCAAATCCGGCATTAAAGGATAAGCGGGCAAACCGCACAAGCAAAGTAAAAACCCGGGTACAGTATTAGTACATTGAAAATTGAAAAAGAAGTTACGATCTCCTAAATATTTCATATTAAAATTACTTATTAAAAGATAAATAGATATATAAAGATACATTGGGATAAAAAATGAGTAAAAACTGCAATAAAGATAAAAAGAGGAAAACTGATAGTTAGATATAAACCAGTTACGTATATATGAAATGTTTATGAAAAAAAAGATTGTTAATATAAATGATGTTAATAAATCTTTTATACCTAGCATTACTATAAATAGATGCTCTACATATGAAAATTTGATAATTAAAGAGAAATTGATAATAAGTAGAAATTAGATAAATAGAAAAGCTAAGTAATGAATTACAAAGTAAAAAAGCGGAGAGATGTTCGTAACGCCCCTCTAGGGCACAGCTTCTACCATTATCATGCATTTACCCTACCCCTGTTTAGGATTAAATAGAGATATAGAGCAAATTGAGCTAAAGAAAGATATTAAAATCCTAACCTCTATGCCGCAAGAAGCCCCCTGAAGGGGCGTTTTTTTGTTTTTATAAGGTATAATCTTCAAAAATTAACTAGTATAACAAGTAAAAAAAAGGCCGCACTAAATGCGGCCTTTAATTTTCTCAATAATTGCTTAACTTGCAATTGATTCAAATTCTTTTGCTAATTCTTCTTCCCCATTGTCCAGCAAATCTTTTTTCAACTGAATATCTGAAACAACATTTAAGCCGTGCATTTCTTTTTTATTGCTATAAAGTGAAGCACTATCAGAAATTAGCAAGCATAGTTGCGCATTGTTTTGATCAACTTCAGTAAGTTGAAGAGATTTCTCAAAGAAAGCGCGATCCCCGGAACGTACATATGCATGAAGTAATGAAAATGGTTTTATTGGCTTGTGCAAAGACAATCCGGCATTCATAGTAAACGCATACTCTACAGATGCCTTAGAAGCACTTTTGTCTAATTGCTGCGCAATGTCTTTTAAACCACCTACACCACTCTTGTAGTAGTAAACACTTTTGCTAGGATCAGCAGATTCTGTAGAATCTTGAGCTAAACCACTAACCTGCTCTGTTGGCATTGCTTGCTCAACTGGAGTGCTAGGCTGCTGCTGTGTTTGTTGAGGCTGTGCAGTTACAGTTGCTGCTTCCACAGTTGTATTTTGTTGGCTAACAACTTGACCTTCTTGCTCGACTTTATATTTTTCGGCAGCTGCTCTAAATTTAGCTAACCAATCAACTTCAGCATCATTATCAGCTGTAGAAGATGTAGACTCTACAGGGGTAGAAACTTCTTCAGAAGGCTGTGGCTGAACGACAGGTGCAACTTCCTCTGTTACCCTAGTAGGAATTTCAGTACTTTGCTCAACAGTTTGTGAAACTTGTTGAGACTGTTCACCAGAATCTGCAGATGCAATAGGAGCCTCAGTATCTTTTTCAGCGACAGGTGCTGAATTTTGTACTTGGGTTGATACTGGCGACGAAGCGCCTACTTCAACTTGCTGAGCAGGTTGAACTTTAGGAGAAGACTCTTTTGTATCATTTTTTTCTGGGTATAAAAAGTCTAAAATGTTTTGTTTTGTAAATCTATGTCTGCCAGTTACAGTTTTTACTTCGGCATCAATTTTTCCCTCTTCTAAATACCTGTAAATGGATCTTAGACTTACGCCGAGTATGTCGGCAACTTCAGTAGATGTATAAAATCTGTCTTCTATTTCTATCATATAAACATGTTGGCATTGATGAAATTGTTTGTCAATAAGTTATGTAAGTTGGTTAAGCTTTTTTATGAAAGAAGAAGAAAAAACAGCTTTCTTAATTACAAGACGAGAGAAAATAACAACAGCTCAAAATATGTATTTGAAGGAAACAAGGATAACTCTTGGTAAATAATTGAAGGCATTATTTAATTCAATAGGTAGCTTAGAATCAAAAAAAATAATTACGTATTATGTGTCCTATATACTTGTTAACATGTTTTTAAGTGACTAAAATTAGATCAATACTGCACAATCATCTTCTTCCAACTTTTCGAATAGTCGTAGCAATCACGACGTTTTTCTCATTTAATAACTTATTAGAACGACTTTAGTTCTTATTACATGGCAAAGTTGCTTTTATAAAGTAAGTACATATTTAAAGCTTTTTTTTGCTTATATAACCTACTAGAAGCGGTTTTAGTATTTAAACCACTTATGCACGTAATGCCAAGAATTGACATACTTGTAAGAATATTATTGTGACTTTCCAACTTTAGGGGATTACTCAACATCTTTTTCTTGAAATACGACTTCTAGGCAGTACTTGCGTTACATAAAACACCTGACCAACATTAGTTACAATTGCGATAAAAGGGTATTTTTAAAAAGATTTACGGGCAAGTTAGAGATCAAAGACACATATAACCCTAACTTTCAGTATTTGACGATTTAGAGTTTTCAAACATACATGAATCTTTAGCATATTTTTTACTGAAATAAACTCATTAGACGTAACTTTTCTGCTATTTTCGTCTGTTTTGATTTAACTCCGTGAAAAGTTTGTCGATTTGTAAAGCGGTATTTAACCAACTAAATGAGGCACTACGAGAATAACCCAACTCTATCAAGCTGTCCCTCAATAATGAGTTATTAAACATCTCAGTATAAGCAACTTTTAACTCTTTCATACTTAAAGGGCTGACAAAGTAGGCAGCTTTACCTGCAATTTCTGGCATTGAGGATATGTTCGAAGTTATGACAGGGGTGCCTATACTCATTGCTTCTAAAATTGGTAGCCCAAACCCTTCATAAGTAGATGCATAAGTAAGACATATAGACCCTGTAATTAAAGCCAACAACTCAGCATCGCTAACAGAACCTAAGTATTTTATATTATCTCTATGAGGAGAAGAATTAATGTAATGCATTACTTCGTCAAAGCTGTTGCCTTTTCTTCCTACCAGAACGAATAAAGAATCTGTGGGTACAGTTTTATTCTTTAATACTTCCTCAAAAGCGATAAGCTGGTTAATTATATTTTTTCGAGTATTAAGCGTACCAACATGCAACACATATTCAGAGTTTATATCATACTTATTTAATACATTACCTGTAATTTCTTCCCCTTGTTTTTTAAATAATGAGGTATTAACTCCCTCATAAATAACACTAATCGGAATATTTTTTGTATTTACCTTGCTTTTTAAATCGCTTTTAACACTTTCTGAAACTACAATTATATGGGAAGACAAACGACAAGCTGCTGTAGTCCAAAATAAACTCCCCGACATGTCGTGAACTAAGGTGACAAACTTTGTAGAAAGTCTACCTAACAATGGAGCTGTATGCCAAGGGCAAAACAAAACATCAGGAGAAAACCTAAGTAGCTCTAAAGCTAGCGATCCTTGTGTCCATGAACTGTGTTTTTTTGGAACAAATTTAAACTCAATATTCCCTTTTTTTCCAATAAGATCATTAATAAAATCGTCACTAAGTAAATTTTTGAAATATAAAATATACTTATTTTCAGTTGAAATATTGCTAAGCTCTTTAACTAAATTGTAAAGATAATTTTCTGTACCGGTTCTATTAAATTCTGTTAATCTTGATGCATCTATACCTATACGCATATTTTACTTTTTGATAACACTTTTACTGAAATAATCTAACTTTTCTACTGCTTGACTGACACCTTTAACTACGCAAAGTAATGGGTCATCTGCTAAATGCGCAGGAACCCCTATGTAATGAGTTATATACTTATCTAAATTCTTAAGTAAAGAAGTACCCCCGCTTAAAACAATACCTTTATCCATTATGTCAGAAGCCAACTCAGGGGGTGTACGTTCTAAAACACTCTTAATAGCGGCCGCTATCTGAGATAAAGGGGCTGCAAGTGCTTGAACTATTTCATTTGATGTAATATTAATAGTTTTTGGCAAACCACTTATAGAATCACGCCCCTTAACATCTAAATGTAGTTCTTTTGATAAGGGAAAAGCTGCGCCTATATTTAATTTAACAAATTCGGCAGTATTTTCACCTATTAGTAGGCTGTACTTTCTGCGAACATACTGCGAAATAGCATCGTCTAAAGCGTTACCACCAATACGAACACTCCCGGAAACTACCATACCATACAAAGAAACTACAGCAATCTCAGTGGTACCACCACCAATATTTACTATCATGTTACCCACTGGTTCATTTATTGGCATTCCTGTACCTATAGCAGCTGCCAAAGGTTCTGGAATCAAATAAGCATTTTTTGCACCTGCAGAATATGTTGCATCTAAAACAGCACGAGCTTCTACAGAGGTGGCACCTGCGGGGACAGAAACCATTACATCAGGCTTAAAAAAACGAGTTCGCCCTATTACTTTGTTAATAAAATAACGTAAAAGGGCTTCAGTTACTAAATAGTCAGCAATAACTCCATTTTTAAGAGGTTTTGTAGCAGTAATGCTTTCTGGAGTACGCCCTAACATTTCCCTAGCAGCTAAGCCTACTGCAACTACTTTTTCGTCATCTATTGTAACGGCAACTACGGTGGGTTCACGTAACACAATACCTTTACCTGAAAGGTAAACCAGAGAGTTAGCAGTACCTAAATCTATAGCAATTTTCTTTGACACCATGCAGAAATTATACATTATGATAGAATAAATTTGATATGAAACGCAGTTGGATTCAAACTATACTTACAATAGTAATTTTGCTCGGTATAACCACAGCTTTATACCTTTACACCGCAGGATATAGGGTAAATAGAGAGCAAGATTCTCCTATTGATATAAAAATTACCGGAATGATTGGTGCAAAATCTTTACCTGATGGGGCTAGCGTTTATGTAGATGGAAATCTAGTTACTGCAACAGACGACACAATAGCAGGACTAACACCAGGTGAATATAATTTAAGAATTGTGAAAAATGGTTTTGTTGAATGGGAAAAAACAGTTCAAGTTTTTCCAGAGTTAGTTACTGACATTACTGCTATTTTAGTGTCAAAGTCCCCACGGTTAGAACCTCTTACTAACACAGGAGCTACTTCACCAACAATGTCACCTTCATTAACAAAACTAGCTTACTTCTCAGAGGATGAGACTTCTCCTGGAATTTGGGTAATACCTTTATCCACTGAAGGTTTAAGCCTTTTTAGGTCAAATCCGTACATTGTGTTACAAGACACACCATTCAGATTTTACTCAAGAGGAAAAAATATGACATGGTCCCCAGACGAAACAGAACTTTTAGTTGAAACCGACGGGGGTATTTTCTTTTTAGTAGATTTAACTACCAATACAGCACAAGCTTCAGCAGCACCTGATTTAATATTAGAAGAGTGGCAAAAAGAAATTACAAAAAAAAGACAGGATTTTATAGAAGGTTTCGCAATACCTGAAGAATTAGCAAAAATTGCAATTTCCCCTGAAACTGTATGGGCACCCGATGAAAAGAAATTTTTATATAAAGTAGAAACAGATACCACAATTGAATATAAGGTATATAACATGGAAAAACCTATACCAATTGGCGAAAGAGTAGAAACCACAGTACTTGTACTAAACAAAGACCAACCCCAACCCGAGTTAAATTGGTACTCTGATAGTTTTCACTTAGTGATGACAGAACTAGACCCTGAAAACACAACACGAGGAACAATTAGCCTAATAAGAATTGACGGAACAAACAAAACAGAAGTTTATAACAACACCCTATACAGTAATAATGTAGTAAGCTCCCCAAACGGAGACAAGCTAATAATTCTCACCTCTTTTAAATCTGGCGACCAAACAGACTTGTATACAGTAAGCATTCGCTAAACAAATTAATACAGCGATTAAAAATACATAAAATAAAAGGAGTACAGACATGAAAACACCAACTGGTGTGACACGTAAAAGACCCAGAATGGTTGTAGGCACTACACAAGTACAAGTGGTTGAACCAAAAGAAGCGCAGATTTCTTGCAAAGGTTGTGGTGAAACCTACAAAACAAAAGAGCGAATTGAACAAATTTTTTGCAAGCACTGTGCTACCCGATTAAGCACAAGGTGGATTACGTACTTGTAAAAAAATTAAATTTAATAGGTAGATAGAAGTTTAAGGCCTCTGTCTATCTATTATTCTTTTCCTTCAACTACTTCAAGTAAAGTGGCTGTAACAACAAGTCTATTTAAAGTTGTTCCTGGTGGATCACATGTTTGCAAAGTAAGAGTAGGTTCAATTACCGGGCGTGTCAAAGGATAGGTATTCCAACCTTTAAGAGTTTCCTTATTTACTACTTCATAAATATAGTCATCCCCTTCATAAAAAACATGAACTCTGTCGCCCAAATCCAACTTACGAAGCAAATTAAACACTTTGGCATAATGACCCAATTCCCAAAAATTAATTGAAGAATGCGCAAACAAGTAAACGTTACCTGCATCTTCAGAAGGATATGGAGAAGTAACTGCATGCGCTACACCCTCTTTAAGAGCTTCAAAGTAAGCCTCCTCATCTACAACTGAAACATCGGCTTTTACAGGAGCATTGACTCCAATTTTTTCTATAACAACAGAAAAATCTTTATTTACAGGATCAATAGTGATTGGAGAAGTTGTTAAGAATCTGGCGAAGGGGCTATCTTCAACACCATTTGGATTATTTATTGAGATGTCTTGATTTTTTGTACTTTTCCAAAAGTACCACACTTCATCATAAATTATAGGCCCATATGCCAAAATAAGAAAAAACAAACCAAGAATAATAAGAATGTTTGGAACAATTTTGAAAAATTTGACTCTAAAAGTAGTTAAGCTCATATGTATAAATGATACTATGCCCACGCTAGACTGTGAAGAAAATCATGCTATAAAAGTTTTTTAGTGGTACCCTTGGAGGGAATTGAACCCACATCTCACCCTTAGGAGGGGTGTGTTCTATCCGTTGAACTACAAGGGCTAAGGTCAATACATTATATAGTACTAAATGTAAAAAAGCATCGATAGTATACTAATTTGTTGTGATATACTTACAAAAGTTTTATGGAGGAGTCGCATAGTGGTCTAGTGCGGCGGTCTTGAAAACCGCTATACCTGCAAGGGTATCGTGGGTTCGAATCCCACCTCCTCCGCCAGTTGCTTAAATAGCTTTTTCTCATGCTATCCATTTACAGTTTCAAAATTTGGACTAGTTCCAGAAGCAGTGTTTAACTGAGAAAAATCTCGTTCAATACCTTCTTTTATAGCATTCCCAAACTCGGAATATATTTGTAATTCTTCCATAGCACCACGACCTGTCATTAGAATATGAGCGCTACGTAACCTTTCTATGTTAATAGGTTTGGTAGGATCACCTCCAAGTTCTTGCGATAATTCTCCAACAAATTTTGAAAATGAAAATGTGCCGTCGAGCCCCATTGAACCGGGTCTCTGTTTCATAAGTTGTTGCAATTCCCTTCTGAATGTTAGCTTTGCTTCCTCTCTATTAATAAATTTTGATCTCGAGAGTTCTTGTACCTGTTTTAACTCTGCCTCATTAGGTACAAAAGGTATTTCATAAGGTTCTGGTTTTATTCCAAGCACTTCCCTTAATCTTTCTGTAACTGCTTTTTCTCTAGTAAATTCTGAGGAATAGTAATGGGATGCAGTTTGTGCAGTTTTACTAATATGCTGGTTTAACTTATATTTTAATGTATTTGCACATCCCAAAAAATCAGCGCGGGCCTCAGGTGTAAGTACTGCTTGCCCATCACTAATCATTTCAGGAGTAGTTTGTTGTGCATCAATCAATACCGGTAATCCCCCCTGCTCTACGGCTTGAGGATCAAATATACCAGCTTCCAATAAGCTAAGCTCTTTATCCAAACAACAGGATTTTGAAAACATATTCATATATTCCGCTGAACCAGGGCGACCCTCATTAATTAGATGTTCTGCAATACTTTCTGTAAGTTCCGGAGTTTTTAAGGCACTAAACCCCGCCAAAACCTCAGCATCTCTTTTAAAAACCTCAGTTCCAATTTTTATAGCACTTTCAGACTCAAGCAATGCTTTTCCTGCTTCACCTATAATTGATTCTATTCCCATATTCTAAGTATACTAGATAACAATTTTTTTTAATAGCACTCGTATGCTATGGAAATAAATATTTTATAAGAACATCATGAGATAGCTACAAATAACCATTTTTATTTATCTATTAAAATTTTATGAAGTTGTGTAACTAGAGAAACTACCATGGGAGCTGCTAACAAACTATTTGAATCTGCACCTTCGTCATCTTTAAACATCAATGGGCGTTCTTTAATACATACTTTCTCACCTGCTTGCTCGTAATAAAACTCTGGTGTAAGTTCGTAAGGTTCTGCATAACCTAAAGCGTCATTAACTGGCACCGCATTTCTTAACAATATTTTTGGTATATTTTGCAAAGTTCCAGCCATACTTATTAAATCACCGTCTGAAGTAAGTCTGTCCCTTATTGACTCTATACCGGCAGAGTCTCCTTCTTTTCCAACTAAACGGGCTTTTCCATAACCTTCGCAATTGGAATTGTCACATGCTAAATAAAATACGTTGTCTTCATTTGAATAAAACGCAAACTTTGTAGGTAATGTCCTGATATTTCTTGAAGTATTGCATAGTGGGCATATAACGCGACTTTTCATACGCAATTCAATTAAAGATTCAGGGACATCTATCAAAATAAAAAAATCTGGATCATAACGGAAATTTATTAAATCTCTAAAGTAAAGTGAATAAGAAATTTGATCAAGCTTTCTGGGCATACCATCAATAAACAATGCTTTCCGCCCTAGTTTTTCTATTTCTCTTTTTATTAACGTTAAAATAAGTTCTGTTGGAATTAAGGTTGATTGGTTTCTATTTAGCAATGCTGCTATTGCCTCATCAATAGAAATAAATCCTCTGTAGTTCTTTTTCATATAATTTCGTAAGTCATTCATTTCAGCAGGATTTTCAATTGCAGCATGTACATCGCGCACAATATCTCCAACTGAGATGTGTGCAAAGTGATCAGCACCTACAATTTCTTCAAACATTTTAGAGTAAGTACCCTTACCTGCACTTTTTTTTGCTAACATAAAACCTACAAAGGTGTTGTTTTCTAAATAGGTTTTAATATCTTCAATTTTAGTACCAAGTTTGGAATGAAAGTATAAATGGCGATCGGCGGGATCACTTAAATTATATTCATTTCCATCAGATAAAGATTTTGTGTCAAATATTGGAAATTCCACCGTTATATTTTAATAAATAATTCAATAAGAGTATAGGTCTTCGTGAGTTCTTCTGTATTTAAGAGTTTCCTCGTTCCCAAACCATAGTTTTATTTCTTCTTTGGCTTCAGCTACTTCACCTGACGCATGAATAAGATTATAAATGGTTCTTTTTCGTCGATTAGCTCCAATTGCAGAATCTAACGAGTAATCCCCTCTTATAGTTCCAGCGGCAGCTTTTGATGGCACAGTGTGACCCACTAAGCTTCTTACACGCTCTACTGCATTTAATCCTTCAAAAACTATAGCAAGCACAGGACCTGATGTAAGAAAATCTACATTCCATTGTTTAACAATACTACCCACCTCTATTGGATCCTCTGTACCCATATTTTCCATTAGGTCTATTCCGTATTTTTCGCAGTCATCAATTGTTCTTTCTCCTACTTTTCTTTTCCAGTCATCAGAATCAGGATAATGCTTTTGAGCAAGTGCTTCATCTGCCTGCATTAGTTTAACTGCAACCATTTTCAAGCCAACTTTTTCAAAACGAGCTAGTATTTCACCAACAATGCCTCTTTGTACAGCATCGGGTTTCATTAAAACTAAGGATTGTTCAATCATAATAAGCAGGATAGCAAAAAGTATAAAAATAGACAACTGGCTTTGTTATAAAATAACTTGCTCAACTGCAAAAGAACCATCTTGATAAATTTTTAAAAGACTAAATCGGGGCGTTTGCAAATTACGAGCTTTAGTTATGGCACCATTTACATAATGCAATAGCTCTCTTTTTTGTGGATCTGTGGACTCACTATAAAAATGATGTTCTGCTGCAATTATGGCCTTAACATCCGAATCACGAATTAAAGAAAGTAACTCTTCACGCTGGGAAACTAATTCGTCGGTTACTTCATCTGACGTTACCCCCATTACTCTAGTATTAGTAGGATGATACAAAGGCGTTGCTAGCAGTACAAAATCTGCAGACGAAACATCTCGTTCAAAGTTTTTCATAGAAACATTATCAATAGGAGTGTAATTGGGACTATTATCTAAAAGAATAAAATTTGTATTCTCTATATTTACTTTATGATAATTTTTACCAAATACGTCAGTGAAATTCCTTTGACCAACAGCTTCGTATAGATCACGATCGCCAGGAATAGAATAATAAGGTATAGAGCTTGCATCCATTAATTCCTTAGCAGCTACTAAATCGGAAATTTCACCAAAAGAAGTATAATCTCCTATAAATAGCATTGCAGAAACATTTAATGTTTTAGCTTTAGAAATAGCTGCAGACAACTGTTGCCAATCATTTTCAGAATCTGACATTATGGCCACACTAACTGCTGGTTTTGTGTCATCAGCAGAAACCGTTCTATTAGTGCTAGAGCTGGCAGTATCTTCTGTGATTACGGAATTTGTGGTTGAAACTGGAGGCAAAAGCGAATCACGCTCGTTTGATTCTTTATTTAAACCTGTATCAGAAACTCTTTGTACAAACTTACCTGCAACTTCACCAACTTCATCCTCATCTAACCCAACTCTAGACAAGTAAGGACTAGAAAAGCTAGCAATTTTTTTAGGATCCAGGCTAGAGACTTCTTTAACAAAATAGGTTAGACCTAAAACTAGTGAGGACAATAAAACAATTGCGATCAAAGATCGCACTGTACGTCTAAAAAAATTTACACGCGGAGTGCGCTTGTTTTTTTTTCTTCTAAACACAGGAATATTATAACATCACAGAATAATTCTTACATTGCGTTTGGAGCTTTTATTCCCAACAAAAACAACCCATTATGCAATACTTGTTTAACTGAAGAAGTTAACAAAAGCCTAAAATACTTAACATTATCATCTGTTTCTTTTAACACGGGTAACTCATTATAAAAAGTATTGTAACGCTGTGACAACTCGAATAAATAATTGCATAGCAAGTTGGGTGCAAACTCATCTGCAGATCTAATAACTACTTCAGGAAATCTATAAATGTACGATAATATTTCCTTTTCGGACATATGCAAGTTTTGAGATGTAAATTTGTCTAAGTGATAGTCGAAAAGATTATTGTCCAAATCAAAATCTGATTTTTCCAAAAGTGAGAAACACCGAGCATGCGTATATTGAATATAGGGTCCGGAGTAACCCTTTATACTAGTTGCGTTTTCTAAATCAAAAACTAAATCTTGATAAGTATTGTACTTTAACATTTCAAATTTTATAGCACCGTTTCTAACATCTTTCTTTGATTCAAAATCCCCATAGTTCAAAATTAGAGCATCATCGATAATATTTATAAAGTCATCTATTTTTATACCCCACCCTTTTCTACCGCTCATACCATACCTTGATTTCCCGTCTGAAGTATCGATACCTAATTGTGACGCAGTCAGTGCCGATAAATAAACAAAGCCATAATTAATATGTGTCATTTTAGATGCAGCAGATTCGTAACCCAGAAATTCTAGCGATTTGCGCACAGTATTTATTGCATATGATTGTCTCCCATCAATAACATTAAAGACATACTCAACGCCCTTGAAAGATCTAGCAACATTAATAGGATTACTGTTAGAACTAGTAGAATAAAGTGCCTTTTCTTGGGTTGGAACATCAACTTTGTGGTAATAAAAATCTTTGTCTAGTAAACCGTATTTCCACATATGATAAGCTATGTCTTTGCCTGTATATGTAGGAACACCGTTAGCACGTACAATAATTTTGTCTTCTTCTATATCTTCATTACTAGTAGTTTTAGACACATCTGAAAGTTTGACTAACCAACAACCAGCAGATTTGCCTTCTTTAGCATAATAAACCCTCTCGTTACCTTTTAATATTTCAAATACATCTTCCCAAAACTGTAAATATAAAATATCACGCTCATGTATTAAAATATCATAATCAATGTCTAATTTTGAAAAAGTATGTAATTGGTCTAGCAATATGCGATCTGCCAAAGATGCTTGATTCTTTGCTATCTGATTATTTTGATCCTCAATCGAAACCATAATATTGGCTAATTCCTCTTTTAAATTAGCATTGACTTCTAAATCTTTAGAAATTTTAGAATAAACATCCCAGGCATAATGGTCATATTTTTCATAATTTTCAGGACTTATGCTAGAAACATGCTTGGTGCCTAACAGTGATGTGGCCACCTGCAACCCAACGTCATTTACATAGTACTGCACTTCAACATCGTAATTTATGAATTCATATACACGCTCGATGAATTGCCCTATGCAAGCATTTCGTAAGTGACCAATATGTGCAGCTTTATTTGGATTAACATTAGAATGCTCAAGTGCAATTCTATTCATAGCACCCACTCTAGTTGAACCAAACGTAGCCCCTTCAACATTAATTGTATATAAAATATGCTGTAACCAGGCTTGAGATAACTTAAAGTTTATAAATCCAGGAGCTGCAAAACTAATAGATTCTAAAAGATCATAGTTGGTACCTTCGAAACTAAACTTCATACTTTTATCATTTAGTCCATATGTTAGCTTTTCAGCAATTTTAAGAGGAGAATCTTTTAACAAAGGCGCTAATTTAAAACAAACGTTGGTAGAATAATCTCCCCATTCCCCATTTTCAGGATGTTCAATAAAAATATCAGGCAATTCTATATTAAATGAATTTTTAATAGAAGATTCGAGACTTTTCTTAAGCATAAATACTGGATCCATGGGGTTATGTTAGGTTAATTGTTAAAACAACGCAAGGATATTTGGTTTCTATAAAGGAAAAACTACATTTCCTAAATAGGTCAAAAAGTACTTGTAGTCATAGCTTCTTAAATAAGTAATCACCTCTTTATCAGGGTGCCCAAAGGCATTTTCTTTCCCCACAGGAATAACAATATAATCAGGTTTATAAGCTTTAAATATATTAGTATTTAAACTTGCAAGCGAGCCATGATGAGGAAACTTATATATAAGCAAGGGTTTTTGAGCCCAAGTGGGAGCAACTTCCCCTACTATATTATCTAAAACAGTGCTAGCCACGTCACCCGTCATTAATATTGTAGTATTTGGAGATTCAATAAGCATAACTAGAGATAAACTATTTAAATCTTCAGAAAAATACCCGTTTGGAGGCCATAGTACTTTTATAAAAATCTCATCTATAGATAAAACATCGCCTCTTTGTAAAATGAATGTTTCGGTGGTTGCAGATGAAATAGCACGCAAATAATCGTCAGCTGCCACATAAAAATTAGCAACATAAATGTTTTTAACATTACAATAGTTAACTAAACGACTTAATCCAAAATAATGGTCTTTATGAGGATGTGTGATAAAAACTGAATCTAGACGACACTCATTAAACAAAAATAACTCAGATATATAATTAGAAACCTCAAAATTAGGCCCTGCATCTATTAATATTAATTTCCCTTTGCTGGTTTTAATAAGAGTGGCGTCGCCTTGTCCAACATTCAAAAAACTAACAAAAGGCTTTTTGTTTATTTGAGAGCAGTAAAACAGCAACTGAACAATAAAACCCATCAAAAGAAGTCCTAGTAATTTACGCATATAGCCTATTTATTTTTTTGAATAAAATGATAATACCAAGTAAAGCTAAGTAATAAAGACAAAAAACAGGTTTAGAAATGGTGAAGTCTAAATTCATATATGAAAGCCGACTAAAAAACTCATTTATTAAAACAAATGAGTTTACAGGTATAAATAGCAAACTACTAAACAATACTGCTAAGGCATTACTAACCCTGATAGAAACAAGAAATAAAATTCCAAGCAAAGTTGCAATCGAAATTGACCAAAGAGAAAAAAAATTTACTAAAGGACTTATTATGCTAATTCTACCAAAAGTAATAGATATAAGTGGCCATACAAGTAACTGTGCGGCTATAGAACTTACTAAGTCCTCTCTCAACCACGACAAAGGAATGAAATTAATTTTTGGCAGTGATTTTCCTATAGGGTCGGTAAGTAAGAATAGACCTAGTGTAGATAAAAAGCTTAATTGAAAACTTAAGCTGAACAAACTGCTAGGAGAATGAATCAACATTAGTAAAGCCACAATAAGCAATGAGTACAAACTTCCAACTGACCTCCCATATACCTTACCTGTTAAGGCAAATACTATCATTAGCCACGCACGCACTACGGGTGCCTCAAACCCAACTAGCCAAACATAAAGAATTAGTATGACATTTATAAAAAGGAAATTCCTTGGTAAATATATAGACCCAAATATGCTTAATAAAAGTTGCACCAATAACTGCACGTTGTAGCCAGATACCACAGCAACATGTATTGTTCCGTTTTCTATTAGCTGTTCTTTAAAAATTGGTACATTGTAAAAAAAGTCTGACCCTACAAGTAAACCAACTATTAATTCACTTTCAGGGCTTGGAAAGTAGTTTTTAATTTCATCGTAAATTTCGCTCTTAATAGAGTCTTGCTTAAAAATGGTATCTGTCTCAAGCTCAACAGACTTACATGAAAATTCATGAAAAATGGTCGGACAAAAAGTAAGCAATCTAAATATAAGAATAATCATTAATGGAAGTATTACTTTTAAAACTCTACTCAAAGCTAACTTCCTTGCTTATAGAATGTGCAGTATTTGAGGGCAAACCACTTCTTTCCAGAAAGTCATCTACAGAACCATAAGGTCGATTTTGTATAATTAAAGCTGCGTATTTTGGGCCTATACCCTTAAGTTCATCTAACTCAGCGGCAGAAGCAGTATTTATTGAAATTCTTGAATTCTGAGATACCTCACTAGTCCCTTCAAAAATGGACTCAGGCATAGAGTCTGAAATATTTACAGTGGCTTCAGTTAGCCAACTATCACTTAGCAGTGGAATATATACCTTACTACCAGAGGTAACTTTAGAAGCAAGAGACAAGTTTTTTTCTATCCAGGATAAGTCAGCATCAGGACTAAAACCCCCTGCAGTGCTAATTAGGTCAGACAATATAGTATTAGAAGGAACCCAATAAACGCTTGGTAAATTTATTCCACCTGATATATCAACAGGTATTAAATCTACAGAGGCTGTGGAATTTAAATTGGTATCAATTTCACTTGTGTTAGGATTTATTTTTTCGGTATATGATTCATTTCTTTTTTCTACAGCAAAGTAAATAAATAAAACGACGACTATACAAAACAACACACTACTAATAAGACTGAAAACTTTTAGCATTATTACAATTTACACATATTTAGTTGTACTAAAATGCTTATTATTCTATTTAAATTAGAGAATAATTACCGCACAAATATGTGCGGGGAATTTACCACTTATGTATTAATAACAAAATATCATTATTTTTCCCCGCAAAAATACCGCATTGTTATGCTGAATAAATGCGACACATTGCTACAAAACATTGAGCACTTATTTATAAAAACTTTTAATTGTTATGGAATATTAGTTAGATTCTTCTAAAGCTTCCTGCATAATCTCTTTAAAGGCATCATTCTTATTTAAGTCACGAAGCAATGAAACAATTTTGGTCTTATTTAGAGTATAAAAAACTTCTCTTCCCTTTTTGTCACTTCTTAAAAACCCCAAAGAGGCTAAAACACGCAAATGATGAGAAGCTAGATTTTCCTCTACATTAAGATTTTCAGCAACATCGCCTACATTTTTCCTACCGTCACTCAGCATGCTTAAAATCTTAAGTCTGTTTTTGTCTGATAGCGCTTTAGAAAGCTTTATTATATTAACCATTGTGTGTAATATACAATGAACATTAGAATATTTCAAACAATAAACATTAGAATGTTTTTGCCCTAAACTGCCAAGCTTCTAATATGTGTTTGTCTACAATTGTTTTTGAATCCTCTAAATCAGCAATAGTTTGACCCAACTTAATTAATTTAAAATAAATACGCATTGAGAATTGATACTTCTTTTTTAATTCATTTAAAACATCATAAGCCTCAGAAGAAACACTTAATAGGTCAGTAATCAAATTAAAAGGAAGCTTAGCGTTAGTAGAAAATGAATAGTTTTTATAACGATCCTTTTGCTTATAGCGGGCATTGCTAATTTTATTTAGCAGTTCTTGAAAATTTACAGCAGACGGAAGCCTCTTAGTACTTAAATCTACTGGAGTTAAGTGCACTAACATATCAAATCTATCTAAAATTGGTCCGGAAATTTTCTTAGTGTACCTAGTACGCTCAGAAACACTACATTTGCAGTCTATGCTTGGATGTGTTGAATACCCACAGGGACAAGGATTCATGGCAGCAACAAGCAGAAAGTTACAAGGAAAAACAGATGTTCCGCTAGCGCGGGCAAGGCGTACTGTTCCAGACTCTATAGGTTCTCTTAGAGATTCTATTACACTTCTAGAAAATTCTGGGAGCTCATCGAGAAATAAAACACCATTATGTGCTTTAGTAACTTCACCCGGCTTAAGCGCAGCTCCACCCCCTATTATACTGATATGAGAACTTGTATGATGTGGTGATCTAAAAAGCTCTTTAGAATTAAAAATAGGCCTTGTATTTTGTAGCGAAGAAATTTTCATTACTTCAAGCTTTTCTTCACTAGATAGTGGAGGTAACAGATCCAGTAGGGATTTAGCTAATAAAGTTTTTCCTACCCCCGGAGAACCGTACAGTAAAAGATTGTGATTACCTGCAGCTGCAATATGTAGAGCATGTTTAGCCTTATATTGCCCTATAATGCTAGTATATGCGGAAGCGGTAAAATTTAACGGAACTTTTTTGTCTGTTACATCAAACTCTGTGGGTTTAGTCGACAATCCAATACACTTGGATAATTTATAAGTGCCCTGCAAATGCGCATGTAGAGCAGTCAAAGATTCTACTATATATACTTCACTAAATATATTAAAAAACTCTTGATATAGTTGCGCATTTTTTGGTAACAACAACCCAGTCGCATGCTGGTTTTTTGCAAATTCAAAGAAAATAGGAATACCCTTTATATGACGTACAGTTCCATCTAGTGAAAGTTCTCCAAGTACTAATATTTCTTTGGGAAATTCTACTTTTAGTAAACAACATATGATCCCCAGAGCAATTGGTAAATCGTAATAGGAACCGTTTTTTGGTACATCTGCTGGAGCCAAATTAATAGTAATTCTAGCTGGCGGAAAATTGATTCCAGAATTAAGCAAAGCAGTTCTAATGCGTTGTTTGCTTTCTGCAATTGCCTTATTAGGTAAACCTACAATATCAAAAGTTGGAAAACCTCTACTAGCAACATCTACTTCTACAGTAATAGGAATCGCACTTAATCCCACCAAGGCCGCAGAAGAAACTTTAACTAGCATAAAAAACCCCAGAAGACTCAAATACAACACCTGCGACACATAAACTTGTTGTTTCAATAGATAAAACACTAGGAGATAAGTTAGTTGCTTCTAGTAAAGTATCAAAATGCATTGGGTTATCTTTTAATGCATTTAGTATTAATTTTTGATCCTTACTGAAATTATTTATCAAATTTTTGTGCGTTTCGGAAACCTTTATGTTTAGTAAAGCGAGCATATCTTTTCCTGTAGTTATAGGTAATGCGCCAGACTTTAGTAAAAAATTATTCCCACTATAACTAACATTAAAAACATCGCCAGGTATAGTCATTAGAATACGACTTAAATTTTTACAATACTTGGCTGTAATTAATGATCCACTGTTTTTTCGCGCTTCTACAACTAAAACTCCCAAAGATAATCCGGCTACAATGCGGTTTCTTTTTGGAAACGACCATTTTCGTGGAGCTATATTGCCTGGGTGCTCAGATAAAACTAAAGACTCAGATTCTATAATTTTGTTATACAACTCAAAGTTTTCAGAAGGAACTATATAGTCAATACCTCCTGGTAGTACTGCAATAGTTTTCAAATTGTACTCTAAAGCTAATTTGTGCGCTTCAGTATCAATACCGCGCATAAACCCAGATACAATTGTCACATTTGTACCCACTAGGTCTTTGAATATCACATTTAATAATACTTTCCCATATGCGGTAACTTCTCTACTACCAACTACTGCAATACATTCATTGAACAAATCGTTGTTCCAAAATCCTTTGTAATACAGATTTTTAGGGGGATTACGTAAGCTTTTTAGTTGTTTGGGATAATCTACTGTATCTAGCAAAACACAATTTGACATATTGAAAGACTATTCGAGGTTCAAGTTTCATACAAATACATTATTTCTAGTTAAAATAGATTGTTCATATGTAAATTTAAGATATAATCACCGTATGGATAAATTAATATCGGTAGATGCAATTATAAAGCACGCAAAAAAAGAAGGTATAGACTTTGGTAAAGGCAATCCTTATAACAGGTTGAGATATTATACAAAAATAGGTTGGTTACCCCACATGGTACGCAAAAAAAGCAAAGATGGCAGCACTAAAGGACACTACCCAACTTGGGTAGTTGAACGACTACTCTTAATAGAAGACTTTAAAAAGCAAGGATTAAACAACGACCAAATAACTGAAAAACTCAAAACTAAAACTAAAGTTCAGACTTTGTTTAATGTATTTGCTACACCCGAAATGAAAAATAGGCTTTTTATTTATCTATTAATAATAGGATTTGTATTTTTAATTGCGGCAGAGTTGGAAATAATAAATATAGGAACATCTAAAAGAAATATAATTAATGTTAACGAAATTAGCACAACACAAATAATTGACTCGGGATCCGCCTACATACCTTTTGAAAAAAATGAGGTGTTCATTCCAAACACAAAAGTGCAAATAACCTCAAAAATACATGTGACATTCAATGATGATTATTCACCTGCATCAAGATACTGGATAAAGGATGTAAAACCAGGACAAGGCTTTATAGTAACTTTAGATACAGCAACAAGTAGAGATGCTGGCTTTAATTGGTGGATTTCTAATTAAAACCTATCAAAACAGCGTATTCTCCATCTTCTCCCGTTAAGGGAATATACATTATTGACATTAAATACGTAAACCCTTTATGCTTTTAGTAGTTCAAATTTTCACCTGCCTGGGATAATTTAATCCTGTGGTTGGTTATTAGGGGTAATGTATGGAATCAACCAAGATACAACAAAATAGAGAGACATTCATAGAAATGCTTTTAAATGTATTGCCTACAATACTTGCATTTCTTGTGCCAATATTCTTTCTACCATTAACTTCAGAGTTTTTTGAGTTTAATAAATTAATGTTAATAACAGTATCAACAATTTTTATGCTTTTTGTATGGGCATTAAAAATGTTATTTAACAAAAAAGTATATATGGCAAAATCAAGTATAGATTTGCCCTTAATGTTACTTACTGTAGTGTTTATACTGGCTACAGTTTTTTCTATAGATAAAACATCAAGTATTTATGGAAAGTACGGCAGATGGTTTCCTAGTGTTTCCGGTATTATCACACTGGTGTCATTTTATTATGTAGTTGCATCTAATACCGTAAGTGAAAAAATAATAAAAAATACAGTGTTTGCCTTTATATTTGGTGCAACTATCGCCTCAATTGTTGCTCTACTAAGATATTTTGGAGTTACATTAGGAAGTGCCGCCTTTTTACAGGCGCCTAATTTTACCCTAACTGGATCTGCCACAAGCACAGTAATACTTGCAGCCTTAGGTGCAGTTTTATCTGTAGTATTCTTGACTTACGAAAAATCAATAGCAGTTAAAATTCTTCTTGTTCAAACAGCTGCTGTTAACTTTATGGCAGTAGCTTTACTTAACTTATTACCCGGCTGGGCAGTGCTAAGCGCTGGTTTATTAGGCTTTTTAATATTTGTTCCTATAAACAAAGCATTAGAAAATAAACAACATTTAACTGCACTGTTAGGCGTTGGCGTTGCCTTGGTTTTGGCATTACTTTTACCCACTTCAAGAGATTTAGTTGTAAATAATAATTATCCAAAGGAAATAACGTTAGGTGCAAGAGAATCATGGGTTGTAGCATTATCAACAGTTAGAGACTTCCCTGTGTTAGGATCTGGCCCTTCTACATTTTACTTGAATTTCCCTAGATACAGACCATTAACGTTAAATACAACAGAATTATGGAATATCAGATTCGATAAACCATTTAACGAAGTATTTGGGATAATGGCTTCTATAGGAATTTTAGGGTTATTAGCTACAGCATTCTTTGTTTACAAAACCATTAAATTCTTACTTAATCACAGAGAATTTGAAGACGAAACAGGAACAACAGCAGCATTGAATATAGGAATAATGGCATTACTAGTTTCGTACGTATTCACCTATGCAACAGTAGTATCTACATTTACACTCTTCCTGTTTTTGGCCATGGCGGTAGCTAAATCAGCTGTTAATGCTAAATCAAAACATGCTGAAATAGTATTGTTAAGTTTAAGCGCTTCCAGTTTTTCAAGTATGTCAATAATTGGAAGTTTTCAAGACGGAAACAAAAGGGAAAGCTTACAATACGTTATAGCCTTACCTATGCTATTAGCCTTACTCGCAGGGGGATACTTATCATTTAAGGTATACGCAAGTGAGTACTACACACGTAAAGCTATTAAATCTTTACAAGCTAATAATGGAACCGCAACATACGATTTCCAAAGCAAAGCTATTAAATATAACCCAAGAAGAGATGTGTATAGAAATGCATATGTTCAAACAAACATAGCCCTAGCCAATACATTGGCAGCAAACGAAAACTTGTCAGATAGCGACAAAGCTACAATTCAACAATTAATAGCTCAAGCTATACAAGAGACAAGAACTTCAACAGAGGTACTAAACCCACTAAACGTTGGTGCTTGGGAATCAAGAGGTCAAGTTTATAGAGCCTTGATCGGAGTTGCTCAAGAATCAGATACCTGGGCAATAAGATCATACAGCACGGCAGTGCAGCTAGATCCAACAAACCCAAGGCTAAGAGTTGACCTGGGCGGGATATATTACCTAAAAGGTGATTACTTATCTGCAGCAAACCTATTCAGAGAAGCAACTAGACTAAAACCTGATTATGCGAATGGCTACTATAACCTAGCTAATGCCTTAAAGCAGCTTAATGCCCCTCAGGATGCGCTTAAGCAACTTGAGATAGCTCAAAGACTTGTAGAAGCAGGAAGCCCTGATGCTGAAAGAATAGCCGCTGAAATAGAAGCGTTAAAAGCTAATCCAACAGTTGCTGGAGTAACTACTCAAACTGGCCCAACAGTAGAAGAACTTGCACAACAAGGTTTACCCGAAGAACAAAAAGAAGAAACCGCACCGCAGGAACCTTTATCTATACCCAGAGAAAATAATTTATTAGAGGCGCAAGACCTTCAAACAAACACTGAAAATAACAGTACTGAGACCGAAACAAAATCAGAGGGCACACAGCCTAACGAACAAGAAAACCAACCAATTGAAGTAGTAAACAACGAAAATCAATAACAATAACGTAAAACTAAAACCCCCAAGCATAAAACAAGTTTGGGGGTTTTTTGTTGCCTCACAAATTTTTAATAAAAAGCCCCCGACTGAAAATATAAATAATCAACCGAGAGCCTATAAAATAAAAGCGCCTCTTAGCTTTTGGTATTGAGTGCTATAACTAACGGGCACTTAGTGCATCCCTTAGCGCAAGTGGGCAATTTCTTTTTTTTCTCTTCTTTCTTTTCCCCTTTTTCCTCTACAAGGGTACCGTTTGTCATACTTACCTTTGAACTCATAGCTATCTCCTTTTTTGTGTAGAAAGTAAAATAATTATATAGACGAATGTCTATGTGTAAAGGTTTTAAAAATAAAAAAAGCCAACCTTTGAAATCACAATGTATGAATTCAAAAGTTGGCAATAAGTGGTTACTAACGAAGGAGTTCAATGTCTTCAGCACCAACTTTGGCACCGTAGGCAATTGCTTCCTTCAACGCATACTCAGAAGTTATGGGCTTGTTAGATACTACATCTACCCACCCATCGTCACCTTTTGTTGCTGTAAAATGCTTTTTTTGCTCAGGATTGAAGGTTACAGTAATACTTGGCCAGCCTTTTTCCCGAGAAAAACAGTCAACGAAGGCAGCGTCAGTTGAAACTTCAAAGCTTTGTTGCCCAATAAAATATTTCATTTGATCCTCTTTACTTTGGTTTTTTTGTTAAATCGCCACCGCAGTTGGGACAAAATTTCTTCTTTTTGGGAACGTTGAACAGCCTTCTGCAATGAGGACAACGCTTAGCACCCTTACGTACAATGGGTACAGGTCTAATTGGAGCGCCGGGTATTTCAAGTGGCATTTTAACCTCTCAAGTTTTTGATCCAGGCCATCAGGGCTTGGGGAGCGCTTGTTAAAGGTAATCTGTACAGGAAAATTCCCGCAGGTTCCTCGTAGCGCTCAAAAACCATATTGTACAAAGGCATACCGTTTTTACCCCACCTAGCTACCCAGTCGGGACTGTTGAATTCGGTCTCAAGCCAAAGTCGATGTGTAGGGTACCGTCGCGTTTCGGTTAGAAAAATGTGTACCTTATCCGCTTGGGTCATAATTTTGACTTTTGCAGGACGGCCAAAAACAGCATGAAAAGAACCTTGCTGCTTGTCAACCCAGGCAATTGTGGCAGAACGACCATCTATTACTAACAAATGGCGGTTCTTAGCTACATGAAGGATAGGATATCCCGAAGGGGATCTTTCATCTGCCAATACCGCACCGCGTGTCCCTGCAAGCAAAGGCAAGGCAACCGTTTCGGCTACAGTTTTTGCAAGTCTGCTCATTTTTATCTCCTTATTTATTGATTTAGGGCTATATTTAAACCCATTCTTTAGTGATATTTATGACAAATTATACATGAAATTGCATATTAAAGCAACCTATAGTGTTAGAACCCACCACTGTTTTTAATAATAAGTAGAAAACAAACACACAAATAAGAATTTTGTTGAAGAACTTAAAAAACTCTAAATGAATATAAGAAAATATAAAACCTTGGTGAACCGCAATGTGGAATATTTTTATCTTAAGTTCATATTGGCAACAATTGTAGACAACCCTGATGCTATAGGGTATACTACAATCATATTCTGGAGGTAAAAAAATGAAAGATGACAAAGGCTGGAACAAATATGGACCAAAAACCTTTAACGGGATAGAGGTACGTATGGCGCTTTTAAACGAAATTTGTGGGTTTGTTATTATAGAGGTATCCCAAAACAGAGACCCTAAAATAACTGATTTTGAAGGATCAATGAGAGAAGCAGTAACCGAGATGGAACTGGAAGCTTTAATTGATGCTTTTAAAACCTTCGCAAAGCACTGGTTGTCATTTGAAGCGCCTAGACCAAAGATTGTTGGAAACTTCAAGAAACTTTTTGAACCTTTGGCACTGCTTGATTTTGAGAACTTGCCTGCACAAATTAAAGCTTTTGACTTTTCAACACTGTAATATTTATACCTGTAAAGTTTTCTTTAAAAACCTAGGAGAACTTTGCAGGTATTTTTTTTTAATTGGAAGGAAGTATAGAAAAACCTCAAACTTTGAGGGCAATTCATCACTATAAGTTAGGCTATACATTAATGCAATGTCACATATCCTAGCAAAACTAGAAATCCCTTTAGTGCATAAATACTAAGCATATGAGATCATTGCACTGTGTATTACAAAGTAAAAATTAAAACTATGAAGTATATAGTGCTTACCTACTGTGTTTTGACGAAAAATATAGCGGGAGCTATGAAAATGTATGAGAAACTTTTCAATAAATACCTATCTAAAGTAGACACACCTGAAGCATTTGATATATGGAAGGATATACAAGAAACAAACCTCGGAAAAACTTTTAATAATAGGTTAGGAAACCAGAATGCCAGTGAGAATTTTGTAGAAAAACTTAAAAAACTATAACTTTACAGTTTTATTGACTCCAAGTCCCCAGATTCCAAATGGAACAAAATATCACACAGTGGATATACAGAGGTTTTTAGCATGTGGTGAATTGGCTCGGCTTCAAAAATGTTACCAATTTCATAGGCAACCATATCAGGCAACTCCCCCGCGTACCACTCCTTATAAACATTCGTAAGAAACGTATCGGTCTTGGAAACGTTTTCAGCAGACAAGTTGGTAAGATCAAGATTGCTCTTCTTAATATAATTAAGGGCATCTTCAGAAAACTTTTCTATTTGTGCATCGGTAAATAAATTCATAGTAATTCAATAATATACTACTAAATAAGTAAAAAGAAATGTTAAAAACTCTAAGGAAATGTAAGAAAACATGAGGTCATGGTGGACCGTACCGGGTTCGAACCGGTGACCTCTACTATGCCATAGTAGCGCTCTACCAACTGAGCTAACGGCCCTCACCTTAATTTAACTTTGCGCTACGACTGCCTACGGCAGTCTAATGCGCTCTACCAACTGAGCTAACGGCCCACAAGTAAAAACACTAAGATCCTGGAGCCTCATCACCTTTATACATATCTTCTACCTCGTCACTAAAAACCATGCGTTTATTAGGTAGGTTTTCAATGGTATACATTTTAACAGGTTTCTCTGCTTCAAAGGTAACTACTTCAGGTAAAGTATCAATTATTGATAAAACTTCTTCTTCAAGTTTTTCTAAACCAACTCCAGCCACTGCGGAAATGCCAAATACCGTAACACCTAGTTTTTCAAACTCTTTCCCTATTTGTTCAAAACTTTCATTAATTTCGGTAATATCTATTTTATTAATTACAACTATTTCCTTCTTTTTTTGCAAATCTGCATCATAATCTCCAAGTTCTTTTCTTATTATTCTGTAAGATTCTAATGCATTCATCACTAAGTCTTTTTCACTGATAGCTAACGGATCAATCATATGTATCAGCATTCGAGTTCGTTCTATATGGCGTAAGAAATCATCCCCTAAACCTTTTCCTTCAGAAGCCCCTTCAATTAAACCAGGAATATCAGCGACAATTACTGACTTACCGCTTTTAAGCTTCCACAAGCCTAAGTTTGGATGAATAGTTGTAAACGGATAACTGGCAGTTTTCGCATTAGAGGATGTTAAATGGTTTACTAATGTACTCTTTCCAGCATTAGGCATTCCAACTAAACCAATATCAGCAATTAGTTTTATTTCAAGTCTAATTGTCTTTCTTTGTCCTTCTTTGCCTTTTGTAAATTGTGTGGGAGTTCTATTTGTAGAACTTTTAAAACGCTCATTTCCTTTACCACCACGCCCACCTTCGGCAATGAGTAAAGTTTGCTCATGCATAACTAAATCGCCAACTAATACTTCTTCACCGTTTTCACGTACTTCATAAATTAAAGTGCCCACAGGAAGTTTAATTATTAAGTCATCACCTGACTTTCCATGACGTTTCTTTTTTCCGCCTTCTCCACCTTCTTCAGCTTTATATTTAGGCTTTGCTCTAAAATCCATTAACGTGGCCATGTTATGGTCAGCTACAAAATAAACATTGCCCCCGTTACCCCCGTCACCTCCATCGGGGCCACCACGAGGTATGTATTTTTCTCTACGAAAAGACACTTTGCCATCACCACCCTTACCGGCAGTTACTTCTATTATAGCTGTATCAATTAGCTTATTTTGTTTCATAAATGGATTTTAGCATTAATTTGTATAATTTAATGGATTCTGAGCTACACCATTATACTTAATTATATAGTGAACGTGAGGACCAGTAGAACGCCCGGTATTACCCATTAAGCCTAAAACAGACCCTCTACCTACTTCTTGACCATAACCAACATCAACACGGCTCATATGCCCATACACTGTGCTATAACCGTTTCCATGATCTACTTCTACATGAAGCCCCAACCCCCAAGGATCCCAACCAGATCTTGTAACAACACCACCTGTACAAGAATAAATAGGAGGCATACCTTGACCCCAAGGAACAGCAATATCCACCCCATTGTGATACCAAGAAAAATACTGAGTAATAATTCTTGTAGTTGTTGGCCATACACAACCAAATGATCCACTTGGAGGCGTAAACGAAGGCGCTGTAAATTGTGCAGGAATTGTTGGTACTATAACCGGCTGCGGAACCTTAGCATCTGGAATAACTAATTCGGTACCTAACGCAAGACTAGATGTATCTATAATATAGTTAAAGTCAGCAATAGCTTGCTCGGCAACAGAGTATTTTTTAGCAATTGACGCTAAGGAATCACCTTTTTCAACCGTGTGTATTAATCCCGAAACAGGAGGAATAGTTAATTCCTGCCCTACTTTTAGTATAGTGTTATCAGATAAACCATTAACATACTCTAAAGCCGCTACCGATATTTTATATCGATTACCAATAGAAGATAAGGTATCACCTGCCGCTACAGTATATGTAAAAGGTTGATTACGTTTTCTACTTTCTGGTACTACGGTAGTAGCCATGTTTGATGGAGGAATTATATCTGATACTGTAGACAAATAGTCGGGATTGATTTCTTGACTAACAACAAACTTAGAACTGTTAAAAACTTCTCCAAACATAAAAACAATAAGTGCCACCACCATTACAATAAAGTTTGCAATTGGTCTGCCCAATCTTCCTCTCGACCAAATAAGCTTTCGTACTAAATATCTTTTTGCTTCTCTAGAATACTTGTTACTTAAGTAAACTGAATTTCCAAACAAGTAAAAAACCCCTCGTGTGCGTTTAGCAATGTAACTTGCAAAGGCATTAAAAAAACGGGCTACTAAGTGCAAAAAATATGGAATTTTATCAGGTCTTTTCGGTTTCAACCCTTCAAAGGTTAGCTTAACGGTACGTTGCGAAATAGACCGTCTAATTATTCGAATCATAATAACACTGAGAGATGTGCAATGAATATTTTAACAGTTTATACAAGCATCCACAACTTAAACAAACGTTATTACTGTAGGGTAAAGTTAAAGCGAAGACTAGTTAAGGTCGCAGCGAACTTTTTCTTCAAAAGTAGCTAAAGCAGGTTTTCGATACTTAAGCAAATAAATTCCGTAAGAAATTAAAGATAAAGAAACTATATATAAAACTATTTGGCTAGAGCCCGTGTCAGGTACAGGAGTTGTACTTTCAGATGTTTCTTCCGTAACAGTTGTAGTTTCTGTAGTATCAGGTAAAGATTGACCTGTATGCAGTGTAAAAGCAATAGTTTCGCCACCTGAAGATAAAAAGCTTACTGAGTGATCACCTGTTTCTAATGTAGAGGCGTATGCCCATATACCAGAGCTGTCTGCTGAAGTAGTAGAAGACTCACCATTTATAGTAACTGTTATTGTAGATCCAGGGTCTGCTATTCCTGTGAATAATGGATTTATTCCGGTATACCACCAATCGGTGTAATTCGCTCCATTTGTATTTAAAGATCCAATAGTTAAAAGCTCAAAATCGGCAGCAAAAACCGGAAAGGCAGTACTTAATAAAAACAATATAACAATCAGTGTAGCGCAAATTCTCTTCATACTTACATAAGTCTAGTAACTTAAAATCACGGTGTCAATTAGTATTTTAACTAGCTTGATGTAAAGTTTGTAAGAATTCGGCGTTTGTCTTAGTTTTTCTTAATCTTTGAACAACTAAATCAGTACTTTCTCTATCGTCTAACAAGTCGATCATGCGACGTAGTTTGTACACACTTTCTAATTGAACCTCGCTGTATAATTTTTCTTCATGTCTAGTACCACTAGCTTTAATATTAATTGCGGGATATATACGACGCTCCGCTAATCCTCTGTCTAAACGCAACTCCATATTTCCAGTTCCTTTAAACTCTTCAAAAATCACATCATCCATTCTAGAACCTGTTTCAACCAAAGCTGTAGCAATAATAGTTAAACTGCCTCCTTCTTCAAAGTTACGTGCAGCACCAAAAAAATGCTTTGGCGGATATAAAGCAGAAGGATCAAAACCACCGGTTAAGGTTCTACCTGAAGGAGGAACTACCATATTGTATGCACGGGCTAATCTTGTTAAAGAGTCCATTAAAATAACAACATCCCTTCCGCTTTCAGCTAATCTTTTTGCTCTTTCAAGTGTTATTTCTGCTATGCGTGTTTGCTGTTCTGCAGATTCGTCAAAGTTACTGGCATAAACTTCTCCCTGTACGTTTCTTTTCATATCGGTAACCTCTTCAGGACGTTCCCCAATTAATGCCACCATTAACGCTACGTCTGGGTAATTATTTGTTATACCATTAGCTATATCTTTTAATAGCCAGGTTTTACCTGCTTTTGGAGGAGCTACTATCATAGCACGTTGCCCTTTACCTATTGGGGCAACTAAATCTATAAGGCGTGTAGAAAGAATATTTGACTTAGTTTCAAGCTTCATCCATACATTTGGGAATATTGGAGTTAATCTTGAAAATAAAGGCCTCTTTTTTGCCTCTTCAAGAGGCATACCATCAACTTCAACAACTTTTAGCATAGATAAATAGCGTTCGCCTTCTTTTGGAGGACGCGCAACACCTTTTACATGGTCGCCCATACGTAAACCGCAACTTTTAATTTGAGATTGACTCACATACACATCTTTAGGAAGGTCTTCCTCTACTTTCTCTTCTTGTCTTAAAACACCATAATCAGGCAATATTTCTAAAACACCCATTACTTCAACGGTATCCCCCTCAAAACGGTTACCTCCATTATTAGAGCCATTTCTCGTTGTAGAAGAACGGGTCGAAACAACACGTTTTACGGCAGAAGATCTACCGTTACTAGAATTATTCGAATTTCTGGAATTATCTGAATTTGTCTTTGTAGTTCTTGGCATAACTAACCTCTCATAAAAAAATAAACATCTTCTATTGTGGAAACATTCTTGGATATCTAGCTAATGCTTGATAGTTGGCGCAAACGCCAAAAGTTTCTACTAAACTAATTTCACGCTGAAGACGGGAGATAGCCACTGCCCCGAGCTACCTCCCAACTTCAACGAGAAATCTACAGCACTTAATTGGTAAGCAGACCTTTCACGACAAGGCGTTTATTATACCCTTGCCCTGGAAGCCAAACCCCACCGCAAGTTATTAAAGTCACAGTAGGTGCTTCAGTAGTTTCAAAGATTTCTAATCTGTTAGGATCCTGGATGTCAACATAAAATGAATCGGTTATTTTATAAGTGTATTCTCTACCGTATTCATCAACTACCGATACTGTATCATCTACTTTTATATTTTTCAATTGCCAAAATGCAGCAGGACTTCCTGTGTTTGTATCATAATGTGCAGCAATAATTAAATTACCATTTTGCCCTGGCATAGCACCATCTTCATACCAACCGGCATCTCCCCAATTAGCGGGCACACCTAAAGCACCATCTTCTTCTACATTTATATGTACAATATTTAAACTTAAGTCAAAGGTATTTAAATAAAGCTTTTTTGGCTCTGAATACAAACCCATTCTAAAAGAATCAAAAGGAGACTCTGGTTGAGAAGTAGCTGACTCTAAATTTTTATCTATATTTTCCGTAGGCGAAGCTCCCTCAGATATTCTATTAGAAGGTAAAAGATTAATAATACTTAAGCGGTTAGCATACAAAAAGTAACCCAATAGGGGCAAAATTACTCCAATTATTAAAATTTGTAGAAGTTTTCTTTTAGACATATTGAAAGTATACCTTTTTAAAGAGAAGGACTAGCTTTCGCTAGTCCAGTCTCAAAAGGTTTGCTTCCTTAGAGGAAGAATAGATGGGCCGCGTAAGTTGAACGAACCCAACCCATCTATTCTGCCTCCAAGGGCTAGTTATTTATTTACTTTTTCTTTTTAAAGCTGTTCCACCTGTAAGCATGCTTACACCTAATAAGGTTAAAGCTACAGTAGAACTAGCACCAGTGTCAGGCAATTCAGAAATACCTAATACATCACCTTCACTGCCTTCAAAACATACGGTAGCTGTGTCAGAAGCTTCTTCGTTGTCATCGTATTCAACTACAGCCTCATTAACTACACAAATGTATTTATCGTCTTCTACATAATCCTCATCGATTTTTACCTTTATTTTGAACTCTTTTTCATCACCAGGCTCAAAATCATCCCAATCTTCTGTTAAATCACCAGATATTAATTTTAAACCATCAGGTAAGTAGTCATGCATGCGCATATTATCAAAAGATACATCGTCTACACCACCGTCATCGGTTTCATTTTTTACGGTTATTATAAATACGATTTCTTCATCTATATCTTCATATTTAACAATAAGCTTATCTTTATCGGTGTTATCGTCTTCAAAACGAACTTTCTTTTCTATATCAAAAGACTTATTGATAATGCAAGGTTCACCACCACCATATGACTGATCTTCACAGTCAGCTGCATGTGCAGTGTTAGGCACCAAAAGTACTACGCTAAAAATAGCAAGTATAATGCCCAAAAGTATTAAATTTATTTTAAATAATTTTGTAGTATTCATAGTTTTTTTATTTTTTAGGCAAGAAAATTTAACAGAATATCTGCTAGTAAATGGGTAACTTTGAAAAATATTAACCCAGTTTTGCAAGTTTGTCAAGGCTATAGGGTTGACAAATTTATAAAGCATACATAAAACATACCATTATTTATGAAGAAAGCAAAGTAGGGGTTTTTGCTAATTTGACGGCAATGACTACCCCATAGTATAATTAGGGTGTTACAATATGTAACTGTGCGTTGAAAACTAAATAATAAGGAGAATGATAAATGAAAACGCAAAAGAAAGGTTTATTGGCTTTGTTAGCCACGATCGCGGCGCCTTTAATGCTGATTGGTGCTTTTTTGACCTTAGGCAGTGAAGCAAACGCGCAAGTTCAGGCCTCAGCAGCTCTGGTTATCCCCCTTTCTACTGACGCCCCGGTAGCAGATGCAAATCCTGTCACCGGAACCGGCGAACAGTGTTGGGACGATGCCCCACGGATTGTTGATGGAAAACTGTACGATATCTGCGTTGGCTGGAACTACGCCTCTGGTGGAGCATTGAGTACGCACACCATTTGGGCCCCACAATGGCAAACGGATGCTTTCACAAGAACAATGTGGGGAGGAAATGTTGAAATGGTTGTACAATACAACGACGGCTATACATGCAGCGGACAGTCAGCGAAAGTTGAAACTGGGCTAACTCATGCAGTTGTAGCTGTAGGCACTGGCGGCGGTAATATTGGATTTGGACCTGGCGAAGGAGCAGTTTGCGAGCACGAGGTGACGGACTTTAACACGTACGTTTTTCTTCTCACAAACGTGATTTCTGGCACCGAATTCCAAGTTCTTTCTGACGGCTTCCCTGTGTATGAGGAAACGCTACATGGTGGTTTGGCCTTTACAGTTACTGCTTCAATTCCCACCTACGCGGAATGGTCTTTGATTCAAACAAACTTGACCCCTCCTGGAGGTGAAGCTGTTCAATCTAGCCAAGGGTATACATATAATCCCAATCCATCAGAACCTCCTGTGGTACCCGAACTGAATGTCTCTTTGATCACGCCGGTGTTACTCACACAACCTATCACTGACACAAGCACGACAGTTGCAGACAACAACGACATTTGCTACAGCGCGCCCGCGGTAGGCTACCTAAGCAACGCATCTCTTCCTGAATGTGTACGGTTCGAAACTTCGGCACCTACCTCTACGATCGAACTGTTCTACACACCGGAAATGGTAGAGACCAACGGAGATCAAACACTGTGGACCTTTGACCCGGCCAATATGGATCTCATTGTTACTTACGCTGATGGCACCCAGATGATCTGCGATAGTATCTACATCGTGCCTGGCCCCATGAAAATCGAAGTTATCGGCCAAGGCAGTATCGGTCAAGGTGGTGGTGTTTCTGATTCGTGCAACTACGTGCCCGCCTTCCCCATGAAGAAATTCGGCATCAACGTAGCAAACGTCTCGGAACCCACATCTGTTGTGATGGCCTATGGAGAAAGCAATCCAGAAATCCTGACAAGCCAAACCATCACTACCGATACAGAAATCGTCGTAGAAGTTCCAACCTACCAATGGACGTACGTGAGCACCTGGACCTGCGACGCAAACACGGCGCTTATCGGTGGCTTATGTGCACCTTCGCAAGCAGAAGTATCCGGCTGGATGTACTTGCCCCCGCAACTTACATTCATGCCTGTCGTGTTCAACAACCAGTAAACCAACCTTAAACGCACACAGCTATGCCTCATAAAGTATAGCTAGATATCAAGGGCGAGCATTAGTGATTGTAAACTTAAAAATTTACTCTCATTAATGACTCGCCTTTCTTTTTTCCCTCAATTCTCTATAATTTTCACATGCAAGACAAAGAGTTAAAAGTACTATTAACAATACCTTTCTTTTACCCACATAGAGGTGGCAGTCAAAAATACGCAGAAGAAGTTTTAGCACCAATGGTAGAAAAACATAAAAATGTAAAAGTTGACGTACTTTGTTACAACACAGATCATGTTTCTGAAAAAGAAGAATACCGAGGTTTTACTGTTTATAGAGTTCCTTGTTGGAACATAATTCCCGCACGTTTCGCTTTAGCTAAACCATTGGCATTAAATAAAAAATTAAAAGAACTTTCGCATGAAAAATACGACTATGTAATTACACATATAAGATTTTTTGATCCTACATGGTGGGCATGGCGTTATGCTAAGAAAATAGGCGCTAAAAGTATATTTACCGGCCATGTACCCTCGCATCCTGCACATCAAAGTAAAATTGTTGAATTTGTGGCGAAAACGGTAGATTTAACTATTGCAACCTTATCTTTGAAAAAGTATGACTATTTGGTCTTTGTAAATAAGGCTTCTCAAAAGTTTTTTAAAGAAAAGCTAGGAGTAAAAAAAGAGTCCTTTCTTGTATATATAGGTGTTAATACTAAAGAATTTAAACATGCGAACATAGATAGTGAACGAAAAATTCCTACAACAAATAAAATACTGAATAAAGATGACATTCTGGTGCTATTTTTAGGTAGAGTTATTTGGACCAAAGGCCCGCAGTTTGTTATTGAGTCTGCTAAAGAACTAGTTAAATCAGGTTATAGCAATGTTTACTTTGTAATAGCTGGCCCAGGAGAATTAGAAAACGAACTTAAACAAAAAATAAAAGAATACGGATTAGAAGAAAAAGTGTTTATGACAGGGTCTTTAGAGTACGACAAAGTAAAACATTTATACTCTATAAGTGACATTTTTGTTAATCCCTCACATCATAACGAAGGGCTCCCTAACACATTGCTTGAAGCAGGAAGTTCAGAACTGTTAGTTATAGCTTCAGATAATGGTGGTACAACAGAGTTAGTAATAAATAATGAAACCGGAATAGTTATTCCACAAAAAGATCAGCAAGCACTAACCAATGCCTTAACATGGGCACTAAATAACCCACAAGAAGCAAAAAAACTCGCACAAAATATAAGACAAAAAACTGTTAACGAGTTTGACTGGGATGCTCTATCAGAGCAATTTTATAATTTACTTGTAAATGACTTTAATAATTAAATTGAGATTAGATTGCAGGCCTGCAAAATTCTTTAATTTGTTACACTGTTAGCTCAATTTATTTATTTTTTAACGTTGTGATAGTTTATTATTTCTAGTTACTTACCTCCTTGTACTGCGTGTTGCGGTTTTCGTAAGCTAGATTGATTTGGCTTAGAAACCTCTCCTCGCAAAAAATTTAATATTTTACAATCATCAGTAAATCTTCTTTTTAATATATATAAAAAGTGACTCGTACCCGTTTTCCATATTTGTTGTTTACTTGGTTCTTTATCACGTACAGCGTGATCTATTGGGAATTGTCCAAATTTAACATTTTTGTTTACCATTGCAGCTATCTTAATCTCTGGCGATAAATTCCAGTCACCCATTTTTAAATTTAGTAAAGGTACTGCTTCTTTTTTCACGCCCCACATACCAGACAAACTGTCTTTTATATATCGTCCATACAAGAAAAGTATCTCAATATTTAAAATGTAAATTCCTAAACGGCGCACGGGCTTTATAGCCTCCGGGGTTTTTAAGGGTAATCGGTGCCCTACAACAAAATCAAAGTCATTATTTAGCATATATTCAAACATGTCTTTAATTTGATATGCAGGATAAGTGTCATCACCGTCCATCGCAAATATGTAATCACCTGTAGCATTCGCAAAACCAGTGATATGTGCATAGCCATACCCGATGCCATTTAACTTACGGTTTTCTGTTACAACTTTTGCACCGGCATTTTTAGCCACTTCTGCTGTATTATCGCTAGAACCGTTATCTACAACAATAATTTCATCTACATAGTCGGGAACGTGACTAATTGTAGTAGCTATGCCTTTCTCCTCATTTTTACACGGTATTATTAAACTAATTCTCTTGTCTTTTATCATTCTAGTTTAATGCTCCTCCAAGCATAAATTAATAGTTTATTACTATGAGTTATATATAACCAAAAACTATGAGTTATGTCAACACTTATTTTGAGAAAGTTTTTTCTATTATATTCATTTGTTGAGATGAGAGCCTTTTAAGCGGAAATTTCTTTTTATGAAGTTATAAATTACTGAGTTACTCATTAGTGGCCATTTAATAAATTCCAAAAAAGCTAGTTTAAAGTATGTGGCAATACTTATATAAGGACGATCCTCTACTGATATAAAGCTAATATTTATATTTTCTAACCTTTTAAGCTCTTTTGCTTTATTAAAAGCAATTTTAGCTCTACGCATTTGAAGGGTGGAAGTTATTACAATTAGTTCATTTGGGAGCTTTTCATTGGCTATAAAATTAAAAGTGTAAAAAGCGTTGGTAATTAAGTCGTCTGAAAAGTTTTCTACTATTATAGAATCTTCGGGAACATCCAAGCTTTGTGCTAAAGACTTCATTGCCAGAGATTCACTAAACCCGTAATTGTTTAAGTAAAAACTGCTGTTCCCTGAGAAAATTATTTTTTCTACGGCATTTGCTTTGTATAGTTCTACAGATTTTTTAACACGATTTTGCGACAATATAGGTAAACTGCCGTCATTAAGTATGCCATAGCCCAGTACCACTGCATATTTAGTTTTTACTTTATTTTGCTTCGAAGACATAGACACACGGACTTTATTATAACAAGAAAAAAACCCTTACATTAATTTCTGTAGTAGAAACTAACGTAAGGGTTTATGCCCAAAACAACAAACTGGCTAGACTTTTAAGTTAGGGGCGCTCGGGATCCGGTATTTTAAAGAGCAAAACAGCAAAAGGGCCGATTTCTTCATGGGAAACTATAAAACGATACCCTCGTGGGAACTCGCCTTGGGTTTCATAAGAGAAAACAACCTCATCACCCTCCACACCATGAAAAATCAACGTAATCACAGCATCCTCTACACGTAACGTATACTCGTTATCGTTCATTGGGGCTTCTGCGGTAAACTCCCTCTTGTCAGTGGCCTGGATCGACTCAATTCTACTGTTTAACTCAGCCGGCGAAGCTTGCTGCAAAGTAAATTCGGTGCCTTCATGCGTGGCCTCAACATAAACTTCAGGGGTTGTTTCGGTGGGTAAACACGCTGCCAGCAGACCCAACAGCACAATGCTTAGCAAAAAAACTATTCGTCTCATTTCTTTTTCCTTTTTATTTGGATTTGTGACCAATATAATCTACTTACAGGATCTTATTATAACAGTACAAAAGCCTCTTATCAATACTATAGGTTTGCAAGTGTGTTGCCAAGCATTAAGCAATTATTTGAGATATACTTAAATAGTATTATGAAAAGAAAAGAACTAAATCAGTTACTTCCACAAATAATAGGCTTAGTAGTAGTTATTGCCACAGTATTAATATCGATAGGTGGAAAAGAAATTCCAATTGGAACTAATGTAGCAAAAAAAGTAGGTAGATATAGTGTTAAAACCTATAAATACGGTGTATTTTTAAATCAAACCCCATCTAGAGTTTTTTATAATTTTTCTCCATACGATGCGTATTATATAAATGATGACAACGACCAAATAAGATTACTATTTTGGGAGAATCTTATTGTCAGTAGCGAATTAAGTCAACCCATTGGATCGTTCAAATCACGACTCATTGCATTACTAAGCATATTTAATCAAATTCAACCTAAAGCTACATTTTTAACACAAGATGGGCCTTTAGTATTGGAAACTGCTGTAAACAACCATATGTTAAATGTTAAGCTCGCACAAAGCCCATACGAAGGCTGGGGACATCACACTGTATTAACTATGTCATTTGATGACAACGATTACATTTTTACCCAGCAAGGTAACCTTTTAACCGAGAAAGATTCTGAAGAAGTAAAGGAGTTTGAAAAGTTTTTTAACTATAGTCTAAATCCACTAAACACAGAAATAGAAGAATTTAGTGAAAACCTAGAAGAAACAGAAATGGTAAAAAAAACACCAACTCCTGAAGATTTGAAAGTTAAAGAAGCTATATACATTGTGAATCCAAAAACAGAAGGTGTTTTAAGGATTAAACAGGAATTCAATCAAGACGCCGTTATTGAGGTTAATTTAGAAAAAGAACTGATAGAATTTGTACAACCCAGCTGGAAAAAAGCAGAGGCAACTATAGAACTATTTGATTCGTTAGAGGAGGCACTTAATAAATGAGCTACACTCAATACTTAATACCAATGGTTGCCGCTTCAATGTTTTATATTAGTCCAATTCTAATAGGGCGGGCTTTTATAATTTTAAAAAAGCTAGCGTACAAAAGTAGAACATTAATTGAACTCGAAAGCGATGATAACGTTGCCTTTGCCATTACCGAACTAGTAATGAGTTTTGTGTACGGCGCCATAATAACGTTTGGCTTGGCATTTTTAACTTTTTCAGAAAAATTTAGCAGTCTTTTGAACAAAACATTTGCTCAGGGCTTCAGAAATGCAATGATCACGGCACTTACAGTTTCGACAGTAATTGTTTTAACAAACACAATTTTTAATTTACTTAAAAAACCTCAAATAAAACTAGCTAAACTCGCAGTGCCAATTTATATAATTGCACTGTCCTTAGGAGCATACGCAATTTGGCGATGGGATGCAGGCTTAAACACAACCTTAAATTGGGATTTATACGAACACCAAACCATAGTTAACGAAATGCAAAAGGGCAACTTTGATATAACACCGTTAAACCTTAGCGACACCTTTCAGTTTAATAGTTACTCAACCTTATTTCACGTTTTAATATTTCAGGCACAGTTGCTTGTTAAAAGCGATATATTAGGATTTTGGTGGTTTGTTGAATACTTTCACTTGCTAGGAACTATTGCCGTCTCATACGTTGTAGGATATGCCCTAACACGAAACAAATGGATAGGTATAACAAGTGCGCTATTTGGAGCATTTATTTTTGAGTCATTCATTGCTTATACTTCTTTATTTTTAATTCCGCAAAACTTGGCAGCAACTGTTATAGCCGCATTTTTAGCTAGAACAGTGATTAGAAACCAAAGAGGAGATACAACGCACGAAATAAGTACAGGGATAGTAATAATATACTTACTTTTAAATCATTTAATAATTGGGGCAGCCGGCGTAGCTGTGGTGCTTTTTGCAAACTCTTACCTAAATATTTTCAAAAAAACAAAAAGAATACCTTTGCAACAAATTTTGGTGTTGTTAGCCGCTTTAGTTGTGGTACTAAGTCCTTTAGTAACAAGCAAAATAGAAACATACGATGATCTAAATAGAGGAGAAGCAGAACATTTTAATTTATCTATAGAAAGAAAACTTGGCCTAGTAACCGAATTCTACGGATTCACTTTTTTCATTTTACTCCCTCTAGGATTAATGTATGTAATAAATCGTAAAAGAACTGATTTGTATTTACTTTTGCTAATTACACTTGGAACTTTAGGTGTTGTAGGAGCTACACTGCCTTATACGCTAAAGTTTTACACTACAGGCAGGTATCTTGTGCATGCGGTAATGGCAATCGGGTTCTGGGACATTGTGAAGCGTTTCAACGTTTTCTTTAAAAGCTTAAGCTTTTTGCTACTAACAGCTGCGCTATTAATTATCTACACCTTAAATATTAGCGGCTTCAAACAAACACCTGTATATAAAACAACATCTACACACGTAACAGATTACGAAATAGAAGCTGCAAAATTTATAAAAGATAACTATTATGGACAAAACGTGTGGATAGTAAGTGAGCCAGCAACAATGTACATTTTAGAAGGGCTTTCTGGAGTAAATTCCCCAGGCGGAGTATTTACTGAAATATCAAATAGAGAAGTACTATCTCAAATATATTTCACACGTGATTCAGTTGAAATGGCAAAGCAAATTTACAATATTGATGATTTGTTGCTAAAAGAAAAACCCGACAAAATTTTATTTACAGTAAGCGGAAGGTTTTCACGCTGGCAAGGTTTTAAGGACAAATATAAGTTTGGGATTTTTTGGAACGTTTGGACACCAGAGGATTTAACATTGGTAGATTACGATTTTATTAACTTTATGGAAGAATACGCTAAGTTTAAGCTAGTTTTTAAAAATAATGGTCTTGCTATATTTGAGGTTCCTAATCCTGAAAGAGTTGAGGGGTTTTCGAATGCACGCTGAATGACACTCTTTTCGCGCTTGAATGTTCTATAACTTAAGCCTGTGACTTTCTCAACAGTAAAAAAAATGGCGTAGAAAATACAATGCAGGTTTTATCCTTTATTGTACTTACTACGCCATGTGTCGCGTTAGTTAGTAGAACTAGCTAACTTTTGGTTTTGATTAATCGTCCGTGCTAACAGTTGCATCAATGTGAGTAGGATCCAACGTAATGCCGCGCTCTTCGCAATAGGTTACAGCGAATTCAGGATCCAAGTTGGCCGGAATACCTTTGTCTTCAATGCGTTCGCAATATTCCACCCGAAGCTGTTCAGCCCACAACATCTCAGCTTGTTCATAGAAGGCTTGTGTGCTGGGGCGACATACAGGAATTTTGGTTCCTTGATCGTTGATATCACCCCACGGTCCAATCGTGAACTTGGCAGCGGTCTGTCCAGGGCTGTTGTGAAAACCCAGTTTGATATCGATGCCGGGCAAAAGTTCAACACTACCACAGTTGGTTTGCATTGGCTCACCCGGATACTGAACGTTAATCCAGCTACCAGCGACTGCCCATGCAGACAAACCATCATTTGAAGGTAAGCCCATACCTTGCGGATCACCCTCAAAGTATAGTTGCTGCAAATAGGTAGAATGTGTCACCTCTTGCTCCAAATCGCCATTGAAGTAGTCAAAACGACCATAGTGCAGTGTAACCGTGTAAGAGGCGCCACCACTCACTTCAAACTGGTAACAGTCCGTGAACAATACACCGGGTGCCGCATCAGGAGCATTACCCTCAACTACATGCGGGGTACCCCACTGACAGACAACATTTTCGGTGCTTTCCCAAATTTCGGGTTCTTCAAACGTGGCATCCATACCGGCAACCAAACCAGGTACAGCACGACCATATTGAAGAGCAGCATCGAATTCTTCTTGCCTAAAGGTACCTTCCACAGGGACTTCAACTTCGACCTCTACCGGAACTTCAACGATCCGCGTGGCTTCAACTTCAACCTCAATGCGTTCTACAATGGTTGTAGCAGTCGCAGCAGGCATAGCTTCGGCCTCGGCGGTTTCAGCTTCCGGACGGTTGTTCAAAGCGTTCTGAACAGATTCCCCATCAATCGTCGCAATGGCCGTAGGCTCACCGAGATCCAGGGGGACTTCAGTGTTTTCCTCGCCACAAGCAACAACAAACAGAGCGAAAACCAATACCAATACAAGTAAGATCCAATTCTTTTTAGACATGTCTATTCTCCTTATTAAGATTTTGTGGATCTGGCTTACAAAAAAGCAAAAATTTGACTATTTTGTGCCTTGAAAAGGTACTAAATTTAATACCCTTACAAGGCTCAAAATATTTAGTTCATAATGAATTCTGCATATATTATACCCTATAGTTAGAGTTGCGACAATAACATTTAAGTTAAATACAGAGTGTAAGGTGAGTGTATGGGGATTTCAATTTTGATTTGTGATCAATTTTGAATTTACACACTCACTAAACTAATTACAAGTTGCGTTTCGTTGTAATTAGGGCTCCCACTAAAACCTATTCGTAAATGCTTACAAACTTATAGGTTTCTTCGCAATCGCCGCCGGGGTCATAGGTGAAAGTCGAGCCATACTGCGCATCGGCTGGAATTTCGAAGGTAACAAGACCACAGGCTTGGTTGGGCACTGTAGCTTGATCTCCGGGTTTCCATCCATGAACAGCAGCGGTATCTTCTTTGGCTGCGACGTCTGGGGCTGGGTAAGCGGTTTCGGTCGGTTCTTCGTTTGCGCCCAGGTCAAGGTCAACAGAAGATTCGTCGTTGCCAATGGCGGTAACGAATTCTTGCTGCATAACCCAGTTGTATGCCCTTTGGCCATAAAGCAAACTGACCGCACCGCAGATACACAGAACTAGGATCAAGGGAATGATCCACAACAAGCGACGTGAGTTTCCATTCGAACCGGAAGCAGCAACTTGATTGAAATCATGGCCGCAATTGGGGCAAGTAGCTTCGGTGTCCTGTACCATGTTGTGGCAGTCAGGGCACTCTTTCTCGTTAAGGTTGGGAAGATTTACATTTGGTACTTGATTCATCGTTATTCTCCTTATCTAATAGTTTTTTTGACATTGTTCCTACTTCAAAAGAGTCGTTCGGCGGGCACGAGCCTTACGCAACGCTTGCTTTTTTTCGAGTTGACGCATTTCATCATAGGTTAAGGCGTTGAAACCAGGCTCTTCAATGGGATATCCCGCAGGTCCTGTAATTACATTGCCTTCCTCATCCCTCAGCAAACTCATATGCTCGTAAATTAAAGTGGACGGACCAAAGGGACGCTCATCACTATGGTGAGGAACACCGTCAGGAACAGTGGTCGGGACAAAGGCACGGCGTGCATTTATGAAAGCCACACCGTTTTGGACGGCATGCAATCTCTCCATTCGCACAGCATCAAGCAGCTCAGGGCCTTCTTCAGGAAGAAGATAGGGGCCACTTGCACGACTCTGCAAACGCAAATTCTGTACAATACCATCAATTTCGCGCAAAATTCCAGCAACCAAGCCCGGAATGTGCGTCCAATTGGTAACACCTCCCTCATCAATTGGTTTATCCAAACCCTGTTCGTTGTAAATACGACGTAGTTGGGTTTCGGCATAACCACTTGCAAAGAAGGCTTTCATGCGTGCTAGATCGCCAACTGTGCGCGCCTGAGAAGCAGAAACTTTCAACGAAGCCACGAAGCCAGAGGACTTACGGAATCCGTTTTTCTGTAGTTCCCAAACATCATCATATAGAGCCCAATCAAAGGAATCCCCATTGTTGATGATGGCAGAAGCAATACGCTTGATGTCCAGAACAGTAAGCTCATCAGAAATGAGCATTACGTTGGGGGCCATCCGGTCTGCAACCCTATTGTTAAGATGCGCCATAATGTCCGGCAGCATCATCAACAGAGCCATAATACCGTAGGTACCCAAACGACTGGAAACAAAAATCGAATCTTCTTCGGTTTCCCACATGTGGCGAGAGCGATCCCAGGCATCTTGCGCTTTAGGATTTAACACACCGTCGTGACGACGAATCATGTTATCGTAAGCACGCCATCCCAAAAACACTTTTGGAATGCCGGCAAATCCATTAAGGCCACGCTCTTTTGCGATACTTTCTGCAATGGCCAAGGCAAGTTTGTAAATACCTGCTCCTGTGCCACCCGCAGTGCCGATAAAGGCTACGGGAAGAATGTTCTTCACAATGCCCGAGCCTACCATAGCATCGGCAAACTCAAACATATAGTCTTCCAGGGCATCCTGCGTGAGATACATGATGTACTTACCTACAAGAGGCAGCGCACCAGCACCCCAACGAACCGATCTGTTGCCAAACTCAGGATGTTGCACCAACTCTGCAAATTCAGCTCGCTCTTGTTCGTTGTCAAACGCTTCAAGAGGCACGCCGTGTTGAGCAACAGCTTCTTGCAAGGTCAGGTCCATATGCTCACCAAGGCGAACGATACCCCAATTTTGAGCTTGGGGGTTAGTTTTTTGGTCTTCAAAATCCCCAGCCTTGAAGTGGGTGTCAACTTTGATGACTTTGATAAGCGTTCGAAGATCAGGGTATTTTTGGAACAGACGCACAAATTCGTGGCCTAAACCGCCAACACCGCCCAATAAGAATACAACGATAAGATCAACGTCTTTGATCTCCTCATGGGCGAAGAAATCCTTCAGAATAGGATCTTTACCCAGACGAGAGCGAACATATTCCATGATTTTAGACATTTGTAAAAACCTCCGTGTTTTTGTTTTTTTGTTTTCTAGAAAAAGTTGTGATCACAACCCAGATAACCCATAAAAGGGGTTCAACACATAAAGTGCACTTCATGTATTGCTGAGTAACCAAAGTATCTAAACTAAAGCAAAAAAAAGGGAAGTAGAATTGTCATACAAATCCCCTAACTTCCTTAATTTTTTTTATATTACGCATTAAATTACGACTTCTATCAGGTACTCTAGTTGCTCAGCAACACACAAAAACTAATCCGGGAAAAATTAAACACAAAGATTTTAAGTTTTGATCAATAAATTGATCATCCCCATACACATTGCCTACGAAAATTTAAAATTTTCATAAGCACCTTACACTCTGCATTTTATAAAATTTTCAAAGTTCTTTGTGATAACAAAAAATTGACCGTAACAAACAAGTCAGGTCAATGTGTGACAAAGACAAAAAACGACCCACAAGAGGGTCAGTAGTCTTCCCTTCTCGCATAAGTTTTTGTCTTGCGACAGTGTACCAAGAAACCCCATTAATGTCAACCTATAGCATCTGAGTTTTGAGCAGCCAGCTAAATAAGCAAAGACGCGTCCTACAGCATAACGAATTAATGGCGTTTAAAGCAATAATGCATATGATATTATTTTCTTTTTGTTGCTTATTTTACGAGAAATTTTCAGCAATACACCAACATGCATAGCTTGTTAAAATTTTTAAAGTTAGCTAATCTGTATTTGTTAAGCCTGCTTCTCCTGTCCAGAAGCAAATTGGCCTTAATTCTAAAAAACGTCTTCTGCGGTTGTCGCATATACGTCGCTCCCTCGCGGGGGGCGTTTTTTTTCATTTACCAATTTATTCAAGCATAGTGGCAAAAATCATTTTACCTGCAGAAGTTTGTATTACTTTATCTACCTTTGCGTTAACTTCTTCCCCCACTGAAAACTTCGCACCTTCTATAACTACCATGGTTCCATCGCTCATATAACCCACACCTTGCTTTTTTTCTTTTCCTTCTTGCACAACTTTAAGCTCAAGCTCCTCTCCGGGAATCACAGGAGTTTTAACTGCATTAGCTAAATCGTTTATGTTTAAGGTTTTAACACCTCCAGCTTCTGCTACCTTGTTTAAATTAAAGTCCAAGGTCATAAGTAAAGCTTTATATCTTTTGCTAAATATAACTAACCCCTTATCTACACCCTCTTTAAAGGTTCTTTCAGATTTCACAGCTTTATATATTTCAATTTTGGTTTCTTTTTTTAGGGCGTTTAATATATCTAAGCCGCGACGCCCTTTTTGACGCTTTAACTTGTCATCATTATCAGAAATTAGATGCAACTCATCTATAACTGCTTGCGGAACTATTAGTAAATTATTTAAAAACCCAGTTTTGACTATATCGAGTATGCGCCCGTCAATTAAAACAGATGTATCAAGCACGATACCACCTGTATATAAGTCTTTAGTCTTTCTTTCCTGAACTTTTTTTTGCTTTTTTGCACGTGTCCTACGTGCATCTGACATACGTTTACTTTGTTGATCCCAAAAATCATAAACAATATTAGTAACAGTCTTAGTTATTGAACTTTCAAGCCAATTTCTAGCATGAGTAAACAGTATGGGTACGGTATGAAACCCAAATATAGCAGCAGAAAAAGATATTAATGTTTCTGCCAAAAAAGGTATACCAAATAAGGGTGTTTCCTGAAAAAATGCTGTATTTGAAAAGTTAAAGCCTGCAATAAAAAATAAGGCGCCTAATGTTATGCGCCCTAATGCAGGAGCTATTTTTGCTAAATAAGGAGATATCTCCTTCTTCTGATTCTTGTTAGCCATAAAAGCCTTTATGCATGGTACTTAGTTTAGATCAAAGAATTTGATCAAGAGCCTTCTTTAAAGTTTTGACACTCTTTGGGCTAATTATATCACCGTATCCTAACTTTTTTGCTTCTTTAATTCGCTTCTCTTCATGTGGAATTTGCCTTATTTCGCCTGATAAACCACATTCACCAAATGCAGCAATTGTTGCTTTAATAGGTTTATCTTTTATAGCTGACGCTATAGCTAAACAAACGGCTAAATCTCCGGCATACTCCTCTACTTTGAAACCCCCTGCAACATTTATATAAACATCATGGTTAGATAAATTTATCCCAGCTCGTTTTTCTAAAATAGCAATTAAAAGCTGTAAACGGTTTACATTGAACCCATTTGCAGTTCGTTTTGGGTATCCAAACGATGATCGCGCGGTTAAGGCCTGTATTTCAAATATTATAGGGCGTTGTCCCTCCATTAAAACCGTTAAACATGATCCAGATGTTGTACTCAAACGCTGACTTAAAAACATTTTGGAAGGGTTTTTTACTTCTTCCATACCTTGTTGAGTCATTTCAAAAACTCCAACTTCTGAAATAGGCCCAAATCTATTTTTTGTGGTTTTCAATATTCTGTACATATGCTGATTGTCACCTTCAAGATATAACACAGTATCTACTAGATGCTCTAAAACTTTAGGGCCTGCTACAGCACCTTCTTTTGTCACATGTCCAACTAATATTGTTGGTATAGAAGACTTTTTTGCCGCGTTGGTTATTTTTTGTGTACACCCTCTTACCTGACCAACAGACCCAGGAACTCCCATATATTCTGAGGAAGATAATGTTTGAATTGAATCTACTATAACTAAACTTATGTCCTTTTCTGCTAAAATTGTTGAAGCAATTATATCGGCATCGGTTTCGGGAAGCATAAAGAGGTTGTCGGCTGAGTAGTTTAATCTGGCAGCTCTTAGTTTAATTTGTTCCATACTTTCCTCACCACATACATACAAAACACTGTTGTTATAAAACTCTTTAGCAAGTTGAGTAAGTAGTGTACTTTTACCAATACCAGGATCTCCAGATATTAAAATTGCTTGGCCTGGGACAAACCCACCGCCTAACACACGATCAAACTCATCAATGTTAGAACTTATTCTTTTAGGTGCTTCCGATACAACTTGAGAAAGCTTCACAGGCTTGGAAGGCTTTACCGACGAGTTTAAACCAGAACCTGAGGGCTTTTTTGATACAACCGTTTCTACTAAAGTATTCCATTCCCCACAGCCTGGACACTGACCCACCCACCGGGGGCTCTCAGCTTCGCAGCTTTGACAAATATACTTTGTAACTTGTTTAACCATAGTTTTAATATAAAGTGTTTTTAATTATATAGCCAGTTTATTAAGAGTTTATGTTTATTTCTAAAGACTCTTCTTTAGCTTGAGCAGTTAAATTCAAAGGCCGTTTATTAGAGTTTAATATTATTTCTGCAACACTATCTAATAGTTCACTTTCAATTGTCCTGCGTAATGCACGTGCACCATATTCGTCTGAATAACCTTTTTCCAGTAAAAGTTTTTTTGCTTCTGCGGTTACTTTTAGCTTTATACCTTGTTTTCTCAGGTGATCGAGTACATCTTTTAGCAGTACATTTAATATCTTCTTTTGATCTACTTTTTTAAGTTTTTTGAAAACAATTACTTCATCAAAACGATTGATTAGTTCAGGCTTTAGTATTTTCTTTAAATTGTTCCTTAAGTGTTTTTCTATTCTATCGTCAGATATAGGCGCGTTATCAAAACCTATTGTGTTTTCATGAGTTATTTTTGTACCTAAGTTACTCGTTAATACCACTACGGCGTTCGAAAAGTCAAAAGTAGTGCCTTTAGCATCTACTAATTCACCCTCTTCCATAATTTGAAGCAGAATATTTAATACATCATGGTGAGCTTTTTCAATTTCATCAAATAAAACTACTGAGTTAGGGTTTGCATCTATTTTTGTGGTTAATTCACCACCTTCTCCGTATCCTATATATCCCGGAGGAGCCCCCACCAAACGTGCAATTGTGTGCTTCTCGCCAAAGTCAGACATATCAAGTCGAATTAAAGAATGCGGCCCAAAAGCTTCAGCAGCAAGTAGTTTAGCTAACTCTGTTTTACCAACCCCTGTAGAACCCAAAAACAAAAAATTACCCAAAGGCCGTTTTTTTGCTCTTAAACCAAGTTTCCCTCTAATTAAAGCTTTAGCTACAGTATCTACAGCATGATTTTGTCCAATTAATTTCTTTTTTAGTTGCGAAGATAAATTACTCAAACCACTTAAATTTTGCGTGACATTTGACCCTGCATCCTCAGCAACATCAAACAGCACATAATCTATATCTTTTGTTGATAAAGTAAGTTTTGCTTCATTATCTGAGTTTACAAATAAGTCTTCTTCTAAATGTTTTAAACGGGTTTCTAGTCTACGAAGTTTAGTGCGTGTCTGTAGTGCAGAGTCATAATCAGAATTATCAAGCAATTTATTAATTTGAGCTCTCAAAAGAAACTCTTTACTTACTAATTCCTTATAGCTATCAGGAACACGCTTTTCTTTTACTAACAAATTTGCACAGGCTTGATCTAAAATTTCCAAAGCTTTTTTTGGAAATCTATCTTGTTTTAATTCCCGCTTAGTAGCCTCATAGGCATGTTTAAAAACTTTACTTGGAATTTTAACATTGTGATGAGCACCTAATATTGCACTTTTTACCGCAAGTATTTCCATTGTTATCTCCTCGGAAGGTTCATTAACATTTATTAAAGCAAAACCATCGAATATTTGGTCGTTTTCAGAAGAAACCTTATCGTAAAAGGAATTGTTAATAATTGTTATCATAGGAATGCCTGCAGTTTGTAAGTCAGATTTTAAAATGTTAAATAGCAACGGAACTGTTAAACCTACATTTGTACTTATAAATATATTCTGAACGTCTTTTATATACAAAATAACCTTTTTAAAGCTTCTTAGCTCTTCCAGCAATGTTGCTAAACCGTACTCTAACCCTTCTCTATTAGAAATAGATGTTATAAAGCCAATTAAATCAAACTCTATAACTTCGTAGTCAACAAGTGCCGGAGGTACTTCCATTAGTTGAATCTGATTAACAAGTAATTCAACCAATGTACGCTTGCCTACACCATAATCACCTACAATTAACGGGTTAAAGTCTTCTTTCTGCAGTAAAACTGCAATTATATCTTCGATTTCTTCCCTATATACTAGGTCTACACGAGCGCTAGATAACTTACGAGAGGTCAAATTTTCACCAAAAGTATCTAATAAAGGCGTTTTCTGAGAATCATGTGAATCGCCACTGTGAGGAAATGTGCTAAGTTTTACTAATTCACGCTTAATTAGCTCAAAATCAGGAGAATTAGTTAACGAAGCAAGAGCTAATAACAAATGCTCAGTACCAACATAAACATGACCCAGCTTTAAAGCGTGATAATAGGCTTCTTCCACCATATTATCCATATTTACAGCTCTAGCTCTATTTATGTTTAAACCTGGAATATTCCTTAGTATCAAAGACGCTAAACCCGAAGTGTTTTGCATTGAATCAAGAACAACTCCAACATCAATGTTAGAAACACCTTCAAGATCACTTAATATGAACTTAGCTCTTTTTGTTAGCCTGTTTAAACTCATTTATTTATTTCTGTAGCGGTGATGAAAGCGTAAGCTTTCACCCGCAAAGAAAGAAGATACCACGTACTTTAGTATGTGGAAGCTTCATTCAGAGTCTGCTTGCCTTATACTTAGAGCAAGTTTTTGATTGGTACCGTCTACAAAAGTTACTACCGCAGTAACTTCGTTACCTTCTTCTAAAGAACCATCCATTTCTGAGATATGAATTAATCCATCTAACCCTTTTTCAAGGTTAACAAAGGCACCAAATGGAACCACTTTACTCACTTTGCCAGTTACGGTTGTACCTACAGGATATTTTTCTTCAACAGTGTCCCAAGGATTTGGCGTTAAACGTTTTACGCTCAAAGCAAGTTTTTTAGAATCGTCATCTATTCCTAAAACAACTACACCAATTGGAGACCCTACAGAATAGTAATCACCTGGATGACTTACTTTTTCCCAAGCAATCTCACTAATATGAACTAGACCTTCTAAGCCTTCCATATCAACAAAAATACCAAAAGGCATTACACCTGTTACAATTCCGTTTAACTTAGCACCTACCTCTACAGAAGCGAGCTTTTCTTCTTTAACTTCGGGACTATATTCGGTAATCGCATCCTTTTCGGATAAGACTAAACGATTTTTTTCTCGGTCAAATTCAATTACTTTAACTTTTAAAGGTTTTCCAGCTAAAACTTTTAGTGATTCTTTTAGTTCAGCTTCGCTTCCTGCAGCAAATTTGGCAACATCGTTTGCAAAGTGTACTCTATCTAAGTGAGATAAGGGTACAAAACCTCTTAGTCCCATACAGTCAGCTAATAAACCACCTTTGTTGTATTCCAAAATAACAACTTCTAGCACAGAACCATCTTCAAAGGCATCTTCTACCACACGCCATTTTCTTTCTTTTTCAGCGCGTTTTAAAGAAAGTACAATATATCCCTGATCGTTTTCTGCTTGTAAAACAGTGGCTAAAACTGTATCACCAGGGCTTAAATTTTTGTGAGATTTGTCGTTATCACCTAACTCTTCTCCGGTTATAATACCTTCAGATTTAGCACCAACGTCTAACAACAATTCGCCATGGTCAACACTAACCACAATACCTTCTACTAATTCTCCTGGATAAAATTGCTTAATTTCAAGATTCTTGTCTTTTAAGAGCTTGGTCATTATAGAATCTTCTTTATGTATTTCACGAGCTTTTGACATAATATATTTCGTTCACCAAAGATTAAATTATTATAATCCGGTTGGTTTTGTGTTGCTAAATTTAATACTTTAGTGATAATGACAACACAAACGAGGTAAATCACTAGTGCGGGGGGATTATAACGTATTTATAAAGATACGTCGAGAATAACAAAAAAAAGACGAGTTTTAACCTAACTTATTAATAAGCTAAAACTCGTCATTAATGCACATAGGCTGCGTGTTTGGCAAAAAATGTTTGAGCAGATGAAAATCCCGGAGGATCAAAAGCTTCAAACACTTGCCTAAAAGTGAATCCCATGTTTTCACCGTCTTTTAATGCAAGGCGAAAATTACCCAGATATCTAACAAAAAACCTAAAAATCAAGGTGTGTATAAATATAACACCAGGACTTTTGAAGTTTCCTTTTACCTGTAGGTTATTAACTAGCTCTTCAAATTCGGGATTGCTTAGTAAACCACGTAGATAAAAGGTGAGAATTTGGTTGTACCGGCGTGCTGTAACTAAATCAAACACAACCAGTATTGGGTTTCCGTCCAGATCGGGTATAGAAAAAGAATCACCCTCTTTCGCGAGCCTATAAATGCGTTTAGGATCGTATTTGTGCATTTGTCACTCTCCTTTTGCATTTGTATATAACGTAATTGCCACAATCTTAGCACAGTTAAAAAAAATCGCCCTTGTGTTGGCGATAAAAAACTTATGTATACAATTCCGGTTAGAATATAGTTATCCACTAGGTCATCGAAGAGACTGTGGGCACTTTGCTTACACAAAACACGCACAGTCCCGGCGATGACCTATTTTCCCAGGTATTCTACCAAGTATCTTCGGCGCTGGTGGGCTTAACTTCTCTGTTCGGAATGGGAAGAGGTGGTACACCACCGCTAAGATCACCGGGATTATATACATAAATTTTTAAACTGCTAATTAGATTAGCTCATGCGCCTTTTCTCGTTCCAAGAAAGCAACCAAAAAAGGCGAAAAAGCCAACCTAATTAAAATTTGCATTACGTAAATAGCAAAAAGTCGAGTGCTTTTTACCAATGGTAAAAAGCCGTAGAAACTTTAACACATAAACATTGTTTATATGAAAGACGCATAACAATTAGTACTGCTTAGCTAAACACATTACTGTGCGTACACCTGCAGCCTATCAGCCTGGTCATCTCCCAGGAGTTATGTCCCCTCAAGGGGGAAGAGTTCTAATCTTGAGGTGGGCTTCGTGCTTAGATGCTTTCAGCACTTATCCCATCCGAACGTAGCTACCCAGCGGTGCTCCTGGCGGAACAACTGGCACACTAGAGGTTCGTCCATTCCGGTCCTCTCGTACTAGGAACAGATCCTCTCAGAACTCAAACGCTCGTTGTGGAAAGGGACCGAACTGTCTCACGACGTTCTGAACCCAACTAACGCGCCATTTTAATGGACGGACAGTCCAACCCTTGGGACCTGCTTCAGCCCCAGGATATGACGAGTCGACATCGAGGTGCCAAACCTTGCCGCCGCTGTGGACGCTCGGGCAAGATCAGCCTGTTATCCCCGGGGTAACTTTTATCCGTTAAGTTCCGGGCCATCCATATGGCTCTCGGAAGATCACTAAGCCCTACTTTCGTACCTGCTCGACTTGTAGGTCTTGCAGTCAAGCTCCCATATACCTTTACGCTTATGGCGCCATTTCCATCGGCGCTAAGGGAACCTTTGGGCTCCCGCGTTACCTTTTAGCGGGAAACCGCCCCAGTTAAACTACCCACCAGACATTGTCCCCGGACCGGATTCACGGCCCATGGTTAGGTTCGTAATAATAAAAGAGAGGTGTTTCATTGACGCTAAGCCGAAGCATAGCTCCCTCCTACACTGCACAGTTATTATCGCTCACCAATGTCAAGCTGTAGTAAAGCTCCACGGGGTCTATCTGTCCAACAACGAGTAACCAGCATCTTCACTGGTACTTCAATTTCACCGAGCTCGTGACTAAGAGAGTGCTCAAGTCGTTACGCCTTTCGTGCGGGTCGATAATTATTCGACAAGGGATTACGCTACCATAGAACAGTTATAGTTACTGCTGCCGTTCACCCGAGCTTGAACCGAAAGCTCATTCAGGACAAGTCCTGAGATCACCCCCAGTCTTAACTTACGGGCACTGGGCAGGCGTCGGCCCCTATACATCCTCTTACGAGTTAAGCAGAGACCTGTGTTTTTGATAAACAGTCGCTTGAGCCGTTTCTGTGCCCCCCACCTTATCGCTAAAGTGGGGCATCCTTATTGCGAACTTACGGATGCAATTTGCCTAGTTCCTCGGTCACGATTCTCTCGTTCGCCTTGGTATTCTCTACCTACCTACCTGTGTCGGTTTGCGGTACGGATATCATATAATCTCCCTAGAAGATTTTCTTGGAAGCTTAACGCAGTTGAATTTGCCTTTTGACGGGCATTCTCCCCAGCTTGGATAAACGTCTATGCGGATTTACCTACATAAACTGCCTCGCTTTCGGAACTCCAATCCTTAAGAAGCTCAACTTATCAAACTCCGTCCCTCCATTGGTGATAACGATCATATGATAGTGCAGGAATATTAACCTGCTGTCCATCGACTACGCCTTTCGGCCTCACCTTAGGACCGACTAACCCTCCGTTGACTGCCATAGCGGAGGAAACCTTAGGTTTCCGGCGGGGTGGGTTCTCACCACCCTCTCGTTACTTATGCCAGCATTCTCACTTGATGACGCTCCAGCATGCCTCACGACACACCTTCAAAGCAGACATCAATGCTCCCCTACCACTAGTCCGCTAAAAGCGGACCAATCCACGGCTTCGGTTTTCTACTTGAGCCCCGTTAAATCGTCGGCGCGGAATCGTTTAACTAGTGAGCTATTACGCTTTCTTTAAAGGATGGCTGCTTCTAAGCCAACCTCCTAGCTGTCTAAACAATTCCACTTCCTTACCCACTTAGTAGAAATTAGGGACCTTATCCGATGGTCTGGGCTGTTTCCCTCTTGCAACACGAACTTGCTCCGCATTGCTGACTCCCAAGCAAAACTATACGCATTCGGAGTTTGGTAAAGGTGGGTATCCGTGAGGACCCCAATCTTTTCCAGTATCTCTACCTCGTATAGTTTTAGCGCTTGAGGCTATACCTATATATATTTCGGGGAGAACCAGCTATTGCCAAGTTCGTTAAGCGTTTCACCTCTTACCACAAGTCATCCGAGCATTTTTCCGCATACACCGGTTCGGGCCTTCACCTGTATTTCTACAGGCTTCACCCTGCTCATGGTAAGCTCACTTGGCTTCGGGTCTAATACTACCTACTCAATAGATACGCCCTATTAAGACTCGGTTTCCCTACGCCTACACCACTTAATGGCTTAAGCTCGCAGGTAGTATTAACTCGCTGGCTCATTCTTCAATAGGCACACCGTCACCCAACAAGTGGGCTCCGGCCGGTTGTTTGCATACGGTTTCAGGTTCTATTTCACTCCCCTACAAGGGGTTCTTTTCACCTTTCCCTCACGGTACTAGTTCACTATCGGTGTCTTTGTGTATTTAGCCTTAGCTGATGGTCCAGCTGTATTCACACAGGGTTTCACGTGCCCCATGCTACTCAGGACCAACCCAAGAAGGCATTAACGTTTCGAATACAGGGCTATTACCTTCTATGGCGCATCTTTCCAGATGGCTTCTTCTACGTAAATGCTTTGTAACTTCTTGCAACCCGAAGTTGCAGTGGGTTGTCCATACCCCTAATTTAATGATTAAATAGCAAATTCGGAATTAATTCCAAGTTTGCGCTTTAACCTTAGGTTTGGGCTGTTTCCTTTTCGCTCGCCGCTACTCAGGAAATACTTGTTTTAGTTTTCTTTCCTCCAGCTACTAAGATGTTTCAGTTCGCTGAGTACCCTCCACAACACCTATCATCCCACTCACAAGGAGTGAGGCTTTCAGTATTGAGTGACCTCGTATTTCTACGGGCCAGGTTTCCCCATTCGGAAATCCCCGATTGATAGCGCTTCTTACCAGCTCATCGAGGCTTAACGCAGGTTAACACGTCCTTCTTCGGCACAAAGACCCAGGGCATCCGCCGTATGCATTAGTATCTTTCATATGATATTTAAGAGAATACGCAATTTATATTCAGAGAACACAAATCACGGTATATATTAAAGTCTCGTTGACTTTTTACCTTAGTTTTAAAACATAAAGTAAAAAGCGTTTGAGTGACTTTTTGCTATTTGCCTAATGCAAATAAAGAATAAGTCATTTATTCTATATTAAGTTTACAAAGTACCTCTTTTTACAGAGTCAAAGTTAAAAACTTAATAAACTATATTAAGTTCTTAAATTTAACTACGTACCCAAATTTACAAGCTAAGCTATGCGATAACTTGGTGGACCCGACGGGAGTCGAACCCGTGACCTCCGCAGTGCAAATGCGGCGCTCTAGCCAACTGAGCTACAGGCCCTCGCCTGTTTAGTTAAAATATTAATGTTAAGTTGGAATTAAGAGCTTCCGTCAAAAAGCTTTAAACCCGAAAAATCGAGTAGAAGGTAAATTCCCATTCCGTAGGAGTAAATTATCACTTTGAGTAAACAATGTCAATAAAATTAATGGGTCTAAAGTTTATAGCAAAAAACTAAAAACTTTAAACCCAAATGTGTCAGAAATGGTTATTGACTACGCAAGAACAAGCTTACCGTGCCGAGAACTTTTAACAGTATAAGTTTTGCCGCACAAGTGCACAAGCTCCCCTTTAGAAATGTGTGCCATTCCGTAAACAGTTTGCGCACCACCGCTACCACCAACTTGAACAGAATACTGGCTGTAACCGTTTGAACTTCGAGTATGCAACTGAACTGGCCCCTTATAGGACTGAAGCTGCAATGACCGACGATCAGTAAAACGCACCCAAAAAGTATCTCCATCGTAAGTTACTGAGTCACCATAGTTTAAACGTTTTGGTCCAAACAATGCTGTGGGGAGTTTTACGCCATCAACATAAACGTTATTGTACTTTTTTTGCTGACCATTACCTTGCCCTGTCAAAGTATCTTTCTTAGACATTGTCTCTCCTTAGATAAATATTGGGATTTGTAAATTTCCTATGTTATAGGGTAAGGGCTATGGTAAAACATTGTATTGGCGTTGTCAATTAAGCAAAAACTATTACATACTCTTTACATATTCATGTTAATATATTAAAACGTATATGCCCTTTAGTAAGGGCTCGTAGCTCAGTTGGTTAGAGCGCTCCTCTGATAAGGGAGAGGTCGATGGTTCGAATCCATCCGAGCCCACCAAGCTGTAAATCCACTAAACAAGTTAATATAAAACTTTAAAAAAAAGAGCACCGGAGTGCTAACTTTTATTTGTTGTTAATAAATTCTAAAACAGGAGAAGCTAGATCGTAATAGACAAAATTAGAAAATAAGTCAGGTTCTACCCATCTAAACTGTTCAACTTCAGAAGTATCAATTAACAATGTATATGCTTCAGACACTAGAGTACAAGCAAAGTAATGCAATACTACTTTTTGTGAGGGAATAATAATTTCATGAATTTTGCGAACTACCGAAACTTCATGTCCAGTTTCTTCGTATGCTTCACGTACTGCTGCCTCTTCATGAGTTTCATCATCATAAACTTTACCCCCAGGAAATGTCCAGGAGAGTCTATTTTCTAACCCATGTAATGAGGGATCATAGCGTTTTACTAACAAAACGCTGCCTGTAGGGTTTTTAACTACAGATAAAGCTACTTGTGTTTGATTATCTTCCATAAATTATCTTAATTTCTATATCGTTTACACTTAGCGCTTCAAGGAATAATAAGCAAAAAGAATGTCTCATTTAAGGGTTTAGGCTCACCCTTGAACCTGCTCATCCAACCCCGTGAGGGGGGTGGTGTACAACTACTACCTATGAGCTGCTCGATAGTAGCGTATGTTTTTTCTTTCATCGGTCTTTTTAAGACACACTGTCAAACACAAAGGATTGACCATCTTAAAAAGGTTCCGCGATCAAAAACATAATATTCTTTCTCTTTAGAAAGGAGGTGATCCAGCCGCAGATTCCCCTACGGCTACCTTGTTACGACTTCATCCTCATCACTAATTCTACCTTGGGCCCACTACACGCAGGACTTAAGGTGGCCTTAGCTTTGCTGACGTGACGGGCGGTGTGTGCAAGACCCGAGAACGTATTCACCGCCGTATAGCTGACCGGCGATTACTAGCGATTCCAGCTTCATGGAGTCGAATTTCAGACTCCAATCCGAACTGAGACGCGCTTTAAGGGATTAGCTCACTCTCGCGAGATTGCTGCCCGTTGTACGCGCCATTGTAGCATGCTTCTAGCCCAGGATATAAGGACAATACCGACTTGACGTCGTCCCCACCTTCCTCCGTCTTGCGACGGCAGTTTCGCTAGAGTGATACAACTAACGATAGGGGTTGCGCTCGTTAACCCACTTAAGGGTACGCCTCACGGTACGAGCTGACGACAGCCATGCAATACCTGTGCAACACTCTCATAGAAGTCTAGCTTTCACTAGATTTGCAGTTGCATGTCAAACCCTGGTAAGGTTCTTCGGTTATCAGCGAATTAAAGAGCATGCTCCACCGCTTGTGCGGGTCCCCGCCAATTCCTTTGAGTTTTAGCCTTGCGACCGTACTCCCCAGGCGGCCTGCTTAACGCGTTAGCTTCGACACTCAGTTAAAAACCAAGTATCTAGCAGGCATAGTTTACGGCGTGGACTACACGGGTATCTAATCCGTTTCGCTACCCACGCTTTCGTCTCTCAGCGTCAGGAAAGCCCCAGTTAGCTGGCTACCCCCTTGGTGTTCCCCATGATATCAACGCATTTCACTGCTCCACCATGAGTTCCGCTAACCCCTAGCTTCCTCTAGCCATACAGTATCAAGAGCACATCTACGGTTGAGCCGCAGTATTTTACCCCTGACTTATATAGCCGCCTACAGAACTCTTTACGCCCAGTAATTCCGGATAATGCTTGCACCCCACGTATGACCGCTGCTGCTGGCACGTAGTTAGCCGGTGCTATTTTCAGAAGTTTACAACCCGAAGGCCTTCATCCCTCACGCGGCGTCGCTGCGTCAGACTTTCGTCCATTGCGCAAGATTCCCGATTGCTGCCTCCCGTAGGAGTGAGGCCCGTGTCTAAGTGCCCCTCTGCCGGTACAGACGCTAATCCCCGGTACCCGTCATAGCCTTGGTGAGCTTTTACCTCACCAACAAGCTGATAGGCCGCAGGCTCATCCCTAACCGATAAATCTTTAGTGTTGCCACCACATCGGGTATTAGACCAGATTTCTCCGGCTTATTCCCGAGTTAGGGGTAGATTCCTACGTGTTACTCAGCCGTTTGCCACTAAAAGTAACGAAGTCAATCTTAAAGCGAGCTTTAGTCATGACAAGTGTTACTTTCCGTTCGACTTGCATACCTTAGGCACGCCGCTAGCATTCATCCTGAACCAGGATCAAATTCTCAAAGAAAACATTCTTTTTGCTTGCCATTCCTCGAAATAACAAGCATTCTTGAATACTAAGTAATATTAAAAAATCAAAGAGCAAATCAGATTATACTGAGATTCACGCTTCCCGCAAGATACCAATAAATAAGATAATAGTCAACAACTCACTACTTATTAGTTTCAGCGTAGTATCTACTATAAATAGAATTTAGATAATTGCAAATTTATCTATGTTTAAGGTAACTATTAAGAATGCAAAAAGCGATCGTAGTTTCTATGCTCATTATTACATTTTTCTCTATAAATACAAGTAAAGCTTTTGGACAAGAAATAATACCTACTACAGAAAATGGCTTTTACATTACCTCTGTCGAAATTACACCTTGGGGAATTATGAGTGGAGAATTTGATCAACGCGCGTGGAAAAACCCTTTTAATGGCATAAAAATTTCAAAAGATAAAGGCGTCTCCTGGACAGCGTCAGGACTAAAAAATAGAGGTATTACAGATTTACACTACCAAAACGGTATTATATATGCAGCTACATACTATTTTGTAGAACAAGAAGCCGGTCTTTTTGTATCTTACGATGCAGGAATAAACTGGACACATTTAGGGAACAACTTTTCAACTACAAAAGTAACTACAAGCAACGACACTATTTACCTAGGAACATATAGCCATGGGCTATGGAAGCATAGCAACGCAACAGGGTGGAAACAACTCATTGGCGATGGTTACTTTGGCCCTAAAATAACCCTCATAAAAGCAAAAGACAGCTACATAGTTGCACAAACATCGGTAGGTGTTTATGAATCAAATGATTTTGGAGAAACCTGGACAGTACCAGAAGTTTTTAAACAAACTACTATAAACGACGTTATCTTTATAGACGAGTTAACTATAGCTGCTACTAAAACTGGAATTTATACATCATCAGATAAGGGTATTACGTGGAATAAACAAAACAGTTTGAATGAAAAAAACATAACAACATTATTCGCAACACCCAAACACATGTACGCCAGTGTTGAACAAAAACCTAATGAATTTGAGCTTTTGGTATCTTTAAACTCAGGAACTACTTGGAATAAATTTGCAACATTACCCATAAACAAGCCAAATGCCATAAAAGACATGACTTATATGTTTTCATTTCCATCAAAAATATATTTTGTGAGCCAAACAAACGGAATATTTTACTTTTTAGAAGAATCAAACAACATAAAGGAGCCTTTGCTTAGAATTCCATGGCACTATAAAAAAGAATCTGAACTTGTCTCAACTATAACATCTTATTTTGATCACGAATATCCATTCTCCGGGTATAAATACTACACAGAACCACCAGCTGTTAATGCAACAACTGTAAATTATCTTGGACAAAGAGCCAGAGAACCAATTTTATACTATAGTAAACACGATGGTGTGGATTTTGCACTGCCTTACGGTACTGAAATTGTAGCGGCACATTCTGGGCAGGCAACTTATGCGTACGAAGAAAATGGTTTGGGTCATCATATAAATGTAGTCAGCGAAAACGGATTTCAAACTACATATGCACATATGCAAGAAAGTGGTTTAGCCACTAAAACAACTACTTGGATTGAAGAAGGAAATAAAGTTGGATTAGTAGGACTAACAGGAAAAACTACAGGACCCCACTTACACTTTGCAGTAACATACGACAAAAATGAAAATGAAAACTTTACTGATAATGAAACAAATGGAAAAACAGATCCTTTTGGATGGCAAACACCGTTTTATGCTGATCCATGGGCAACATACACCTGGTTGGATAGTTTAGGTACCCATAACGGCATGGAAAGCTATTATATGTGGAAAAACAACCTACCAAAAAGCACTTTTAATATTACTAACAATTTGCAAAATATCACGCACGAAAACATAAGTATGCAGCTTCCTGAAAACTTTACACAACACGAAATCACTATTTCTATTCAAAACCATTCGATACCTGCAGTACCACCTGAAAAAAACAAACTTGTTTATATAACAGGAACATCCTTTTTACTTAATGCCTACAACAACTTAGGGCAAGAACCTCCCGAGTTTTTAAAGCCTGTTCGAATTGAAATTGACTTTAGTGAAGCTGATTTACAAAACATTTTGCTGAATACACTTAGTATTTACTACCTAAATGACTCAACAAACAGTTGGGAAAAAGTTAACTCAGTATTAGATTTAGTAAACAAAAAACTTACAGCAGAAACTTCCCACTTTTCAAACTATGCTGTTTTTGCTGAAAAAATAGATTATGACGCCCCAAATACAATCATTGCAGTAATAGGTGCAAAAACAGGAAACTGGTTTACACAGTATCCAACTATAGAACTTAGTTATAATGATGCAGACGTTAACTATGTGTTTTATAAATTAAACAACGAAGTTACTTGGCGTGAGTATAGTGAACCATTTGAACTACAAAAAGAAGGAATAAATAAAATAGAATATAAGGCGGTAGATGGCAACAACAACTGGGAAAATGCACACGACATTGTTATACCTATAGATACGAAAAATAAATGGAAAGATACTTCCAAGGTCTCAGAAATAGTAGTTGGCACTGAAACTCAAAATTAAAAGGTAATAACACCACCACCAATTACCAAGTCTTTTTTGTAAACTACAGCACTTTGACCTTCAGCAACACCAAATACAGGTTTTGCTAGTTTAATTGTCCAAACCCCATTATTTTCTTCAAGAGTACCTTTATGAAACTCACCTAAATGCCTAATTCTTATTAAATATTCACCACCTTCAATAGGTCTTTCATTTATCCAATGCGAGTCTTTTATGTTAAATATGTCAAACTTACAATCCTCTTTAGTTCCAACAACAATTTGATTTTTGGGTACAATTTTTTTGACCACATATAAAGGCGCACCGTGATAAGTTTTTGTGCTAAATCCGTGTCTTTGACCAATTGTGTAAAAAGGTATTCCATCATGCTCTCCAATTACATTACCTTCTAAATCAAGTACCTCACCTTTTTTCTCTTTAATGCGCTTTTTTAAAAAGTCAGATATTTTTACTTCGCCAATAAAACAAATACCCACGCTGTCGGGCTTATCAAAAGTATGGAGTCCTACCTTTTCTGCTGTTTTTCGAACTTCTTCTTTTTTTAACGCGCCAAGAGGAAACAGCGTTTTTTCTAATACATGTTGCTCAAGCAAATACAAAAAGTAAGACTGATCTTTGCTATCATCAACCCCCTTTAATAAATCACCATTTTGAGAGCGTGCGTAATGCCCTGTTGCCACATAATCAAACTCATTTTCTATAGCCCAATCAAAAAACAAACCAAACTTAATTTCTTTATTGCACATTACATCGGGGTTAGGAGTACGACCTAATTCATACTCTTTGTAAAAGTAATCAATGACTCTATTTTTATAAGCTTCAATAAAATCTAAATATTCAAACTTTATACCAAGTTTAGAAGCAACTTTCACCGCATCAGCCCTATCTTCGTCGGCTTTACAACCATCTGCTTTGGAATCCCAACATTGCATATAAATTCCGGTTACATCGTAACCTTGCTCTTTTAATAAATATGCAGCAACAGAAGAATCAACCCCACCACTGAGGCCAACTGCAACTTTTATTAAAGTATTTGCATTTTGTGCTTTCATCAAATGAAATTATACACGTGTGTAATAATTATTAAGGTAAAGAAATATCACATTTAGCAGCAGCTACCGTCATAACTTCGATTTCTTCTTTTATTATGCCTAAGGCTTCATCAAAACTTAATTTTCTATAGTTATGCGGAAAATAGTGAAAAACCTGATTTCTACCCTTTTTCCATACTTGCCAAAGTTTATCGGTAACGTCAGCGCCCCCTTTATCGTGTAAACATAGCTTTTGATAAATAGAAGTGTGTTCTTTCATAAACATGGGGTTTAAAATGCGCCCTATTCTTATTGAATCACCATAATATTCATCTTCTTTTATTAAATCTAAATCAAGAAAAAGTTGCTTTAAAAAGCCTTCATAAGCTTTTGAAAAAGGAAATACCAAAAAGGAGTAATCAGAAACACTTTTAAAGTGTACAACGTCGGTGAGCAATTGTTCCCCATCGAGTATTAGTTCTCTTTGATCTTCAGCCAAGTACTGCCAAAGATGTGATTTTTTATCTACTACTTCCACGAAAGAATCTTAGCATAAAAAAAATGCCGTAGAAAATATATATAGTTTTTAGCTACATATACCTTTTACGGCATTTGATGTTGAAACTAACCGTGAGCTTCCTGCCGGTTGGCTTCAAACAGTTGAATCAATTGCCCAGCTTGATGCATACTAAGTCTGCTAATGAACATACGCCACACAATCGGGTTTCCCATTGCGTTTAGAGCATTGAACAGCAAATCAGGATCAATTTGTCGCATCATTTTGTCTAGTCTTTTGGCAGCCTGCAGTTGATTTTCAGTAACCACCCCGTAGGCATCCATTTCTTCTTGCAAACGGATCTCACCATAGGTCAAACCGGCCAACTTTGCAGCAAACCCGTGGTAACCATGCCCTACAATTGTGTAGTACACGTCAAAACGACCCAAGCGCACGTCTGGTCTAATCTGCCCCTGTTGGTAGCCAAAATTATCCACCTGGGTCAACTCCTCTACAAGCCCAAACCATGCCGTATGACCATGATTAGCACGCAACCCATCCAAGTGTTTTTTCCACCACTCAAACGCGCGTTCCTCAATTGACTTCGGATCGGTTTGCGTAGGGCCAGCATAAGACTCCAGCACCATCAAAACCTGGTCCAAAACATTACGTTCAGCCGCATTCATCGCAGCGTTGAACAAATTCGGTTTTTTGGGATCTGCGTTCAAAATTTGTAATGCGGCAGCCTGATCTTCTTCATTTGCCCGGTTAAACAGCTTCCCCAATTTCTTCTTCAACATTGCAGTTTTCATTACGGTTTTCATTTTTTAATCTCCTTATGATCTGTATATGAAAATGAAACGATATTGCTGTAAATTATACTATAGGTCTGCATAGTTGGCAATAGAAAACACTCTTACAACAAGCTTATAAAGGTTTTCTACAATTAGCTTCAAATTACTATAACTACTTTTCTTCTGTAAATAAAAAGTGAGTACTTAACTCAATCACAGCAAATAATAAAAAGGCCATACCTAAAGCAACAAACCAATAAGTACCTATGGGAACAAGCCCGAAAAATTCACGTGTAGCGGCAGTAGAAAAAGGTACAAATTGCAAAAGTGCGCCACCAATTACGGCTAAAACTAACCACTTGTTGCCGAATAGGCTTTCTTTCCAAAACGGCTGGCTTAATGTTCTAACAGAAAACACGTAAATTAAAGAATTAATACCTAAAGAAACAAAAGTAACCGATTGAGCTAAAAGTAAGTCTTGGGATGTTGTGTAAACGTACCAAAATATTAAAAATGCAAATACGCCTCCAACAACAGATACAAGGGCAATAAGCTTAGTCATCCATTTAGCCACTAAAAGCTCTTTAGGGGAGCGTGGAGGCTTTTGCATTATGCCTTTTGACTTAGGATCAATAGTTAACGCTAAGCTAGGAAAGCCGTCGGAAATTAAGTTTACCCAAAGTATTTGAGAGGCTGTAACAGGAAGAACCGGCAAAAATAATAATGCAAGTAAAATAGTTAAAATTGCTTGAAAAGCATCACTCATTAAATACAAAATTATTTTACGGATATTATCAAAAATACCTCGTCCTTCTTCAATTGCTGCAATAATTGTTGAAAAGCTGGAATCTAGTAAAACCAAATCCGCAGACTCTTTAGCTACATCACTTGCCTCACCAACCACTATACCAATATCTGCTTTAGATACAGCAGGGGCATCATTTACACCATCACCTGTCATTGCAACCACCTCACCAGTACGTTTTAGTGATTCAATGATTTTTAATTTTTGATCGGGAGTAGTTCTTGCAAAAAGTTTAATTTTGTCGCCGTCAGATACTTCTGCATCTATTTGTGTATTAGACATGTTACGAAGTTCTGAACCTAAAACTATGTTGTCATCGCTTATGTGCAAACCAAGTTGCTGCATTACTGCCATAGCTGTTTTAGAGTAATCTCCTGTAATAACAAATATTCTAATTCCTGCATCCATAGCTTTTTGTAGTGCATTAGAAACATCTTCACGAACAGGATCAGAAAAAGCCAACATACCAATAAAAGTTAAATTTCCACTCGTTATATCGTTAATCTCAAGTCCGGTTTTACTATTGTTCTCGCGTTTTTGTGCAAATCCAATTACACGTTTACCTTGAGCAGATAAGCTTTCTACCTTTTGTCGGTAAGAGTCCTTTTCTTCATGAGATAGTGTAGATAAATTTATCAGCTTTTCAGGAGCACCATTTACAAAAATTAAGTTACTCTCATTGTCAAAATCGTTTAGAGAAGCAAAAAACATGTTGTCTGAATTAAACGGCAGGCTATCTAAACGCTTATATTTAGAAGTTATTTCCCCAGTATCAACAAGTTTACTTTTTCCCCATTCGGCAGCTGCTATAACAATTGGATCATCTAAATCATTAGCAACTAAAACTTGTAAAGCTAATATGTCTTCGTCACCTATAATATCTACAACAGACATAGAGCCTTTTGTTAAAGTGCCCGTTTTATCCACACAAATGCAGGTAACGCCACCTAAGGTTTCTGCAGATACTAAGTTTCTAACTAAACCTTTACGCTTTAAAATACGCTGCATTCCTATAGCCAAAACTACAGTTAAAGCAACTAATAAGCCCTCGGGAATAGCAGAAACAGCTAAAGCAACGGATGTAGTAAAAATTTGTGCAGGTGAGTTTCCAAAAAGTATTCCGGTAATGAAGACTAATACGCTTAAACCAAGCACTACATACGTTAACTGCTTACTAAACTTTTCCAGCTGACGTTTTAATGGAGTCGATTCTTTGAGCTCCTGTACGCTAATGGCAATTTTACCCATTTCAGTGTGTTCTCCAGTTACTGAAACCTTCATTAACCCGCGACCACCCGAAGCCACGGTTCCCATATAAACAATGTCTCCCATTTCTTTTGTAACAGGCACAGATTCACCTGTTAAAATTGCTTCAGTCAAATATAAACGGTTTGCTTCAACAAGTTCACCATCTGCAGAAATTTTGTCTCCCTGGTTTATAACAACTAAATCACCAGGAACAATTTCACCCACAGGAATAGTGACTTGTTCACCATTTCTTATAACGTTAGCCTGAGGATGCAGCATGCGCTTAAGAGCCTCTAAGGCTTCTCCAGCACGTTTTTCTTGATAAAAACCTAAAACTGTATTTAAAAGCACTGCAATAAGAATAATATAGGTATCTTCATGATCACCTAACCACCATGTAATAACTGCGGCCACTATTAAAATGTAAACAAGGGGACTTTTAAGCTGTGATAAAAATATTACTAAACCACTAGGTGGCGGATTTTCGGGCAATAAATTAGGACCGTATTCTTTTAAACGTTTTTGAGCTTCTTGTGTGCTTAAACCCTTTAAATCTGTTTCTTGCATAGACATGTAATAATGCTAGCACAAAAAAAGACCGGGCAATATGTAAGGGTTACACACTGCCCGAGTAAGTTAGCGCTTTCCTGCCAAAGTAAAAAAAGTTAGAACGTAAATTGCAATGAACACAAACATGTAAACCACAATACGCTCAAACATTGATATTCCTGGAGGAAAAAGCATACTTAGAAAAAAACATCCAGAGAAGTACATGGTAACCCATAAAAACAACAGCTGACTCACACCCGGATCTTTATAATCTCCCATCATATCTGTTGCCTGTTTATCTATACTTTTAAACATGTTGAAGTCGTTTTGATCCATGTTGAACCACTTCACAATTAGATAATAATAAACTAAGCGAGAAAAATGAAGACCCAAGTACAAACCTATCAGCATTAGCATCCAGTCAAAGGGATAGTTTATTTCAAGCATTCGCACTCTCCTAACATAACGTTTTTGGTATGTTAGTTGGATTATAACCTTATAGTTGAAATAATAACAAATTGTATATATAATTGTACCCTATAGCAAAATCACGTTAAGGAGATTGATAATGACTCAAAAAACAAAGCAACAACCAAAGGGTAGTGGCACTTTCTTGCTTTTCCAACTAGGGTTAGCGTCAAGTGTTGCGAGCCTAATTTTTGCTTTTTTGGTGGGATGGACAATGCCCGGATATGTGCATAAGTTCATTGTGTCAATGATTCTAGTAAATGTTCCTTTGCTAACCATGTGGATGCCCTACATGCACCGGGATCAAGACAACCTACTAGCTTCAAAAAATATAAGCACCGTAGGGGTTTTTATCTATGGCATGGGCGTATTGGGAATCGTTGGAATTGGACACTGGTTGCGGTTTTTCGAAACATCCAGCAACCTCTCCAATCTTGGACTGGTAACCTGCATTTTATTGTACGCAGTGGGGCTCACTATGTTTACCACCAAACTCCGCAAAAACTAATCACCTAAAATCCATGTTTTGAGAAACAAAAAAACTCTCAAAACATGGATTACCTTTACACTGCAAAAAAAATCACGCATTATTAATATTATGGAACCTGTGCTTTACATATTTTTGATACTTGTTGCGTGTGGTGTTTTAATAAAAGCGGTAAATGCCTTTATTGAATCTTCAACTATTATTGCTCATCACCTCAATATATCTACATATACAATTAGTTTTTTAATAATATCTATAGCTACATCATTACCCGAACTAGTCGTTGGAATTAATTCTGGATTAAGCGGCAACCCAATTTTAGCTTATGGTGCTGTAATAGGATCAAATATTGCACTACTAACTTTAGTAATTGCTATACCTGTTTTACTAGGAGAAACGCTTTCAACTAACACCATTCTTTATAATAAAGATGCTTATTTAGGAGCTTTATTTACTATTATGCCACTTGCAATGTCTATAGATGGTAAATTAACACGAATTGACGGCCTACTGTTACTAAGCGGATATGTAATTTACTTTATAGCTGTTTTAAAAAGAGGAAGTTTTTTTGAAAACCTTATAGAAAAATTTGAACATAGAAATATGTGGAAACAAGGAACTTTATTTGTTGGATCCTTACTAGTAGTACTTGCTGCAAGCGAAGTTATTGTAGAATCAGCGCTGAATTTAAGTACATTAGTTGCATTAGAATTAGGCTTTATAGGACTTTCTATAACGGCTTTAGGAACATCCTTACCTGAAATTGCTTACACTGTTTCAGCTTCGAAGCGTATTCATAAAGACAGCGCACTGGGAGATATAATTGGAAGCGTAATTGCTAATTCTACAGCGGTACTAGGTACCGTGGCTGTAATAAAACCTATAATAATAACTAATGCCACCGTAGGTTTATCTTCGTTAACATTTTTGCTATTCACTATTTTGTTATTTTTGAGATTTGTAAAAACTAAAGAAACACTTGATAAAAAGGAAGCGTTACTTTTATTTGTAATTTATATCGCCTTTATAATTTTTGAATATCAAATGCAATTAAAGTAGTTTACTCTAAAGCCCCAGTATCAGTATAAATACCGAAATCATAAAGCGAAGGAAGTCCTGGGAAACGTCTATAAACTGTAACTGACTTAGTTGGCTGATCCCCCGCAACGTCATTTGTTATACTTCCCGTCGAAGTTATTTTATACCCTTGAACAGGCAACCCATTGGAATCTTGCGTAGGAAACAAAACCATTTTTGCAGATTCATTAATAGTGCGTAATCTTAAATGGGTTATGTTGTTATCCATAGTAATTATATGCCCATCGTAATTTTCGTACCCAACATGGTTGCAAGTACTTGCACTTTCAAAGTTATTTTCATAATCAATTGGAAATCTATTTATGCGATCGTTACTTGCAACACCATTTTTTTCCATTTCTACAGGCAACTCTGGTAGAGTTATATCTAATTTTCCAACAATATTTACATCATTAATCAATAAGTCTTCTTGAGTTCCAGAAAAACACTCGGCAGCAGGATACTGGGCTTGTTTTGTAGTATTAAAAGATCCTGATGAAATGTAAAAGGTGACATCCTCGCTGGCAATGCTTGATACAGAAGTTGGGAGTTCCCAATATATAGATTCGCCGGGTAAAACCGCTTGCTCTTGCCCATCAATACCTAAAGACTCAACGCTTGCTATTACATCAAATTCACAGCTAGCTTGGTTTGAATCAAAGTTCACAAAAGAGGCATATACAATACCATTTCCGTCTGCAGTGCATGCAGAAGAAGCCCAATAGTCCACAAAACATCCAGAGCGTATTTCTGTACCAACGTCATTTGCTGAATAAGAAGTATAGTACAAATCACTACCGTTGTTTGTATTAACTGACTGCCAACACACCTCTATAGAATTAGAAGCATAAGAGCCCATGCGTACATCATACGTTTGGCCATTTTCAGCAGTAAAATCAAAACCATTTGGGTACTGAGTACTACCAAAATAATCAACAGTAACTGAAGCATTAGTAAAAATAGGATCTGTAGAACTTTGTCCGGAACTGTAATCAATTACTGTAACATCTCCGGAATCTGCTAACGTTGCAAGCTCATTAAAAGGGCGAACTAAAAAGTTTTCTATTCCACCTTCGGCTGCGGCCAAAACACGCGCAGAAGTGTCAGTGTTTGTTACTCTAGAAACAGTGGACAATGTGCGTAACGAAATACCAACACCTAAAGCTAAAGCTATAACCATAACCGCTACAGCAAAGGCAAGAGCCTGTCCTTTTTCATTATTCACTAATTTATTATTTTTCATTTTCCGTACTCCCAAGTTAAACCTTCTTGAAATAAACCAGAATAATTTCTGTTTAAATTATCTTCACTTAACTCCTGTTTTACTAACTGTAGGTAGTAATAAGGATTATACTTCACAACTTCCACAGGTAATTCGTTTCGTGCACGTCCATCACGTGCAAAAATCACAGTACCCTCTTTAGATATTAAAGGACTTTCTACAATAATTGGTAAATCAAAAATTATGTCAGCGTCATTAGCCCCTAATTGACTACTAAAAACTATATTTCCATTAACAATAAAAGAGGCCTCTATATTAGGTCTTGTGGTGGGTAAGGGATAAATAGTGTTTAAAGTAGAATCAAATATAACCGATCTGCTTACTACAAATATAATGCGCTGATATGGAGAAACAGAATGTATGTTTTTATTTATATTCAAGTCACCATCTGTAACATAAATTACTACAACACCATTTTTCGATAACGAATAAGTTGCGGTTTCTGAAGCACCGTTTAGTGCACCTTCTATACAAGAGGAACTAGCTTTATAAGCGCGCATAGGGTTAAGCTTTTCATCTTCCTTGTTTGTGCTAAACATAGTATTACAACTAATACCAAGTTCGTTATCTTCAATGCTTATTGCACCAACTGGGGGCTTAAAATTATATGAAGTAGGCCATGTAGCAACTTGAGATCTAATATTTTTCTGGTATCTATTATTGTCTTCGGAGTAACGGTCTTCGCCGTCGGGATTAACTACACTCAAATCTCTATTGCCAAATACTGTGCCTATCTGCTGTATTAAATAAGTTTTAAACGTATCGGTACCTAATACAATGTCTGAAGGAATTTCTGCATCTACACTGTGGAAACAATCAGAACAACCCCCATATATATCTCCAAATAAAGAGGTAAACCACCCTGTAGATACAAGTTCGTAACCTAAGTTAATATTTTCAGACAAATCGTCTATATCTTTAATAGCACAGGCACTGGTTTGTACACCGGAATCACTATTATCCACACATTTTAATCTATAAAAAGCATTTGGAGTGCTAGTTGGCGTTGAAACACTTCCACAAATAACACTATTATCTGCAATTGGAACATTGTTTATTTCATAACTGTAACCGCTAAAATCATTAGGATCCCAAGTACCATAAATATTTGGATCTCCTGAAACGAAAACTTCTACACCATCTTCTACATCATTAGGTTGAATTTCTAGAGAATTCTTGTCAGTGTCAGATATATTACAAGAGCTATCAGTGGCATCCCAAATTAGTCCTCTAATACGTGACAAGGAAGCAGAATCAGCGCAGTATGGAGTGCCTATAACTTTACCTTTAACTAGTCTATAGCTGTCGCTATACCAATTAATACCGGGTTCACCGTCGGGGTATGAAAACGGATTTACAGAAGGGCCTATGTGAACATCTGCCTGAATTCTACACAAACTGTCCGCGTCATCGGGTAAAAACAGTTCAAACGATGTTGATTCCCCAGGAGCCAACAATACCAAAGGTGTTTCCTCAACAAAACGCTGTAAGTTTAATCCTTCCATAGGGTCACCTCCTGCAGGTATTTCATAATAGGTTAAGCCAACCCAATACCAACAGTTGTAAATAGTGTTGTTTTTGGCAGTACCAAATATAGAACCGCCGGTTTTAAAATCTACTGATAATGTTCCTGTAACTTCTTCTACTCTCTTGTTTTCTTTCATATCACATATTTTAAATTGAGAGCTTTGAGTAGATGATAAATCGGGTAAGTAAGTGCGATTCACATCGTTAGTGTAATCATGGTTATCTATGATGGTATCTAACTTTATGCTTTCTGCTTGTGTGTCTGTAATAAATTCGTAGTCGTTGGTAGTTTGAGCCAAAACAGAAGAAGTGAAAAAAGAAACATAAACCAAGCCAAGAATTAAGGAATTAGAAATCGTAAAAATTATAGGCCTAGGAACAGAATTCATACACTAATAATAAACACACGAAGAGAGTTTTACAATACAGCTAATTGCTATTACTAAAAGTAGCAGACTTATAAAAACTTGAAGCAACTTTTTCAATAGGCACTATAACAGCCTCTGCAGAATAAGATCCCTCAGCTAGTGTATAAACCTCAGACTCGGGAAAACTACCCAAATCTAATACCGCAAGGTGATTATTTGATAAAGGCGTTTTAACGTAAAACTTCATATATTTATAACCGTTCCAGGTTGGTGATGTTTCTACTAAAATTTGATGTAAATCAGATTTATCACCACTTACACTTCCCCAACGTTTACCTGACGTTAAACTTTTAGTGCAGATTTCTTTTTCTTCACATAAATATTCAACTAATTCCCATGGGGAATTTTTGGACATTATAGAAACACTAAACCCGGGTTTTGCGTAAGGATCTTTAATGGTGGAGGTTCCTTTTACATCGGTTGAGGACGCTAAATTAACATCGTTATTTGCTATCCAAAATACAACGGGCAGTACTAACACTAATGTAACTATTAAAACTACAGGCAGAGCGAATCCTTTTTGCATTGTTACTATTAAACACATGAAATTAAAAACACGTCAAGAACTAAAACGGTTATTTTATATTATTATCACGCACTAAAACAAAAAACCCCAAGATTAACCAAACTTTTACTCAACCATTGATTTGTCCTGCATTTAAAGGAAATCTCTTTTTTCTTAAGAATGTGAGTACAAAAGTTAGACAAAATTTTTTAACAAATATCCTTCAAAAAGATCCTCGTAGGGTAATTAGCTAAAAATAACATTAAAAGCTATAATAACAGCATGAAACAACCAAAAGTATGCTTAGTTCATGATTATTTAGTTCAATATGGTGGTGCAGAAAAAACTCTTGAGGCTTTTTTGGAGATTTTTCCACAAGCAGACATATTTACAAGTACATACAAAGCCGTGGCTATGTCTTCTATAATAAACAAAAGCAAAGTTGTAACAATAGGAAATACAACTAACAAGTTAAAAACAAAAATCCCCATACTCTCAAAATATCTAACTTTTTTAAATCCAATAGGATTTGAGAATTTTGACTTAAGTAACTACGATATTGTAGTTTCAGACAGTAGTTCATATGCCAAGGGTGTTATAACAAAACCAGAACAACTGCATATAAGCTACATACACACACCCCCCAGATTTTTATATAAGTATTCTGTTGAAAGTACAAAAAGAGACAACTGGTACTATAAACCAATTGTGAAGTATATTGATCACTACTTAAGAATTTGGGACTTTCTTGCCGCACAAAGAGCTGACTATATAGTATGCAATTCTTATGAGGTTAAAAAAAGAATAGCTAAATTTTATAAACGCGATGCAACTGTAATATATCCTCCTGTAGAAGTAGAAAAGGCAGCCAAAAAACATGAATTTGATAACCTAGAAGAACCATTTTATTTAACTGTAGGCCGATTATCGGCATATAAAAATGTGGATATGCTTGTAGAAGCATTTAATTTACTTGGGATAAGACTAAAGGTTGTGGGTACAGGTTCGGAGGAAAAGAGATTAAAAAAAATGGCTAAACCAAATGTTGCAATTTTAGGAAAAGTATCTGAAAAAGAAAAACACAGATTATTGGCACAATGCAAAGGGTTTTTATTTCCTGTAGTAGAAGAAGACTTTGGAATTGGTGTAATAGAAGCTATGGCGCACGGAAAACCAATACTAGCACACAAATCTGGAGGTCCCCTAGAAACAATAAGAGATGGTATAGATGGTATGTTTTTTGATTCTATAAAAATAGAGCATTTTATGAATCAGGTGAAAAAGTTTGACGAAAACATAAGGCAAAATAAGTATGATTCAGAAAAAATAAAAGCGCATGCAATGCATTTCAACAAAAACAGGTTTAAGCAAGAATTTGAAGAGTTTGTAAAAGAAAAATGGGAAGGAAAAAATAGCCCTGAGAAATAAGTGTAATTTACACGTTACTTCTGCAGAGCCTTATTTGGCTAAATAATTGTGCTAAGGTTTTCCTTCTGGTACCACAAAAATTTGCCACTCTATTAAACGTGTGTAGTAGCTTGCGCTGCCGTCGGGAATTGTTTCCTTTTTGACGAATACTTCGAGCGTATAGGCTCTAAAGCTTTTTTCAGCACCAAATTCTACAATGTTGTGACGAATTCCCACACCCACCAGCTGTCCAGCAGTCCAAAAAGTGCTGTGATTAGCGTCTTTTTGAACATTGCCGGTAAAACCAATGGCCATAAGTGCTATTAGTAAAAGCACTAGTATTGTGACCAAAACTTTTTGAGCAGACGAGCTTAGTTTGTACATTTCTGCTCCTTTAGCTTGAAAACTTGCGACGCCGTTTTGTGTCTGCAAAGTAATTCCAAATTCGCGCCATCAGCAAAATTGGCTGATAATACAAGGGCAAACGAATTTGATCAGGATAAAATCGCAGGTGGTCACTACTATCTCCGTTTACAGCAACCCAAGCCATTTTGTTACCCAATAAAGGAAACGACTCCATTAAACTCCCCTCAAAAGGATAAGATAAATCGTTATAACCATAATCGGGAACTAATATAGACTTGATCACTGTTACGTTAGTACCAACAGGTAATTCCAATAAAATTCTCATTTGAACTTAACCTCCATCAAGAATGTGTAGGTTATTATACTATAGGTTTGAACTGGGGTAAATGATAAAATAAAGCGATGCCAGAACTACCCGAAGTACACACAATTACTAACGATATTAAACCCTTTGTAAAAGGAGCAACTATTACAAATGTTAAGCTTGTAAATGGGTACATACCCTATCCCGATTCTGAAACATTTGTTACTACGCTTAAAGGTAAAAAAATACTTAAGGCAGATAGAATTGCAAAAAACATATTGCTAGAAATTGAAGATGAGTACTTTGTAACAATACACTTAGCAATGACTGGGCGCGCTTTATTAAGAAGAAAAAACTTTCTACAAGATAAATGGGAACGCATAATTTTTGAATTAAAAAACAAAGATAAAAACTTAGAATTACGCTTTTGCGATATGCGTATGTTTGGCAAAGTGAAATTGTTGGATAAACTCGAACTAAATGAGCTGAAAAACAAATACGGACCAGAACCAATTGACGAAAATTTGACCCCGGAAGAGTTTTTAGAACAAATAAAAAGTAAGCAAACCAGTATAAAAAATGTACTTTTAGATCAGGCCAAAGTTGCGGGACTCGGTAATGTGTATGCGACGGAGGCACTTTGGATGTCTAAAATTCACCCAGAAACATCCACCAAAAACATTACATTAAAAGAGGCTACAGCTTTACTCAAAGCTTCTCGTGAAATTTTAAACGAAGGTATAAAAAATAGAGGTATATCAATGAGTGACTATGTAGATGCTTTTGGGAAAAAAGGAAATCAACAAAACTTTTTTAGAATATATCAAAAAGATATATGCTCCGAATGTAAAACAAATGTAGAATTTAAAAAAATAAACGGACGAGGAACATACTTTTGCCCCACCTGCCAATCTAAAGATGGTAAAAACAGATTAATTTAAATATGCAAATTCACAACCTTAAACTTAAAAATTTCAGAAACCACGAAAACCTTGAACTAAGCTTTAATGGAAAATCTCAAATCATAATAGGACAAAACGGAATCGGAAAAAGCAACATACTTGAGGCTATTTACTTAGTGGCCACAACTAAGTCGTTAAGAGCAGAATACGATAGAGATATGATTAACCACAACAATGACTTTGCAATAGTTGAGGTAAGCGTAACAAACCATGAAGATAACAAACTAGAGGTGATTTTAACAAAAAGCGAAAAGTTTCAAAATGCTGCAAGCAAAAAAGTTAAACTAAACGGTGTAAGCAAAAAATTACGAGATTTTGCTGAGCACTTCAACAGTGTGCTGTTTTCTCCCCCTGATATTGAGCTATTTACGGGAACACCCTCAAACAGGAGAAAATACCTAGACCTGGTTTTGTCTCAAATAGATGTTGAATATAAAAGAGCTTTAGCCGATTACACAAAAGCAGTAAAACAAAGAAACAAAATTTTAGAGCTAATAAGTGAATTTGGACGCGGCGAGGATCAGTTAGAGTTTTGGACAAAAAAAACAGTAACTACGGGCACCTATATTCAAAAAAAACGTACCGAATATTTTAATTTTTTAGCCGTCAAAGTGCAAAACCATGGTAAAGAACTAAACAGTGAAACCTCAAATCACGAGGTGATATACGATATTAGCCAAATATCTGAAGAAATCTTAAGCAAATACGCTCAAAAAGAAATTTACGCAAAAAGAACATTAATTGGCCCGCATAGGGATGACTTTAGAATTATTTTAAACAACTACAATATTGCCAAATTTGGTTCTAGGGGTCAGCAACGTGCTGCCTTACTGGCCTTAAAAATTTCCGAAATGGATTTTATAAACGAGGCTACAGGCATGCGGCCTGTTTTGCTTTTAGACGACATATTCTCCGAACTTGATTACAAACATAAACAAGCGGTATTTAAAGTAATTCCTTTACAACAAACCATTATTACAAGTGCAGAACCAATTGACCTGGAAGAATTCTCATCACAAGAAATGAGCGTTATCAACCTTTAGCTTTGTTATACTTGCAAAAAATGAAATAAGGAGACGAAAATGACACTAATATCAAAAGGCTTTGCAGCAGTAGTTAAAAAAGGACAAACGAGTCCCGTAATTAAGCTGGCATTGATTCTTTTTGCAGTTTGGGTTTCACTAACAAACATAAATGAAAACTATTGGTTTATTGTTTTTGGAAGTTCCAGTGCGGGTTTGCTTATTGCAGGCTTATGGAATTTAAAAAAAACTAAAGAACAAAAAACAGAGATTGACTCAGTACTATCCTGGTTAATTGCTCTCTCAATACTAACTCAGGGAGTTGCTATGTTAGTTACTGGGATGGCTTATAAAAGTACAGAACACGTTTTAGCCGGAATATCCCTTATTATATGGGTAAGCCTAGAAATCTTTAACTTAAAGCAATAGTAGCAAATACGCCATAAGTGATAAAAACTTTATTACTTATGGTTTTTTTTATTTCAACTTTGCGGGAAATATGCGAGAATTACTTATAAAAGGCTTTAACCATGCTTATACCTGAATACTCAGTTACAACCGAAATACTTAAAAATATATCTGCTATTGAGTATGGCAGAGGTATTATAGAAAACACAACAATATTGCCCAGTTGGGATAGACAGCTTAAAAGAGAAGCACTAATAAAAGACACCTTTAATATACTTTCGTTAGGCGGGCACAGTATTTTAAAAGAAATTATTAAAAAAGCAGTAGATGAAGTTTCGGAAAGAACACCAAAAGAAATTAGTAATTACCTAAATGCAAAAGAAGAACTTACACAACTGGCAAGCTTTAGAGATTTTGAAGAACAAGACATAAAAAAACTCCATACTATAGCCTCTACACAAGCACTAAACAAAAAAGGTAGATATAGAGGAATCGAGCTTACATACGGTACCAAACCTCAAGAAATTCTTGCTGAAATGGTAGAACTTATGGATTGGTATCATAGTATTGATGCAAAAGACACGCATCCTGTGCTAACCGCCGGAATAATGCACGGATACATTGAGCACATAGTACCCTTTGAAAGTTCTAACCGTGTAATAGCTAACTTAACGGCTTTGCTTATATTAAAATCCCATAATTATCATATTAGTGAATACTTTTGTTTGTCAGAATTTTATAACCAAGATTTAAAAAGCTACGATTTTGCTATTAACTCAATAGATAAAAACGAGGAAGACTTAACTAAGTGGCTGGAGTACTTTACAAGAGGCATGGCAAACGAAATAAGTACTTTAACTGACAAAGTACTACTTTTAGCAAAAGATACTAAAATTGCACAAGCCTCAGGAAAAGCAGAACTCAGCCGCAGACAAGAAAAAATAGTTCTTTACTTACAAGATTATGGAAGAATACAAAACGTTGATTTTGAAAAATTGTTTCCACACTTATCAGAAGATACCGTACTAAGAGATTTAAAAACACTTATTGATAAAGGAATTGTGGAAAAAAAGGGTAAAACAAAATCTTCAAGGTATGAGCTCAAAAAATAATCCTATAATGTTTATTTTCCTTACTTTTTGTGTTAAAAATTAATTCCTCAAATAAAGATACAAATTAACATGGTTTGAAAAAGGAGAAAACATGTATAACGTAAATGATCAAACACATTGTTTTATGAAAACAAACAGATGGGAGTTTGTAGAAAATGTTCCTGATGATAATGTACATACCGCACGCAGAAAGCTTGAAACAGCAGAAACCGAAGGCGGGAGTACTGCAGCAGCCTACAACGAAGCAGGCGAACTAATGCCGGGATACACCGCAATTTGGAAGAGAGCAAGAAAAAGGTAAAAATAACTGCCTAAGTTAACGCACAGTGCTCGCATTTTTGAAGCCAAAATTCAAAAAATGCGAGCATTACTTTAATTAAACCTTGTATAATGCCCCCATGAAGATTTCAAAATTCGCAGAATACCTTTTAAAACTAGAAGAAACATCAAAAAGACTTGAAATTACTGAAATATTAAAAAAACTTTTAGAAGAACTTGATCCAAACGAAACAAGAAACGCAATAAATTTAACTTTAGGCCAATTAAAAGCTCCCTTCGACTCTGAACGCTTCAACATAGCAGAAAAAATGATGATGAGAATAATTGAAAACTCTTACGAAACTAAGTCGGAAAAAATTAAAGAGCTATACAAAAATACAGGAGACTTAGGTAGTGTTGCTTTTGAACTTTCAGAAAATCATAAAATAGCAAATATAGAACTAAACGAGGTATATGAAAAATTGCTAGAAATTGCAAAATTCGAAGGAACAGGTTCTCAAGAAAAAAAAGTATCCCATTTATCTGCCCTGCTAACTAAAGTTGACGGATTATCGGCAAAATTCATTATAAGAATGGTTTTAGGTACAACCAGACTAGGTTTTACAGCTTTAACTATAGTAGATGCCCTATCTAGCTTAGCTGCAGGAGATAAATCGCTAAAAAAGAAAATTGAAGGCAAATATAATGTACACCCTGATATTGCTTTAATTGCTGAACTAATTAAAAAAGAGGGGATAAAAGGGATTAATAGCATTGCAATGGAACCAGGAGTACCTTTATTGCCACAAAAACCACAAAGAATTGGTTCTCCAGAAGAAATCATTGAAAAAATGGGTGGTGAAGTTTGGGCGGAGTTTAAATTTGATGGGACAAGAGTGCAACTTCATTTAGATAGAAGTAAAAAAGTGTCCTCAACAGCACTCGACTTATTTAATAGCGTAAGTGATACAACTTTTATAAAAACATTTACAAGAAATTTAGACGAAACCACGCATCAGTTTCCAGATATTATTGAAGCAGCAAATAAGTTTATTAAAGCAGACTCAGTAATACTTGATGGGGAAGCAATTGGTTTTGATAAAAACACAGGTGAGTTTTTAAATTTTCAGGAAACCATACAAAGAAAAAGAAAACACGATATAAAATATATAGCTAAGCAAATACCCCTTAAATATCTTGTTTTCGATATTCTTTACCTTAACGGTAAATCGCTTTTAGACACTCCTCTAGTACAAAGGAGAGCACGAATTAACGAAATTATAAAAGAAAACGAAATTATAGAAATAGACAAGCACTTAACTACGGATGATCCGAAAAAACTGGGAAATTTTTTTAATGAAGCAAAAGAAAAAAGTTTAGAGGGCCTTGTAGTTAAAAATCCAAACACTGGCTACCAAGCAGGGGCAAGATCTTTTGCGTGGGTAAAACTAAAGAGATTAGAAGAAAGCAACCTAGATGACACAATAGATTGTGTTGTACTCGGCTATTACAATGGAAAAGGAGCACGCGCAGATTTTGGTATAGGCGGATTCTTAGTAGGTGTTTATGACAAAAAAAATGAAATCTTTAAAACAGTTTCAAAAATTGGAACAGGGTTGAAAGACGAAGATTGGGTTTATTTAAAAAAAGAATGCGACAAAATTAAAATAAGTAATGCCCCAGCTAATGTTGAATTTCCAAAAGAACTTGAGCCTGACGTATGGACCTCACCAAAAATTGTTGTAGTTATAAGAGCCGATGAAATATCAAAATCATCACAACATACAGCAGAATATGCACTAAGGTTTCCACGGTTAATGGAGTTTCGTAAAGATAAAGCACCTGAAGATGTGACTACTGTGGAAGAAATAAAAAGTTTATATAAAATCCAAACAGAAAAAAAGTAAAAAAAGCCTTTGATTAATGAAGTAAAATATCACTAATCAAAGGCCTAATGCTATGAGGCTTTCACTACAATGTAGACACTGTAACGAAAAGTCAAAGCTATGTAACGCTTGAGTAAAACGTTAGGGTATATTTTGAATGTACTCAACTTTAGCCTCTCCCTTATTGCCCACTAACGCAGAAAGGCGTGTATTGTAGCCCATTTTGCGCGTACAGCCATTCGGTAAAAGACAACTGTGCATTTTGCTCTTGTGCTTGTTTAAAGGCTTGAGCGTTTTCAGTGCCAATCCAGCGCCAATGCCAAGTTTCTGCATTTACGCCAGTTTTGCACTCATCACCCATAGGATAAGGCATTACAAACCCAAACAAATGAGCATTGCTCTGCAAAAAATTTCCGGCAGGGCTTTGCGCAAAATCATTGGTCCAACCCGCAGCACCATTAAAATCTTCAATGCAAACGCCACTACTACAGTAGTTTGTAGTGAAATCTAACGCCAAACCAGTATGGTGCTCGGTATGCCCTGGACGCAGCGAGTATTCATCTGCCAATGGATCTAGTCCAAGCCAGTACTCGTAAGCTGTTCTCTGACGTTCAACCCCACGGCAAGCTGTGCGCAAAGCCAGGTCAATTCCTTGTTCCTTGGCAGCGGTTACCAGCGCAGTCAAATCGGGAAGCATATCGCTTACAATATACTGTGCATCCAAAACCTCGCGAATACCTGTAGCAGATGCAGGCTGTAAATGCGCTGCAACCGACAGGTCACCGTCAGGACATTGAATTTGCTCAGGAGTTAAACGATAATGTCGATCAACAACAATCAAACGAAAGTCGTTTACATAAACCGAGTCCTGCACAGCATCAGGGTAACGCGCCCATTCTGTAAGTGTGGGTGCTGTGATGCTGTCTACCGTAGATGAAGTATCTGCAGGCAACTCATTAGTGCTATTTTCTGCAGAAATACTGTCACCTTCAACAACAAGGGTTGGTGTAGCAATGGCAAGGGTTTTTTTACTTTCTCCCATAGGTGCAACTAAAGTTTCCTCTTCACTTCCTGGAAACTCAGGCGCCGATAGAGAAGATAAAACAAAGCGTCCCACTAAAACCACGACTACAATGCCCACTAAAATCGCGACATGTTTTGCTTTCAAGTATTTCACTTGTCACACTCCTTATGTTCAATATTTATTAGAGATTTGAGCAATTATACGGTAACTTAAGCTTAATTTCAACACTATAGGTCTAGTTGATAGAATCCCCCACTTGCAAACAAATGTAAAAAAAGCGTATTATTTACACATGGATAATGAAACAAACAATACTGCCGAGATAGTAAATACAAAATCAACCATAGAAACAAACAAACCATATAAAATGGATCAAAACATGGAGGCCGCTTTTGCATACATACTTACTCCAATAACGGGCTTTGTTGTATACCATTTCGAAAAAGAAAATAAGTTCATTAGATTTCACGCAATGCAATCAATTGTATTTGGCATAGCTTCAGTAATAGCATTAACAATTGCAGATGCTTTAGTAGCTGTATTCATTGGGATAATACTGTCACCAATTGTTACCATGGTAGTTTTCGGCCTTTGGCTCTTTTTAATGTGGAAAGCTTACAATAACGAGGAATTTGAATTGCCGTTTTTAGGTCAAATTGTTCGCGACATATTAAAACCAAAAAGCAAGTAATCTTTGCTACTATATAAAATATGGAACCAATAAATTTCGACGCTATAGATTTAATCCAAAAACTCAAAGTAACCGGAGTCACTAACCCTTCTCTGCTAGATGCCATATATGAAGTTCAAAATATGTTTCCTAAGTTAGATGAAAAGGAAGTTTATGCTGAAGCAAAACTATTACAACTACTTGATCCTGATGTAAATTCCGAAGTTTTAATAATTGGAACACACTCAATTACTTTATATTATATTCTCGGGAAACTGGTTAAAAAAACGTATATGTATGAATTGAAGGCACAAGACATTTTGGAAAAATCACGGGAAATAAGAAAACATGGATATGGAAACATTGTAACTGCAAACACTATAGAAGCTAACGCTCCATATGCACATATAATAATAGACACCTGCCAAGAAGAAGAACCCAAAGAGTACATTAAGTTACTAGCAAAAACAGGCAGCCTGATAATAAAAGCAACAGAAAATAGCAACGATCTAATAAAAATAACAAACACAAATAAGGGATACATAAGAGAAAACTATTCTAAAATTTTCTTGAAATATTAATGAAGAGTTTAGGCGAAATACTGAAAAAAAAAGAAATAAAAGGAGACACTAGAAACACATACGAGTTTCAGGCATATGGCAACCGATTAGCAGAAGAATTGGGAGATATGAAACACCGGGCTTTATATATAAAACTTGCAAAAGAAGAGGATCGAAGTTTATTAGAGCAAGCTCGAGAACACGTACTAAAATCAGAAAGGGCCTCTACAAAAGGCAGGCTGTTTATGTGGAAACTAGGGCAGCTACGCAAAGAGCGTCAGAACGGGCAAGAAAAGGTTGAATGACAAATTTAAATAGCATATTATTAATTTATAAATGAGTAACGAAGCAAGTTTCGCTAAAACAAATAAAGTTCAGTTACTTCTATCAGCCACACTAGTAGTGGTTTTAATAGCATTAAGAGTAGAAAGAGATGCGCTACAAATAGCTTTAGTGATTTTAGGTAGTTTTTTTGGAACTTACTTGCTTAAACTCGACTATTTAATACACGCTTACTTTGTTGAACCTGATTCTGACTTTTCTAAAACCCTGTTAGCATTTTTAAAGCACTTTGATTTGATAGGGGCTTTAAAGTATGCGTACTACAACGGAGATAGCGTAAAAGAAAAAACGTTAAACAGTGTACAGTTTCAAGTAATTCTAATACCGTTAACAGTTTTTGTACTATCTTCAACAACAAGCGTATTTTTTAAAGCACTAGTATTATCAACTTTACTTAATTCCTTATACTTGCTTGTGGAACACTTTTTTAATAATGATTTAAACGAATGGTTTTGGGCCTTAAAAAATAAACCAAACAAAAGAACATTTTATATATACTCAGGAATGCTAGTTTTAGTGTTTCTGTTCTGCCTAAGTATGTTTTAAAACATATGTATGGAGCAATAATCTCTTTAGCAATAGCAATAAGTGTTTACGTCGCAGAAAAGTATTTTCTGCGAAAAAAAATGTCCCCTGAAATAATGTGGGAAGGATTGTTTTGGGGCATATTAACAGGTTTAGTTGGTGCCCGATTATTTCACGTAATAAGTTTATGGTCTTTTTACGAAGTAAACCCTACCTTAATTATTCAGTTTTGGCAGGGTGGCCTAAATATATTTGGCGGAATTTTAGGATTTTTAGTAGCTATTTCACTTTATTTAAAAAGTAAAAAGCAAAAGGTTTTACCCTGGTTAGATGTAGCAGCACAAGTAACACCTTTAGGTCAGGCTTTGGGTAGATGGGCAAACTATATTAATAAAGAAATTTATGGCCCCGAAACAAACCTGCCTTGGGGAATAAACATTAACGGCTATAAACATCACCCACTTTTTCTATACGAAATGATACTAGATTTATGGCTATTTTCCTTGCTTATTTTAATAAAAACCAAAGTTAAAAAAGTAAAGAAAGGCACATTTTTGTATGTATATTTGGCAGGATACTCCACAATTAGAATTCTTCTTGAAGATTTCAGACTGCAAAAATGGGAATGGAGAAGCCTAAATATTACAAATACAATTGCTCTTGTATTAATTGTATATGCTGGAACAATGTTGTTTAAAATATATAGAAAAAGACTCAATGTAAAGCTTATATTTAAAGCTCTAGCAACCACAGGAATTATAATTTCTTTATATCTAACTTATACAAAAATAAGTGGCGTTGAACCCTTATGCGGAGTGGGAACTTGCGAAATAGTTCAAAATAGTAGATACGCAACAATGCTTGGAATTCCAACAGCACTATACGGAGTGTTTTACTACATTGTTTTTTATATTTTGGCAGAAAAAAGCTTAAACAAACAATTGTCCCTACTAATTCTTGTGGGACTTATCTTTTCAGCCTACTTAGCTTATTTAGAACTGTTTATTATTAATGCTTTCTGTAAATGGTGTGTAGGCTCTTTATTAGTAATACTATTAGCTTCGGGAATTCAGTACATAAGAATTAAGTATGATAATATTCATAACAGATGATAATTTATATTGCCTCTGATCATGGAGGATTTGATTTAAAAACAGAACTTGTACCCCACTTAAAATCTTCAGGCCATGAAGTTATAGACATGGGACCATTAGAACTCCAACCAGAAGATGATTATCCTGATTACATTGTTCCAGCAATAAACAAAATAAAAGAAAATCTAAGTAGCGAAGTCAGAGGAATTTTATTGTGTAGAAACGGTGTGGGTGTAAGTATGCTTGCTAATAAATACATTGGAATTCGATGTGCATTATCGTGGACAGAAGATCACGCAAAAACAACAAGAACAGATGATGATACTAATGTATTAGCACTACCCGCTGACTATATAAACACTAAACAGGCGCAACAAATAACTGATACCTGGTTAAACACTCCTTTCAGTGGCGAGGAAAGACATATACGAAGATTGAGCAAGTTCAGCACAATTGGAGAATAAATGATCATACCAGGAATATTAGAAAGTGAGTTTTCTGAGGTAGTGAAAAAAGTAAACTCACTTCAAAACAAAGCATCTTTAATTCATATAGATATAATTGATGGAATTTTACTCCCTACAAAAACTTTTTTAGACTTAGGTGATATAGAAAAAGAGTTGTTTAATCAACAAATAGAGCTACATTTAATGGTTACAGATGCTTATAACTATGCGGCGAAAAAATTGCTAAATGTAGTAAGCATTTGTGCACAGCTCGAAGGGTTAAATATTGATAAATTTATCAAAAGTTCTAAAGAAAACGGCTATAAAACCGGACTATCTATTTCACCCAACACGCCAATAGCCGATTTAAAACCATATCTAAATTCAATTGACTTTGTTCAATTTATGACCGTAGAACCCGGAGCCCAGGGTAAACCCTTTAGAAAAGATGTTATAAATAAAATCGAAAAATTTAAAGCATCGTCAGACATTAGGATTCAAGTAGATGGGGGCATTGATGAGGAAAAAGTAAAGTTTTTTAAAGCTTTAGGAATTAAAAACATTGTAGTGGGTTCAAAAATATTTAACCAAAATAATCCAATGACAGCTTACAAAAATTTAGTTAAAGTACTAGAAGATGCCTAATTACAGGAGAAAATATGCAAAATAAATCATACAGCATTGCATTTTTAGGAGGAGCTGCCTGGCGTGAAGATGACGAACCCTACAAAGATGCGTTTAACGTAGCAAAAGCTGTTGCCGAGGCAGGCTTTCATGTGGTAAATGGGGGCGGTCCCGGTGTAATGAGAGCTTCTACAAAAGGGGCACATGCCGGAGGTTGCAATGACGTGTTAGCTATAACTTATCATCCAAACAAACCAAAAAGACACTATGAAGGTGTGGACCCAAAAAACGATTATGATTTTGAAGTAAAAACCCTAGACTACTTTGATAGAACCAAAGTAATGTTACAAACAACTGAAGCACACATTGTATTTAGAGGAAGTATCGGCACACTAAGTGAGTTTGGAATGACTTGGATAAGCTCATGGATACACGATCCTCACAATAAACCCATTATTTTATATGGGTCCTTTTGGGATGCATTGCTAGATACAATTGAATCAACTATGAAAATAGACTTAGGAGAAAGAAATATGTTTGAGATATGCACTTCTCCAGAAGAGGTTGTTTCCTACTTAAAACAAACGCTAACAAGCACAAGCACACTACTGTGAAAGCACTAAAAGTTGAAGTATAAAGGCATAAATCGTATACTCTTAACAATGCCTAAGACTCATATTCACGCGCACTATGAAGATATTCAACGATTAGAAGAAAAAGCACTAGAAGTGCGAAAATCAATAGTTGAAATGCTTGTAAAAGCAAAATCAGGACACTCCGCAGGACCCTTAGGCATGGCTGATATTTTCACCACGCTATACTTTCAAGTTTTAAATATTGATCCAAAAAACCCACAAGATCCTGAAAGAGATAGAGTTATACTTTCTAACGGACATATTTGTCCAGTAATGTATGCCACATTAGCTCATAAAGGATTTTTTCCACTAGAAGAGCTTAATACTTTCAGAAAAATTAGTAGCAGACTACAAGGGCACCCTCACTATGGCGAACTACCTGGAATAGAAAATTCCAGCGGCCCGCTAGGACAAGGATTATCACAAGCGGTCGGAATAGCGCTTGCTGCAAGCATAAACGACGCGCATTACGAAGTTTTTTGCTTAGGAAGTGACGGCGAATTAAATGAAGGACAAACTTGGGAAGCAGCAATGTTTGCAGGCAATAACCATTTACACAATTTAACATGGATAATAGACAGAAATAATATTCAAATCGATGGTTACACTGAGCATGTTATGCCCTTACAACCTCTAAGAGATAAACTTGAAGCTTTTAACTGGTACGTTTTAGAAATTGATGGACATAACATTGAAGAAATAATTAACGCTTGTAGAATGGCTAGGTCAGTATTTGAGAGACCTGTTGCAATAATTGCACATACCATACCAGGCAAAGATTTAGAAACCATGGAGTATAAATTTGAATGGCACGGCAAGCCTCCAAGTTCTAAAGAAGCCAAAGAAATGCTGAAAGAACTTAGAACGCTTGGCGGAAAAATTAGGAGTGAACATGACTAAAAACAAAAGTCTAAAACTAAATATAAGCATAATACCTGTGATAATAATTTTACTAGTTATAGTGGGAGGCGTTTATTTTTTTAGTAAAGGAGAAATACCCTTTTTAGAAGAAGATGACGGAAAAATAGAAACCTCAAGGCTAGAAGGGTTTCCATTAATCGTAGATACCCCAAACATAGTAGATAAACAAAGAGCTATAATAACAAGCGAAGAAGAACTAAATGCCTTTTTAGAAACATTTGATACGTATAACTCAGTAGCAATACAAGAAAACATAGATTTTGAGAAAGACATGCTTATAGGTGTTTCTTCAAAAACTTTAGACACCTCCGGATACAGACTTAAAATACAAAAAATCATTGAAGACCCTGAAAACGGAGGGCTACTTGTTTCTGCAGAATTAGAAGAACCAGGAGACACCTGTGAGGTAGAAGAATATCCAAATGTTGCCGTAGATATAATTAAAATGGAAAAAACCGACAAACCTATTGATTTTGAAAGATTCAAAAAGGAAGTTGAATGCTAAATACTGAACTTGGTCTGGTAGAAAACTTTTTAGACGAAAACGCTGAAAGTGCAGCTACCAGAGATGGGTTTGGAGAGGGGTTAGTATTAGCAGGAGATGAAAATGAAAACGTAGTAGCAGTTTGTGCAGATTTAACAGAATCAGTGCGAATTAATAAATTTGCAGAGAAATATCCAAACAGGTTTTTTCAAGTAGGTGTTGCAGAACAAAACCTTGCAGGAGTTTCTGCAGGACTCGCCTTAAACGGAAAAATACCTTTTGCGGGATCTTTTGCTGTTTTTAACCCCGGAAGAAACTGGGATCAAGTTAGAGTATCTATAGCCTATACAAATGCAAACGTTAAAATTATTGGTAGTCATGCAGGATTTTCTAATGGCCCCGATGGGGCTACACATCAAGCTTTAGAAGATATAGCTCTAACTAGAGTTTTACCTAACTTTACCGTTTTAAGTCCATGCGATTCAGTAGAAGCAAAAAAAGCAACACAAGCTGCTGCAAAAATAAATGGGCCTGTGTATATAAGACTGGCCAGAAACAAAACCCCTATAATAACTACTGAAAATACACCATTTGAAATAGGAAAAGCTAATATATTTGTCAAAGGATCTGATTTAACACTAATTTCTACCGGACCTATTATATTAGAGGCGTTAAAAGCTGCTAAAGAAGTAAAAAGCAAATACCAACTTTCTGTAGAGGTAATAAACTTACATACTATTAAACCATTAGATGAAAAAACAGTTTTGGAATCTGTTAAAAAAACAGGAAAAGTTGTAACTGTAGAGGAACATCAAATTGCTGGCGGAATGGGAAGCGCAATTGCAGAACTGCTGTCAGAAAAGTTTCCAGTGCCAATAAAGCGTATTGGAGCACATGATACTTTTGGAGAATCTGGACTACCTGACCAGTTGTTAGAAAAGTACGAAATTAGCGCTCAGCATATTGAAATTGCTGTTAAAAACTTATGCCTTTAGATATTTTAACCATAGGCGATTGTTCTATAGACGAGTACATGAAAGTTGATGAAGCTAGTGTAATTTGTGATATAGACCATAAAAACTGCAAAATCTGCTTTAACTATGCAGATAAAATTCCTGTAGAAGAATTTCATAGCTTCGTAGCAGGAAATGCCTGTAACACAGCAGTGAGTTTTACAGCCCAGGGTTTAAACGCAGCGGTATATACCGAACTTGGTGATGATCCCAACTCAGAGAAATTTTTACAAACATTTAAAGATTTAGGTATTTCCACAGAATTCTGCAGAAAAAACAAAGACGAAGAAACAGATGTGCACACCGTAATAATATACAAAGGTGAAAGAACAATACTTTCATATCATAACGTTAAAAAATATAAATTGCTAAATTGGCCAAAACCTAACTGGATTTACTACACTTCCCTATCTAAGGGATTTGAAACCTTTCAAGCCGACTTAGTGACATATTTAAAAGAAAACCCCGAAATTTTAGTTGCATTTAATCCTGGAACATTTCAATTTAAAGCTGGTGTAGAAAGTCTGTTAGATATTATGAAGGTTACAGACGTGCTTTTTGTAAATAAAGAAGAAGCTCAGGAACTGACAAATCTAAATACCAATGAAATCATTAAACTACACAAAGCTTTGCAAAAACTAGGTTGTAAAATGACAGTAATAACTGACGGAAAAAACGGAGCCTCTGCGCACGACGGTAATAATGAATTCACAAAAGGTATAATTAAAACCAAAGTAATAGATAAAACAGGCGCAGGAGATGCGTTTGCTGCAGGATTTATTTCAGCCATGTATTATGGTAAAAACGTACAAGAAGCACTAAAGTGGGGAGCTATAAATGCTGCAGGAGTAGTAACACGAGTAGGCGCTGTACGTGGGGTAAAAACACAAAAAGATATAGCAAATGTATTAAAGTCAAACCCCGAATTTAGTAATTATTCAATGTGATAAAATCATTGAAGGAGGAATATTTATGGATTTTTTAAAAAGAAACTTTCCAGTACTGTTTTTACTGTCTATAACAATATTAATTTTTGCTGGAATAATTATAGCTTCAAAAGATGAAACAAATACAGATGCACCTTCTTTAGAAGTTGCTAGTACATCAAAGTTGGTGCCTGCACACGCCTACACCTTAGGTAACCCAGAGGCAGTAGTAACAATAGTAGAGTTTTCAGATTTTCAATGCCCCGCTTGTAAAACAGCAGCTCCTGTAGTTAAGACACTTCTTAGAAAGTACGATGGCGATGTGAGACTAGTTTATCGTAACTTCCCTCTTCCACAACACAGAAACGCTGAAATGGCTGCAATAGCAGCACAAGCAGCAGGACAACAAGGAAAGTTTTGGGAATATCACGATGTTCTTTTTGCAAATCAGGACAAACTAAGAGAACAGGATCTTGTTAAATATGCAGACGATTTAGAGCTTGATGTAGCGCAATTTGAGCAAGATCTTAAAAATGAAATATTCGAAAACGTAATAGCTGAAGATATTAGAGATGCACGAGCTATAGGAGTTTCTTCCACACCTACTTTTTATGTAAACGGTGAAAAAGCAGAATTAAGAGCATTCACAGACCTAGAAACTTTAATAATTCAGGCTATTGAAAAAGCACGTACTGATGAAAATTCTGATGAGGAAACAGAAGAATCCACAAGTACTACTTCTTTAGGACAACCATCGGTAGCTTCTGTAACTAAAGAATTAGGCCCCGCAGAAATTGATGCAGTGTTCGGCTCTGTAAATATATCCTTTTCGGAAAATACCGGATTTGAACCTGTAGAACCCTCGGTAATGCTGGGACAAAAGGTGGTTTGGACTAACGCTAGCGACAAAACAATTACCTTAAAGCAAAATAAAGATTTATTTAGCGAGTTTGAGTCAACAATTCAAATTCCTGCAGGAGAAACCTTTGAATTTAGACCATATACTAAAGATCTTTGGGTCTATGAAGAAGTTGAATCTGGGTTAAGGGGAAGCATGCTAATAAAAGATGCAATCGAATTCACAGTAGCGCCAAATCAGTAATAATCAGGCATCAAAACTAAACGCCGATGGGCAAATTTCATTTAACATACACTTAGCACACTCAGGTTTTCGTGCTTTACATACATAGCGCCCATGTAATACCAGAGACCCAGAAAAGTTTCTCCAATACTCTTTAGGCAACAATTTTATTAGTTCATTTTCTATTTTTACGGCATTGGTCTCAGTAGTTAAACCTAACCTATTAGACACACGCGTTACATGTGTATCAACAACTATTCCCTCTGCAATATCCCAAATTTCCTGCAAAATAACATTTGCAGTTTTTCTTGCTACCCCAGGCAGTTTTATAAGCTCTTTAATAGTTCTTGGTAATTTGCCATTAAAGTCAGTTACCATCATTTGACCCATTTTAATTAATCTTTCTGCTTTCCCTTTATGAAAATTTACACCTTTTATATCGTTGGTAATTTCCTGTAAATCGGCGTTAGCAAAATCTTCCCATGTTTTGTATTTTTTAAATAAGGTAGAAGTTATTTCGTTTACTTTTTTATCGGTTGTTTGAGCAGATAATGCAACAGCAACTGCAAGTTGCAATTCGTTTTCATGGTTTAACTCTGTAACAGGGTTAGGATGTTCTTTTTTTAATAATTGTGCAGCTTTTAAAGCTCTTTCGTTTTTTGATAAGTTTTCAGTCATGTTTGGATTATACAGAAAAAAAGAGCCAATATACTTGTGTGTTTAAAACAAGCATATCAGCTCTGTAAGGTAGATTAAGCGTTATTCATTGGTTTCGTAAGGAACAACCTTAACCCAAATACGCGAATCCGGATTGGCAAAGTTTGTGAAAGGCACGGCGTTAACGTAGGTGGAACCGAGTTGCAATACATCTACAACGTTGCCCACATTCCCTGCATCGTCTGTATGAAAGCCGTACACCGTAACCGCTAGTGCGTAACAACCGCCTTGAGGTTCAATGGCCTGCACGTTAATTTTGATGTTATCACTAGCTTCAGTTCCCCAGCGAATAGGGTTTGCAACAATTGGGTCAGAACTGAGCAAAGTAACACCAAAACCTAAACCACCCCAACTTGGCGAAATTGGCGAATGCGGATTATGCCAAGCCACCTTACCATTAGGTACAATGCATGTTTCAGACATTGGAACCTCGGCAGGAGCCTCCGCATAGGAACATAAAGCGCTCGAACCAACAAAAAGCTCTTCTACGGTAGCTACATCTTCAAGAGACCAATCGTGGTATGTACGTGCTTCGGCAATCCAACCTGTAAGGGCAATACCGACGGCACCGGTGCCATTGATTTGGGTTTCTTCCGCGGTAATGTGTAGCATGCCGTCTACTGAGCGAGTCCACACGCGTACTTCTGCACCTTCGGGCACATAGTACTTAGTAGCATCATCGGTAGAAGCACCACACACCGAACCATTGCGGCTGTGCGAAAGATAAACAACAGCATTTTCAGTAATTGTTGCAGTGTGCGTGGAAGTTATCACACTAGCAATAGAAACCCCATCAAGTTCGGTTAAATCCGTATCTTCTTCAGCGGTGGTTTCAGGCTCCGGAGTAACTTCAACAATACGCGTTACTTCTACTTCCTCATAAATTAGCGTAACGGGAATTTCACCTTCTTCCGGGGCATCAATGACCACTCGCGTTACCTCAACTTGACGCACCACAACTGGCGCATTGGTTTTGGAAATTAAGGATAAACCTAAAACCAAGTTCCCCAATAGCGAAACCATTAGCAACACCGCAAAAACCAGCGCAGCTGTTTTCCAATATTTAGTTTGCATTAGAAAATCTCTCCTTATGTGCTTATTTGTTAATGGAAGGATTATAACACACTATAGGGTCATTTGGATGCTTAAAGAAGCGAAAGCTGACTATCAGGAGGAGTTTCTATTTTTTTATTAGGCAAGTCAAAACCCATACGTTTTATAAGAGATTTAAAATTGTACTTAAGTAGGGCATCTTTTACATTACCCTTGTTAAACTCCTGGTATAAACAGTCGCTTAATTCAACATCTAAATCCAGGTCAGTAACAATCGTAGCTAACATTTTGCTTATAAACGCATCTTCTTTGTACACTTCAAGTTTCTCTTTAAGGGAATTAGGATTAATTTTACTTAAGTTTTCATAAACTGCATCTAAAGAATCAAATTCGTCTAGTAATGCCTTTGCAGTTTTGTCACCAATGCCTTTAACTCCTGGTATGTTGTCACTAGGATCCCCTCGAAGCGCCTTATAATCAATCATTTTGTCAGGTTTAAATCCCATTCTTTTTTCTACTTCTTTAGCTCCAACCCACTCTACTTGCCCCCCATTTACAGGCATCATAACTAACACATTATCATTTATTAACTGCCACAAATCTCTATCATTAGAAACTATAATTACTTCTATATCATCTTTACCAAATCGTGTAGCTAATGTTCCTATAATATCGTCAGCTTCATAACCTGGAATAGTTAATTGCCTTAAGCCAAACGCACTTATAATGTCATAAACTTTTGGAATTTGCATTTTTAGGTCTTCATCCATTGGTTTACGATGCGCTTTATAGTTTTCATAAGCTTCAACACGCTTTATTTTTTCTTTACTCTCATTAGCTACTACCGCATAATCTGGATGTAAAGAATCAAAAACACTTAAAAGCATAGAAGTAACACCATATACTGCGTTTGTTGGATTGCCTTCTTTATCGGTTAAAGACTTTGGCAATGCATGATAAGCACGGTGCAAAAAGTTAAATGTGTCTATAAGTACTAAACGTTTTTTTTTCATAACGAGAATTTAAATTATCCTTCAAGTAATTCTCTGTATTCGTCTTCTAAAATAGTTTCTTTTTCTAATAAGGCACCGGAAATTCTATCAAGAGTGTTTCGGTGTTTATTTAATATTTCCTTAGCTTTTTCATAGGAATTCTCTATTATTTTGCTTACTTCTTTATCTATTTCTGCTGCAACCTGTTGGCTGTAGTGTAATGCTTCACCCATTTCTCTAGCTAACCACACTCTTTGGTTTTCTCCATCAAATGAAATAGGCCCTAAAGAACTCATACCAAATTCTCTAACCATTTTACGGGCAATTTCAGTTGCACGTTCAATGTCGTTTGCAGCACCAACAGTCATTTCATTAAATACTAATTCTTCTGCAGCACGCCCACCTAAAGCAGTGGAAATTAATGATAGTAAGCGGGTTTTTGTTTCGTTATAACGATCTCTTTCGGGTGGAAAACTTGTATGCCCTAAAGAACCACCTCGTGCTACTATAGAAACTCTATGAACTGTGTCCATTTCAGGTAAATTAGATGCTACAAGAGCATGCCCGGCCTCGTGATATGCAACCATTTTCTTTTCCGTATCAGATTGAAGTGTTTTACGCTCAGACCCCATGGTTACTTTAAGTGCAGCTTCTTCTAAATCTGCAGGAGAAATTGCGTCTTTTCTGTCACGTGCTGCTAATATTGCTGCTTCATTTAGCATGTTTTCAATGTCAGCACCACTAAAGCCTACTGTTCTTTTTGCTATTCTTTCAACATTTACTTCTGGTGTAAAAGGTTTACCACGCATATGAATTTGAATAATCCCTTTACGAGAATCAAGATCTGGCATTGGAATAGTTATGCGTCTATCAAAACGGCCTGCACGCACTAAAGCAGGATCAAGCATATCAGGTCGGTTTGTTGCCGCTAAAACTATTACATCAGTTCTTGGATCAAAACCATCCATTTCTATTAATATTTGATTAAGTGTTTGCTCACGCTCATCATGACCACCACCAATACCCATACCACGTTGCCTTCCTATTGCGTCTATTTCATCAATAAATATCAAACTAGGCTGATTTTCTTTAGCCATTCTAAACAAGTCACGGGCTCTTGCAGAACCAACACCTACAAGCATTTCCATAAATTCACTACCTGCTACAGAAAAAAACGGAACATTTGCTTCGCCGGCAATTGCTTTAGCCAACAAAGTTTTACCGACTCCAGCAGGACCTACCAGTAAAACACCCTTTGGAATACGAGCACCTAGCTTACGATAGCGCTGAGGATACTTTAAGAAATCAACTATTTCCTTTAATTCCGTTTTGGCCTCATCTACTCCGGCCACATCGTTAAACGTAGTGGTAGGAGAATCTTTACTAAACATTTTTGCTCTTGATTTTCCAAATGACAAAATATCGCCACTTGCACCTCGCATTTGTCTAAAAATGAAAAATATTAAAAGAATAGGAAGTCCAAAAGTTATTAAAGGGGTAATTACCTGTTCAAATGTAGGACTTTGATCAACTGTTAACTCACCCGCTATTTTACTTCTGTCTATATCGTTATTGGCTAGTATTTCATCAAAACTAATTGTAGATTCTTTTTTAGAAGTAAAAGACTCACCATCTCTTAGTAAAACTTCAATTGTGTCTTGCGCTACCGTTATGTCTTGAACTTGATCTTCTTTAATTGAAGTAATCACATCACTAATAGGACGCTCGTCACTTAAAGTTTGCTGCTGTAAAAAATAGCCTAAAACTACATAGCCTATTAAAATTACAAAAATATAAAAGAAAATGTTATTAAAAATACTTGGATTTTTTGGAGCTTTTATAGGAGTTTTTATTTTATTTTTTATGTTTTTTTGTTGATTTTCTTGGTTATTTTGCATAGCGAACGAAGGGATTATACATTAAAAGAGGGGTAGTTGCATCCCATCACGAACTTGATTTAAAACGCCTTGAACTTCTCTTCTAGTTCTTGCGGTTCCATCTTGCAGTATGTCTTTAACCTCATCTAAATTACTTTCGTAATGAAAATACCTCTCGCGTATTGGTTCAATAAATTCTTTTATTGCAAAAAACAACTTTTCCTTAACCTCAACATCACCTACGGTACCTTTTTCATAACGATCTTTTAAGTCAGCTACTTCCTCGATGTTGGAGTTAAATGCATCGTGATATATAAACACAGGATTTCCCTCTACGGTACCCTTGTCAGTAGCACGCAGTCTGTTTGGATCTGTATACATACTCATTATTTTTTTCTTTAAAGAAGCATCTTCTTCATTTAAGTAAATAGTGTTGTCTAAAGATTTGCTCATTTTGGCATTTCCATCTAAACCAACTAAACGGGCAATTCTACCAATTTTGGCTTCAGGTTCTTTAAAAACAGGTTTATATGTATGATTAAATCTTCTTGCTATTTCACGAGTTAATTCAATATGTGGCAATTGATCTTCTCCCACGGGAACTAAATCAGCGTTAACACCTAAAATATCCGCAGCCATTAAAACAGGAAAATTTAGAAATCCCAATGAAAAATTATCACCTAGTTGTTTTTCACGAATTTCGTCTTTTATAGTGGGGTTACGCAACGCTCTGTTATGAGAAACCAACATAGTAAAAATTAAAGCGAGTTCAAATACCTCAGGAATTAATGATTCTACGTACATCGTAACTTTTTTTGGATCCAACCCTACTGCCAAATTACCAATAGCTACCTCTAAAATTGATTGAGAAACTACTTTAGGGTTTTCTACGTATTTTGGGTAAGCATAAGCATGCATGTCGGCAAGAATTATGAAAGTTTCATATTCGTCCTGAAGCTTAACACGATTTTCTAGCGATCCAACATAGTGCCCTATATGAAGCTTTCCAGTTGTGTTATCTCCGGTAAGGATTCGTTTTTTTGCTGACATTAAAATGATTTTAACATTAAATAAGATCTTTGGTGCAGCTTGGTGCACCTAAACAGGTACCCCAATCTGTAAGCTTTGCATGCAAAGCAACAGCTTGGTGCCAACGGGTGGAATCGAACCACCGACCTGACGCGTATGAAACGTCCGCTCTAACCGACTGAGCTACGTTGGCAAATAAAGCATAACGATTATAGCAAATAATTAACGGCAAAATTTTATAAAAATTAAATGCCCTTAACAAGTGTTAAAACTTAGGAAAATTATCACGCAAACTATTTAGCAAAAAGGTATTAAACTCGGCACTAGCTAAAATTAAAACTTTTGATAACGCTGGTAACCTTTTTTTGTCGAAGGCATCTAAAAGTAACAAATAGGCAAAAGGCAAAAAATCTAAAGTGTATCGAGGGCCAAGTTGAACCCAACCCGGCCAATAATAAGTAAGTAAAAAAGCTAAAACAAACAAAACAGATAATAAGGACTTAAGATTTTCCTTTTTTTTATAGTTAACTTTAAGCAAATATAAAAATATAGGCGATACTACAAAAAAACTTGTTCCAGGATAATTAACTTTGAAGTACGGATATTTCAAAATGAAGGTATTACCAAATAAAGTTTCTTTCTCTAATAAAATTGGATCTATGCTTTTCAAAAAATAATAGTAAAAATTTGTTGGAATATTGCGTAGTTGAAATAAACCATAGTTAATTTGCTCAAAACGGGCATCATCATTCATAGTCACTTCATTACTGGTGTAGTAGCCATTGTCAAATGGGTTTTGAAATCTCGCGTAGTTGTAGCTTAAAAGCAACAATCCAGATAAAACTACAGGTAGAATTAACATGACTATATCCTTGAATTTTTTGTCAAAAGAGTATTTGCTTAAAAAAATCGAAAGAACAAAGAAAATTACTGTAAAACCAGCAGTAAATCTAGACATAAATATAAACCCGTAAAATAAACCAATTAACCAATATCTCTTTTTACTTTTATATTCATAAATTGCTAAAAATTGAAATAAAACGGCAATCGCTTGCACAAAATTCCAGCTCCATGGAATATAAGCCACAACAACATAAACGCTAGAGAAAATAAAAGCAAAAGCCAAATATATTGAATCATATAATTTGTAACCAAACTTCATAGCTAAAGATAAGCAAAGCAAAAAAATACCAAAAGTCAAAAATACCTGTAGATAACCTTGCAGAAATAAGGAATCAGCAAAAGCATCCCAAAGGCCAACAAAGGGCATTAAAAGCAATGCAGGAAAAGGAGCTAAATGCCAAAACAGTTTACCGTCAAAAAAAACAATATCTTGTAGCCCACCTGGAATTTCTAAAAAACTTAATGATCCGGCCAAAAAGGCACGGGCTAAATAAGAGTACTGATTATTTTCTACATAGGTAAAATTAGTAATAATCACTTGAACAAATTTACCTAATGAAAGTATCAAAATTAATACACCCCAAACACTGGTGGGTAGTTTTATCTTGTACATAAATACTATATTAACCTAATATAATTGGATTTAAAAAACTTCTTTGGTTGCGGGGCCCGGATTTGCACCGGGACCTTCAGATTATGAGCCTGACGAGGTACTATTCCTCCACCCCGCGTCGTTAAGTAAAGAATGCATATTACAATGCGTGGGTAGTGTACCAAATCAGAATAGCAGATTCAACCATAACTCAATATTCGAACTCATTTCTCTTGCTTCTGAAGACTTCTCAGATGACTCTAACTCTGAAATAGCACGGACATCGCTACCTGATAAAACAGTAGGTCGTATAAAAACTTTATCTCCAGGTTTTATCATATTTAAACGATCCCTGGCTTGTTCCTCTAAATATGAACTGGTTTCTCTATAGGACAACTCATCTTCTAGTGTGTTTTTTTCTTCTTCTAATACAGAAACTTCACTACGCAATTCCTCTAATCTTTTACTGCTATGCATTATTTCTAGAGTTGTGCGCGTAAAGTTTACTCCTGCCAAAATAAACAATAGGGACATTACTATATACTTGACATGAGATGGTATGGACATTATCTTGATTATATAGTAAAAATATTCTTTGTTAAATTAATCACCTGCGCAGCTTGACAGTGGTTACTGCTAGTGATAGTATATGTCCCATAGAAAAATTCACCAAGTTACGTATTTATTTAAGTAATTAAGTCTATAGAAGGAGTTTAGTTTATGATTAAGTTAGAAAAAGCCCACAAGAGCTTTGTAGACCACTTACAAGATCTCAAAAGATCAGAGTCTACAATAATAGCTTATAGTAAAGACGTGGAGCAATTAATTGAACACCTCCTGGAAAAAGGTGTGAATCTTGTTCACGAAATAGAAACACATCACTTAGAAGACTTTATGGGTAAATTAGCCAACGAAAGCTATACGCCTAAGTCAATTTCCAGAAAAACCAACTCTACTAAAACCTTTTTTAGGTTTTTAATAGCAGAAGGTTATATTGAGGTAAATGCTGCAGACCAACTAAAACATCCTAAGGTTGAAGTGAAAGCACCAAGAATTCTATCTAGACTAGAATACGGAGCTTTACGCGATGTAGCTAAGGAAGATAATAGAACGTTTGCAATAATCGAAGTCTTGCTTCAAACAGGAATTAGAATTTCGGAACTTGCCCAAATTAAACTAGAAGATGTGGACCTTAAAAACGGAACATTAACTATACCTGAAAGGGGTAACAACATGAGTAGAAGAATACCTCTTAATAAGGCTGTAGTTTCGGCTATCTCTTCTTACTTAGAAGAAAGACCAGAGATTGAAAGTGAATACTTATTCATAACAAAAACTGGACGTCCCCTTTTAGTAAGAAACATCAGAGCTACAATCGACAGGTACTTTAAAACTGCCGGTATTTCTGATGCTAAGGTAAATGACCTAAGACACACTTTTGTAGCCTTTCACTTGGCTCAAGGTACAAATCTTTTGACAGTATCTAAAATTGCTGGTCACAAAAGAATTTCTACAACAGAAAGATACCTTGAATATATTGAAAAGGTTACAGAAGAAGAAAAAACGGAATTAGGAGTTCTTTAAAGAATTTTTAATTTAGATTTTTAGTTTAATTAAGCTTGAAATGTCAAAAAGCCCCTACTAGGGGCTTTTTTGGTGCAAAAAAAAGCTGATTTTGTATAAAGTTTAAACTTATACAAAACCAGCCGAATGTAATAGATTACCGCACAGGCATAGCATGATGTAAAAAGCGCACCCCCGTGCGATCACTGTAGAGTAGCTTTTTCAATTCAGCAATTGCATGGGCATCTGATAGAGTTGCATCGCGATCACCCACAAAAATACCAATATCATCTTCAGTGATGCCAAAAAAGAAAATAACCTTTTCGGCATTTTGGGACACTTGATGAACATGGGAAAATTTGGTGCGATACATTCTATCAGGATTTTTTTCTTCGGCCATTTGAAACATTAGGTTTAATACCAAAAACAAACCAGCTATAAACCTAAATGGTGCTTTAACTGTAGCGTAATAAAAACGGAGTTGCCTTGTAGCTACATCCTCAACATACGCGGTCATCGCAAAATTGGGCATTTCTTTCTCCTTTTATCTAACAGGGATTTGATAGCGCTATTATATTATAAGTTTTAGGTAAAGGCTATAGGGCACTGATGATAAAATAAAGTAAGCTGGTGGGTGATCCTGGGCTCGAACCAGGGACCGCTCGTGTATAAGACGAGTGCTCTACCAACTGAGCTAATCACCCTAATATTAAAACAAAGGGCAAAAGGATTTTATCACAATACTAGTATTTAGCTAAAGATTATAACTCTTCTGTTTCTACTTCCTCTACTTCTACTTCTACTTCACCATCCTCATCTATTGGATACCTTTTCATTTCGCGGGCTTCTTCCCAACCCTCGCTGTCACGCTTCGATTTTTCTTTAACATACTGACGCTCTACCTCCTCTACGGCACTTATTAAAGCAGTTTCTAAACTGTAGCCAGTGGAATCCCCAATAAACTGCATCTTGCCTAAATTCATTTCTATTTTTGCATTAAAACTATCTTCTTCCTCCCCTTTATTCATTACTACTCTAAATGATACAAGTTCCTTATTCGTGTCAGCAAAGTGGCTTTTTAATTTTTCCAATTTACTATGTGCTAATTCTTGCATACTGGGGGAAATATCTATATTGTCAGAAGTTATTTGTACGTTCATAACCACCTTTCCAAAATATATAACTACAAGGAGAGTTCTTCTCCATTTTCATCAAAAAGATGAATTGCCTGTGTAGGGCATGATTGCGCTGCCATAAAAAGCTGGTTATCGTCAAGTTCTGTTGCTCCGGGTTTTACTACAGCAATATTTTCTTCATTTAATTCAAAGGCTTTTGGAGAAATTACTACACACGTACCTGCGCCAATACATGCATCTTTATCGACTTTTATAGAGTAAACTTTCTTTCTATTATTCTTCATACTGAATTGCTTCATTAATGCGATCAATCATTTCTTCTAGTTCTTCTTCGTCCATGCCATGTATTTCAGCACCTCCGCCTATTGTATCAAACGCATTTGCAAAACAACCGGCACAATGAAGACCATAATCTAACATAACCTCTTCAACTTGAGGGTACATAAACACAATATTAGCTATATTTGTATTTCTATCAACTTTAATTTGTTTTTTATTTTTGTTCATAAATTTTTATTGAATTTTTTAAAGCTTCTAAAGGTAACATAGCACACTTTATTCTGCTAGTGGTTAACTCAATGCCTATTAAATCAAGTAGATCCTGCTTTGAAAACCCCTTGGCTATGTTTATATCAAATTTTTCGTGCAAAACTTTATCAGTCAAAATAGAGGCAGCAGCAATACAAACACCGCAAGCCTCCCCATCATAGCCAATTTCAGCAACTTTTCCCTCAGCTACTTTTATCTGCATTTTTATTATATCGCCACACATTGGGTTTTTCTCAATTACCTCTGCATCCGGACTACTTAGTAGCCCCTTATTTAAAGGGTTTTTTATATGTTCTAACAATTCCTCCCTATACAATGACTCCATAACTAGCCTAAAACCTCCTTTGCTTTCAAAATACCGCTTACTAGTTTGTCTATATCACCTTTATCGTTATACAAATAATAACTTGCTCTTGTAGAGGCAACTATTTGCAATGTAGTGTGCAAAGGCATGGTACAGTGATGCCCCGACCTAACTGCTACACCCTGCTCATTTAACACCGCAGCAACATCATGCGCATGAATTCCCTTTAAGGTAAATGCTACTAAACCAGTACGTTTAAGAGCATCCGTGGGACCCAATATTTCTAAACCTTCTATTCCTTGTAATTTTTCTAAAGCATATTTAGTTAGTAGTACTTCATGCTCTCTTATATTATCTATACCTACACTATTCAAATATTTTATTGCAGCAGAAAGTCCTACTGCGCCAGCAATATTTGGGGTACCACCCTCAAATTTTTCAGGAACCTTGGCCCAAGTAGAGTTTGTAAATGCCACTTCATGAATCATACCGCCACCAAACTTTATTGGAGACATATCTTCTAACAATTGTTGCTTACCCCATAAAACACCAATTCCTGTAGGGCCAAGCATTTTATGCCCGGAAAATGCATAAAAGTCACATCCAAGGTTTTGGACGTTTACAGGCATATGCGGAATTGCTTGTGCGCCATCAACAATAACTTTAGTATTGTAATTCGACACTAACTTTTTTATATCTTTAATGGGTGTAATAGTACCTAAAACATTTGAGGCATGGCTGATTACAATAGCTTTAACTTTATTTTCGTACAAATCCAAAAAGTTTTTTATATCTTCTAATAACAGTGTTCCCGTTATGTCAAAAGGGATTACTTCTAATTTAGCCTTAGCTGCCTTAGCAACTTGCTGCCAGGGCACTAAATTACTATGGTGTTCTATTCCAGAAATCAATATAACATCGTCTTCAAACACATTAAGCATACCCCAACCATAAGCTACTAAGTTTAAGCCTTCTGTAGTACCACTAGTAAACACTACTTCGCTGTCTTTATTAGCATTAATAAATTGTGCAACTGTGGTACGGGAGTATTCATACATATCTGTAGCCTCTTCGCTAAGCATGTGAATACCCCTATGAACATTAGCATTATGATTTAAATAGTAGTCGGATATTGCTTCAACAACCTGAACAGGCTTTTGCGAGGTAGCTGCGTTATCAAGATAAACTAGGGAATAATCGCCTACCTTCCTACTTAAAATAGGAAAGTCCTTTTTTATTTCATCCACATTAATCATTGAGAGATAAAGTATCCTTTAACTTTTGACGAATTTCGTCTGACTTAATTGTAGCAAGAACACTTTCAAAAAAACCATCCACTATTAAATCTTGAGCTTCGACTCTAGTTAATCCACGACTTGTTAAGTAGTAAATTTGATTTTCATCTATTCTCCCTGTAGTTGCGCCATGGGAAGCTTTAACGTCGTCTGCTTCAATTTCTAAAATTGGTTGAGAATTGTTGTGAGTATTTTCACCTAGAATCAAAACAGAATCATCAAGATAAGAACTTGTTTGCTGAGCTTTTTTATTTATCAAAATTTTCCCAATATAATCCGACTTAGAACCATTGGTTAAAACTCCTTTTACGTTAGTAACACATGTGGTATGCGGAGCTAGGTGATTGGCAATTGTCGTTAAGTGCAAATTATCACCCATGCCTAATTTGTACAAGCCAATAATTTCAGCTGCAACACCTTCTTTTTCAAATTTAAGTTCAACAACATATTTGCCACTTTTAAAGGGAATGTCTAAAACAAATTGAGTGTCTTCTGTTACAGAAATTGAGTTATTTTCTTTTAATTTTAAAAATTCTACTTTCACTTAGTGTATTATTTGCTAAATAAAGTACATGTTATATGGAGCGATTCCGCAGCGAAGCGAAGACTTAGTGACATGTAACTTGTAGTTTTATCTAACCAACAGAGCCCTCCATTTCCAACTCAATTAACCTATTTAGTTCTACAGAATATTCCATGGGCAATTCTTTAACAATAGGCTCTATAAACCCAGACACTATTAAGCTCATTGCTTCTGCTTCACTTAAACCACGACTCATTAAGTAAAACATTTTTTCTTCACCTATTTTACTCACTGTTGCTTCATGCTCTATTTGGGCACTACTATTGTCAATTTTCATTACGGGAAATGTGTCTGTTGCAGACTCAGCGTCTAAAATTAACGCATCGCATTCAACCCTACTTTTGGCGTTTTTTGCAGATGGAGTAACAGCCACCATTCCTCTATAACTAGTCCTGCCACCATTAGCACTTATAGACTTGGAAATTATTGTTGAAGATGTATTTGGAGCAATATGTATCATTTTAGCTCCTGCATCTTGGTGTTGATTTTCGTTAGCATACGCAATAGATAAAACCTCGCCATGCGCACCCTCACCCACTAAGTAACAACTTGGATACTTCATTGTTAAACGAGATCCCAAATTACCGTCTATCCATTCCATTATTCCGTTTTTTTCTACACGAGCACGTTTTGTTACTAAGTTATAAACATCATTTGACCAATTTTGAATAGTCGTATACCTGCAACGGGCACCAGGCTTAACAATTATTTCTACAACAGCAGAATGTAAAGAATCTGTTGAGTAAACAGGAGCTGTACAACCCTCAACATAATGAAATTCGCTACCTTCATCGGCTATTATTAAAGTTCTCTCAAACTGACCCATATTTTCTGCATTTATTCTAAAGTAAGCTTGTAACGGTCTTTTTAACTTTACTCCTTTTGGAACATAAACAAACGAACCTCCAGACCATACAGCACTATTTAGTGCAGCAAATTTATTATCGTTAGGGGGAATAACTGTTCCAAAATACTCTTCGAAAAATTCTGGATGTTTTTGTAACGCTTCGTCTGTTCCCATAAATAAAACACCGTCTTCTTCAAGTTCTGACATTAAAGAGCCATAAATTACTTCAGAATCAAATTGTGCTTTAACTCCCGCTAAATGTTTTCTTTCGGCTTCGGGAATACCTAAGCGCTCGAATGTTTGTTTCATTTCTGCCGGAACATCATCCCAACTACGCTTTTCATCGTCAGTGGGTTTTAAGTAGTAGTAAATATTATCGTAATTGATTTTGCTTAAGTCGCCACCCCAAGTTGGAGTAGGTTTTTCCTTAAAAATTCGGTAAGCCTTGAGTCTAAAATCAAGCATCCATGCAGGTTCATTTTTCATGGCTGAAATTTTTACAATTACATCTTCGTTTAAGCCCTTTTCGGCTTTAAAAACATAGTTTTCAGGAACATTAAAACCATACTTTGTTTTATAATCGGCATTAACGTTTACAGACGCCTCAGACTTTTTTTGATTTTCTGCCATTTGTTTTTTACCCATTTATTCACCAAAAGGCGCATAGCCCTTTTCTTCTAGTTCGTGCGCCAATTCAGAACCTCCTGTTTTTACAATTTTTCCATCCTGCATTATATGTACAAAATCAGGCTCAATATGCTTTAAAACACGTGTATAGTGTGTGATTAAAAGTACTGTCATATCTTTCTTATCTTTTAAGTGATTAACAGCTTTTCCTACTACTTTTAAAGCATCTACATCTAAACCACTATCGGTTTCATCTAAAATGGCCAGTTTTGGTTCCATAATAAGCATTTGCAACATTTCCATACGCTTTTTTTCACCACCAGAAAAACCCTCGTTTAAATAGCGCGTCATAAAACTTTCATCCATATTCAACAGGTCCATTTTCTCTTTTAAAATTTTTCTGAAACGTGCCGGGGGTAGTTTTTCACCGTGCATTTTGTTATGAATCATTCTCAAAAAATTAGATATTGTAACTCCTGTTACTTCGCTTGGGTATTGAAACGATAAAAAAACACCGGCAAGAGCACGCTCGTCGGGCTCCATTGCCAGTAAATCTTCGCCATTAAGTAAAACTGTACCTTTATTTATTTCATACATTGGATGTCCCATTAAAGATTGTGCTAAAGTGCTTTTACCAGAACCGTTTGGTCCCATAAGTACATGAACTTTACCTTTTGTAACTTCTAAATCTACACCCTTTAAAATAAGTTTTTCTTCAATTGATACCTTTAAATCTGTGATTTTTAACATTAATTTTTCTCCGGGAATTTAATATCATGCACTACACAGTTTGCACTATAATGAGGGCATACTTCGTTTGCACTATAAATAACTTCTTTTCCATCTTTTCTAGAATCAAGAAGTCCGTTTTCACGCATTTCTTTTAAATGATATGAAACTGTAGGCTGCTTTAGATTTAAAAGTGAAACCAACTCAGACACAGAGGCTTCACCCTCATGTACTAAGTATTGGTAAATATTCATACGTGAAGAAACCCCTAAAGATTTAAAACATTGCGTACATTTTACTTTTTCGTTTGCTTTTAAAATTTGCACAAATTGATACTAATCTATATGTACCATTGTGTCAAAAGAATGTGAATATTATTAAAGATTATTCATTGGAGGTTCGGGAAAGTCATTTATACATTCCTCAGGATCATCTGACTCACAGTGAACCGGATCTTGTACTGCATTTCTTAGCATGCTTCCCCAAACATGAATTTGCTCGGGACCGGCAGCACCAGAATCAGCGCCACGACCTTGACCTTGTGGAGGGTCTTTTTCGTTAGATGCAATTTGATCTAGGGTCATAATAGAACCAATATCTGTCAAAGGCTCTAATTCTTGCGGAGGTGCAAACGGAAGCACAACCTCTAACGAGCACTTACCAACAGCAATTCCTCGACGTGCTTCAACAAAGGTATAGGCATCTAAGTCAGTTTCAATATCACCTAAACAAGCCGTGTCCCCATCCTCACCGTAACCTTGGGGTTCATCTTGGCTTCTATGCGTGCACGAAGTTACAATAAAGCCATCTGGTACAGAAGAGTAGTCACCATCTTCACACACGGCGCTTGCGCTAACACCATAGTCACTACATGAACATGTCCCAGCAGTACATGGAGGCCCGTCTAAAGTACAACTATTTTCACAAGGAAACTCACTGTCTGCAGGACAACCCCCACCGCTCCAACTACCCCATGTATAAGGGTTACAGGTAGAGTTAGCAGGAATATCGTTACCCCAGACTCCAAATACCGATAGCAAGTTTGCAAAAAACTGTAAAACAGCACCAAAAATAGATTCGTTAAAGAATAGCCCTTGTGCTATTGGAGGTACTTCCTCGGTTAAGTATTTATACCCCTCAGATCCTCTATGAGTTTCATCACGAATAAACCATTCTTCATTAGTTGGATCTGTGGAACCAGTAGAGTGGTTGTAGGTACAAAGTGATTGCTGCAAACCAATACGATACCAACCTCTGTTGCCTCCTTGGGGCAACTCAGTGTCAGGATTAAAGGCGTTGCCTTCGGTAGAATCTATACACTGCACTTGAAATGGACTATGCCAAATCATAGAAGGAGGACCTCCCCATTGTGTATGAGAAACAGCCTGGTTTGAATACAAAATATTAGCCCAAGGCAGCGAATAAATACCTTGAGGTCCTGCAGGGTGTACAACATAGTTTAGTCCAAAAAATGGGCGGTCAGCTTTTGTACCATCTTCAAACGGAGCAATTCTCCATACAGGATCTGCATTATTAATAAAAGAGTCATTAGTTGCCTCATTAAATTCTTTTGTTTGATAAGTTTTCTCTAAAGCACCACCTTCGTTGTATAGCAAAGCCACAGGAAAGTAGCGGCAATCCAAACTGTAACCACTTAATCCTGGAATATTAGGATCATTTTCGTCATAGGCTAAACGATCATCACAAGCATCATCCCAGGGAGGTTGAATTTGATCTAACATTACAACACCGCCACTATCGGTTTCGCAAGCGGGAACTGCGCTTGGGTCACTCATTAAGCCATAGCGTTCTTCCCACTCAAATGGACCTGCCCCACCAACGGCAGGACCCCCACATGTTTGACCGTTACGACCTTCATTTTCTTCTAAAGCAATTGGGTATGTGCATGCTGCGTTTCTTCTACATAAGGGTAATTCCTCTTCATCTATAGTTTCGTTCCTTGGGGGCGTAATATCATCTCGATAATTGTACCCGTAACCTGTTAATAAATAATTGGCTCCGTAGTACGAGGTTGCGTCTGTAGAATTATAAACACCATTTCTACCTTCTAACGGGTCTTTAGAAGTAACTTCATTATTTTGAGGAGGACATAATTGAGTAGCGGGGTCACAATCTGGGTCATCGGTAGGGGCGCCAATATACGAATCATCTACATCTTCTTTTAATAATTCAACGTTATAAACTACTGACGGAGTATTAGTAAAGCCATCTAAATCAAAGTTTTGCTCATTACATGTTAAATACTCAACCCTATCTACATACGATAAATCTCCCGGACAGGGCACTTGAGGTAAACCTCCGGGCAATGGCTCAACGTCTAAATTAATTGGCTGATAAATTTGAATATCGTGATCTAAGCTTACTTTTAAAATTTCCTTAGGTTCTCCGAAAGCGCAAAAAGCTATGTAGTTAGAGTTGTCAAAACTATCTGGAGTTCTATAGGTAGTTAATTCAAAATTACCGTTTTCATCTGTAAAAACAGTAGCTTCAGAATTTACTATATGTCCTGCGTTTCTTTTACCAGTACCATAGTCCCAACTACCCTGATATGCAGTTACCGATACACCCGTTAACTTTTTATTAAGAGTTTCTGTTCCATCACTTTCTACAAATTTTCTGGTAGAGCGCACACGACCTTTTATAACCACAGGCCATTCACAACTGGTATCGCTGTAATTACCTGTAGGCAAAGCACCTGATGCTCTAACACCGAATTCTCCAATATAAAATAACTTTCCTAAAGCCGCTGCTTGTTGAGAAGCAAGCGCCATATTATTTTTTTCTGTAATCGTATAATAGTGACCCGATGCAATATCTATATTTGGATTGTCGTTACTTACAGTAAAATCAGCGGGGCTTTCAGCAGAAAGAGCACTATCCCCTAAGGTACAAGGCTGACCCGACATTTGCCCAATTCCAACCAATTTAGACGAATCTACAGATTTTAATGCCGCTGCCATATCAGCAGCCCACTCAGCATAAAATGGTAAACAACCACCTAAACCACCGCAGTGAGGCTCATTTAAAAGTTCGTAAGCATAAACACCGTTGCTACCAATAAAGTTGGCAGCAAGGTCTTGTGCATACGAATAATACGACCCAACATAGTTGGGGCCTGTAATTTGAGATCTATAACCACCTGCGTACCAATTGGTTGGGTTAGATCTTACATTTCCATCAATACCTAATTCACAAGTGTTAGCAAAGTCACAAATTACAACAATCAAACGAATACCATAAGTGTTATATGCTAAATCAGCAATTTGCCTTGCAATTGGGTCGTTACCGTTTCTGTCAGGACTACCAAAAACACGCACCATATTCACACCACAACTTTGCAAATAGGCTAAAGCTTGGTCTGCAGCACCTGAGTTAAACAAATTAGGAACATTAACGCCTACCCAGTCAAAAGCCCCTGCATTGTTAGCTAAAGCCTGACAAGTATCGTCGCCTAAATAAAATGAAAACTCATCCTGACCAAAAACACCTGGACCACCTAATTCATGAGAATACTGCCAATATAAAAAGCCACGGGCTCCAATAGCTGCCATAGCCTGCATTTCGGCTTCCACGGTTGAAGAGCGCGCATCAGCGTACACAGGTTTTACGTCAACGAATAGTGAAAAAACACTAAAAATAAAGGCGTTGACCAATATTATTAAAAAATATCGCGCGAATATTTTCATATTCAAAAAAATTATACCAAAATTTGCTAAACTAATAAGTATGAAAAAGATTAAAGCGTTTTTTTACGTATATATAAAAAGTATAACTTCAATTGATTATTACAAAGATCTTACCAAAGTAGGATTTGGATTTTCTTTTAAATACTTTGTTATTTTAGCAGCCCTTGCGGCTATAGTGGCAAGTGTAGGAATTTCGTTACCTGCATCTAAAAGTATAAACGAAGCAGTAAACAAAGGTTTAGATAGCTTGGTAAACCACTATCCTGAAGATTTGGAAATTACAATTAAAGAAGGCTTACTATCAATTAATAAACCAGAACCTTACATAGTTAAGTTTCCAGAAGAGCTAACACAAGATTCTGAAGAATTTAAAGATCAAAATTTAATAGTTTTTGATTCAGAAGGAACAATAGACGATTTAGAAAACTACAACACTGTAATTTTAGTCAACAGAAAAAACATATTAGTAAACAACCCGGAGGCAACGGGAACAGATCAAATTAGAGTTTTACCTTTAAGAGACTTTGAAGAAGGTACCTTAAACAAAGAAACCGTAATGTATTTAATAAATGAGTTTCGACCTTTAGCTAAATTTATTCCATACATAGTATTTACTGCAATTGCAGGTGCTATGATATTTTATTTCTTTGCTTACCGTCTTACCTATTTACTTGTGGTTACTGCAATTTTAATGCTTGTAGGAAACATAGTTAAAGTTAAACTACAGTTTTCTAAGTACTATCAAATAGGTTTACATGCTATGACTTTACCCCTAACTATAGACGTAATAACATTAGTAGCTAAGCAACAAGTACCGATACCTTTGTGGTTTTTGTTAATTAATACTGCAATTGGTGTTTTTGCTTTGTTGCGAATGAAGGAAGCAAGTGGCGAAATGAATAAAGTAAGTGAGGAAAATGCTAATGGTGAAGATGTAACGCATTGGCCCCAACCTCCAGTAGAAGTTGAGAAAACAGAAGAGAAGCCCATGGAAGTTGAGCAACCTGAAACAGTGGAAAACTCTGAAAGCGCAGATAATAGTGCTGATCAAGAAGAAACTAATTTAGGTAATTGATCGCAGTTAAACGCTGTGATAGCATAGCGATGCACTTTTAAAGAGTGTTTTTAATGATCCTCGGTAGCTCAGTGGTAGAGCAGGAAGCTGTTAACTTCAAGGTCGTAGGTTCGAATCCTACCCGAGGAGCCAAAATCACTTACAATAGTCACTCATTTTCCCACTTTGGGAATCCGAAGAAGGCAGTGATAATACTTTCTCTCTATCTGCAGGAGATATCCAATCGAACCAACAAACAGCATATTGATAAGTGTCGGAAAGATGGCTGGCAGCCCAAACCGAATCTTTTGAAGATTCGTTTTTTTCTCTGTAGTCGTATACTCCCCAGTCCAAAAAGGTATTTGTTCCGTCTTTACTCGAGCCGTTTTTTGTTGTTCCTACCGCAGTGGCGATAACTTCTCCTTGTTTAACTTCGATTGGCGGATAGACTTGAGTGGTTCTTGAATCCATTTCTTTTGGCATCGGAAATTTTTCAGCAATTTCTTGAAATTTAGGAGAAAGCGTCAATAGATGTCCAACTCGATAGCGAATTCCGCAAGGGTGCTCAAAGTCGAATGTGTACTGGATATCACCTGTAATAACGGGGTACCTTGCGCCAGCAATCACCTTGGCATCGATGGGTGCTGTTACCAAAATGTCAGTTGGGAGAGAGTTATCAAATCTGAAACCTCCGTGGGCTTTGAATTCACCTCCGCGGATCTGTCCAGGGTAAAGTATTGAGGTTGCTTTGCTAATTTCAATAGGCAAAGGAAAGATAAACGGGTCTGGGCAAGTTGTTTTCTCACTTTCTCTTTCTATAGATACTGGATACGCATTACTATTACTAACAATGGCAGGCGCACGATTCTTAAACGACTTTAGAGTAACTAAACCAACAATAAGAATTACTACAACGGTAATTAAAACGGGAATAACTGCCAATCCCTTTTGTTTCTTCATCACAGTTTTATCTTATCACAAGACTTTTATAATTCGGAGTAATTGAACTTGTCTGAGAAATTCAAACTGTTCATAAAACACTTTAATCTCGTGGAAATGGGTATTTAACTCAATTTCTCTGTTGAGAAACATGTCAATCAAGAGGAGCTAGTACCCCATAGTGTTTACAGGCGGCAATTTCCACGATATAATAAGCAAAACTTAATCTCAAACAAAAAAAGGAGTAAACAATGCCTGAATTTTTGAAAAAACTGTACTATCGTTGCTTTGTTTACAAGTCTGTTGCTCGACCCGATAATTTCAGTTATGTCCGAAAAGGCGATGTTTTAGTCCGCGTAACGCCTGGATTCAAAAAAGATACACTTTGGTATACAGAAGCTGAGGTTATCGAAGTAACAAGCACCCAAATCGTTTGCAAGGTTTATGTAGATGTTCCACGCACAATGAAATTTGATCGCGTAACAGGACAAATGCAAAACCTTCCTGAAGATTGGGATCCCCAATGGCTTGAATTCCCACTGACCGAAGAAGCAAAATTGGCGATTAAGTAGCATAACTCAACTATTGACGAGGTAAAAATGAGAACAATAAACGATCTGCTAGTTGTAACGCTTTTGGTTAATGACCTTTTGGGTTTAATAGAACCAAGCCTAGAAGAAAAATTAGGACAGCTCTCTGAAGAAGAATTCCGGTTTTTCCTGCAAGAGCTTGGCAAATTGGAAATTCCCAAAGCATTTTACCAGGTATTTCGCCGTAAAGGTGACAAATATTACCACATCGGCAGCTACTTAAGCTTTCTTCCCATAAAAAAGTCGGATGAAATTCTTATGGGAATCGCTGATCAAGTGTTACTGATGCGCCAAAAAGCGTAAACATTAAATAGGCTGTATATATTTATTGGAAATTAAATTCCTTAAAAGTATATACAGTCTCTTTTTTTGCTTGAATTCCAAATCCAAAGAATGAGAGTTAAATCATCTAGTTATTGGAGTTCCACTTTCATCAATACATTCAGGAATAAGGTAAGTAGAATACCCAGGATAATCTTGCAACATAGTGCACATAATTGCACCATTACCATCAGCAATTATTTTAACAGTACCATTGTCATCTTTAGTTGCGAAAACATAACCTCCCCCACCCAACATATCTACGGGAACAACACCTCCTGCAATATCTTTACCTAAATGCTTGTATATAACAACCTTCATTCCTGTTAAATTTAAACCCTTTTCAACCAAAGCATCCTTAATTTTTAACGCATCCCCTTCTATGTCACATTCATCCCTAAAATAAGTCCACTCTTCACAGGAATAGTCCTCAAACTTGCATATGCTAAATTGAGCGCCTTCATTATAGGTAACAACTTCTAAAGTGCCACCATTTTCTTCACAGTATTCTGATGCAGGGTTTGGCATATTAGTTTGCGGTTTTTCTGATGATGGAAGTTTTTCTACTGATTTCTCTGTACTGATTTTCGTATTCGGTGATAATTTAGTCTCACCAATTTTATTATTACTGTTAAGACTTAATACAACAATTCCCACTATAAATATTAAAATTATAAACACTAAGTATTTTTTCATACCAGTATATTAGCACTTTATTACAACCTTTATAGAAGTAACTGCCTACTGTTTAAGGACAATCAACAAAATCCCAATACCCTATAGTGTTTACAGAGATTTGTTTTCAATATATAATTATCAAAACCCAATAAGCATCTGTACGTGCAAGGAGAAAAAAAAATGAAATTTTCGTTAGCTTTGATTAAAAAAGGGCTTGGAAAACTACTCCCAGAAAAAAAACTAAAAGTAACTGGGGTTGTAGAAGTAAAGGAAATGGACAGTAGCATGCTTCAAAGTGACGACCCACCTTTTATGCATGTGACTAAATTAGAAGTACGCAACGGAAGACAGTACGCATATCTAAAAGGGTGGGATGGCGCTGTGCTTGTTTTTAAACGTCCTAACGGCGAGTTTTTTGTTGAGGATGAATACAACAAAAGGCAGGCCTGGGTAACCGGAATCAAATAGCGCTAGTATTTCCGTTAAAACTAAAATAAAGCAAATTAAAACATAAGGAGATAAAACAATGGGTAAGCATCGCCAAATAGATAGCGAAGTAGTACCAGAGTTTTACGCAACAAAAAGTGATAAAAACAGACACAATCTACCTGCGGGCACTGTGCTAGCTATTAGTAGTGAGCACGACTTCCCGGGATATTTCAGTATGGGATATGTTTCTAAACAGACACCCTTTGGTCAAGGAACCTTCATGGGATTTCACGAAGAAGAACTTCGTAAGGCAACTCCCGAAGAGATCAAAAGAGCAATAAAGACCAAACACCCATACGGCAGAAGATTCCGCCCATATAGCCAAGAAGCAAGTAATGCTGCATGGAATATCTTTTTATCAAAAACGTTCAGCAACTGGACTACTGACAGTTCTGACACGCAACCGGTTCTAGATGTGTCTCGCAAACAAATTGAGGACTACGGAAAAGAGGCTGCAGCAAAACACCGTAAAATCCTGCGAAACTGGGGCAGAATTACACGTAATCAAAGAAACGCAACTATAGAAAAATTGAAGAGATAGTTAAAAAACTCTCAAAACTTTACATCGGCCTGGAGAAATTGAGGTAGCACATAAACCTACACAATTTTCCAGGCCGTTTTTTTTTTGATTTTGAAAAAAACTCGCCAAAACGCTTTTTGTTGCAACGCTATTGCCTAATGCGCACCGAATATGCAATATTAACTGCAATGGCCAAGCAAACCAAGAAAGCGTCAAAAACCATCTCATTTATAATACCTGCCTTCAATGAAGAAGCCTCAGTGTTTCAAACCATTACAACATTACCTTATAAAGAATTGCATTCCCAAGGGTACGAAGTAGAGTGCTTAATAGTAAATAACAATTCTACCGATAATACTGTTAAATTGGCTCTAGAGGCGGGTGCTCGTGTAGTAAATGAAAAAGTTCAAGGTTATGGTGCTGCATACAAAAAAGGCTTTCAAACAGCAAAGGGTGATATTTTAGTATGCGGGGATTGTGATGGTACATATCCTTTTGCAGTGACACCAAAACTGGTAGATATATTGATAAACGAAAACCTAGACATTATTACAACCAACAGATTTGAAAATGGGTTTTTAAAACAGAACAACATGCCTATTGTAAATAGGCTAGGTAACTTATTATTAACGTATGAGGCAAGTTTGCTTTATAACAATGCAATAAGTGACATTATGTCAGGAATGTGGGTACTAAAAAAAGAAGCCTTAGCAGAAATAAATTTACGCTTTGACGACATGTCATTTTCGCATAACATCAAAATCGAAATGATACATCACAAAAAATGCAGGTGGAAACAAATACCAATTGAATATAACGCACGTCAGGGCAGTAGCAAATTAAACGTAGCAAAAGACGGATATCACTGTTTTAAAAACATGCTCGTGAGGAAGTTAACTTAACAAGCATTTATGGCAATTTCAAAAGTAGTAACAGTAATCTGCATAACTGTCATGGTAACCTTTGCGGTATTCAATTTATATTTTGGGGTTATACACAATTCACATGTAATTTATGATGAAGCAAATACACTAAACATTATTTCGCAAAGTTACAAAGATATATTTACGCTGCTCTCAAAGGAACAAAACATTCCTGGATACTACTTATTGATAGGAACTGTCTTTAAGGCGTTTAAGTCAGTAACAATTATTAAGCTTATAAACTACGTAATTTGGATAGCGTCTATAGTAGCGATTTTTAAGCTACTGAAGACCTACATGTCCAATAACATGGCCTTAATTTTTGTCACTGGATATACTCTTATTCCCGGTATAAGCTTTTACTCCTATTTTATTCGTATGTATGGACTTATAGTGTTGCTTGTTATTTTGCTTTTACTATTCTATAAACAATTACTAGATACTGGAGAAAGTAAGTACCTCATAAGGTTTTTTGTATGCTTAGCGCTCTTAGCAACACTACATGCGCAGTTTGTATTTGTATGGGTAATCTTTTTTTTCTCATTTATCATTAATTTCTATAAATCTCGAAACTTTAAACTTATATTAATTGCCTTCCTTGCAGTTTTTGTACTATTTTTAATACCCTTTGCATTCAAAAGTGATCTTATAGATATATATGTGCAAAATGGAATCGCTTATGTAAAAGAACAAAAAGCACCTTACTATACGTTTGTTCATTTGTTGTTTTTTAAATACGATAACCCCCTAAGCGTGGTATTGGGATTTACGGTACTTATAACTTTCATTGTATTTTGCCGAAAACATTATAGTAAAACCGAATTTCCTTATTTATTGGCTATAGTTTTCACCGTTTTAATCCCAATTCATAAAAGCTTTAATCAAACCACAATGCACTATATATTTTTAAGTCCATTAATATATGTGATTGTGGCAAGGGCACTTGCCTCCGTAAAAACACGGGTTAACATTTTATTTTTCATAATTGCTTTTATTTGGATAAACTCCTTTGTGTTTTCATGGCGATTAATTTTATACAAAGATTACATTTTAATTAATGCACTGTGTAAAGAAATAAGCTCAAGTACAAATACCATATATTTAACTAGATTTTATAGCTACGAAGCATTTGCGCATTGTTCTCGCGAGAACTCCACCAACAAAGCATTTATTATTGCAAACAATAACTATTACGATACATCTAGCTTGTCAAAAGCTGAAGTATTACACATTCAAGCAGAATTAGGTGGGGATTTTTATAATGATTCGGCAGACGTGTTAACTGTTTACCAAAACTTAAGACAGCTAGAACCTACTAAGCAAATATACTATTTGCCTGTTTATGACATCCTCAATTTTAATCGCAATGAGAAAGTTTTAAGCACATTAGAAGAAAAAGAACTAAACCCTGTGGTTCCTATTTTTGTCTTACCATAAAAACGCAAGAAAAGCGGTTTTGAACTCAAGTCAGAAATACTAAGTCCTAGAACTGCATACAAAATATAACTATTGTAGAAGGCTTCAACGTCAAGTAATAAGTAAATCAACCTCATCTGCGAATCCGTAAATAATGTACAATAACGAGCCTTATGTAGTTCAATTACCTGACGATGAAAATACTGTAATGCTAGTGGACATAAATAATGGGAGCGAATACAGTGCTGGTGAAAAGATTTCTATAGAAGAGGCAAGAGAAAGAGATTTACCCACACTAAGAGACCTACTTGTTGGACAAATAGTAACTGAAATTAAGTGGGTACCCCATAGTATTTACACTTCCCCATATCTACGTTATAATTAACATCAATAATTGTTATCAAAATATCTCAAATAAATGGAGGCTGAAATGGATCAGTGGAATTGGGATAAAAGAGCAGAGCTGGAATTGGCACGTGCTGAAAATCATTTTCAGTCGCCAACCCCAGACACAGTAAAGTTAACTGGTGATGAGTCGCGACGTTCGTTTGAATTTCACCTCAAGAAGTGCGCAAACCTAATTGCCCTTTGCGAAATTTTTGCAAGTTACACTAAAACTTAAAAGCTAAAAAAGTCTAACACTCTTGTTATAAATGTTTTTTCGCTACGTAATTCCTCTCCATCTTGTGCATCATAATAAACAGTTGAGGGAATCTCTAATTCAAAAATACCAAAAAGTTTTTCTGCCTTCTTTGTTTTAAGTTTAAACTCTAGTTTATCTTCTGCATCTGTTTCAAGTTCAACCTCTTCAATATCATCAACATCTTCTGAAGATTCAGCCTTTTCTATAATAGCTTGAGGCATTACACCTAATTTTACGTCGCCCTTAGGAGTTTGTACGTATACACTGCCATCAGCTTCGTTTACAAATAAAGGAAAGTTTTGCAATCCCGAAATACCCTCTTTTTTAATTAATGTTTCAGTATCTTGGACTCTAATTTTAAGCTTGTTGCCAGTAGAATCCTCGGTTTCAGATTCAAAACCTTCGTCACTACCCTCATGCTTTTCTTCTCTTATAAGCTTTCCAGAGGCATCATAGGTTTTAGACTCTATTTTAACTTTATCCCCTTCAGTTTCTGTTTTAACAATTGAATAGGTGCCATCACTGTTTTGAATTCTGTTTTGCGTTTTAACTTTATTTTCTAACTCATCTTCCACTTCAAGTTCGAACTCGTTTTCAAAATCATTGTCATCGTCTTTATCATCATCCTCATCTTCATCTTTGTCATCATCCCTGTCGTCATCTTTATCTTCATCCTTGTCTTCGTCCTCATCATCCTTATCATCATCTTCGTCCTTGTTGTCATCTTCGTCGTCGTCTTTATCATCCTCATGCTTATTATCTTCTTTAGATTCTTTTTCGTCATCGTCATCGCCTAAAACATATCCTAAAGGCTGTTCTGACAAAGAATCTTCAGATTTCTTAGGAAGAGCTTTAAAAGAAACAAGAGCAGAAAAAGCTAAGACTCCTAATACTACAAGTAGCACAGGCAAGTGAAGCATATAAAAAGTAATAGTTGTTTTAGTTTTGCTTGGATTATTTTTCTTAGTGTAATACATACTATTAATTTTTAACCTTAATGCCCCATAAGTCAAATTTAGTACACAAACAAGCCGCTAAACTTTTGTAATAGTGTAATTTTTGATACCATATTCCTATGCCAAAAGGTAATGGAAAGCCTATTCCAAAAGTGGAAATAGATTTAAATATATCTCCAGATCAAGTAGAAACATTACTTGGCACATTAAAAGAGCGTTTTGAGCAAAATATGAACCGCCATAAAGATATTGATTGGGTCAAAGTTCATTCAAAGCTAAAATCTAACCCTAAAAAACTGCAGTCACTTAATGCAATGGAAAGTACTGGAGGAGAACCCGACGTTATTGGTTACGATAAAAAAACAGATGAATACCTTTTTTGTGATTGTGCTGAACAAAGCCCTAATCGCCGCAGTATTTGCTATGACCGTGAAGCAGAAAAACTAAGAGAAAAAAAGGGAGTTTATCCGGGAGGCAATGCTGTAGAACTTGCCGAAAAAATGGGAATAGAACTTTTAAACGAAGATCAATATAGAGATCTTCAAAAACTTGGGGAATTTGACACTACAACTTCAAGTTGGATTAAAACCCCTGAAAATATTAGAAAACTAGGTGGCGCTCTTTTTTGTGATCGCCGCTATGACACAGTTTTTACCTACCACAATAGTGCTGAGTCTTTTTATTCCGCTAGAGGATTTAGAGGGTTACTAAGGGTTTAGTCGCCATATGTTATTGCCCTATAGTATTTACACCTGCCCTACTTCAATATATAATATCTCTCACAAACAAATAATCTAAATGTAAGGAGAATAAAATGTCAACTGATGGCACTGATCACAATGGATGGCATGCGTATCGCCATATCATTAGTGAGGTAAATCTGATTTGGTATTTAGACTGGTATGCTAGACCTGACGAAAATACTACTAACTATTTAATTACACCAAAACGGCGTAAGCAAATAGTTAGAATTATCGAAAAAAAATACAAGGTAAAACTTAAACCTGAAGATAAAGCCTGGATTTTGGAAAAAATGAATTCACCCCGACATTTGTGCACCGACTTTCCAAACCGGTTTAACCCACGGCACTACCCGTCTTTGACCTCGGATTTACCACCGGAAAACAAGACTAAGTAAAAAAAGTAAAAGACACAACTAATCAAAAAATAAGGAGACAAAAATGTCACAACATTGGACTGAAACCGAAAAAGGTAAACAGTTAATTGAAAGCGCTTTTAAAGCTGCTAACTTACCAGAAGTACAAGAGAACGAGCTTGAAACTGGGACATACACAAACATGCAAATTGCGAAAATGTTTGATGATCCTGCTGAGCTAATTTCGCTACTTATGGCTTTACCAAAAGGTGGAGGCAATGCATCTCGCCGCTCGATTTTGAGTTTTGCTGTAGAAATGCGCTAATTCACCAAAAAGGAATAGTAAATGTACGAAAACATGACATGGATCAACAACAGGCTGGATGAAATCGCAAAAGCTACAAATCCACGGCAAGCTTTAGCTGAGTGGTTTAACAGCTTATCAAGAACACAACGCGAAAAAGTGTTTATCTTCGCTGGGTGGTTAAACCCCAAAGCATACTGCGACCACAGAATGCAGTTAGAAGGTGACAACATTTTTGACGAATTGTGTTCTTCGTTAAACATTTCTTAAGCCTTCTTTGCTAGCACTAATGCGCCCTTGTAAGCGATTGAAAAGTATCAGAAAAACTTGACTACTTAATATCGTTTACCGGGGTGCCTTTTTTTACATTTGTAAAGCAACAAACCCCTTTTCAACATCACTAAAATAATATCCTTGATACTTCTCCAACAAAGGAATGTTAGTTTTTAGTAAATTCGAAGGTGAAAATGTTACATAACTATTAAACCTGTGCTCCAAAATAGTTTCTTTTGCAGGGCATTCTTCTAACACTCCAGATAAAATAAGGTTTTTGTGAGGTAGTACTATTTCAATTAGCCTACTATCAAAGTAATCTATGTTTTTTATAAAAACTACACGTTCTTTTATATCAATCAAATTGCTAAAAACATACCTAAAAAGTGTTGTATCTCCACTTTTTATTAAAATAGCTTGTTTAGTTAAAAATTTCTGTAAGTCTTCTTCTGTAGCAACAATTCCTACGTCATTTTTATATTCTTCTACTTGATTTAAAAAATTTTCGGTAGCCATAGGAAACGCAGTTAAAAACAACACCTTATGCCCTTGCAAAAATAAATTAGTAATTAGTGAAATACTAAAAGCAGATACACCCGATTTCTCTTGACCAACTAATAAACAAGGAAGCTCATTTAGCGAAAAATTAAATTTTTTATTATTAAGTAATATACTATTCACAATTAAATAGTATGTTGGATTTATTGTTAATTCAAGGTGAGTTGGCGTAATCTCTACAACCTATAGTATTGACGGCTGGCAATATTCCCGTATAATTCTTGTAACTACAAATTCAAATAAATACCCAACACATAAAAAAAGGAGACTGAAAATGAGCAATATTGCTAAAATAAGCAAGGTTGTCAAATCGCTATGGCTAGCAGGATGCTTAAATTTAATGATACTTTCGCTGTATAAGTATTTCTCTAATAGGCAAGAAAACAGCGAATTTTTGCTCCTTGCTAGCATTTGGACTATTTCATTTGTTCTGGTTGCGTATTCTCTCATCGAAGAATTCATTGTCGAAAGAGGATTTTCTCGCGAAAAGGCATTCGAAAAAGCTGCCAAGTACATTAGGCAAGAACATGGGGAAACAGTGGGGCATCAGGAAGGTTACTACACTTTCTACGAGCACTCCAACAGTCATTCCCTTGATATCTACTTTGGTGAAACGGCCTATGTGTGCAACGTAAACAATCGCACAGGTGAAGTAGAAATAGTACGTATAACCAAACGATAAAAAAGAGAATAAACATCACTTAGCTTATCTATAGACTGTACTAAACTTTAAGGGATAAATCCCCTTCAAAGTAAGTACAGTCTTTTTTTAGAAAGACTTGATTAAATGCGGCACACAAGTTTACACCCCATAGTGTTTGCCGCGTGTATTTTTTATTGTATAATCAACAAACATCAAAATAAGGAGAACTAACAAATGATAATTAGGCTTGCAAAAAAGTTGCTTGGCTCCCCAAAAGTATACGTTAAATATGGAACCACATATAAGCGTGCCCTTGGCCCCCAAGAAATGCTTGATAGCATTAGCGGAGCCGGAGGCTTTGTAGTAATTGGAGATACAATTGCTATTTGTGCCACAATTAGCATTGGATCAGGATCGTTCGGGTCAAATAACATTAACGGATTTCCCACCTCGAGGATGGAATTGGTTGATGTGACACAAGAAGAAGCAAAACGCATCAACAAAGCCCTAGACTTTTAGGATAAACAGCTTTCAAATACTTATCGCTTGGGAAAACAGTAAAACTCAAAAACACTGGTTTCCCAAGCTTTTTTTTACTAAAAATGCACAAATACAAGCACATAAAGGAGAAAAGATATGTGGCAATTAATTGTAGCTGCAATATTGGCAGCAATTGCAGGTTATAGTGGAAAAAAGTCTTACAAAATTGTTAAACAAAACGAACCTGCATGGGCAGAAACTGCGTTCATTTTGATAATAGTTTTTGTACTGAGCTTATGTATATCAGTGGTATTCGGGTTATGGGGAATTATAAGTATTGTTACAGCAGCATACTAACACATAACTTATAGTTTACATGCTGACTCTACCGCTGATATAATACGACCCAACAAACAAATAAAAGGAGACTACTATGATACTTCGCACACAAGCATGGGCTTCCGAGGCAAAATTGCATGATGCAAAATACAACCTCACGAAAAAAGCAAATGCTGAAACAACAGCGCATTTTGCTAAAACTATTGAAAAAATAGAGGCAGCGCTTGCACAACTCGAGGAAGATATGAAAAACATCCCGAGTAAACAAGGTACCTAAAAGGAGTGTACAAATGCACGAAAAACAAAAAACTGAATACGTTAGCTGCTCCCACCCTGAGAGAATATCTACAAAAACTCATCATATTGATATTAACCTCAGCTACGGAGGCCGCAGCGACGAATCATGCGACTGGGCACTAACAATATCGAGGCGAACAGGACGATACGCAGACGGCAACGAAGTTTTAGAAGTTTTTGCTTGGCATTACTTCAAAAACAGACCATGGGTATGGAAGATGTACTCTTTAGGGCAATGGTTGCGTGCAAATGGTCAGTTAGATACATTTCTGCAAGTAGCCAGCAAAATCGATGAAATGTACGCCGAAATGCAGGGGAGTCTTATCTGGCAACGCGAAAACATTCTGCAAAATAAATAGTCTGCTCACCAGACACTGTGAAACTATAATAGTTGAAACAGTGTCTTTTTTTTATGCTACACAAAAATTTTCCATCTGACAGAATTACGATGTTTTATAAATACTTACATCCCACTCAGAAGCCTCAAAGCTTTCAACTAAGGTGCTGTTTTCAAGAATTCCGCGCACAAAATCTAGCGTATCAAGATCCCACTCAATTTGTTTTGTATAAATAATGTAATCTACTTGCGTTTCTCCAGCTTCTACTGCCTCTCGAAACGAAGGGTCATATTCGGCATCAAACTGTGACTTAAGCGTTAAATGCTTTTTTTTATACAAATCCCCTTTTGCAAAGCTGTCAGTAATTATTACGGCATCTTCTGAAACGTTTTCTTTTATCCAATTTATAGCGTTAATTTGTGCGTCAGATGATCTTGTAGTGTAAGGGCTTCTGTTTCTTATTATTAAAGAAGACACAAATGTGGCTAAAACCAAGGGTAAAACAAAAAGGACAAAATATTGTTGAGGCAGCTGTTTAATATCTTCACTTAACATTTTTGCCAGTTGTGATAGAACAAAAACTATACCTAAAGAAAAAAATGGAACTAAAGGCAAAATATAAAATTCAAAAACAATACCGCCTCTCATTAAAAAGAGCATTTGAAAAATAATAAATAAGGCTAAAACCAAAGCCACCGTAATTCTTTTTTTGTAGTAAACGTACAAATTACCTAAAACACTAAATAAACCAAGTCCAAATAGTATGGGGTCTTCATCAACCCACAGGTTTATTTGTTCCCAAAAAGGATTGTTTTCAAAATCAAAAACGCCTGACTTTCCTCTACCCATTTGAAAACTTAATGTAGAAAGTAAACTTGGATCTCCTCCATTATCAAAATACCCTGAAGGTAAAAATTCCCCACGTACTAAAGCCATAAGTGGATAAATCGAAACTACACTTGTAAAAATTAAAAGCCAAGTAAGCACATCTTTAGTAAATGTTAGTTTTCCATAAATAGAAAAACGGGCACTTGGTTCTTTGCTTTTATAAGAGGCTACTAAAATTACGTATGGAATTAAAAACATTACGGCATTTTCTTTTGTTAGTACCGCTACAGCAAAAAAAACTGCACTAAGTAAAATACTCAAAAAACGATTAGGTATTACCAAATAAACAAATAGCGAAAACAACATCCAAAAATTTACTATATTGTCTAATAAAATTCTTCGGCCAAAGTAAACTTCTAGTGGAGAAAAAACAAATAAAAGAGCCGCAGCAACACCTAACACCTTGTTCGCAGTTAACTTCTCAGCCACTTTATATAAAAATAAAGCACTTAATGCGTTTAGTAGTAAAATGAAAAATCTTCCAGAGTGTAATAAAGAGCTAAATAGTACATCACTATTAGTTGCACGAAACCATTTACCAATAAACATCCAACCTGCAGGTGGGTGGTCGTAAATGTACTCACCTGCCGAAAGGGTGCCTTCGTAGGCGTATGCCCAAGCACGTGAAGCGTAAATACCTTCATCACCTTCGAAATGTGGAAAGCCGTCAAAGTTTATACCTAAAACCATCCACACAGCAGAAAGTATTAGTAAAACAGGCATGAAGTTGAAAAGAAAGCGAAAAATATTGCTCAAAATCCTCCTACTTCTAAAAATTTTAATTTAGTTGGGTGTCTTATTATATCACCTTATATTTATCCAGGATTTCTGGTGTCCCATAGTTTTGTTAGGCGCGATTTACCATGTATAATCGGCAGTACAAAAATTACAACACTACTCATGGAGATGACGTAATGGAAAAAAAAGGAAAAAGAGTTAAGGCCAGATATAGGTCCGGGGGAATAGAAAGAAAACCCATTGAATTCATTGTTTTAGAAGGTGAAGCCCCCGAAGAAATCTTTAAAGAACATTGGCCTCAATATACGCTAATCGAAATCATAGACGCAAATTATAACAAAAAGGAGAAAGCAGGATGGCAATTGTTTATGCAATAAATACGCCAAAAACACGTGCCCGCAGACTTGAAGTTGATAAAAAAGGAAACGTTGTACTACATGGGAAAGATTGCGTAGTCCCACTCAAATTTAATGTGGTAGAAATGCTTAATTTACAACGCGGCCAAGAACTGGAGGCGCCAAATCATGTTATAAGACGCAGTAATATCACAGGTTTAGGTTGGACACAAAGACTTGAAATTTATTACACGAAACACCTCAATCTGCTCATTGTTACAAGGAAAGGACTTCGTGCTGCGGCAAGGCGTGCAGGAGTGTTAGTTTAGCAATAAAAATAGCTACGTAGAGCTGTTAGGTAGGAGTTAGTATAACCCTATTTAGCAGCTTTTTTCTTCTCTGTTTTATGCCCTATAGTATTTACACGCACATCATTTCGAGTTATAATTGTAGTAGCAATAAATAATCATCATAAGGAGATATTCATGAGCAAAACACAGCTTTTTTATTGGGAAAATGAGCAGCATCGCGTTGCTACATTAGAAGTACGTCATAACAAATATGAAATGCTTCTAAATGTAGTAGCCGAGTTTGCTGAACTGGTCAAAGCTTTAATGGCAGAACTGAATGAACTTGGAATCTATCCTAACGAAATTACAGAAGATAATGAGAAGTTCGTGCAATTTCTCGTTTCCGCCAGCTACAATTGGAACTGCCGATGGCGCGACCTAAAAACCATGCTAAACGAAAAATTAGGTTTACATGGTAAAGAGCAGCTTTAAAACTAAATAATCATTAAACCAGATACCAGAATCATAAAGGAGATTAGTCATGTTTTTCATGCACGCACTAGAAAAATTTGAGAAATGGTGGGAAACAAGCCACGCTGAAGAAAAAACCGAAATGCTGGCACGTTTTGCTATCAACGAAGTACCAGAGAAAGCTGAGGCTATTGATTTCGATACGCAAGCCGAAATTGGTGCTGCCGTAATAGCCCAAGAAGGAAACCTTAAAATTTATTTTAGATTTCCACATGCTGATAAAAACATCATGGCATGGGCAACTGGTTCAAACGAGGCGGTGAGAGCGTTCAATATGGTAATGCACAGCGACTGGAACAAAGCTAAAAATACCCAAGCAGTTGCTGGCCACGTTTTTCATCAGGTTGGGCATGATTCCAATGTAACCCCCACCGAAATTTCTGGATGGGAATACTGGGTTGCAAAAACCACAGAAAAAACCGACGAAGTTGAGCAGCACATTTTAAGCCTTTGCAAACGCTTTGGCGTTGAAATGGACTTAATGCTCTAGGAATAATAAGCAATCAAAAGTAAGGAGATATGAAAAATGGCTTTACACACAAATCCAGATGGAACTTTTTATTTCAAATGCATGGCGCTTGGCGAAGACAAAAAGCCCTGCTGCGATAATAAGTTCGTGGGTGAACAAGGTTGGAGCAGAGGTACTGTAATTTCTCAGGCAGGTCACAGGGGTTGGTCAGTTAACGCTTTCCGAGGAGATTATTGCCCCATCCATACAGGCCAAGCAGGTACACTGGGTGTTCCAAAAGACTTAGGCAAATCCCCTAAAAGTTAACGTAAGTTGGACTGTAATTGCTAAAGGAATAAACCCCTTCAGTATTTACAGTCCATTTTTTTGCTTAATTTTCGGCAAACTCTTTAAGTTCTTTTAGTAAGTTATCTTCAACCTCAATTTCACCCGATTCTACAATGGCAGTCTTTATTCTATCACCACGTTCCCCTGGAACCATAACTTCATCTACGCCTGGCAACCTTTTTGCATTTTTTATAGCTACCTTCATTTTCATTACTTCGTTTAAAAAGTAGTCATTGCCGGCTAATCCATTTGGGTTTATTGCAATTATTACGTTTCCATCATTATCACTACCGTTCAAAAAATCAGCTCCTACAAGGGCACCCCCAATAATTTGAACCATTAGTGCTAAACCTGCACCTTTAAATCCTTGGTCAAAAGGTTTTGTAGCCCCATCCATTATTTCGGCAGGGTCTGTTGTTTCGCTACCATCTTTATCGTAGCCTATATTTCCTTCTACTTGTTTTCCTGCTGTTTTTGCTTCTACCAAACCAAAATAGGCTATTGCAGAAGAGGCCATATCTAAAACAATAGGTTCATCTTTTGTTGGAACACCCCAAGCAATGGGGTTAGTACAAAACAAAGGCTCATATGACCCATGTGGAGGAATACTTGCAAACGGATAACTAGACATAGTAATGCCAATTAAACCTTGCTCGGCTATTTTTCTCGACCAATGGCCAATAGCTCCCGAAGAACCAGATCCGTTGTGAGTTCCCACAATAGCAATATTCATTTTTTTGGCTTTTTCAACAGTCATTTTCACGGCTTTATCCATTGCTATAGCTTCCATTGTTAAATTGCAGTTTATTAATGCAGTTGTTTCGGTTTCTTTTTCTATAGTAGGCTCTTTTGCATCTTTATGCTTAGGAATTCCTTTACCTATAAGCTTAACTATACCTTGATTATTTCCTCTAAGCTGCGCGTACATGAGCATTTCTAAAATAATGTTTGCTTCTTCTTCGGTGTATCCATATTTTAAAACCGCTTTTTTTGATAAATTTTGAAGTTCTGTAAGTTTTATTTTCATTAAGTTTCCTTTAGTTAAATTTTAATTATGGGGCAAAAGTATTATAGCTTACGTTGGCTTTAATTAAACATGTGAAGAGCATTCGTTTGCTATAGGTTGTTATTTTAGCTATGTTGCTGTAAAATATATGCAATTCTAATAACAAATAAAAAAATGGAGGCCTACTATGGCTATTATTCCTAGTTCGCCAGAAAAGACACAAGGTCAAGAATGGGTTGTATTAGTAAGAGCTACACACCCGCACAGCTATGGAGATATTTTGAATTGGTTTGAGAAACACATATGCGTAGTGGGTAGTCGAAAGGTTAAAGATCCCATTAACAAAGGTAAAACAGCAATTGTGTTTCGTGTTTTATCCAAACCTGATGGGCGAAGACTTAGAAACCACATCGAAAACCATTGGTGTAACAACTGAAAATTAAGCTACAGACTGCACATTTAAAGTACAACAAAAACTTTAATTGATGCAGTCTTTTTTTTGCAGAAGCTCTTCGGCCTATATACCCCATAGTGTTGACTAACAGACATTTAGCTTGTAAAATATAAGACAAATCAAATATTAAAAGCTAAAGGAGAAAATTTAAAATGGATATGTACTATCCTGAAGCAGATTCCCTAAGTACCTTTTTGGCCAATGCTTGGAATGCGTGTCCCGCATATGGTGCAAGAATGGATGACTTAAACGCTAAGGGACTCTCACGAGTTTGTCCTTTAGCACGAGAAGTTTACCAGTTGGTGCTTCCCCCTGAAAAATTTGCCAACATTCCTGTTTCTTTTATGTGTGGTTCTTATAGGTGCACTTGCCCTATTGAAGCCGGCGTGCTGGAACAGGCACTAACGCAGCAAGAAGAGCTCCCCAAACTTAAAAAACTTGGAAATGAGCTTATGGAACTGCAGGCAAAGTTAAATGAAGGCCGAGGCCATAGTGTTTCGCAAACTATAGCCTGGTATTTGCAACAAGGGGATAAAGTTAAAGCAAAAGCCACTGCTTTCAATGAAAGCGACAAATTCACTTTTTTTGAAGTATTACAGCAATGGCTCATAAACAACTTGTTTGTTGGTGAAGAACACCCTTGGGAGTTTACAGTGTAGTAAGTAGTAGCCACTAAGTATGTAAGGAAAATAAATCTTTACTTATTTAGTGGCTCTTTTTTTTATGCGTAACAAATTTGCACACCCCATAGCTTGACTAATCGACTCTTAAACGTATAATTCTGCTACAAAAAAAAGGAGATTGAAAATGAAATTTTATTTGTACGGAATGGGTGGCGTAGAGCACCGCATAGAACTAATGACGCAAATTGCAAACGAGCGCGGACATACAATTGTTGGTCCAGATGATACTGCGGACGTTGTTTTTATGATGCTTTATCCACGACTGCTAAACAATATTCCCGAAGCTGCTTATCATGGGAAAACAGGCAAGTGCGTGGTTGCCTTGCGTGCGGGTATGCCTGACTACGATGTAGAAAGGAACTTCTTTCGCACGCAAAAGGTCATGGATATTGTATCGGCTCCCAACAACGAAAAAGAGGCACGTCAGTTGTTTGCCGCACTTGAAACAGGCGATACATCACACCTTAGTTAAATCGCTATACCAAAACACTTTCTGAATGTATTGCGTAAATTTTTTTTTAAAAACGCAATACATTCGGATTACTTTTACTTTTTACTATAATCAACTAAATGAAACAAAAAATTTACAGTGCAATAATACTAATAGTTGCAGTCTTTTTTAGAATATATACACTTGGTTACTCGGATTTTCAGGGTGACGAGGTTTCTGCACAAAATTTTTTGTTTGGAGAGTTAACCTTTCCTCAATTTTTAGCTAGTAGAACTATTGGACCGGCACAGTACATATTAAATTATTTAACAAATTTGCTTTTCTTCAATAGTCAAAATGTAGAATTTTTCATAAGACTACCCTACGCACTAGCAGGAATTTTAACAGTTATGCTTGCGTACAAAGTAGTTAACAGATCGAAAAGCAAGAGAAATGCAGCTTTAACTACCTTTGTACTTGGTTCATCGGGGCTTTTAATTGCCTTTTCAAGAATAGTTCAATATCAGTCGTTTGTAATATTGTTGGGAATTATTAACTTAATGCTTATACAAACATATAACAAAAACCAAAACCTAAATACTGCGTTAAAACTCTCGTTTGTAGGAATTCTAGGAGGAGCCTTTCACTACGACTTTGCAGTAATACTAATTTCTACAGCAACGTATCTAGCTTTAGAGCACAAAATTAAACATTTGCTCGTTTACTCAAGCTTAGTTATTTCTTCTTTAGGAATAATATATTTGCCAATTCTTTTTATGCCTATTTCTTTAAATACAGTACAGTATGTTTTTGGTAACAGAGTAACTTCAAACGTAACGTGGGATGCATTAAATTATAGTTTAAAGTTACTTCAAATTTATCATTCAAAAGAATTTTTATTATTTATTGCAGCATTACTTATTATTTGGGTTTTACAGATAAGCAAAAAAAGTTGGCTAATATTGCTAACATCAGTACCTGCATTTGCTGCAATTATCTACCGAATACTAAACAATCAGCAAAATACAGAATTAACATTAGTATCTGCCGCATTTTTTTTAATTTTTATGCTAGTGCAGGTTGGCAAAACGCATAAAACACTGCGATATTTAACGCTTTGGTTTGGAGTTAGCTTTTTAACATATGGGTTACTTTTTCAAAAACCTTTGACACATATTTATACCTTTTTAGTGCCCTTATTAATTATGATTACTGCAACATTTCCTAAAATAAAATCAAATGCATTGAAAGTAGTGCAAAACGGTATATTTGCTGTAGTTTTAGTGGTATCTCTTTCATTTAACTATCAAGCTTTTATAGAAACAAATACAGAATATCCATGGCAAAAAGAAAACTATATTTTTGGAAACATGCCTTCTGAAATAGCAGAAGGTGCAAATATTGATGGAATTTTTGGATTTCCATATTACAGAAACTGGAAAGAAGTAGGTGAAATAGCTAAAAGAATAGCAAAAGAGAACGGCGTAAAATACTATGATTCTAATGAAAAAGGTTCTATAACTAAATATCATATGCAGGGATTTTCTTATGATCAAATTAAATCTCAACTTCACATAAGAATTGAAAGACCGCAGAGCATGTGGACACCCAACAGACCAAATAAAAATCCAATTTATACGTTTGGTGCTACAGAAATATTTTTAGTTTCTCTGGGTGATCGATAGACAAATGTCTGCTATAGGTTGTGAAAGGCTAAAATTGTTGATATAATAACGCATATTCAAATAAGCGATAAAAAGGAGTATGCAAATGAATGAGGCTCAATTAGATAGAATTTTAAATGGTAAACGACGAAGTCTAAAAGAAATTCTACCAAGAATGCTACAGTTTGCAGCCTTGGCAGCAACTTTAGCCTTTTTAGTAGCCTTAGCAACAGCAACCGAAGAAAGAGTACCGCTTGGGGGTTCTATTGGGATTTCGTTGTCTTTGGCCTTTTCTACGTACAAGTACTGGAACCCAAAAGAACGAAAAATTGTAAAAGGACTTCTGTGCCTCGGCGTTTATCTTTTGGCAACCGGCTTTGGTTGGTATTTAGCTACACTTCTCTAACGTATCATTAGGCCGTTGATAGAAACTAAACATTTCTATGGCGGCCTTTTTACTCAAGAGTTATCAATAAAATTTACAGAAACAAAAAATATAAATATAATAAGCGCGCTTAACCTTACATTTTAAAGGAGTAACGAGATGCAATTCAATAAACTAGTATATGGTTTAATTGTGCGCTGGGATTCTGCAATGGGTCAACCAAAACTTAAAAGTGCAAAAGCAAACACCGCACTGCTTTCTTGGCCAGGAGGAACTCAGCTGTATATCGAAAACGACCAGCCTTCTTTGTTACGCTTGGAAGACACTGGGAGTTTACAAGTTGAAAACAGCAGAAATAACCAGATACTACTGAAAAAACCTTAATAAAAGGTATGGGCAGTATAAAACATTAATTATTAATCAAGTTTTATACTGCCCACTAAACACAAAGTCACAGGTTTGCCAAAGGGGCAAGCGTATCGCGTAACTCCGCTAACTTACCGCCATTGAATACAAACTTGCCATCTTTCTCTTTTACAAGCATACACAATAACGAAAAGGCTACGGTACCTTCTTCGGGAATACCTAAAGCAAAAAAGTCTTTTGGGGGTATTCCGTCTTCGCCTGCTTCTTTGAGTTTGAGAATCAACCCTAACAGGTTCATTTCTATCTCCTTGCACATAGTGCACAATTAATAGGTTCAGGGGTATATTGGTACCTGAAATATAAAATATTTTGTCGCTGAAAGCAAATTAATAAACAGTCTGTGACCTATAGTGTTTACACGCAAGGAAGATTAAAGTATAATACTCAGACAAATCAACAAAAAGGAGATGTATCATGGAGCTTACAATTACTGCAAATGAGCTTAAACCAAAATACAAAAAACAATGGGCGACATACAAACTTCACTTGCACAACATAAAGTTTCACATGTTTAACTGGAAAACGCGGTTAGCAATTCGTTTAGTTGGGTCAGCCACTTTTCGTTCAGGTGACTCTTACGAACGAATTACCCCTTAAACAAATAAGACTGTATACATTTGGGTTTTTAAATTCACCTAAATGCATACAGTCATTTTTTTCGTTAAAAAACGATAATGCTGCAAAGTACCGCAAAAAGCATTGAAAGCAAAAATGCAGCTACAGCAGAAACAGTAGCTCCAAGCCAAAGTTTATAGTACTTACCTGAAGTTGTTGTGTACTCTCCTGAGTGCAGTTTTTGAGGTACTCGCAAAATGCATACAAAAGAGATAAACATTAAAAGGAAGTATACAAATTCCCCCAATGATTCGTTAAAGTACCAGGGAACAAACAGGGCAAGAACAAAGAAAACAATGCCCCAAATCAAATTCAACCAATGTACTGTGTAGCTACGTGCCAAAAAAGTTGTGGCTACAAGCGCTCTTGACTCTATTTCCACACGTTTCCACAGCGCCTTAAGAAAATCTTCGCCTTTTTCTGAAATACGCCATGTTGCGCGTTTTCCTTCGCCATTGCGACTAATATATCCAAGTTCGTCTAGCGCAGTGAGCCCTTTATACAAGGTTCCAACCAGTACTCCTTCTCCCCATTTTTGTGACACTTTTACAATATCGTATCCCGTTAAGTCAGGATTTTCGTACAATGCCTGTAATATTTGAAACCACAGGTTTTCTTTATCAGTCATCATCTACTCCTTGATGTGCTTTAAACTGCTTTTTAAGTTGCAGGAATTTTATCAAATGACACAATAATATTCAAACTATAGGTTTACAACAACCCCCAAATTGCAAATTAGGTAGATTCACTTACTAAAGTACAGCCTCTTCTTTTTCATCTACACTTCGCTTAAAAATATGATCGAGTGGAGATGCTAGGTCGTCGCCTTCTAAAGACCCTTTATATTGATTACCTTCTAAGCTTTTAATAGCAACGGCATCAACAACTGGAGGTGCTCTATAGGCATTAGGATCAACATCAATAGAAGTATGCGGATAAAATATACCTTCAGGAATTCCTATAGTATCGTTTGAACCAGGGAAAGTAGTTGCACCTTCAATTCTTACTGCAAATTCATGTCTTTCATTACCTTCAGTAACGTGCACAAGCAAGTTTTCCGCAGGATTTGTTAAATCTAAAACGTGAATTCCATCGCGCAGTTCAATACTACTCATATACGGAACTGCTTCTGTTTTACCACTTTTATATACAACAGCCTCATAACCACCTATCATTTGTTCTAAATTTGCTACCACTTCTTTACCGTTATCAATTAAATTGGCTTGCGCCTGCATTATTTCTACATTTTGAACAGGTTTTTTTATAAATTCAGGATTTGTTTCTTGTTCAGTTCTTATACCCCGGAGAGAATCTATTTCAATACGGGTAGCGGCTGTTTTACGCAATGCCTCAATAACTCTCATATCAGGTGAACTTTGTGATTCGGGCAAAAATTTACTTATACTTGATTTTTCGTTTTTAACTGAGTTAACAAAAGCAGAGGCTGCTAAAACAGATTCCATACCAATTTTGGATTCCTCGTTTACTTCTTCCGGAATGGCAGAATCTAAATGACGTATATTTTCTATATCTTGCATTCTGTGCAACAAAAACCATATTTTTTGTTCATTATTAAGATTATTGTAAGACGAAATACGAGCTAACATTTCAGCAGACGATTGCGCACGCCCTTCTTGAAGCCATTGCTTATATTCAGGATGGCCGTTTAATATAAGTGTTACGCGGTTGTTTACAGCCCCATGCCAAATTTCTGGGGTACTGCCGTCGGGGTTAGGTTTGGCCTCAAACTCTAAAGCTGTACGTGCTGCATCTTTTAAAGCTTCTTCTGCTAATTGGGCGCCTCCTTTATATACACGTTCGTTTAAAACATGGGGTTCTTCAGACTCGTTCGAAAAGTCAGCTTCATACAAACCACGAGCAATAACATCTGCTTCATCGTGTATTTCTCTACGCAAAGCTAAACGGGATCTGTTTTCTACAAATAACTGACCTTGAATAAATTCAGCACTACGGTAGCGTTCTGAAATTGCATTAAAACGTTCGGCAGTTTCTTCTTGTACGCGCACATGTTGTAAACGTTCTATATTGTGCCTGAATCTAAAATTTATAGCTCTGTTAGATACCTCTTTATACATTCGCCCTCTTAATTCTAATGATGCTGCATAAGCTTGCAGTAAGCGCTTTTCTTCAGCATTTTTTGAAGCAGTACTTTCTTCTTCCCGCAACAAAATTTCATCGATTCTTCTAGCGGTTTCAGTACAGGCTTCAGCAAAAAAAGCTAAAGGTCTGGGATTTACCTCTTCTAAAGAACCTAAGCCTTCAACATAAAAACGCTCCTTCGTAGCTACATCCAATTCATCTAAATACTTCGCATTGGTAGATAAAGTACCCTCTGCAAGGTCATAGTAAGAAGAATCATTTATACTAGCTAATACTTTTTCATGAGAACCTAAAATAGTTTGCATTCGCTCGCTATATGGTTCGGTTTCTCCTAAAAATTTGGCTACAGCAGCAGGCATATTGTCTAAATCGCGCATGGCCTGACTAATTGAAGCACGTAACTTTTGAGGGATATTTTCTACAGCGGCAGCCTCTCGTTCTACCGAACGCTGAATAGCTTCTTCTAAAGTTAAAGGTTGACCATCGGCATGGTAAGAAAGAGTGTCAAAAGTGTTTTGTTGTGTAAATATTTCGTTAATTGCTGCAAATCTAGGGTAGTTTTCATCAACTTCATCACCAATTACAAGCTCAGGAGTAATATCGAGCTCTTTAAGTTCTTCAGTAGATATGCCCATTTCTCTAACTTTGTCCATTTGATCCGCCAGAGCATCATACAATTCATTAGTTTTTGGAAATTCGTCAATAATACTTTGGACAGCTTCGCTATTTTCGGGCATAGCTAAATATTAGCATTGTATTTTATACCAAACAAAGCCCTTTAATATAAAACCATCATGTCGCATACATTACTATAGGTTTACAAAAACCACTCTGTCTATTATAATTACACCACTCAAATAACCTTTAAGACTGCCACACGGTCTTAATTTAAACCATAAGGAGATAGTGTGATGAAAAATTTAACAGTTGTAAGAGGAAATTTTGTTACCTCAGATGACCCCGGGTTTAATAAAAACTGGGGCTGGGTAACTTTATCCGAGCTAGAGCGCGTAACCGGGTGGTCTAGAGCAAATCTGCTCAGTATTTTTGCTCCCCTTTCTAAGGACTTATCTCTAAAGCCAGAAGTTTTAGTTATAAGGGGTACTGTAAAAATCGGGAGTGCCTCGCTAACGTGTGAATTAGTTCCTGCAGGTTGGGCTTTACAAGTAAACTATGCCCTCAGTTCAGGAGTAACACATATGCAAGTACTTACTACTGAGGCAGGTATTAAACCCGGAGCATATACTTGGAACACTATGGCAGCACCAGGTGGAGGTTACGAAGCACTAGCTTACAACGCACAAAACGAATTAGTGCCATTTTTTAAAAGTTAAAGGAGACGCAAGGAGACGCTATGTTATTTAATGAATGGTGGGATGCAGCAAGTCCAAAGCAACGACGCAAGCTGTTGCAAAGAGCAAATTTTTCATTAGCAACAAGTCGAGATTTGGACCGATGGCAAGCACGCAACTACAGAAATCTCGTTTACGAACCTGGAGGCTTATCGCACAGCGACGTTTACAGAATGGAAAGCCTGCTGAAACAAGATAACGTCCTCTAACCCTTAAAGGTCTTAGTGTTATTCAAAAAATAACCCTGAGACCTTTTTTTTACGTGCTAAAATAACAGCGTGAAAACAACATATTTAATAAAACGATCTTTACAACTAGATCTACAGTTTTTATTTACAACAAAACTCCCCTTAAAAGCGTATAAACGACTTTACATAACAATTTTAAAATATTTTCAAATTACTCGCGATTTATTAATAAAATCAAAAAAGCTTAAGAGCGTAAGAATACTAGGGCAAAAATATTATTACGATAACTTATTTGCTATTGGCTTTATTCAATCTTACTTTGTAGATGACTCATTTTTAATTGATATCATTCCAAAAAAGTCTGTAATTGTAGATGTTGGTGCAAATATTGGTCAATCCAACATTTTTTATTACAAGTTTTTAAAAGCCAAAAAGGTTTATAGCTTTGAACCGATACCCGATGCATATAGAGCCTTAGTAAAAAATTCTCCAAAACCTAAATATTGCTACAACTTCGCAATTTCAAAAAAGGAGAAAATGGATATTTATATGGCTGCCTATAGCGTAGGAGCTTCTTCAATTAAAGATGGACGGCTAGCCAAAAGAATTATAAAAGCAAAAACCAAAAGACTAGATGAAATACCCAGCATAAAAAAGGAAAGGCGAATAGGTTTGCTAAAAATCGATGTACAAGGAGGCGAAATGGATGTAGTAAAAGCCAGCTTAGAAACCATAAAAAAAACCGATTTTTTACTTATAGAAGTGGGTTTAAGCAACGAAAGTCAAAATAACTTAAGGGAGTTACTTAATTTAGTTGGAGACGATTTTAGAATAATTAAAGTTCCAAAAATTAATGAATTTCATCAATCAATTTTTAGCTGGCAATTAGATATTTTATTTATAAATAAAGCAATTTTAAAAGACTTTACTAAAAAACATAAGAATAGTCAGTTTAGCACTTTCTAATTATAACTATAGGTTGTTTAAACACCTTCCTCCTGATATAATAACCAAACTTTATACTTAAGGAGACAAATAAATGAGTGCGTCACAAATGCATGTAACAAAAACGCAAGTACTTGCATTGGCACCAGCAACACGTGAGCTTAAAAAAGTAATAGCAAAGGTTACTGGCTACAATAACAAAGTTGCTAGCATGGCAATTAAAAGCTTGCTGGATCCAAAAACCGCAGTTAATGCCTGGCAAATGTTTATGGCAGGAGTAAAATTTCACGCAAATACAATTCCTGTAGGAGATAAACGCTTAAGCGATTACCCACAACTCATTGAGGATATTTTGGGAAGTAACGGACCTAAGTTTTTTACTTGGCTTATGCTAAACGTTTCTAACGAAGAAATGGTGAGCCAAGCAATAATGCGAAACTTATTTCACTTCGTGGAATTTACTTTTCGCATAGGTGGTGGTTTGGATCAAAAAGAACTAAAGCGCATGGAAAAGGAGTTTGAGGCTATGAATGTAACCGGAAACACCGTGTGGTTGTCCAGAATTTTCAACGGTCTTCAAACATCTTTCATTGAGGCGTACATGATACAAAAATACGGCCCCAAATATCTTTTTAACTAAATCTTGGCCATAAAGTGTGTAACTACAAAAATCATACTTTATGGCTATTTTTTGACTTTAAAAGCAAAAGCAGTTAAGTAAATAATAAAAGCCAACAAATATAAAAAACTATATCCAAACCCTACCGCAGCATACTCTAAAACTCCCCCAACAATTGCCCCAAATAAATTAGAAGCCAAAAACATAGAAACTTCATTTGTTTTTTCAATTTCTTTAGAAAATGCAATTCCTGAAAAGTACAAAGGCAAAACCAATACTAAACTAACTAAATATTTTCCATATGTAAAACCTAAAGCATTTAAGATGTGCAAGGGCAACAGAAAACTTAAAACTATAGAAATAAGAAGTGCTAAATAAACTTTATTAATGTCAGTCTTTTTTGCCTTCATTACGGTTAAATTGGCTAAATAAGCCATTATTAATACAAACGCAGAAACAATACTTATAGTTAGCCAGGTAGTTCCATAATAGCGGGCAATTTCGGTTATTGCTTTAGTATCAATTAACATAAAACCAGCCCCAAGTAAAAAAGCCACCACAGAATAGGAAGTTTTCACAGAAGGAATTATTTTCACCAAAAGCAAAAAGCTAACTAAAACTGTTAAAATCAAAAAAGTTAAGGTAGCTACGGGAATTTCCTTTTTACTGTTATAAAAAAACGGCCAATTGTCTGTTGATACATCAACCTTGGAGGCAACTTTTTTAAAGAAATCAGTTTTATATACTGAGGAAGATGTCGTAGTAAGTTCTGAAGTAATACCAGGACCTGCCAAAAAAGTATAACTGTCATCATAAGAGGTGTTTAACACGATTGGAGCTTGGTCTACATATAAATTATCTACCATTGCATAAATACGCCCCCCAATGCTAGAAGACAAAACAGCAAAACTTAAACTAATCACACCATGTTCTTGATTTAATAAAGATTTAGCTTTATTCAAAGATTCCTGTGTATAAACGTAACTGTCTAAACGAATTCCTCCCTTTCCACTTAGTAAAGTATGCGAATCTAACAATCCAAAAACTATCATGTCGTATTCGTTTGTAGTGGTTTCTAAAAAGTTACGTGCATCAGTAATTATTAAATTGACTCTAGGATCCCTGTAAGGATTATTAGGGTGCATTTTCTTACCTATTTGTGCTATTACGGGATCAATTTCTACTGCGTCTATATGCTTAGCACCTTGTTTTAAGGCAGCTGCCACATCGTTTCCTGAACCGCTACCTAATATTAAAACCCTATCTAAATTAGGTTTAAGTAAGTAGGGAACATTATAGTAATTTTCAGCTTCTTCCTTTGTAGCTGAACCCCCTGTTGCATCAAAGTCAAACATACGTTGAAAGTAAGTTGCATTGGTAGAAATTACGGTGTAATCGTGTTCGTTTGAGTTAATTACTCTAATTGCTTGGTACGGTGAAAAAATACGTAAAATACTAGGGTCTTTTGGCACGTTAAGCAATAAAATTACAAAGGCTGTTGCCAAAACTGTACCAAATAATAGTTGTTGATGTTTATATATAAACGGAATAACCAATACGAGAGCTAATAAAATCCAAACAAAAGAGTCAACCTGCATAAACGAAATTGCAGAAAAAGCAATTATTCCACATAAGGACCCTAGTAAGTTTAGGCCATAGCTTTCTAGTGGTTTCTTTTTTTGCATATAGTAAGAAGCTAGTTGCCCAAACGGTATAAATGAAAGTGTGCTAACTGTGAATAACACGCCAATTAGTACATAAATTGTAGTTACAAGCCCTATATCTTTTACATGATTTGTTGTACCCATACCAAATGAATCAGGCAAAGGATTTTGCAAAACTAAATGAAAGGGCGAAGTAGTCATAGATTCCATAAAAAGTATTTGAAGTAAAAACAACCAAAATCCTAAATAAACAAAGGGCTTAATTTTTTTTGGTAATGCGTAACCTATACCTAAACCCAAAAAAGCTGAAATAAGTGTTAAGTTTTTTAAATAAGAGAAGAGCTGAAAGTATGTAGAATAAAAACGAATTATTGCGAGTTCAACAAATATACCCAATGCCACAGATAGTAAAATTGCGCATTTAGTATCAATAGAAATATCAACTATATTGAAGTTTTTTAAGTTTTTATTTTTTGACGCACTAATAATAGACACAGAGGTCATATAGGCTAAATAAGCCACAGGTAAAAGCAGTGTGGTTTTAACAACAATTAATGTACTTAGGGTACTAAAGTATGCTATCAAAACAACACTTATACACCAAACTATAAAGAATATAAAACTTGTGTTTAGTTTTCTTTTACGAGAAAACCAATTGCTAAACATTTAAAAAGTATAAAGGAATAACGTTTATTAGAGAATAAAAAAAGAGCGATAGCTACATTACCCGTCGTTAAGTGCTCCCAAACATAATCCAGTACCGGCCAAGTGTTCATGGTAGAAAAATCTGACATTAGCCAAAGATTACGTCTTGGAAAAGCTTTGGTATCACGCAAAGTAATGTGAACACCAGAATCATTTTCAGCAATGCTTACTAACGCAGGCGCTGTAAAAACATTAAGGAATTCATCAAAATTTTTAGCTCTTAATACTGCAACTACTTTTTTTCGGAAATCCAAAATTCGGTAATTTCCTTCGCTACTAAGTTTCATAACGGCAGCACCTTTACGGTTAATTCCTTCAAAGGTCACTCCGTTCAAACCCTGTAAATAAACCAAAGAAACTGTTTCTAGTTTCATAATGCGAATCTCCTATTTGTGTTAGATACGCAAATCATACACTTTTTTTGTAAAAATTGCAACCTATAGTGTTGGATACCACAGTGCCCCATAGTGTTTATCTTTTGAATTTTTATTGATATAATCCCTAAAACTCAAATACAACAAATAAAGGAGATGCTCATGTCAAAAAATGGCATTAGAATTGGTGTTTGGCGGTTTGACTCTGCAAAAGACAGGGAGTCACTACCGCTTGAAAAAGCCAAATGGGAAGGCGCCGCGTTTAGTTTTGAAGATTTGGTTGCATTGAGCCAAAATAGGGGCTATTTGGCATATACTCTTGACCGTGCTGGGAATCATCGTATCACTTACTCCGAGGCAGCCGCTCTTTTGGGTGTAAATCCTTGGTTTAATTTGGCGGTGCAAAGTGGTGCGCTGCAAAAACTAAAACAAATTTACTACAGTCTGATCTTTCCAAGCACCGTAGTAAGTATGACTTTAGAGCAATTTAACAACTGGAAACGCGTACAAGACACTTTCTTCAGCAAAGAACACCATTCATTTTTTTATATGGATGGGAAAGGAAACGACTTAGTAGTAGCACGTGCCCACATAAGTGGTATTCAAAATAATGGGCGTGTGTACATTTGGATTCAAAAAGTTCTTCATCGCGGAATCAATACCCAAATTGCTGCAGATACAACGTTTGTTGCACACTACAGCAATCTATATCTGCTGAAAAATGAAGAGACTTAATCCTAAACATGGCATTGTCATGATGTCTATGGGCGGATCTGACACGCAATGGTGTTTTATGGTACTTATGGTTACAGAACTCGAACCCTTTTTAAAAAGGGAAAACAAACAGGAGCCAAAAAGCCACCATTTAACTACCGAGGAGCTAGGCGGCGGAATTGTACAACTCAATATGCAAAACGCATTGTTTGGCTTCTTTATTCCCCTAACTTTACCAAGCGATGCTTTTCTAAACTGGGTTTTGGGTCAGGAACAAAAGTATGGAATGAGCCTTGTGTTCGACATAGATACAAAAGAGCCAGTGTGCCAAATTTCACGAATGGGTTTGTCACAGCTTTTGATTACCGACTGGTTACCCCACTTTAGAGAACGCATGCTACTTGACGTGAAGTAACTTGAGGGAGTGCTAAATTTATTATTACGTAATAAATTTACACTCCTTTTTTTATGGACAAAAACATGCCCCACAAACCTAGCCTATAGTTTTGACTGAAAAAGATTTTGATAGTATAATTTCCCTACAAATCAACATATACCAAAGGAGAAAACATGTTCACAAGAACAAAAGTTTTTGGACTTCCTGTGAAAAACAGGCTTTTTGCAATGTGGGCACTAATGCAACTTGCCGCAGTACTTACGCTTACAATTCAGTTTGCACAGTTGTATGCCACTACGTCTTTTGACCCAAAATGGAAAATTGCCACATCAATCTTTTCGATTTTTGTTATTTATGTGGCTTACCTAAATGCAAGTCGAAATGACGGAATCGCAACCTCCTTTTTAGCCGTAGTTTTTGGCGCATTAGGGTACGGCATGTGGGCAGATGGCATTACAACCATTACTCCATTACATACAGTAGAAATGCTTTTCGCATTAATGCTGGTTGTAGCTGGGCTAATTATGATGGAGTTAATTAAACCAGGAATTGTTGCAAAACACCGGGTGTTAATGTTTCCTGCGCTTGTAGCCTCGGTGGTAGTAATGAATGTCGCCCGTGGATCAGAGGCACTAGGAGTATGGGATGTAGCAATGCTCATCTTTTTTTCTGCCTCAGTAACGCTGGAATACGAACGCGCCTGGAATCGGGAGCATAACATAGACAATGCAATCGATTTCAGCTTGGAATTTATGGTTGGAATGTTTCAAACCATAAAAGAGGCGGTGCAAAAATGACACAGCGCAAAAAGGAAGACGAAAAATGGGTTGCAGCAAGATTAACAATCGAGCTGTTTCGCGTTTTATTACAGCTTACGGTGTTGGTATTACCCATAATTCACGGGTTACTATACTTCGCACCAAGTGATTTAAACAAAGTAGTAGGTGCAGAAACCCATACAGAAGATGAAAATCTCATCGCATACTACTGTCAGGATCCCGAAACCGGTGATTTTAGCAGCTGTACCTCGGACGACTGGGAACTTGTTGCCACGGGTTTACCCCCTGTAGTTGGTGTCGCATCTGACGGCTCAGGCAATCTTATCATATTGTTTGAAGAAGAGGGTTACTACTGGACGGGAGATACTGCAAACGGCCCAACTCAGCAAATTATGCCCGTGCAAGAAGGTTTGGTAGTAATTGACATCGCAGCAAACCAAGAAGGTGCTTTTGTTGCGGTTTGTCGTCAAGGAGCACGGGTTTGGGATTGCTTTAACAACAATCTGGACTTTGCTTTGCAAGACGATCAAAAGCTGGTAGCTCTAACATTTGCAGATGATTCCACCTCTGAACCTGTTTTGTGGTGTGGTGTACGAGACTCAAAACGTTCAACAGACGCATGCCTAACGCTTGAAGAATAAGTAAAGGCATATAATAGCGGTTTTTGTATTGGTTTAACTAATACACTAACCGCTTTTTTTATTTGCTGTTCAATACCCTATAGTTTGACTAGCCGGACACTTTACCCTATAATTAAGCACACAAATCAGGTATTCATAAGGAGATAAATAATGAAACCCAAATATGCGGTTACAGTAATAGATACAATTGGTATCGGAAGCGTTTTCATTGTGAAGCGCGAAGACCAGACACGCATTTTGTGGAGAGAATCTGTTCGCCAGGGCACGCCATTAGTAACGGCTGTGGCAAACTTAGTGACAGACAGGTTTATGGCGTTAGAAGTTACAACTCCAGAAATGTATTATCCAACCTGGAACGTAGAGGGAATTGTAGTTGCCCGCTCTTACCCCTCGACCACTCCAATTATCGTTCACAGAACCCACCACACCCGCTACGGCACTAGCTATTTAGTAGTGGGCAGTGATATTCAGGGTGTATGGACGCTTCATTGGGATCAAGGGCAATACACTTTGACGAAGGAACGCTTCGACGAAGTAAACATCGATGGGCTAGGGTTTTTGTACGGCATACGCAACGGTAACCGTGTTTCTGTAGGAAACTGGAAAAACGGCCGTGTACAAAAAACCTACGATTTCACGAAGTCGAGACACCCGGAAGACTACTTCGTGTAATAGCCAAAGGCGTTTTAGGTATGTATAACTTACAAATCTAAAACGTCTTTTTTTTATGCATATAAGCTTCAGCAAGTAATTGTACAATTTCAGGAATATACTTTTTAAATATAACCTCTTCCCCTTTTTGAGCAATTGGTGCCAAATTAGTCTTGAATTTATGTGTTTGAACAATGCATTTAGCCAAACTTTTAGCGTTTTCGCTTTCAAACAAAAACCCAGTTTTTCCATGAACTACTCCCTTTGCAGCAGCTCTATCTTCAGAAGTAATCAAAACTTTATTTAAAGCATAGGCAGAAATAAATGCAGCTTCCTCAGATAAATCAATTAAAAAGTCACAACCTTCTAGAGCCTCATTAAAACTAATTTTAGGATCTAACTCTTTTAAACTTTTATGTTGCTTTGGCAAAACTCCCGAATAAACCATCGTTACAGGTAAATTTTGAGGCAAAAAGGTTAAAGCTTCATAAATTAAATCTAACTTTTCATCTGAAACTTTCACCAAATAGCTAGAAGCCTCAGCATTAGTACCATAATCTTTAGCTACATTAGGCTTAAAGCTTAGTAGTGCTCCCAGTAAGGTGGTTTTTAAATCTGTATTCAATATGTGAAATCCAAAAATTCGCAAAAGTAGTTGCTTTCGCCTGGACGCATTAAAAACATGAAAAACGTCAAATTCATACTTAATTTGCAAAAATAACAGGTAAACATACAAAAATGGAAAAAAATTAAAACCTGTATGTACTGTAAATTCCTTAAGTAGTGCTTCATTTCTAGCTGCGGCCTTTTTTGAAGTCAATACATGAATTTCATAGTTTTCGTCCTTAAGTTTTAAAAGTATCTTAATAAGAATTGAAACTTTATTTTCGTAATCTGACTGGTTTTCTAAATTAAGTAAATTTATTAATACTACAAGTTTTGGCATTTTATATAGCGACAGAATAACACAATGAATTGGATTTTTAGTTGAGATTTGGCTAAACTTTGATTATGGATAAAAATAAAGTGGTTTACGCAATATTTGTGCTTTTAATTCTTTTATCCATACCTTTAGCTTTAACTATTATAACCGCAAATGAATTAGCCAACTGCTATGAGCAATCTTCGCAAATATTAACTATAGAAACCGAAAGAATGCTTACAGAAACAGACGGTATACCACAAAAAGGAGACATTTGCAGCACTGGCTACACAATTACTAAAGATTTAATGTCTTGCGTGAATAAAGTTGATAAAAAATCTTTAATCCCCTTGCCTATAATATATAAAGCAACCAATTTAATTCAAAAAAGCGAAGTTAATCCTATATACGCAGCACAAAAGCACAATGAATTTTGTGGTGAATATAGCGAGTATTTCATAAACCTATAGCATTTACACTTCGAGTGTTATGGGGTATAATTATTGCAGATTCGAATTCTAATCTAGTACATAAGGAGATCTCCAATGACAAATGAAGAATCGAAAGAAACGCGTCGTAAAGCTTACTGGCGTCGAGTTCCTGTGGTGCAACTGATTAACACCATTCGTGAACACAAAACCGGCACAACGTATTTCCTGGTAGGCTGTATGATCTTTGCTCACGTGCTCGGCTGGCCCTTCATGGTTACCCTGGCAAAATGGACCTTCATCATGGCGACCACCATTTATGTTTGGGAAGCAATCACGGACAAATACGAAGTTATTTGGCCTGATATGCCCAAAATGCCCAAATTCCGCCGACTCACGATCAAAGGTATCCGTCGCCGTATCGCTGATGCTCTGAATCCGGACAAACCCGAAGCCAACAACAGCTAAACAACGGCCGTTTCGACCCAAGCTACTGTATAAAGAAGCCCAAAACTTTTTTATGCAGTAGCTATTTTTTTTCTTACCTATAAATTAGCCATAACAAAACTCAAAAACTTACCCAATGCCCCATAGCTTTGCAATAATTCCAAAAAACGCTATAATCCCAGGCACAAATAATAACAACATAAGGAGACAGCAATATGGCAAAGTATGTACCAACACCAAGTTGGTTTAACAAAAAGCAAGCATTTATTGTTCAAACAGCAAATGGTACTGTTTATAAAATAAACTACTTGGGAGATGGATTTTATGAGTTTAAAGCCTTAACCCCACTTAAAGATGCGCGAGCACCAAAAATGTGCCAAATTATTGGAGCAGGAACAGTGGCATATGCTAAAAATGATTTGCAAAAGAAAAACCCAATACTTACCACTGTGGCTAAAACAGGTCCATGCCTAGGCTTAACGCTCTTTGTTAAAGATGGCACCCGAAAAGATTCAACTTGGGCAACTTCCCCCATTGTAACCATTGCTCAAGGCAAAAATACTATGGGAAAACCACTACCTAACAAAAGTTAACCATAACACAAGGTAGAAAAAGCAAAAAAACCCACTTGCTTCTTCTGCCTTATTTTTTTAGCTGTATACTTACTGCATGTCTGAAACATATAAATTTCCATCAGACTTTTTATGGGGAACAGCAACCTCAGCACACCAAACTGAGGGAAATAATACAAACAGCGATTGGTGGGACTGGGAACAAAACAAAAAGCCAAGTCATAAATATCCAGAACAGCCCTCGGGCATAGCTTGTGATTCTTACAGCAGATATGAAGAAGACTTTGACTTGTGTAAACAGCTAAATAATAATGCCGTTAGAATTTCGATTGAATGGGCTCGCATAGAACCACAAGAAGGACAATTTAACCAAGAGGCGATTGAACACTATAAAAAAGTATTGAAAGCAGCCAAAGATAGAAATTTAAAAACTTTTGTTACACTGCACCACTTTACTAATCCCATATGGTTTAGCAAAAAAAATGGGTGGTTAAACAGCAAAGCATCAAAACTTTTTGCTAATTATGCAGAAAAGTGTGCACAAGAATTTGGTGCACTCACAGACGTGTTTTTAACCATAAACGAACCCCAAGTCTTAGCCTTAATGGCCTTCACAAACGGAACTTGGCCTCCAAACAAAAAAAATTTATTTTCTTCTTTAAGAGTGCAATTAAACATGATGTTAGCCCACAAAAAAGCATACAAATCAATTAAAAAAGTGGGTGATTACCCAGTAGGAATAGTTAAAAACATAGTTTGGTACGAAACAGATCCTTTTAAAAATAACCCTGTTGATAAACTAATTTGTAAATTCATGAATTATATTGGGCGAGACTTTTTTTTACGTCCAATTATTAAGCACATTGATTTACTAGGCTTAAATTACTATTTCACAAATAGAATTACTAATCTTAAATCGGTTAGTCCTAGTGACTATGTAAGTGACCTAGGCTGGTGGATTAACCCACCGGGCTTAGCAAAAATACTTGAGCATTTGCACACTTATAATATTCCCATATATGTAACTGAAAATGGGCTCGCAGATTCAACAGACAAATTTAGAAAAACATTCTTGCAAGACATGCTCATTGCCTGTTCACAAGCTATAACTAACGGAGTGCCTTTAAAGGGCTATTTTCACTGGTCACTAATTGATAACTATGAGTGGCATCACGGGTTTTGGCCAAGGTTTGGGCTAGTAGAAATAGATAGAGCAAACAATTTACAAAGAAAGCCACGCCCTTCTTTTTACTATTACGCACAAGTTTGTAAAGAAAATGAAATAAAAGTGGAAAAAAAAGGAGATGCATAAATATAAAAGTACTTATGCACCTCACAAATAAGCTTAAAGCCACTGTTTGGGGTGAGATTCTACTAAGCTTCTAATGCGATCCAGCAAATTGCGCAATCCCAAAACATCGTAAGAGGTTTTCTTTAAACCATTAAGCTCGGTAGCATGGTAAATGCGCAAATGAAGGCTTGCAGATACGTTATTATCAAAAACATAGTCGCTAAGTAGGTTACTTAGAGCCGTCTTTGTTCTAGCATCCAAAAAGTACCATTGCTTGCCATAGTAGAGTGTTGTAGCTCTCTCTAAAAAGTTACTCATTCTCAAAAACAAATTGGCTTTCTTATCTCCTTACAAAGATATGTGATAAGCGCATTTTAAACCTATAATAATCAAACGGCAAACACATTAACATTATCCTACGTATAAAATGTAAGGTACAATTAAAGTATGTTGAGCTTTTTAAAGCGAAAACCTAGCCTAAATAGAGATGCCAAAAAGGGCATTAAATTGATTAAAAAACTATTTACCCTAAAACTCACAAGGCTCATTTTAATAATACTTGCATTAATAGTATTTTCACCGCTTATAGCCTTTGTTGCCTTACGCCCAAAAGTATCCGAAGAAATAAATTATGGAGTAACTTTTAGCAATAAGTATGCAGAAGAATTAGGACTTGATTGGCGAAATTCATATATAAAAGTCTTAGACGATTTGGGCGCAAAGAATCTACGCTTAGTAGTGTATTGGGATGAAACCGAGCCAACAAATAACGAATATAGTTTTGACAATATAAAGTTTCAACTGGACGAAGCAGAAAAACGTGATGTTAACGTAATTTTAACTATGGGAAGAAAAGTACCTAGATGGCCAGAATGCTTTGAACCGGCCTGGTGGAAAAAAATAAGCAGAGAAGTAGATAGAGACGCCCAGCTTTATGAATTTATTGCAACAACAACCTCAGAACTTAAGGACTACAAAACAATTAAAAAGTGGCAAGTAGAAAACGAACCATTTTTCCCTTTTGGAGAGTGCGAATTTGAAATAAAGCGAGATACACTAAAAAATGAAATTGATATTGTAAGAGAAATTGATAACCGACCTATATTAGTACAAGATAGCGGTGAAGGAGGCTACTGGTATCCTAGCTATAAATTGGGAGATTATTTAGGAATATCAATGTATAGAAGAATTTGGTATGACTTTTGGGGAATTTTTCTTGGCAACCATATTTACTTTAAATACCCCTTGGCACACTGGTCTTACAAAATAAAAGCAGAAACGTTACAAGTTCCACCAGAGAAGATAATTGTTACCGAACTGCAAGCAGAACCTTGGGGTCCCGGCATTAATTCTAAACTTACTACAGACCAAAAAAATAAAACTATGTCACGAGATAAGTTTATAGACACAATAGCCTACGCACAAAAATCCGGATTCAACAACTTATATTTATGGGGCGTCGAATGGTGGCTATGGGAAAAAGAGGTTAATAATAACGCATTTTACTGGGATACTGCGAAAGCTCTATTCAATTAAAGCCTTATTAGTCTGATAAACCTTCTATAATAACTGAAGAAATAGTAGGCTTTCCAAAGTCATTTACCTTTTTCGAGGGTGCTTTTTGTGTACAAAACCTGTCTACTAGTTCTTTAGTGTTAATTACATTTAAAGATTTAAATAAAAACTCGAAACGCTCTTCTAACGTAGTGAAAATTGCTTTTTTAGCTTCGGAATCGATATGCCACAAATCATGCTTAAATCTTCCCCAACCCTTTTTACGTAATTTGTAGTGAAACTGGTCGTCACTCCAATTAGCCTTTTTTTCATCAAGTTTAGTTTCATCTAGCCACGTATATATTTTTTCAAGCAGGTCTTTTGGAAAATGCGGGTGATCATAAATTAAGTTTTGAAATCCTGTAGCTAAGTGAATTTCAATTGCCTGTGTGGCAGGAAAATGTGCAAAGTGTTCATCAGCAAGTGTTGAAGCCCCATGTTGAACAGCTCCTGCAATTTTATAAACTTTTCTTCCATAGGAAGATATTTTTCCCAAAATAGAAAAATCAATATCAACGTTTGCTAATCGCCCATTAGGAAGAATTACACCCCCATGACTTGTACCAGTTTGAATACTCACTTTGCTTATTCCAGTTTCTTTGTTATTTAAACCTGCTAGTAAGCCGTTCATATAGACTTTAAAATCTTGCACAGTACTATTGACACCTCCTATATGGCCTATTTCTCCACCTACCGAGATTATTAAATTTTTGGGCTGTGAGGCTCTGACCTGGTGTAAAAGTTCTAAAGTATATTTAATATTGGACTCTTGCTGTTCAACAACAGTAGACTTTTCTAAATTCACTAAGGTGGATGTATCAATATCTATATTGTAAAAACCGGCTTCAATGGCTTCAGTAATTAACTTTTTTAAAATGTCAATTTCGCCTTCTTTAGGTACTCCCGGAGATATTGCTTTTGCTTGAAAATGATCACCCTGTATAAAAACGGGACCACTCCATGATTCTTTTATTGCAGCAGCCAAAATTACTGAAACATACTCTTCAGGAGATTGATTTGTATAACCCATTTCGCTGCGGGCTATTTCACAAATAAAGGCGCCTACATTTTGCTCTTTTGCAGTTTTAAAAAGAGCCCTAACCGTGTCATACGTCATTCCCCTAAAATTAAAAGCAGGAGTTGTAAAATTTAACGGAATTTCTTCTTTGCCACGGGCGGTGTACAAGGCATAAATAGATGAAGAGTATATGTTTAAGGTTAAGGCAGCTTCCCATATTAACCAACGTGAATGTTTTTTTTCATCGTCAGTACCAAAAACAGCTTTTTCAACTAATAAGTCTATTACAGACTTTCTTAAACTACTTTCATTTAAAATTTTAATATTGAAATCGTCAAAAACTTTTATTGTGTCTGAGATTATTTCATTAATACTGTTTGGGAGCATTAGTTTTAGTTTACCAACAGACACGTTTGGTATCTAGCGTATAATTACTTTATGGAATTAAAGATCATTTTTGTAATCATAAACTTAATACTTGCTACTGCATCATTAACAAACATTCCGGGAGCTTTTTTAATTGCAGTGTCGTCAGGAATATATGGGTATTTAACCAATTTTGAAGTGTTTACTGTAGAGAACTTAGTTGTATTCACAATAGTAGGTACATTATCTTTACTACTTGATAATATATTTTCAATTTTAGGAGCAAAAAAGTTTGGAGCAAGCAAGTATGGTGCTATTGGAGCTTTATTAGGAAGTTTTACAATATTTATTTTAGGACCACTAGGCTTAATTTTGGGTCCGTTTTTAGGAGCACTACTGGGAGAAATGCTGTTTAACCGTGCTGACAGTGAAAACGCACTGAAAGCCGCTTTTGGAGCTGTAGCAGGCCTTTTTGCAGGAATTGTAGTAAAAACACTAATCGCATACTTTTTAGTAGGCTACTTCGTGTATTTAGTGTTTTAAAAAAATAAGGACTGCATATATGTTGTGTTGTTTACATACATATATACAGCCCAAAGTTAGTTAGTTATTAGACGGGGTGACACGTGTGCCAGGCACATTAGGGTCAATCATGTCACACATCCAACCATCATTTTCCCCGGGACGGCCACTAATGCAGGCACTAGGACTGGGGCTATTATCGGTTGCGCCCATACAAAGTGCAACTTTGATTTCGCCTTCCAGCATATCTACATCAGAAACCGAATACCAGACAACAGGTAAACTCTGATCACATCTGGAGTCACCTAGCTGTGGGAACTCTTTCCACCATTCCAAATTTCCGCCGACGGCATTTAGAGAGGGTGCTACAACATCATCGACATCTCCGACACCACCACCAGAACCTGGAAGTGTTTCGTTAGCGGTAGCTTCGTCTGGGGTATTGGACAAAACAGGAGTAACAGCAACACCAGGCGTATCCGTAGGCATTTCAAGAATTTGATCATGATAAACGGAATCCTGCTCCTGTGCGGCATCCAACTCAAGAACCTTAGGAACAGACGTCGCTTCAGTTTCTGTAACAGAGGTGTCAGTGTCACCAGGAAACTCCGGTGTATTACAGGCAACCAAAGCAAAAGCTAAACCGACTAGAACCAAAACCAGCGTACGTAAAAACTTGTTTTTAAACATTTTAATCTCCTTTATTAGTTTACGTAGTGTTCAGATATTTTATCATACTATGGGGTATATAACAATAATTTAGCTTTTAATTAGGTTTGTATTTAACTATCAGTAAATCGCTTTTCATTTCTATAGATTCAACGTTTTGAGCTTCATCAGTAGCGGTAGTAAAACTATTTAGCATATCTTCAAGTAAGCCCTTTGAAATACCTTCTAACACACTATTAAAAATCCCACCACCTGAAAGACTTATATCAGCAATTTCTAAGCGTTTTGCATCTGAAGATGGCATTATAGTAGCTTCTAAAGACAAACCTTCTTCCCAAGACGCAACTATTAGGCTTGTACCATCTTTTATATCTATAGTCATAGTGCTTAAGGCTCCCGCTTCTGCAGAAACTTCACCCAAATTTTGCTGAATCATTTTGTTTAAATCAGACTCGGTTATTTCTACCACAACAAAATTAGACTCTAAACGTACTTTTGGTTTGATTTCTTGCTGAGTAGTAGTAGCAGATTTTTGATTTTTTGATGTCGTTGTATCAGCCTCATTACTATTATTTTCTTCACTTTGGGATTTTTCCGTAACATCTTCACTTAACTCTAAAGAAACCATATCTCCATCGGCAGACGAATAAGTAAGGTCTTCTTCACTTGTTTTATTAACCTTTTCCGACTGAACTGACTCCTTTTGTACCTTATTTTCCTGAAGTTTATCTTTATAGTAAAAATTTCCTATAAAGGCTAAAACTATAATTCCTAATAAAATACCAATTTTTAAAAAGCCTTTTTGAGGGTGCAACATTAAATAAATTATACAGCATACAAATTTATTGATATTGCAAGATTTTCGTAAGTTACCTAAACTAAAGGCATGCGCCAAGGAAATTTATTAATTATTACCGCTCTTTTAATTATTGGAGTTGTAGTTGCAATTACTGGTGGAATTTACTATGTAAAAAATATAAAACCTGCACCCATACCTACAACACAGCAAGTTAAATTAACAACAGAACAGCCTAAAGCAAAAATAAAAAAAGATAACCCAAATTCATTAATTGGAAGAAATACAAGAGAAATTACAGAAGCAATAGGCGCACCTAACGAATCTACTGCAAGCGTAAAACTTAATAAAGCTATATGGGTATACTTAACTAACGAAATTTCAAAAGATGCTATTTTTGTATACCTGCACGATACAGATGTAATTAATATTAAAGAGGCTAGATTTGAAGGAAACTTTGATAAAGAAACATGGCTTTTAACTCCTTACTTTGAATAATTACCCTATAGATTTATAATATGACAATACAAACTGATCTCGTGAAAAAAAAGGAGAGTTTTAAATGAAAATTTTACTAGTAGATGATGACCCCTATATTTTGCGTATAGTACCACCAATACTTGAAAGGGCAGGACACAAGGTAACTACATTCCATGACTTGGAAGAAGCCAAAAAGGCAGTTGGCGGATTTGACTTGGTAGTTACCGACGGCTCTGTAAATAAACACAGAGATGGAATTGCCTGGGCAGCACAGTTAAAAACCCACAATACAAAAGTTGTTATTTTGTCTGGAGAACCCCCTGTTGTAGGCCCTAAAGGTGTTCCTTTCGTGCAAAAAGGTTCGGGTTACAAATCTAACCTTTTAGATGCCGTTAAGTCTATTTAGTCACTAAACTCCTGAGGCAAAACATACTTTGCAGCAGGAGTTTATTCTTTTAGTACAACTTTTTTTATTAGCGAAATTTTCTAACCATTGTATAATCCCAATATGAAGTTGCTACAAAAAATAGCTTTTTTGAGAAAAACAAAGGAAAAACAACAAAAACGTGATGCATTACGTTTATTTTTTACAGGTTTTGCAATGGGGTCTGCCGACATAGTTCCCGGGGTATCAGGAGGCACCATTGCTTTTATATTTGGAATTTACGAAGAACTGATTTACAGCATAAAAACTGCCAGTGGAGATGCAGTAAAGCTACTAGCAAAAGGAAATATCAAGAAGGCACTAGAGACTATACCCTTTAATTTTTTATTACCACTAGTTTTAGGAATATTTACAGCAATATTTAGCGTAGCAGGAATAATGTCATCATTACTTGAAACACACCCTGTACCTGTGTGGTCGTTCTTTTTTGGCCTTGTATTATCTTCTATATTCATAGTAAGTAAACGCGTAATAAAATGGGATTATAAAGATGCTGCAGCTCTGATAATTGCAACAGCAGGTGCTTACACTCTTGTTGGAGCAGTACCGCATGAAACACCCCAAACCACTCTTGCATTATTTTTAGCAGGCGCTATTGCAATATGCGCAATGATATTACCAGGAATATCAGGATCATTTTTGTTAATTATAATGGGCAAATATTCCCAAATTCTCAGCGCTGTAAATGATAGAAACTTTATGGTTTTAGTAACCGTAGGAATTGGTGCAGTTATTGGTTTAGCTACTTTTTCAAGAGTACTAAATTGGTTATTTAAAAACTACCACGATTTAATGGTAGCTACATTAACAGGCTTTATGATTGGGTCATTAAGAAAAATTTGGCCATGGAAAGAAACTTTAGAAACTAGAATAAACAGTCATGGGATAGAAGTTCCTTTATTACAACAAAACATTTTACCAAGCGCTTTTACCACCGAAGTTTTAATGTCATTAGTTCTTTTTGTAGCTGCAGTTTCTTTAATGATATACGTACAAAAACTAGAGCTCACCGAAGAGCATTTGCATGATGTAGAGGATAAAAAGTTTAGACACAAACATAGACACGCCTTACAAGAAGAATTATAAACATTTACACTAACCTATAGTAGTAGTATAATTAAAGTATTATCACAAACTATTGGAGGTTAACATGAAGGTCTGGAATACACTCAAAAAGATTGGAAAAGGACTTGGTTATCTGGCAAACGGCATATTGGTACTGGTATTGGCCGGTGTTGCTACCTATTACACAATGGAGTCCATTGTGGCAGTAGACTTACTCAGCACCCTAGTTGCGCTACCGGCAATACCCCTGGCTTTCTTTGTTGGCTCAGCAAAAGCGGCGTCAATTTACTTTCCGATAATGCTCGCCACCATCTACATGTTTTATGGATTAGTGGCAACCTGCATCGGATTCCCTCAATACACCGTTAAACCACTATACAACAAGTTTAAGCAGTACACCGACTAACTAACTTCCGAAATGAGAGCAAAGTTTTAAAAAAACCCTCTCATTTCGGAATACTCTTTTTTATATTTAAAAACCCCTTATAATTTCACTAGTGAATACAACGTTACTATATATAGTTTCATCTTCAGTAGTTGTTAGCTTACTGGCCTTACTAGGCATAGTTATTGTGGATATACAAAGCACATGGTTTTCCAAATCACTTATGTACTTGGTTGCACTATCTGCCGGAACCATGATTGGTGGCGTTTTTTTACATTTACTTCCTGAAGCAGCAGAAAACTTTGAAGACACAACATATTTTACCTTAGCCTTAATTTCTTTCGTTTTGTTTTTCTTAATTGAAAAAGGCTTGCACTGGCATCACTGCCACGATGAAGAATGCGAAAAACACACGTATGGTCAAATGACTCTATTTGGAGATAGCGTACATAATTTTATTGATGGCTTACTAATTGCTGGAGCATATATAACAGACATAAATTTAGGCATAGCCACTACGGCAGCTATAGCCTTACACGAGCTTCCACAAGAAATTGGAGATTTTGGTGTGTTAGTACACTCAGGGTTTACAAAAAAGAAAGCGCTATTGGTAAACTTTTTAGTAGCATTAGCTGCGTTAGCAGGAGCACTTGTAGGATTTTATGTGTCTGAGAGTATTGAAGGAATAACTAAATATGCAATTCCTTTAGCAGCTGGGGGCTTTTTATACATAGCTACCTCAGATCTTATACCTGAAATACGAGAAGAAACAAACACAAAAAAATCAATTGGCGCCCTAATTGCCTTCTTTACGGGGATACTGCTAATGTATGCCATGTTGTTCCTTGAATGAACCAAATTATTCTCTATAATTAGTAGACACATGACTTTTTTTTACAGAACTTTTAAAGTTCTTCTGCCCATTGTAATACTCACCGTATTTTTTAACGCTGCACCCTACGTAAACGCAGCCACAAATACTTGGCAAAAAGGCTTAACCTTAAGACTAACAAATGAATCACAAAAAGATGTAGAAGCTTCTATAGTACAAATGGCAGAAACAGGCGCTAACTATTTAACTATTACTCCTGGGTACGAAGTTGATAATAAATATGCCTCAAATGTAGATCCAAAGTCGCGTACTCCAAGTGATGAAATTTTAATTTTTGCTATAAATAAAGCACATGAATTAGACATGCAGGTAATGATAAAACCTCACATAGATAGAAAGGATGGCGGTTGGCGAGCATTTATTAATCCTACAAATAAAGCCGAATTCTTTAAAAACTATAAAAACATGATATTGCACTACGCAGTATTAGGTGAGCAATATGGTGTAGAACAACTTTCTATTGGAGCAGAAACCTACGAGCTTAGTACAAACCCAAACAATGAACAATATTGGCGAGATATTATTTCTGAAGTAAGAAAAGTATATAGTGGAAAACTAACTTATAGCGCTAATTCTTATAGTGAATATTTTGACGAAGGCAACTTGCCCTTTGGAGACCTACTAGATGTATGGGGAATGTCAATGTACGTAGAGCTAGCAGCAAACAATAATCCACAAATAAGTGAATTATTAGAGCAGTGGAAAAAGGTAGAAACTGACTACATTTACCCAATATATGAAAAATGGAAAAAACCAATAATATTTGCCGAAACTGGATACCGAAGTATAGATGGTGCTGGAATGGAACCTGATGATTTTAGTTCAACCGCAAAAGTAGATTTAGAAGAGCAAAATACTTTATACAAAGCAATGTTTGAGTTTTGGAAAGACAAAGACTATTTTGCAGGTTTACACATTTGGGACTGGAAACCCGACGTAAATGCAGGCGGTGATGAAGATACTGATTACACACCACAAAATAAACCTGCACAAGAAACAATAAAACAATACTTTACACAAGTAAGTGATAATTCTAGTGAAGAGACTCAAAATGAAAGCACTTCTGAAACTACAACAGCTGAAACAAATGCGGCAGAATTAATATTAAATCTAAAACCAACAGAGTACTTAATAAAAGAGTTAAAAACAGAACTACAGTACTATTTCGATAGAAATTACGAAATAACGCAATACCCAGAATTGTTAAATGGAACGAAAGCAGTAGTAACAAGAAATGGAGATAAATACAATAATTCTGAGACCTTTGTCAGCTTCAAAACAAATATCCAACTTTCGATTTTTTTGGCATATGATGCAAGAGCCACACAACTACCAAATTGGCTATCCAACTGGGAAAAAACCCCAATGACAATACAAACCACAGATAACAACTTCATGCTACTAGTAAAGAATTTCGAGGCTAACGAAACAGTAAACTTGGGAGGAAACAGTGCTACCGGAATGGTGGGTTCCCAAAGCAATTACTTTTTAATTTTAAAAGAGGGTAAATACGAAAACACAAGTACAACAACGGAAACTCAAACCCAATCCCCTGAAACCACTACCGAAACACCACCTAACGAAATAGTGGAAGAAGAAATAGTTGAAGAAATACCAACAGAAGAACCAGCTACAGAATCAAACATAAATGGCACACTTAAAATTGATTATCCTGAAACTGGCGATACATTATCGGGTGAAAGAAAACTCAAAGCCTACATTGAAGGACTAGCAACAAACAAATACTATGCCACCTACTCAAAAGACGGATCAACAGAAATAATTATGGATTACGGATCTGATGATAAATATCAGCAAGAGAAAATTGATTTTGGTGAATGGAACGATAAAAACGGGACACCGTACACAATAGAAGTAAAAGCATACGACCTTGAGAACAATTTAATAGACAAAACGTCTATACAGATATACATTAAATAGTAATGAAGCTTATTTTAAAACTTTTAATTTCAACCTTAAGTGTACTAGTAGCTGCCGAAATACTACCCGGCGTAAGTGTAGAGCCTTTAGCTATTTCTATAATAGTAGCCATTTTATTGGGAGTTTTAAATTCAACACTAAGGCCAATACTTGTTCTTTTAACTTTTCCTATTACTTTGCTTACCTTAGGATTGTTTAAATTTGTTGTTAATGCACTAATGGTTTTATTAGTGGATTACTTAGTTGCAGGGTTTGCTGTAAATTCCATACTTACTGCTATATTGTTTAGCTTGATTGTTTCAATTGTAAGCTCTGTATTAGAAACATTAACGGACTAAACACATGACTCCAAAAGATTTAACAGATAGTCTATTTTGGGTATTTATATTTATAGTTATTATAGGGTTAATAATTTTTAGCCTGTTTTTTAAAACCACAACATCTGAAACTGCACAACAACAAGAATCTTCATTAAGTTTTGACAAAACTAAAATCAAAGTTAAAAACATAGAACTAGAAGTAGAAATAGCAGACACACCTGCAAAACGAGCACGGGGTTTAATGTTTAGAACTGATCTTGCCGATAATGAAGGTATGATATTTATATTTCCTATGGCATATAAACAGTCATTTTGGATGGCAAACACCAAAATACCTTTAGATATAGTTTGGATTAATGAAAACATGGAAATTGTACACATAAACGCAAACACGCCTCCTTGCCAAAAAACTGGAAACTTAAAAGCCTACTGTACTACCTACAAAACTGATACCGCCGCAAAGTATGTACTAGAAGTAAACGGAGGTTGGATGGAAAAAAATAATGTACAAGTAGGTGATCGTATAGAAGTATTAAAAAACCTCTCAGAGTAACTACCTAAACAAACTACTCATAGCGTAAAGCATCCAGTGCCGATATGTTTTTAGATCTTTTTGCTGGATAAACACCCGTAAGCATTCCAACAAAAAAAGATAACACAACTATAATTAAAACAAAGCTTAGAGGTACATATGAAATATCTATATAACCTTCGCCTTTGAATAAAGAAAACATAGTTAATACTAAACCCAACAGTTTACCTGCAGCAGCTCCTACAAATAAGCCTCCAAAACCGGCACAAAAACCCATTATGATAGATTCAGTTAAAAATAATTCCTGTACTTCTGAGGTTTTCATACCCATAGCTTTCATTAAACCCACCTCTCTTGTTCTTTCTAAAAGAGAAACAGTAAGAGTGTTAAACATACCTAATGAGGCTACCGTTAATGCAACCATACCCATAATACCTAAAATCAATCTTAAAGTGCCAAACAGGCTGTTTATTTGAGCAACAGTGTCTACCACTGATTGTGTGGTGTAACCTAACGACTCAATTTGTTTACGAACTAAGTCTAAGCTGTCTGCTTTGTTAACCGCAACTTTAAATTGGGAATAATTTACAATACCTAAAGAACGTAAATCAACAAAGGGCACATAAAATAAGGGGGCACCCTCACCCGGTATTACTGCCTTTATAACGTATTCTTCAGGCTCTGATTCCACTCTTTTCTCAGAGTCACTTACTAGATCACTCGGTATGACAAAAACAGCACTAAAAGTTTTGCCTATGGCTTCTTCTTCATTTATACCTAATATTTGTAACATAGCGCGATTTACAACAGCCTCTTTTACTGCAGAATCTGAGAGCTTTACTGTATTGACTTCATTCACAGGAACTACACTTTCTCCCGGTAACTCTACCCACTCCGAATTGGGATCAACTTGAAGATCAAATAAAGCATTTGCTGTGGTTTCAATTGCATCAGAAGTAGCTTCAATTGTTGTAGATGCGTTTGCGGCAACCTGAGTATCAGATTCACCTAAAACATCACCCTGATTAAAATTTATTGGCCTGGTTTTTAAATTTATGTGTGCCAAAAAACCTTCGCTTTGAACTTTGTTTCCTTCAGCATCGCGAACTAGTAAATAGGTGCCATCTACACAATCTACGTTGTTTGTATCACAAGGTATTTCTTCCCATAAGTTAACTTTAGTAAGAACCCAAACACCAAGTGAATTCCCCTCACTATCCGTACCAAAACTTCCAAAAGATTCTTCGTCTTCATAAGATTCACCATAGTAAGTTTCACCGTATAACGTCCCTTCGGGGCGTTTGGTATAACCAATTATAGAGTTACTTGTGCCAGGTCCTGAACGCACACGAAACCATTCTTGATGTTGCAATGCAACGTCAACATCATTTATTTTATCGCCATGTTTGCTTATAACATCTCGTTCATCACTCACACCCTGCACAGCCTCTTGATTTTGCCCAGCTTCAGGTGGGGCATAAGCAATAGATAAATCATTGCTTTCAAAAAGATCGCCTTTAACAGGCTTAATTGCGGATTGTTCCAAATAACCCCGAGTGACGCCATAAACAGCCATGTCAGATACAGAGTTTTGATAGTTAACACGACCAACAACCGCAATTAAAGGATAAACTTCGGAAACATTTGTAAATGCTTTAACATCGGAAATAGTTTTATCATCTATTTGTACTTTAGATCCAGGTTGAGTCGCAACATCTGCTTGCTTTAACTCGTCTAAACGCGCAACACGCGATACAACTAACTCTTGAAGCCCATACCCTAAAGATACTAAAAACACTATGGCGGCTATACCTATAGAAACTCCCCCTATTGTAATCAACGTTCTAGTAGCTTTAAACTTCATATTTCGTAAAGCCAATTCAATTAAATTCACTCTATTAATAGTGTTTTCACCATGTCTATTAAGATTGAGTAGTAAATCATATGCTTTAGAAACAGGAGGCAATATAAGTTTGGTTAAAAATTTAGGAAAATAACGCCAACTAGATATTTTAATTAGCACTACCATTACTAAATAAGATATTAATAGTATGAGAAACGAGCCAAATCTTATGACTGTGTTTTTAAACTTAACTAAAAAGTCTTTAGAAAACAAAAATAATACAAATCTTAAAACTGCTTTTAAATTATTGATTACGTTTTTTATTATTTTCATTTTTTATAATAACTTAATTACCAGTATTTAAACCCTCTAAAAAGCCAAACGTTTCACTTAAATTAGATATGACTAGATTTAAAGCATTATCAGAAGCTTTAGGCGTTATACTTACAGTATCAATTGATTTTGCTTCATTATTGGCTTTATCTTTTGAGATTGCACGCAAGTGATAAACTTTAGATGTATTTAAGCCTGTTAAAATTACCACGTGGTTGTAAGTTAAACTAGAATCTTCCTGACTTTTTTGAGAATATGTTGTACCAGTACCCTCACCAAACTCTACTTGAGAAGTAGCCGGCTCATCTGTATCCCAACTTACAACTAATTGAGCAGAAGCTTCATTATTATTCGCTTTTGTAATAGAACCTTCAACTTTAAGGTTAGTAATAGATGGCGGTCGTGTATCTGTTGCGGTCGTTACGCGCTGTGGATCACTAACTGCCTCATTGCCTGCTTTATCTCTACCTTTTACTATCATTATGTAGGTTGTTTCTGGTAGCAAGCCTCTAATAATCAGCCTATGCGCGCCTGTAACTAATTGAACATTAACTTCGTCTCTCACATCTGCAGGGTTATTCTCAGGGTAATAAGTAATTATTGAAGAAACTTCTGTGTTAGTTACCCAAGATACTAAAGTAGCCGGTTGTGCTGAATTTCTAACCTGCTGTACTTTAACTCCAGATATTCTTGGGCGAGGTAATGTTTCAAAAGACAAAATATTACCTTCGTATTCTGCATCTTCTGTATCAAAAGTATTAATTTTATAAAAATATTTAATCCCGTCTTCTAACTCTTCTAAAGCGGTGTTGTAGGTAGTTTCTGCTGTGGATGTTGAAAGTTCTAAAGACCCCCCAAAGGCAGATGTTTTCCCATAGTAAATTTTTACTTTAGAAGCACCTTTTACAGTGTATTGTAAAACAACGTTATTTATTCCAATTGTTTTTGCACTTGGATCTTTTACTGAGGGTGCGGGCTCTGTTTCAAAAGTAAATTCATCGCTTACTCCCGTATTACCGTCTTCATCGGTCCATTTTGCCAAAGCATAATACTTGGTACCCGGGCTTAAATTAGTTAAATTAATTTCATGTGCAGTAACTTGAGTTGAATTTGAAGGCTCCTCATCAAAATAGTCACCAGAGCTTTTACCATACTGAACTTTAGAATCACTAGTTCTGTCAGTTGACCAGGATATAATAGCTTGTTTTGTAGTAATACCTGTAACCTCAGGATCGGTTTCTAAACCAGCAGCTTCTGTGAATTTACCTGTAGGTAAAAGTACAACTGCAGTACTAAAGGCACCACAATTTGAAACACTGTCACAAGCACGAACCTTATAATAATAATTTTGCTGTAGCAAATTAGTATCTATATATGCTAAACCTGTGGTGGTAGCAAGCAAACTATAAGAACTACCATCAGTAGAGCTGTGTATTTGATATGTAGATACCCCTGAACCAACATCTGAAGGAGCTGTCCAAGAAAGTGCTAAACGCCAAGACTCGGTACTTTTTATGGATACATCAGAAATATCCAAATTAAGTGGTATACCCGGAGCAGAAGTATTAGCCGTAAAAGATATACTTGCATAAGCACCGTAGTTAATACTCCCACCAACATCCGAACTATTTTTGGCAGCAATATAAAAAGTATTAATTCCTACCTGCGTCGCAAATGAGCTGGCAGAAAGCGATGTAGCACCAGCACTAGTATAAGTACATGTTGCAGACGAGGGTAAAGTATTAACTGTGTAGCAATAGGTTAAGCCACTAGATTCTCCCGAGTAAGTTTCAGGAATCTGCCAGGAAAAAGAAAACGAATTTACAGTATTGGTAGTTGGAGTAACAGATAAAAATCTTGGAGCCGTGGGTCCTTCGCCTGCAAAGTAGTAAGTTGCTTGCAAACTTGTGGCAGAAACATTTCCCGCAGTATCTACAGTACGTAAGTAAAATGTATTTGCGTCTGTTTGGTAAGCGGCTTCAGCAATTTCTACAGAAGTATCGGTGGTTGTACTCGACCAATCACTCAAAGCACCCGAAGAAGCGCCTGTTTTATATTGATAACCCGCAATCCCAGATCCCGTATCGCTTGCAATACCATCCCCAACAGATGGCCAAGAAAATGTAAAAGAATTAGTTGAAGCATAGCCCGAGGGTGTAACGGTTATAGTGCTAGGGTTTGATGGGTTTGTGTTGTCATACTTATATATAAATGGGGCATAAACGGTGCTTACGTTTTGAGCATTGTCTTTAGTTTGAATTCTTAAATAATATGTTTGTCCACTTGTTAAACTTGCTGCAGAATAGCTTGTACCTGTTTGAAATACACCTGCAGTAGAAGGAACGGCAGCACTATCTGTACCAAAGTAAACAAAGTATCCGGCAATGCCTGCTCCACCAGAGTCAGAAGCCCCCGCCCATGAAAAATAGGGTGTCGCATAGCTATACCAGTTATTAGTGCTAATTGAAATTCCTCCGGAAGTACTCAACGAAGTTAAACTACTTGGAGGGTTTGGGTCTGTTGTGTCTGAATTTGCCTCTACTGTTACCGAACTTAAAGTTACTTCCTGCGTTCCATCACCATCTAGTACTGCTTGCCACTTAATACCACTACTTGTGACAGGAAAAGAAGGTATATTTGTATTAACTACGGAAGCCGCGTTTGCTTGTGCTGTTGACGCTGATGTTTCCCAAGAGTCACCATCCCAATACTTCCAAGTAGAACCATTATCGCTAGATAACCTATATGTAATTGTTCCACCATTGGCTGTTTCAGAAACAACAAAACCCGCATAGCTTCCAATATCTTCAGTAAAGGCGGCTGCTGCATTTTGCACTGTTTGAGCAGCGCTAGCGTAAGCGGAGGTATTAAAAGAGCTGCGTGCAGTATCGCTTATACGAACTTCATCTATCAACCCTTGAAAGTATCCTTGAGCACGACCTTGTTCTCTACCTGCATAAGTAGCACCTATTAGCAAATCATGACTACCATCGGGCATAGAAACAGAAGCAGATGTAGAATTATCTAAAACACCATCTATGTAAAGTTTCATTGTGGAGCCATCGTAGGTTGCAGCCACATGATGCCAAGAAGTATTTTGACTTGCGGTTGTAGATTGCAGATATGCGTTGCTCCCATAAGACCAAACAGCAGCATCTACGTTTGCTGACAATCCAGTACCTGCAAATAAACTACCCCTATACACACTAAAGCTAGAAACTTCCTCTGTAACATTGGTCCAACCGTCATTTAAACTATCACCGCCTATTTGTTCCCAACTAGAACCATTCCAACGCCAAACTTCACCATCGCCACCACCGCTTCCAATGCCGGCATATAAATCCCCGTTGTAAACTACTAAAGTACGTACGCGTTCATAAGTTCCGGTAGTCCAACTTGAATTTACTTCATCACCCCCAACTTGAGTCCAACTTGTTCCATTGTAGCTCCATACCTCGGCATCTCCGGTTCCGGTACCTAAACCCGCATATAAAACACCGTTATAAACAATCATGCTGTCTACATGTTCAAAACTGGTAGAATCCCAACTACTGTTTACTGTGTCTCCCCCTACCTTTGTCCAAGTACTACCTCCCCAGCGCCATACTTCAGCTTCACCTGCACCTGATCCTAAGCCGGCATATAGCTGCCCATTAAACACTGTCATAGAAGCTACCCTATTGTAGCCAGTAGTCCAACCACTGTTTGTACTATCACCACCTATTTTAGTCCATGAAATACCGTCCCAAGACCAAACTTCAGCATCACTATTACTATTTCCCAAACCTGCATATAGTAAATCACCATAAGTGGCCATTGAAGTAACTTCTTCAAAATTTGTAGTCCAACCACTGTTTGTACTATCACCACCTATTTTAGTCCACGAAGTACCGTTCCACTGCCAAACTTCAGCATCATTAGCAGAAATACCCAAACCAACAGTAAGAGTACCCTTATAACTCACCATGCTAAGCACTGACTCATATGTATCGGCAGCCCAGCCGCTATTTAAACCCTGGCCTCCAATAAGATCCCAAGTAGAACCATCATATTCCCATACAAGCGCGTTTCCCGAATTAGTTTGACCTAAACCAGCGTATAAATTAGCTCCCGAAACCTGCATTGTTTCAACATTACGCAACCCTCTAAAACCCCAACTATCGTTTACATAATCACCACCTAATTGAGTCCAAGTATCGGTGCCGTTAAAACTCCATACTTGTGCAGATCTAGCAGCATTACCAGAACTTAAACCTGTGTAAACTGTAGAACCATTAACTGCCAGTGCTTGAACAATAGTGTGCGTAGTACCGGTATAACCCGAATTTACTCCATCACCGCCTACTTTTGTCCAAGAGGAGCCACCCCAACGCCAAAGCTCGTTATCACCCCCGGACGCCCCCAATCCAGCATATAAATAAGTCCCATCATTTAACAATGAATAGACGCCCTCATAATTTGTAGTCCAACCACTATTTAAACTATCACCACCAATTTGTGTCCAGGATGTTCCGTTCCAACTCCATACTTCGGCATCATTTGCGGAAGTACCAACACCCGCATACAAAGTACCCCCAAAGTATTCCATGCTTAAAACATATTCAAACGTAGAGTTTGCCCAGCTACTATTAACGGCATCTCCACCTATACGGCTCCAAGTTCCACCAGATATACTGTACCTCCATACTTCTGCATCACCCGCAGTTAAACCAAGTCCAGCGTATATATAAGTGCCATCAGTTTCCAAAGAAGATACCTGCTCAAAATTAGTAGTCCAACCGCTATTTACACTATCACCACCAATTTTTGTCCATGTGCTGCCATTCCAACTCCATACTTCTGCATCATTTGCCGAAGTTCCTAAGCCTGCATATAAAATGCCATTTTCGTAAAGTAAGCTGTAAACACCTTCAAAAGTGTTTACTTGCCAACTGCTATTAACAGCGTCTCCACCTATTTTAGTCCAGGTACCAGCACTAACATTGTATCTCCAAACCTCGCCATCTCCAGCGGTAGTTCCTAAACCCACATAAACATTAGTACCATCGTTTGCCATAGACCATACACTTTCAAAAGTTGCAGCAGCCCAACTGCTGTTAACAGCATCGCCACCTACTTGTTCCCAAGTATTACCATCCCAACTCCACACATCAGCATCTCCATTACCGCTACCTAAACCCACATACAAAATAGAGTTAAGATACGTCATAGAACTCAAGAGTACTTTTCCGTCCAAGTCCCAACTACCATCTATGTCATTACCAGCTCTTCTTGTCCATGATGTTTCGGTACTATCAGCAACTTCATAAGTTAACTTGCCTGTTTCGTTATCATAGTAAAGCTGGTAAACCCCCTTATCAACAACACCCTGACGCTGTACATGACTTCCACTTGAAAAAGCAGCATCAAACTTTGTCCATGCCTCAAGAGTATTAGCTTGTTCTAAAGACAAAGACACTGAATCAGAAACACTAACTTTAGAAGAAGTGCCATTTAAATCCAAAGCGTTATTTAAATTTCCTGACGCCCACGTAGGATCGGTTGCAGTACCCGTATTTGAGTTGCTTGAAGAGTCTGCAACAGTAGTTCCTGATGCTTCGTCTAAATGGTACAAAGCCACAGTATTAGCGTCGGAAGCATAATTTTGAACTTTTAGTTTTGCCGAATTAGAAGCAACTTCTACATAATTGCTGTCTGATAACGTGTAATCACCTGAATTGGAAAAATCCCAATCGTATGAAACATCCCCAGCTGCAAGTACATTTTTTACAGTTAAAAACACTACAAATAGAGACACTACTGTTAAACCTATAAATACACGGTTATTATCTTTAACAACAATTGTAGTTACACTATTTCTGTTTTTTTTTAAGAAGCGGTTAGATAAAACTGATAAAGGCTTTTTTAGCCATACTTTAGTCATTTATATTTCAAAAATTAAGATAATTATATGCCTCACTAGAAAGTTTTTCCATGAAATTTAACGCAGAAGCACGCCCTGTATCTGTTGTGTCAGCAACAAATACAGTAATCAAATATGGCTTATTTGGAACATACACAATACCACTATCTAAATATAAACCTTCTTGATTTTTTTCACCAAATTTATGAGCAAAAACCACATCGGAAGACAACCCACTATTAAGATATTCGTCATAGGGTGATTTTGATAGCCAAAAAAGCATTTGTTGAGATGATTCTCTATTTAAGTAACTAGAAGTGTATAGGGCGCGAAATAGCCTAGAGTACTCCTTAGCTGAAATCTCTCCGGCTTCGTTAAAAAGTTCTTCTAATCCTAAAGTATCACCAAATTGAGTTACGTCGTTTAGCGATAAATTTTTATATAAAATATTATGCGCAGTGTTATCTGAATTAATTAACGATTGTTGAAGTAATTCGTCTAAAGTAAATGTTGCTCCGGGTTTACTTTTATATAAATCACCCCAACCTGAATCTCTATCTTCTTCTGTTAAGTTAAATTCAGTATCCATCGCAAGTACACCCTCCTCTATTTTTTTCATATACATCATAGCTACTGGAACCTTAGTTAAACTTGCAGGATTAACGCGCATTTCGGGATTTAAAGAAATGTTAGAGCCTGTATTAAGAAACTCAATATATACAGAAATTGAGGCGTCTGGATAACTGCTTAAAAGGTTTACTGCGTATTCTCTTAAAGGTTTTAAATTAACAATAAAATACTTTTGCTCTATAAAACTTCGTGAAAAATCTATAAATGGATATGGGTTAGTTAGTGAGGTAGCCTCAAAACTTTTTCTATAGTGCGAAGATACATACAAAGTAGTAAAGTTGCTCAATAGCAAAACTATAATTATAATTATGTACCCTCTATTTCTTAATTTCATAGGCATACTGAATAATAGAGTATTCTGGGGCGGGTGGGAATAGACATGTTCTTACAAGTGGCAATGATGTATTATTTTAGTTGAAGATATGAATGAAGTTACTACAAGTCCTACAACTCCTATAATTTCTATTGAAGATGTACATAAAAGCTTTCAAGTTGGAATACAAGATATTCAAATACTCAAAGGAGTAGATGTAAAAATAAATTACGGAGACTTTGCGGTCATTATTGGACCATCAGGCTGCGGAAAATCTACACTTCTGCACATTTTGTTAGGACTGGAGCCTCCTACTAAAGGCATAGTTAAATTTTTGGGATCAGACTTATATGCCGGTACTAATGAAGATACTCGCTCAGACTTTAGAAAAAAGCACATAGGAATGGTATATCAACAAGCCAACTGGATCAAATCTTTAACTGTGATTGAAAACGTATCGTTTCCGTTATTACTACTAGGAATAGGAAAACCTAAAGCTATGGCTAAAGCTTATGAAATGTTAAAAAAAGTTAACATGCAAGATTGGGGAGATTACATACCTACAGAGCTATCTGGAGGACAACAACAAAGGGTGGCTTTAGCAAGAGCATTAATTAATAACCCCGAAATTATAATTGCAGATGAACCTACAGGAAACCTGGACTACGAAGCCGGTCAAAATATAATGACGCTTTTGACAAACTTAAATAATGAATTTGGAAAAACCGTAATTATGGTAACGCATGACTTAGAATACATTTCTTATGCAAAAACTACAGTTAGACTTTTAGACGGAAAAGTATTAGGCATTTACAATGAAGGTCAAAAAGATAAATTAATGGAAGAACTAAAATTTAAACGACTGGGTGATATGAAAGCAAAATTACAAGAAAGTGAAAACATAACACCTGCACCAGCAACTAACTAAATTAGCTAATATCATTTAACCCCATAGCAAACTAATGGTGCAGCTTTCCAACTAAAAAATTTGTGATACAATTTAAATCCACAAAACCTATAAGAAAAAGGAGGTGACCACAAATGAGAGACGTAGCTATTACAAGTAGGTTTCCATGGATTGACGATTTGCTGGTACTTCTACAAATCAAGTATGGCAGACCTGAACCTGGGTTTCGACTGTTTTACTCAGATGCAGAAGTAGCTGAGCATACGGGACTCGTAGCAAAAGTAGCACATGCGCGTGGGCTGGTAAAACCCGCTAAAGATGGCTTTGGTTGGGTTCCAACGCAAAAAGGCAAACACATGTTTTTGCGCTACTAAACCCATGAAGTGAGGGAGTACCATGAAGTACGTCAAAGTTAAAAAGAGGTGATAGTGTTAAACAAACAAAGCATTTTCACCTCTTTTATTTATCTAGCAATTTAAGACATAACAGAATTTTCAACAATTTCTATTTCTTTATTCTCCACATTTTTCATGCGTTGAAAACCTAAAAGAGAAAACACCAAAACAGAAGAAACCACAATACCTACAAAATTTACTAAAAACATATCAAAAGCACCTTTCATAACAGCTACGTCCCCTTGAGAAAGACCTATGCCCACAACACAAAGCGGGGGTAATAAGGCTACCGCAACAGCCACGCCGGGCAATGTAGCTGATAACTTAGGTTTTGCCCAACAATATGTTGCAGCTAATCCTGATAGCAGTGCTATATGTACATAAAACCAACTTGGTTCAGTTCTTTGTAATATCTCACTACTTTGAAGGGTTTCAATACCAGAGTAGGAAGAAACTAAATACGATAAAAACAAAACAATAGTAACCGATCTAATTATTGCCCAACTTGAACGAACTAAAGATTTAAAACTTACCGTTACAAACCCTAAACCTAATGCCAGTATAGATGTAAGAAGTGGTGTAATTAGCATACCTCCAATCACAATAGACCCATTGTTGCTTAATAAACCAAAGGTAGTTATAAGCGTAGAAATAATTAATAAAACAAAATAATCAAAATTTGTATTACTATCATCTATTAAACGCGATACTGCCTCTTTTTTTTCGGTAAAGTTCCTGCGTAAAGATGTATTTATATAAAAACCATGTAGGAACTTAACTTTTTCTTCAGCAAACAGCTTTGACACTATGTTCATACAATAATAATACCAGAGCATGCTAAACTTTACCCATGCGACCTGCAAACCTGAAAACCAAGATATTTTTAGACAGTGGGGATCCACAAGAAACAAAGCAAGCTTTAGATTTATTAGGGTTTTTAGATGGACAAACAACTAATCCAAGCTTGGTTGCAAATAAACTAAAGAAAAATAACGAAGGTATTAAACTAAGCGCACAAAACCTATTGAGTGAATATAAAAAAATAGTTCAGGAAGTATCAGTATTAATACCAAAGGGCTCAGTTTCAATAGAAGTGTATGCAGATAAAAACTCAACAGCACAACAGCTATTTGTACAAGGTCAAGAAATGTTTAGCTGGATACCCAATGCACACATTAAATTTCCAACTACAACCGCAGGTTTAGAAGCAGCTCAAAAAGCTATACAAAATAAAATGAGAGTCAATATGACTTTAGTATTTACTCAACAACAGGCTGCCGCAGTATTTGCAGCAACAAGAGGGGCCAAATTTGGAGAGGTATTTGTATCCCCTTTTATTGGACGTCTCGACGATACCAATGTAAATGGGATGTCTTTAGTTGATAACATTTCAAAAATGTATAAAACCCAATCCGAAAATCATGTGCAAGTTTTAGCAGCAAGCATAAGAACGCTACCTCACTTTTTATATAACATTTATGCAAAAACAGACATAGTAACAGTACCGTATGAATTACTAAAAAAATGGTCAGACCTGGGAAAGCCGTTACCGGGGGAAAATATTAACATAGCCGCTTTTGAAGATGAAAAAGTTTATTTAAAGGCTGAAAAGCTAGAGAATATTCCTTTTGAGGATCTAAATTTAGAGAATACATGGCAAGAATATAGTATTAATCACCCTTTAACAGATACAGGCTTAGAAAAATTTGCTGCCGACTGGAATAGCTTAATTTTATAACTTTTAATAAGCAGATGCAGGGCTCAGTTTGCAATATACACCCTATAGTATTATAATGTAGTTAGAGTCAAATATATACCATTGCATACATAAGGAGAACAAAATGCAAAAAGTAACCAGATCAATTTTATTGGTATCCGCTCTGCTGATCGCCACCGCGGGAATTACATTTGCTGCAACGGCACTCAGCTTGACCAACGTTCGTAATGCTTCGCAACTAATCTGGAACAACCGGGAAGACCTGACCCAACAGATTGTAGAAGATGCCATCGAAACCATTGATTCTAACGCCGACAACGTTGAATACGTGGTTAGCACCCATGACTACGGGTTTGGCGAAACAGTCCAGGAAGTTGAAGTAACCTTTGAGACCACAGGCACCTGGAAGTATAGCCGCTATGCATACTACCTGAAAGGTTTTGGTATTTTCAACCTCAAGGTATACAACGGAAACGCCACGTTAAGCATCTTCATGAACGAACGTTAGCCACATCGGAGGGTTTAGACTTGTTTAAAATCAAACTAACAAGCCTAACCCTCCCTTTTTTTATCTTAAACTTTTATATACATAAAAAAGGCATTGATTCCTAAAATTTTATATAAAAATATACATAGTATTACTTAGTTAGCACGAGTGTTTATAGTTGCAATATATACCCTATAGTATTATAATGTAGTTAGAGTCAAATTAACTCAGAAATCACAAATAAAATAGGAGACATCATGTTAGTAACAAAAATTGTTGTACAGATCGTTTTGGTGATTGCAGCAGTATTAGCCTACAAAGGACGTTTGTTTTTGGAACGCCGCTTATGGGCAGAAGGATCTCGTTCGACCGGCGGTGGTGATTGGGGCGAACATCCTGCGAAAAAAGCTTCCTTTAACATTGCACGCCGCATCCTCATTTTTGTGCCCTTTTTGGTAGCCATGATAAGCGTAGGAATGTGGTCACATCCCTATCTAACCGAAGAGAGCGAATTGAAATGGGAATTGGCTTACTATAACGGCCATGGCCTGGATCTTACGGCACAGAAAGTTGAAGGTGACCCCTACCTGCTCTACGAAACATTCGGCGGTTTAGTAGAAAACAAATATGATACATTTTCAACGTTCCAGGATTTGTATTTGAGCCAATCAAACGTTATCATCTACGACAACCCGTTCGAAGTAGGCACACCAACGTTTGGCCCCAAAGATGCACGTGAAATTGACGCCAACATCAAAATGTATGGGAAGGCTAACTGGAAACGCATTGGTTTGCTCATCTGGTGGATAGAAAACAAAGCTGTAGTCAAGTTAGTGCGTGTGGATACAACTCAACATGAAGGTAATCAGTGGCCGACGGAAATTGTTAACACCACATTAAAAGAAACCGTGGTCGAAAACATTAACCGTGGTGATTCCTTCGTAGTCACGGTTTCGTTACCCGACGGTCGTGATCAGGACATTTTGTTTCATATGGGAGAGTTGCCGGACTTACATTTGTATACCCCAGCGTACTCTCTGACCACGCCAACCTACACCGGAAACGATCGCTAACACATAAGCCCGCTTGTTTTGACTTTAACTTTGTTAACTTCAAAACAGCGGGCATTTTTTTTCTTTTGCATGATAAACTTTTATTATGAGATTTCAGTATAAAGATACAGCCCAAGTTAAAGAAAACGAGATTATAGGTGAGGGTAAAAGAATTGCTGAATATGTAAAACATCTAAATACTGTGGCCAACAGAAATAACTACCAAGACCCAGAAAGTTCAATAAATTTACCTTTTGATGAAAACATACTAAATGAAGTACTAAATTTAAAAAAACAGCTAGTTTCTAACAAACTTAAGTATATTTTAAATATAGGTATTGGTGGATCAAATTTAGGCACAAAGGCAATTTATGATGCCATATATGGCTACACAGATTTGTTAGAACCACAAAGATTTCCAAAAATAATATTTGCCGATACAACAGACGCTGATTATTTATCCCACATACAAAATTTTTTAAAAACGCAAATAAAATCCTCTGAAGAAATAATTGTAAACGCAATAAGTAAATCAGGGGGAACTACAGAAACAATAGCAAATTTAGAAATGCTCTTAGGCTTTATAGACAACTACAAAACCAGGCTGGTAATAACAACAGGGGAAAATTCTGAATTAATGGAAATAGCGCAAAACGAAAATATTGCTACATTATTCATTCCAAAAACTATTGGGGGTAGATACTCTGTTTTTTCTACTGTAGGTCTTTTTCCTTTAGCATGTGCAAATATTGATGTGTTAGGAGTTTTAGAAGGAGCTATGCAAGCACGTGCAGAAGGACTAGAAGAAACCATACTAGAAAATCCAGCGTTAATTTCGGCAATTATAATTTATTTGCAATACAAAGATGGAAAAATAATTAATGACAATTTCTTTTTTCACCCTGAGTTAGAGTCTTTAGGAAAATGGTACAGACAGCTTATGGCAGAAAGCATAGGCAAAGAGCATGACCTAAATAAAAATACTGTTTTTACAGGTATCACACCTACAGTATCTATTGGTTCTACAGATTTGCACTCTATGGGGCAGCTGTACTTAGGAGGTCCACGAAATAAACTATTTACACTTATACACGGCAGGCATGAAGATTCAAAACCTAAAATTCCAACAGAATTACCGTTGCCACTAACTGTAGTGGAATTAGAAGGCAAAAAAGCAAGCACTATAATGGAAGCTATTTATGAAGGTGTCAAAATTGCATACAAAAAACAAGGATTGCCTTTCATGGAAGTACAGCTTAACAATATTGATGAAAATGCTTTGGGCTATTTTTTGCAGTTTAAAATGATAGAAATGATGTACCTAGGAAAGCTACTTAATGTGAATACGTTTGACCAACCAAATGTAGAGGATTACAAATTAGAAACAAGAAAAATCCTTCAGGAAGAAAACTAACACACATAGCTCATACCCCATCATTTTCTTTTAATAATTTCCTGACGGCATTTAGTAAAGATGCGTTTGACTTTATTTTTACCGACTTAATACCCACAAGTTCGCCACATAAAATGTCAGTGTCAGAGTCGCCAATTAAAAAGCTTTTCGTAATGTTTATGTTGTGTTCAAGTATAGCTTTAAAAAGCATGCCTGGGTTAGGCTTTCTGCAGTAGCATTTGTGTTCATGGTTATGTGGACAAATGTAATAGCTATCAATAACAATTCCATTTTCTGCTAAAACATTATCTAGACTTTTGTGAATATTATTTACAGTAGCGCTAGAAACCAAGTTTAATGCAATTCCCCGCTGATTAGTTATAACAATTACTTTATAGCCCTTGGAATTTATTAATTTTATAGCATCTATAGTTGTAGGGAGTAGTTCAAATTCATTAAATGTTTTTACGTAATCATGTGGCTTGGGTTTTTTGTTTATAACGCCATCGCGATCTAAAAAAAATGCTTTATTCATATTGAGCACAGAATATATTAAAAACATCTAAAAAACCATAACGCTCAAAAAATGCTATTATGATATTAAATTATGTACGTTCTATTTGATGTAGGTGGCACTAAAACAAGAATAGCTGTATCTAAAAACGGTGAGGGTTTTGGTGAACCTAAAATTTTTTCTACCCCTCAAAGTTTTGACGAGGGAATTTCTTTAATAATCGGCGCAGGAAAAGAACTGCTTAACGGTGAAAGAGCCACAGTAGTAGCCGGGGGCATTGCAGGCCCATTAAATTTAAAAAAAACCAAACTAGTTAACTCCCCTAATTTACCTGGATGGATACAGAAACCATTACACAAAGAGCTTTTTAAGGCTTTTGGGGCTCCTGTATTTTTAGAAAATGATACTGCTTTAGTGGGTTTGGGTGAAACACACTACGGAAAAGGACAAGGGCATAAAATAGTTGTTTACATGACCTTTAGCACAGGTGTGGGCGGGGCACGCTACGTAAATGGCAAAATTGATGCAAATACATTTGGGTTTGAACCAGGACATCAGTACATTGAAGGAACAAAAAAAGACTTGGACGCATTAGTATCGGGTAAAGGTATTGAAAGTATTTATGGCGTCACGCCTGAAAATATAACAGATGCTAGGATTTGGGAAGAAATTACTGAAAAAATGGCAATAGGTGTACACAATACTTTAGTAATGTGGTCTCCAGAAATAATAATTCTTGGTGGGGGCTTAATACAGCATGCGGTTAAAATTGAAAGCATAAAAGCAGGTTTAGACAAAATTCTTAAAATATTTCCAAATTCACCTAAGCTAGAAGGTTGTGTTTTGGGAAGCACAGGGGGTTTATTTGGAGCGTTAGTTTTTGCGAAACAAAACTTATGATAAATATTAATGAATTAAATTCAAGCAGCATAATAGATATTTCGCTGCCCATAGTTTCAGGAATGGCTAAATTTCCCCACAACCCGGAAGTTGAAATTGAAACACTTGAAACAGGGCACTCCCAGGTATCAAAAATTATAATGGGAACACATACTGGAACTCATATGGACGTTCCACGGCACCTTAGCAAATTGGGATTAAGTTTAGAACAAATACCTCTTGCCACGTTAATAGGATTATGCAGAGTAGTAGACTTTACAAGTTCTGAAAAATATATAAGCCTACAAGACGTAACAAGTAAAAAAATTCAACTAGGAGAACGAATTATTGCCAAAACTAAAAACTCCATAAGAGGCTACGATAAATTTTATGAAGACTATATATATTTACATGGAGATGCGGCTGCTTTTTTAGCAAATGTACATATAACCTTGTTTGGTATAGATTATTTATCCATAAACCAAAAAGGCAGTAAAGATAACAGACCCCATACAGAACTTTTAGGCAAAAACATACCAATTTTTGAGGGTTTAAACCTTAAAGATGTACCAGAAGGAAACTATACTTTTATAGGACTGCCCTTGAAACTAGTTGATATTGATGGTGCACCTAGTAGAGTTATACTTATAAAAAATGACTGAAAAATTTACAAAAAAAGTATTAATAGTTGAAGACGATATTTTTTTAACTAATATTTATCGTCAACGTTTACAAGATGCTGGTTATATTGTAGAAGCAACACTAAACGGTGAAGAGTGCCTGGAAAGAATGAAACTATTTAAACCAGACATAATACTACTCGACATAATAATGCCTAAAACCGATGGATTTGAAACATTAAAAGCAATAAAAGCTAACAAAGATCACAACACTATACCAATAATAGTGGTTTCGAATCTTAGTGAGCGAGATGATATAGACAGAGCATATTCATTGGGAGCATCCGATTACATAATAAAAAGTGATGTACCAATAGAGCACATAATACAACGTATACAAGAATTGTTTTAAACAAAAATGCAGCTTCTCAATAAAGCATCTCTAAGAATAAAAAAGATTAATATTAAAATGTTTGTAATAACATTTGGGTTATTATTAATTGGAGCCATTTTTAGACTCAACGATATTAACTTTGGTTTACCACACAGTTTATACGCAGATGAACCCGAAATTGCAGAATTTGCAATTAAGTATACTTATGAATTAAGAAATATAGTTGGCAACGACAAATACTACGAATTAATACCCGTTTCTTTTGTTTATGGAACCTTCCCTACCTATGTTTTTACTATAGTTACAATGTTTTATAGTAAATTTAGTAATTTGTTAAATATATCGTTTGATAAAGAAGATATATATGTCTTTTTAAGAACAACTAATGCATTACTAACTCTAGCAGTAATTCCACTTACAGCTCTTTTATATAAAAGTGTATTCAAAAAGAGAATGGGAATATACATAAGTCTGTTTTTAGCAGCACTAAACTGGAAACTAATAGTACATGCACACTATCTTAATCAGGACATTATTTTGACGTTATGCTTATTGGGAGCTTATATAGCAATGGTTCATTATAACAATAAGCAAAATGATACCTTATACACAGTAGTTGCAGGCTTACTTTTTGGGCTAGCCGTAGGAACAAAAGTGACAGCATTATTAACACTACCTGTGCTTTTATATTTGTATTTTGTAAAAAAAGACTTAAAGGGTGCAATAGCATTTGTTTGTTTAACTTACGGAGCTTTTATACTTACGAATCCTTTTTCTGTAGCATTCTTTGACGATTTTCTATTTAGAGTTTACACATTGAGTGTAAAGGAAAATGGTTTGGTATTTGACTCAGTAGATTCAGATGTTTTTAAATACGTCAGAGCTTTGTTTTTAATTACTACGCCACTTGTAGCACTGTTTAGTTTATTTGGAATAGCAAAAATTCTAAAAAGAGGTATAGCCAAAACAAATAGCACGCATCTCTTTTTGCTACTACACATAGTTATATACCTGGTGTTTTATTCAACAGGAAGCCGAAGAGTTGACAGGTGGTTACTGCCCATTTTACCAATAATGTTTGTATACGCTGCCTATGGAATTTCTTATTCCTACAGCAAATTGAACAAACTTTGGGCGCTAATGCTTACCGTGCTTTTACTAGGAAGCTACCTATACTTTCCTATGTTACTGTTAGTGCAATTTCAAAGAAACACGCCAAAGTCTGCTTCATACATTTGGGCAAAAGATAATTTAGAACCAGGAGCAAATAAATATGCAGTTACAGAAGAAGGCTTGGATCCTTTAAATAAACTACAAAGCACTACTGTTTATCACTATAAGGTTTATAGCAACGAGGGCGCTAGTTTGTCGTATCCCCAAGATCCGCTCGGTTATCACTATATAATTATTTCATCCCGACCGATGACAAATTTTAAAAGACCTGAGGTAAAACAAGCCTATCCAAATTACGTTGGGCGCTGGGAAGAATTTGAGCAAATAATTACAGATCCAACAAAGTTTGAACTTATAAAAAGCTTCGAACTTCCTAAGCCAAACCTAGTACCACTATCTGATGTACTTATTTACAAAAACTTAAACCCAATAGAACCTATTATTTAGCTAAAGTTTAGTATTTATTACAAGTAGTCTTTTAAGCGTTTGCTTCTTGATGGATGGCGCAATTTACGTAAGGCTTTTGCTTCTATTTGACGAATACGTTCTCTAGTAACACCAAACTCTTTTCCTACTTCTTCAAGTGTTCTAGAACGACCATCTTTTAAACCAAAACGCAATTCCAATACACGTCGCTCTCTAGGATTTAATGTTTCTAATACATCATCTAAATGACCTTTTAACAACTCATGGCTGGCCGAATCAAATGGCGATAAGGTTATTTCATCTGGAATAAATTCTTTTAATCGGCTGTCTTCTTCTTTACCTACAGGAGTTTCAATCGAAGTTGTGTCTTGAGAAATTTTTTCTATTTCGTGAGCTTTGTCGGCATCAATTTCCATAACTTTTGCTACTTCTTCAGGTGTAGGAGGACGCTCAAGCTTTTGCTCAAGTTCACGAGCAATGCGCTTATATTTGTTAATGGTCTCAATCATATGTACAGGAATTCTTATAGTGCGCGCTTGGTCTGCAATTGCTCTTGTAATAGCCTGACGTATCCACCATGTGGCATATGTAGAAAACTTAAACCCACGACGCCAATCAAATTTTTCAACAGCACGCATTAATCCAATGTTTCCCTCTTGAATTAAATCTAAAAAGGATAAACCACGTCCCATATATTTTTTAGCAATAGATACAACTAAACGTAAGTTTGCTTGAGTTAATAATTTGTCAGAGGCTTCTACATCGCGCTTAAGCTCTATTTTATCTAGTTTTTTAATTTCTTTAATATCGTCAGCTTCTAATTCCATGTATTCTGCCATTTGCTTATCTGTAGGGTCTTTACCAAAGTCAGCAATATGCTCTTTAAAAAGTATTCTGTATCTTTTCACCTCTGCGCGCTTTGCTAAAATTACTTCTTCTTCAGCAGTTAGTAAGTCAACTTTTCCTATTTCGCGCAAATACATGCGTACAGGGTCGGAAGATACAGTTTTATCTAGCTTTATCTTTGAAAAATCAATATCAGACGCAGATTTTATTTTTTCTGCTTCTTTAACCGAATCGGTATCAAACACATCAACACCTTCGTTTAAAAGCTTTTCATACAAAGTATCAAGAGCCATTATGTCTTCTTCTACTTCAGGAAAAACCTCTAATATCTCATCGTTTGTTATATAACCAATTTTTTTACCTTTAGTTATAAGTTTTTTAAGTTTCTTTTCTTGAAGCTTTTGTTGCTGTTTAGGGGTTAGTTCTTTTTTTTGTTTTTTACTAGTTGCAGACTTTTCAGTTGTATTATTTTTTTTAGTTTTTGCCATAGTTAATATATTCTTTAAAATTATACAAGTTTTTCGGAAAGTTCACTAAATTTTTTAGACAGTTCCATTAACAACACTTTATCATTTTCTAATTCTGCCTGTTTTATTTTCGAACTTATTTCCGTTAATTCTCTCTTAACAGTTTCTTTTTTTATACGATTAAATACTAAGTCTAACTCCCGTAGTAACAAAGTACTATTGTCATTTAATATACCCAAATCCCACATATACATATTAACGACAAGATCTTTTGTTTCGCTATCAAATTTGTTACTAAAGGAATTAATATTGAAGGCTCTTTTTCTACCAAGTAAATAGTTTTTGAGATTTATAAAAATATTCTCCAGTATTGGATTAGTGAAGTCCTTCTGTCCAAGCTTATACAATAGGGTTTGGGCACTGTCAAGAGGAGCTTTTAGTAACAAAGCTAACATATACTCCTGAGTAGATTTCTTTGACAACATATATTGTGATTTGCCTAACTCCTTTTGCTTTTTAGATTTAATTTTAGACTCATCTATTTCTCCTTTTTTTATCATATTCCTAACAGTAGGCTCTGTTATATCTAACACTTCGGATAAATGTTTAACATAGTGATCAAAATCAACAGGACTGGAAATTTTAGAATATAAAGGAATAAGCTCTTCCATGATTTTCTTTTTACCTATAGAACTATGCCTGTTATTTTTCTTTAACGTTGCATGTAAGAAAAAATCATACACAGGAACAGCGTCTTTAAAAATAGAAGATACTTTAGAACTATCGGCATGAACAAACTCATCTAAATCTTTGTATTCATCAGGAATTAAAGCTACTTTTACATTAAAACCTTCCTTTTCTGCCATAGGAACTGCCCTTATTATGGCCTCACGGCCGGCATTGTCGTTATCAAAGCATAAAGTTACATCTTTTGTGTACCTCGATAGCACTTTAAGCTGCCCTATAGTTAAAGAAGTACCTAAAGGCGCCACCACGTTTTTTACACCAATTTCGTATGCTGAAATAACATCTAAAGGCCCTTCTACTAAAATAGCGCCGTTTTTCTTTATTTCAATTTTTGCTTTATCTAGTCCAAAAAGTAGAGCACTTTTAATGAAAATGGGGGTTTCACTAGTATTAATATACTTTGGATCTTCGTTAAAAATGGTCCTTGCTGTGTAGCCAACTACTCTTCCTGAAGGATCACTAATAGGAAACATTACACGCCCTCTAAACTTATCTATAAAACCCTCGCCGGAGCGTTTTTTCATTACTAAACCTGCAGAAAGCATATCTTTTGCTGTAAATTTTTTTGAAGACAATGTTTTAAAAAGGCTATCCCAAGTTTTTGGGGCATACCCAATTTTAAATTCCTTTATTGTGACATCACTTAGCCCGCGTTCTTTTTTTACATATGTTAGAGCTTCTTTTCCCACCTTATGCTTAGTTAATAAATAGTAGTAAAAAGCTGTCGCTACATGATTAATTTCATAAAGTATTTCTTTACTGTTTTTTTGCGGATCTATGTTTTTTTTATCTAACTTAACACCAGCTTTTTCGGCCAATAATTCTAATGCCTGACTAAATTCGACACCTTCAATTTTTTGAATAAAGTTGAAAATATCGCCTGCTTCATTACAACCAAAACACTTAAACATTTGTAGTTCGGGTGAAACCATGAAAGAAGGCGTATCTTCAGAATGAAACGGACAAACAGCTTTGTAGTTTCTACCTGCTTTTTTTAAAGAGATATATTCGGCAATAAGATCTTCAATATTTATTTTTTGTTTGATTTCGGCTATTGAATCCATAGACTTAGTTTATATTCTGTATAGCAAAAACAATCAGCTATAACAATTAAGTGAGTAAAAGTTATTTTTCAACAACACAGTCAGCAGGACAAGATTCAACTGTTTCGGCACAAGGACATCCTGTTCCCAAACAAACTATTTCTTGGCATGTATTGTCGCCACAAAGATTTTCACAAATGTCAGAGGGTATATCTGATATATCTGCGGGAGGTACTACTTTTGGAGCACTAAGATCAGTAAAAGTTCTACCATCTGGCGTAGTGCATATTGGAGGATATATTAACAATGTTTCATAACCCGCTGAAATGCAGGATTCGTAACTGTTTACATTAGCTAGTTTTTTGTTTGTATATACATTGAAAGTTAAAAAAGACACACAAAAAAGTAAAATAGCGAAAGATAAAGAAAGAATAAGGAATTTAGACATTTGGTAAATAATAACATATGTGGCGGAGGGAGGGGGATTTGAACCCCCGTGCCGCTTGCGCAGCGCGTCGCTTTCCAGGCGAGCCGATTAGACCGCTCTCGCATCCCTCCACAACGGGACTGAGTATACCAAACTATATTTTGCAATTACACTCTTTATCTTTATTCAATAACACTGCAGCAGGTTTATAAAGCTTACTTCTGTTTTTGGCTACCCAAGTATAAACAGCTTCTGAAAAACGCGCAAAAGGCTTAACTTTTGTATACATCCAGGAAAATGGGTTGTAGGGATGATAAACAGAATACAAAGTATAAACAGCTTCTGCCCCTGAATAAACTTGTCCATCAACCCCTATTAATTTAACAGCATGTGCAAAATCTTCTTTACTAATATGTGGGTATAGGGCAGCCACTGCCTGATAAGGAGAAAAGGCTACTTTGTTATTACTATCTTTTTGCCACTTTTCCACCCAAAGCTTGCAAAAAGCACATTCATCATCATAAATTAAGTGCGGTTTTTCAGTGTTCATATAAATATATTACACCTTGGCGGAGGGAGGGGGATTCGAACCCCCGTGTCACTTGCGCAACGCTTGGTTTTCGAGACCAGCCCGTTATGACCACTTCGGTATCCCTCCGTATGGTTTTATACACTGCAACATAAATTCTGCCATGAGTCTAGCTCGAAAGTAAAAAAAAACAAAGCGTATTTAAGCTACATAACATCTTAAAAAATAATAATAAATAGTTACTTGACTTCAAGAATGGCAATCCCGTAGCATATAAATACCAAATATATTTGGCAGGAATCACAAGAATGTTAAGGTTAGATAAACATCCTATAGGGTTGACACGCTGCAGCTAATAAGCTACAATGCTCATTAATATATTGCCTGCCAATATAAAAGCTTATGAAAAAAAGCGAATTTTTAAACAAACCTGTAAAACATATTGATATTAAGAGTATAAACTCTACTGAAATCATCAACTCCATGGAACACATGGGCTTTACCTCCCGCGATTTAGCACGAGCCACTAAAATTTACTGCAAAATGCTAAGAGAAAAAGACTGCACCATAGCTCTTACGTTAGCCGGTAGTACTAGCGCAGCTGGTTGTATGGACATTTACACAGATTTAGTAAAAAACAACATGATAGATGTAATAGTTGCTACAGGAGCAAGCATAGTAGATATGGACTTTTTCGAAGCACTTGGTTTTAAACACTATCAAGGAACTCAAGATGCAGATGATGCTCAACTAAGAGATTTATATATTGACAGAATTTACGACACCTACATAAACGAAGAAGAACTACAAAAATGCGATGCCACTATAAAAGATATAGCAAACTCTTTAGAACCAAGACCCTACTCTTCGAGAGAATTTATTAAAGAAATGGGTAAATGGTTAACGAAAAATGCAAAAAAGAAAAATTCTTTGGTAGAAACAGCTTATAAGCACAATGTGCCAATATTTTGCCCTGCTTTTTCAGACAGTAGTGCCGGATTTGGATTAGTAGAACATCAGGTACAAAACCCTAATAACCATTTAACTATAGATTCAGTAAAAGATTTTAGAGAACTTACAGAAATAAAAATGAATGCAAAAACCAGTGGAATGTTAATGATTGGTGGTGGTGTACCTAAAAACTTCTGGCAAGACACTGTAGTTTGCGCAGAAATCTTAGGAAAAGAAGTTCCTATGCATAAATATGCAATTCAAATAACCGTTGCCGACGTAAGAGATGGCGCATGCTCTAGTTCTACATTAAAAGAGGCTCAATCATGGGGTAAAGTTGATACTACTTATGAGCAAATGGTTTATGCTGAGGCAACATCGGTATTACCTTTGCTTGCAAGCTATGCTTACCACAATGTAGATCATGAAAACCGTAAAAAACACGAGTGGGCAAAGCTTTTTGATAAAAAATAGTGCCTATTACTAGTGATCCGCCCAATGTGCTGGGTGATTATGTCCTAATTCTTTTCTTTCCTTCAAATATGCAACATGTTTATCTTTTTCTGCAGTAAAACGATCAATATTAAACCAATGCTCTGCTGCAAGCATAGCTGCAAAATGCCCTCCAATAAAATGAGGCAATATTACATAAGAGGCACCTTTTTCATAAAGCTTTAGCGCTTCATCAATATCGTGGCATATTGAAATAATTATTACATCTTCATTCAAGGGCCGTATTTTTGAAATTAGATATTCATTCGTTTCATATTCAGGAATAGTAGATATAACCATTTTGGTTTTCTCTAAGTTTAAGGAATCTAAAAATTCTCCATCTTCAGCATCACCATAACGGGCATTTATTCCTGTTTTAGACATTTCCGCAACTAAGTCAGGATCAAAATCAACAACTAAAAAGCTTTGTCCAAGCTTATTAAATAGTTTTACAAAATCGTATCCAACACGATGTGCTCCAAATAAAACTACTTCATAAGAAGAAAGTATGTCAGATTCAGATATAATTTTTTTACGTTCAAAAATACCTAAATATGGAGCAAATAGTGGGTACAGTTTTTCAGAATACATTATTAAGTAGGTTGAAGCTGCAATTGTGATAATGGCGAGCAAAGTTATAAGAGACAGCACATCGTTATTTATATGACCAACTTCTTTTCCTAATAAAACCAAAATCAGGGAAAATTCACTTACTTGCGCCATAGCTAACCCCGATTGAAAACTTGTTTTTCGGTTATAGCCTAAAGCACCCATTAAAGCAAAAATTATTACGGGTTCTACAATTAACACAAACACAGATAATACTATAATTGGCCACAATAAGGTTGAAATGCTGTCAAAAGTTAAACTAGATCCTAAAAACACAAAAAACATTATTATGAAGAAATCACGTAAAGGTTTAAGTTTAGAGCTGATTTCATGACTATAGGGAGAAACAGATAAAGCTACACCTGCGACTAATGCCCCAATTTCGACCGAGAAGCCGATAAAATTAAATAAAGAGGCTAATCCAAATCCCCAACCTATTGAAAACAAAAATAAAAATTCTTGAGATTTTGCAAAAAAAGTACTTAACTTTGGAAGAGCATAAATACTAATTAAAATTAAAAACGCTCCAATTGCTATACCCTTTAATAACAACAAAAAAGCTAAGTAACCCGCATTTCCACTGGCAGAAGTTGCTGACACAAAGATTAGGGCAAATGTAGCAACGATATCTTGCACCAAAAGTAAACCAACAGAAATTTTCCCATATAATTTGTCAATATCACGTTTGTCCGATAAAAACTTTAAAACAATAATTGTACTACTAAAAGTTACCGCAGCGGCAATGTATAAAGCTTCCACAGTAGAATAGTTAAAGGCTTTGGCAGCTAAAAATCCCAAAAAGGATGTGACAAATATTTGCCCTACTCCTGCTATTAAAGCTACCCTACCTACTTCTCTGGCAACTTTAGGACTTAAATGTAAACCTACAATAAAAAGCAAAATAGAAACTCCGAATTCAGAAAAAACTTCTATAGTTTCTTGGGAGTGCACAAAACCAAAAAATAAAGGCCCTACTATTAAACCGGTTAATATGTAACCCATTACAAGCGGTTGTTTAAATAACCGCATCCAAGCAGCTATAACAGTAGCAATAACAAGTAATAGGCTTATTTCTAAAAATATCGACATAGGCAGTTGTTACTAATAATATCAAAAAAATGAGGCCTTTATTCATAATTGGTAAAATTACGAATAAGACCTCAAGTAAAATATAACCGTTAGCTTAAGTTAAACACGTTCTTTTGTATTTTGACTTGTCCCTCTACGCGCCTTAATGCGAAAATAAGCACGCATAAAGATAAACACTGCCGCTAACAAACCTAAACCCGACGCCCAAACACTAAGTTTAAACGAAGTTTTTTGCGCCTCAGGAGCTAACAGGTATTGAACTTCGTAGATATCTGCCATGTCAGGGTCGCCCGCTTCGTTGTACACTAAACCCTCTTGAGCAATAATGTTGTACTCTACTTGCGTCCAGGCAACATCAAAGGCCAAGTCGGTGGGAAGCTCTGCACTCAACTCGGCAACGATAGTGTTTTCATCCCGTAAATTTGGAAAATCACGGTTGGTGTCGTAGCGAGTACCTGTTTTTGGATCTAAACCAAGTGCCTCTAACTCAGCAGCAAACTTTTCAGCGCCGCCGTGTCTCTTCAATAAACTCAACCAAAGTTCTTCATACTTTGAATTACGTAACATTGAAGTGAGATCAAGGCAATGGCGGGGCACCCATTTACGGTACTCCACTAAGTAACCTCTATCCCACACTGGTTGGCCGCTGTCATCCATATTTGGGGGAGCATCAATCATACGAGCTCTTTGACCATTAAGCGCTGCTGGCGGATCATCGGTATCAGCTTGAATCAGCACGATGTTACCAACTGTGCGAGCAAACACCTTTGTTGGGCGCGCAAACGTACCGGGCCCCCACTGCTGGTATTCTTGTCTTCCGCATTTGGTACTTTCTTGCACCGAAATGTTTCCAGCCCGCGACAAAGCGTTGAAAAAATCATACGCCACGGGCATAATGCGTCGAACATCAAGGTAGTTTTGTGCCATTGCAGTTTTTCGTGTACCCTGAGTGTTTAAACCCAAAGTCAGTAGCATAAATGCTAAGACCAAGGCAAAAACCACTCGTGTTTTTTTAGAGAACATAATCTACTCCTTGTTTTGTTGTATTTGTATGAATCTCTGGGTTTTAACCAGCATTAATTATACCATTACTATAGGACATTATAAAGCTCTAAGTTCACCGGTTTTACCATTTAAAACAACATTGTCACCGCTAAAGTTTTGAATAGACTTGTCTAAAACAATGGCAGGAATACCCATTTCTCTAGCTACTATAGACCCATGTGACAAAGGGGAACCTACCTTAAACACTAAACCTTTTGCCTTTTTAAATTGCTCAGTAAATGTAGGAGAGGCATTTGGAAAAACCAGAATATCACCTTTTACAGTATCTTTTACTGAGTTAACTACCTGCAAAGTACCTTTTACAAAACCAGGGGAACAAGGTATGCCAACAAAAGAAAATGGTTCAACAGCCTGTAAACTTTGCTCAGGAATATCAGGTAGTTCAGTTAAAACTGTAGGTAAATTTAAATAAGGTCTATACTCTTTTTTACGAAAAACTGCTAAATGGTTAGCAGAAGGCAATTTATTTAATTTACCTAATTCATCTAATGTTAAAAATCCAAAATATTTCACGTTGTTTTTATCTGCAAATTCTCTTAAAGAGTCGTTTAGTAATGACAACATTAAACCAGTTTTTAGTCTCATATTATTTTTGTAGCATTGAAACAAAACTTCAGCTTTAACAGTTTTTGCAATATTTAAAGTTAAGTCAGGTAACGTAGAAGGAATTAAATTTGCATTTAGCTGCTGACCTAAATATCTACGCTCCTCTCCTAAATAAAAGTCTGATGAAACCTCATGCTCTAAAAACCTAACTTTGTCATTTAGCAAATAATCATTAGTATTAACATACTCTTGAATTTCTGCATCTTTAGGTACTATTTTTTTATGATTGTTATATGAAAAAACCAGTTCGTACAAATACGAAACATAAACTACAGATTCGTATAAATCCAAAAAGTCATTAATTGATAACTCGCGTGATTTAAATTTAGATTCTACAGTATCGGAAAAATCTTTGTATTGGCTTGATGCTTCTTCAATATATTCTTCAATGTTATTTAGAATTTTTACTTCTATAAATGTTTTATTCAAAAAACCTTTTATAGATTTAATTAAATTGCCTTTCACATGAAACTTTAATACAGAATTATTATTAGAAACAACTAAACGATACCCTGAAGCTTCCCAAATTGCTTTATTTTCTAGTTCAATATCACTATAAACTTGGCCATATATGTTTTTTAAATAAGAAGGGTATTCTTTGGTGGTACCAAGACCAAAGTTTAGCAAAATATTATTGTAAGGACCGCCTGAATCAAAAATAAGTTTAAGTAAACTAAAAGTTAATGGATTCGCTACCGTGGCAAGTTCACCTACACGACCTGCTACGTAAACACTATTTAAATTTACAGGGGGTTCCATATCAATTATCATAATTATATGAACTTTAAAACACAACTAACTGTCGTGATGAGCATACTAACAGGCTCTTTATTTATAGTAAAGCCCGTGCACGCATTAGTTGTAGGTCCAATATTTGCAATAGGCTTAGTTAAGTTTTGCTTATTTCTTGTTGGAACACTAGCTGCTCCAATAACTACACTAATACTTTTCCTTAAAAAAGGGAGTTTTTTAAAAAAACTTTTAATAACACTAACCGTATTAGTAGCAATATTTAGTATTAGTTATTTTCTTTTTAAAACCGTTTTTCCCGAACTAAACTTTATTACATACGAATTGGGTAACGTTGATATGATCGAAACGAATACACAGTTTAAAGCTAAACCTATGAACGGCGCAGCCCCTGCCGGACTAGTGTTAAAAAACTCGTTTACAAAGGTTGAGATAGCAAAAATGGGTATATTTATTGCATTAGTAACAACTCTATTAACAAGCCCCGTAGTTGGTGTTATGCAAATAATAATGTATTTGGTACAAAAAAAGCACTTGATACTAAAAAAAGTACTATTAACAAGTATTCTTGTAGGTTTAATTTTGGGTATAGCAATTTCTTACTTTTTAATGGGAACCATATTACACACAGAAGGCCTACTAACAATTTAAAAATAATTAATTACCTAAATGTAAGTAAACCCCAACTCCGCCCGTAGAATCAGTTACATAAGAGCTAAAACCATAGTTATGTGTGCTATAGCGGGACCCCAAATTTAATTCTAAAGCAGTTAAATCAGTTTTGACCAAAGCACTGTTACTGCTGCTGTGAGCAACCACATCAGGATGCAGAAAATAGGTAACATTTCCCACTTCAGTATCAAAAGACTGAACAGAAAAGAAATCGTGCGCAGTATAAATAGGGTGAGGCTTAGTCAAAGATGTTTTATCTAGATGATAAAAGTTTTTTGAAGAATCCCAAAACACTAACCAATCCGTTTGAACTCCATATTCACTTAAATCTAAATCAAAAATTTGAGTATTATAACCTTTGAGCAAGACAGCACGAGAATTAATTAATTCACCATCGATACTAAAAAAAACATCACTTTTACTGGTACTTCCCCCAAACTTAACAAAGGGCTTTTCAGCTCTTATAACCATTGACGTATATATTTCGGGAATATTAATATCAAATTTAGTATCTTGAATAAAAAAAGATCCTTTAACAGAACTCACATACTGATTTAAAGAATCGACATCAGATATAGCCATTGAATTAGGTTTTAAAACGGTAGATTCCCATACACCATCATTGTAAAAATGTGCCCAACCAAAATGACGATTGTTTTCTATAAAGTAGTCTACAACTAATACTTTATAAGGTGTTTCTTCTGAAACTATTACAACATCGTATTCCTCTCTAAAGTCGTTAGAATTTTTTGGTATAGGTGGAACTATTTTTATGCCCGAAAAATAAACCCAGGATGTAAAGACACCTAAAGTAAATAAGCTAACAAAAGATAATATTAATAATGGAATAAGGAGTTTCTTTTGCATGAATAAATGTTAGCACGAAAAAAAAGGAGCAAAATAACGATGGTTTTATTTATCGTTACAGTGCTCCAATAAGGAAGGCGGCTAGTCTTTGGTAGTCAACAAAAGTAAGGCTACCAATGACATTACAAAGGCCAGAACACTGCCCGAGATAGCGCCGAAAGCGTAGTTGAGGTCAATTATGGCGCGCATTATTTCGGGCGAGGGCATTTGGACTAACATTTCAAAGCCACCCCGAACAAGCCCCAAAACCGTTACCAAAGCTGCCAATGACACTATTTGGTTAAGAAAAGCAGGAAGCTCTGTTGCCAAAAGTTGATCTGCAGGCATACCCTGGGCATAGTTTAAGACTACCTTGAAAGGTTCAAGGGCAGCAATAGAAAACCCAGCGATCAAGACCAGCAATATAACACCGATAACTAGCACCAAGCGGTTACGATTTGTGCGTGTGAACATGACAATCTCCTTTTTTTTGTGACACTATGTATCTGATCAGATTTGTTTAATACATATATTATAATACAAAATCAATAAAATTACTATGGGGTATTAACGTGCGTGGTTTGTATGGTGCGCCCGGAGGGATTCGAACCCCCGACTTCAACTTCCGCAAAGTTGCGCTCTATCCCCTGAGCTACGGGCGCAAAAAAAATTTCGCTAAAACAAACTTAAGCAAAAAGGTATAGCCTATTATACGACGAAAATGAAATTATTTAAGAGTAAATTACTTAGTTAGAAGTATCGTCAAAGTTGAAACGTGCTGAAACAAAGTTGCGAGCGTCTGTAATAATGTCGCTTGGTTCTTCTTCTAGTTTAGGTAAATAAGTTCCAAAGTAACCATCTAGAGCTGTTTTATCCTTATCATCGATTAAAAAGTATAAACGCCCTGGCAAAGAAGTAACCGTGTCGGCACATAAAACATTAAAAGCATCTTGTTTTTTAAAAAAGTAATATTTTAATTCGTGCCAATAGTAAAATTCTCCGGCAAAAGAAACGCCATGAGTAGTAACAACGTGAGTAACTTCTTCTGAAGGAGTAGCTGATAAAACATAGTAAACAAATATTATGCTTGCTATTAGGCCAATTAGTAAAAATTCTTGCATGGCAATTAAAAGCAAAGCAACTACAACTAAAATTATTACTACATTTTTAGCAAGTTTAGTATTCATTTTTTTATTCTGTCGGGTAATAGCTTTCCAGGTATGTAAAACCTTTTTTTCTCCAGCTGTAGATAGGTCAAAAACCTTTCCTGAGGGAATCACAGGCTCGTTTCTTCTGTAATTAGTTATTCCTAAAAAGTTAGTAACGTCGTCTACTTGCATATAATTAAAGCTTTCCTGGCGGAGGGTACAGGATTCGAACCTGTGGACGAAAAAATCGTCACGGCTTAGCAAGCCGCTGCATTACCACTCTGCCAACCCTCCAAAAACATTGGGCAGGGTTAATTAATTATATATCGTTACTTGCAAAAAACACAAGAAACTAGTGTTTAAATTTGAGTAAAGGCTTTTTTGCTAGAGTGAAGCAGCAAACACTAGAAGCCCCCGCATAAAACAAAGCTTCAGTAGCACTTAATAAAGTAGCCCCAGAAGTACAAATATCGTCTACTAATAAAATTCTTTTTTGCTGAATATTTTTAAACGCTTTGAAACTTTTAGATAAATTAATTATGCGCTCTTTTTTTGATAACTTATGTTGAGGAATAGTATCGCTTGTGCGCACTAAACAATCACTGTAAACAAGATTGAGCTCTTTACATAAAACTTTGGCAATAAGCGATGCCTGGTTAAAACCACGAACTTTCTTTTTCTTTTTACTCAATGGAACGGCACAAACAAAGTCAAAAGAACTAGGCAGACCACACTTAGAAAAATACAAAGCTGCTTCTCTTGAAAGAATTTTTAAGGCAGCAAACTCATTAGCACCATACTTAGATTTTAAAATACACTTTCTGACGCAATCCTTATAAATAAAGGCAGAAAAAACAAAACTTATACCACCATTATTTATGGTACGGTCTTTGCAAAGTAAGTGCGTTTCTCCATTTATTGAGGCTTTGTCGCATGTTAGGCAATACGCCTCATTTAAAGGGATTGCTTTATCTAAACATGCTCTACAAAAACTTGAAGAAAAGTTCCCACAAATGACACATGTGGGAGGAAAAATTGTATTAAATAGCTTTTCCATAAGTTATCCACATAAACACGAACGCTTTAAATACAACAAAATGTTCCTTACTACCCTGTAGTACGTTTGCTCTATTAGCCTATATAATTATGTGCGAAATACAATCACAGAAATTCTAGCAATACTAGGAATAGAGAGTTATCATCAAGCGTATGGAAATTAATAGATTTCAACTGAAAAATGGCCTTCAAATATTGCACTTACCCTACAAAGAAGTTGACTCAGTAACACTGAGCCTTAAAGGCTTTGCAGGAGCTGTATTTGAAAAGGAAAACGAAATCGGAGTGGCACATTTTCTTGAGCATTTAGTTTTTGATGGAACAGAAAAATACCAAACATCTAAAAAACTAGATGATGTACTAGATAACGTAGGAGGTACCTCAAATGCAGGAACATCTAAAGAATATGTAGAATATTGGGCAAAAACACTTTCCCAACATAAAAAATTAAACTTTGACTACATTTCTCAAATAGTTCTACACCCACTATTAAGACAAAAAGGAATAGACAAAGAAAAAGGTGTTATAGAGCAAGAAATAAACAGATTTAAAGACTCTCCTGAAGCACTTAGTCCAAGAATTGCATACAAAATTTTATTTCCAAATCAAAGACTGGGACATTTTATTTCAGGTGACATAGAAGACATTATGAAAATAGACAAAGAAAATATAAATTCTTTTGTAAATAGAACTTACAATTCTAATAACTTTGTATTAGCAGTTTGTGGAAATATAGGTTTAGAAGAAACCCAAGATTTAGCTCAAAGCTTTTTTTCAAATTTTAAGGCAGGAAAAAAACAAACAGCAGAAACGCCAAAAAAAAGTCTTAAGCAAGAAAGCCAAACAATTAACAAAATAAGCTTAAATCAAGCTACTCTACAACTTGATTATTATGGGTATGACTACAATCAAAGCAAAAAGTACGCACTAGCAGTACTATCTAATATTATAGGTACTGGCTTTTCATCAAGACTTTTTCAACTAATACGTGAAAGAAACAGCTTGGTATACCACATTGGAAGTTATTTATCTGTTGGTACAAATTATGGTGTTTTTAGCATATTTGCAGGACTAGACGAACAAAATATTGATAAAACAATTGACCTAATTAACAAAGAATTTAAAAAAATTGTTAAAAATGGAATAACAGCAAAAGAATTACAGAAAGCTAAAAACACAGTAAAGGCAAGCTTTAGCTTTGGGTTTGAAAGCGCTTCAACAAGGGCATCATATTATTCCAACTTAGCTTTATTTCAACCCAATATAAAAAGTCATTTAGAAGAACTTGAAAGCTACGAAAAAGTAACGCTAGATGAAGTAAAAAGCGTAGCAAAAGAAATTTTAGAACAAATGCCTAAAATTACCGTAATTGCCCCAAATTTTAAAAAAACAAATCAACGCTAGTGCTTGTTCTTCGGGTTATTTTTGGTAAAATCTGGAAATTCAATGAATATAAAAAAAGAAAGAAAAACCAAGCAGGAATATTTAGAAGACAATAAAAATATATTAATTGCGCTAAAACGCATGATTTCTTATACGTTTAAAATTGCTCCAATTTGGTCTGCGTTAGTTTTAATTTCAAGCATTGCAAGTGCAATACTGCCTTATTTAGCAACCTGGGTGAACAGCAAAATCATAGATGAACTAGTTACAATTGCCACCTCAGGAAACTCTGATACTGCTAAATTAATGTACTACGTCGGCGTAATTGTAGCTTATATGATATTTACTAGTTTACTAGGTAGAATAAAAACCTATGCCAGAGTAAACATGTACTTTGCTGTATCTAGAGAATTTGGTCACATGGTTACTATAAAGCTCGCACATTTAGATACGGAGCACTATGAAAACCCTGATACTAATGACTTACTACAAAAAGTAAGAGAAAACTATACCCACAGGCCACAAGAATTTGCATTTATTGCTTTTAACACAATAGAAATTATAACCTCTGTAATATCTGGAATGGTAATTATGATCAACTTTTCACCTATAATTGCTGTGATTTTGATACTTGCAACAATGCCTATATTAGTAAACGATATTGTTTACGGAAAAAGAAACTGGGGCATTTGGGGAGCAAAAGGCGATGTAAGAAGAGATTACCATAGCACTAGAAGTAGTTTAGTAAATGAAAACGAACTAAAAGAATTACGCGTATTTAAAACAAGGCCATACTTTTTAAATAGAATATATAACCTTTACTATGACTTTCAAAAAGAAGAAATTAAGCTAGAAAAGGCTAGAACTGTAACTAGAATCGTTTTGGATTTGGTTAATGTTGCAGGCTTCACCTTTGTATTTTTAACAATTGTACGCAGAGTCATAGCAAAGACTATATCAATTGGTGACTTTAACTTTTATGTTAGTACCTCTAGAAGTTTAAGAAGCGCGCTTGGTGAATTTTTCGGAAGGCTATCGAGACTATATGAAAATGGTTTATATGTAGTAGACATTTTTAAAGTGTTAGATTTTGAAAATAAAATAGAGGAAGGTACACAAGAATTAGCCAATAAACAAACACCTCCCTTAATTGAGTTTAAAAACGTTTCTTTCACCTATCCTGGCACAGAAAAAGCGATTTTAAAAAACTTCAGTTTAACTATAGAACCAGGAGAACATATTGCTATTGTAGGAGAAAACGGAGCAGGAAAAACTACTCTTATAAAATTATTAATGCGCTTTTACGATGTTACTGAAGGCGAAATATTACTTGATGGAATTAATATAAAAAATCTTAAATTAGATAATCTATACTCAAAAGTAGGTACTTTATTTCAAGACTTTAACACTTATCATTTTGACGCAAAGACTAACATTGGAATTGGAAATGTTGAAAATTTAAATAATATTGAAGGAGTAGTAAACGCAGCCAAACAGTCAGGAGCACATTCGTTTATAAGTGATTACACAAATGGCTATGAGCAAATACTAAGCAAAGCATTTAAAGAAGGCATAACGCCTTCTACAGGACAGTGGCAAAAAATTGCATTAGCGCGCGCCTTTTTCAAAGAAGCACCAATACTAGTTTTAGACGAACCCACCAGCGCAATTGATCCAAAGGCCGAATATGAAATTTTTGAAAAATTGTTTGATTTTGCAAAAAATAAATCAGTAATAATAATATCTCATAGGTTTTCTACTGTTAGAAATGCAAACAGAATTCTTGTTATAAACGACGGAAATATTTTAGAACAAGGTACTCATGAAGAGTTAATGCAAATTGAAGATGGTAAGTACAAACATGCTTTCGAGTTGCAAAAGAAAGGTTATGAATGATAACAGGCACCTTAATATCTAGTGTGGTAGGCGCTCTACTTGGATTTTTTAGCTCATTAGCAATTTTTTACATACAAGAACGATGGAAAGATAATTATCAACAAAAGCAACTGCTTAATAACTTTAAGAGAGAATTAAGTTTTAACATAAGGTTTTTCAACCAATATAAAAAGGATTTACAAGATTTACTAAACAAAATTGAGGCAGATGAAAAAATAAGTTTTTTCACTTTTAATCATCATAAAATTCAAAAAATATTTTTGTTAAAGGCGCTCAATTTGGGCATTTTGTACGACCCCTTAGAACCAAAGGACGTAGTTGAAATCGACTACATGCTCACTTTTTTTAGCCAGGCAAGTAATGAAATAGCCAAAACTACGTTAAATGCTTACACAAGAGGCAATATAGAAAAAGAAGAATTAGTAGAATTTTTAGAACAAGAAATAAATTTTTTGATTAAATATAAAAAACTGCTAAAACGTATATCACTAAAATTGGCTTAAATACAAGGGATACATTGCATTTTATAGGCTAAAATGATATATTTCTTTCCAAAGAGCCTTCTTTAAGAAGGCTTAGAATTTCTTGCAGCTATGATATTATCGGACACAACTATAAAAAAATATATAGAAAGTGGCAAAATCGAAGTTAAACCGGACTTCGATTTTCAAGATATAAGCCCTGTTGGCATAAGGGTGTATTTAGATAAAGAGATTTTAATACCAGAACCCAATCAATACGTTAACTTAAGACAACCAACAGAACTTAAATATAAAAGAATAGATATTCGTGAAAAAGGATACATATTGAAACCAGGCGAATTTGTTTTGGGAGCAACGTTTGAAAGAATACGTACCGCCAGAAATATATTAACTATGCTTGATGGAAGAAGTACAATTGCTCGTTTAGGTTTAACCACACATATTACAGCGGGAGTAATAGATGGAAAGTACGACACCCCTAAATCCATAGTGTTAGAAATAAAAAACGTAGGTAACTTTAACTTTCATCTCAACTACAAAGACCCAATCGGAATGATATATTTTGTTAGATTAACAGAGCCCGTTGTACACCAAATAGAGGATAGATATAAAGCACAATCTAATGGTGGTGTAATGGCACCAAATTTATTTCACAAACCCCTAGGAAAATGAGTAAAAGCAGTTATAAGCCTAGCCACTTAAAAGCAGGCGTCATTGCTGGAGTACAATAACCACTAATTAAATTGTTATCCGGATTTTCACTACAGTATGTGGATAAAGGGCATTGTTTAACACCTACAGTACCCCCACAAAATCCAACAGGAGACTTAGTGTATAAAGCATATTGAACAAAAACTAAAAGCACTAGTAAAAGCAACCCACATAAAAATAAAACTTTAACAATATGAATATACTCTTTAGGTTCATCTAACATATTAAAATAATACCACTTGATATTCACCAAATACTATTAAATTGTTGCTTGAGAAATGTTACACCACTATAATAGTTAACAATATGAGGTTTTCAGCAAAATTTATAGAAATAATAAGCTGGTTTTTTGTAGCTCTTTTAGGATTACGCTTTGTGTTAAAACTTTTTGGAGCAAGCATAGTTGCCCCTTTTGTATTATGGCTATACACTATAACAGATAATTTAATGAAGCCGTTCGCAGGAATATTTCCTAGCCCAAGTTTAGGAGGCGCCTCAATAATTGATATACCAACAATAGTTGCTATAGTTGTTTACTTTGCAGCAGGATACTTTTTGTCTGTTTTAATAATATCGGCAGATAATAATTTGAAAATTAAAGGGTTAAAGCCTCAGCCAAGTGACAAAAATAAATCCACAGAAACACCCTTCACACCAAATAACCCCGCCCCGCAACAACCACATCAGCAAAATTATAGCCAACCTACTAATCAGCAACAGTATGTACCTCAGCCACAACCTCAACAATATATGCCCCCACAGCCACAAATTCCGCAACAACCCATGCCTCAACATAGTCCGCAAGCAATGCCACATCCCGATGATTTGTTACCAAAACCAAATCCAGAGCCCACTACAAATACTATAAATAATAATTACGATGATAACGAATTAAATTAAACGTTAGTTACAAACAGAAGAGTTTAAAGCCATATTCGAACATTCCCTAACCTCTCCCCAATCCGAACAATACTTTAGACCTAATCCATTAAGGGGTTTTTCTAAAAATACACGAACACAGAAAGAATTTCCATCAGAAGAGTAATCGTAGGTTGTGCCGTCTGGAACCCCCGTAGGCCATGTTTGAATATAAGGGTCTAAACTTGCAGCACTAGTATTTAGCGGATAAGTACCTTCAACAGCTCTATGAGCTTCTAGACCTGAAATAGCCTTGTTTAAATTGGCAGTTCTAACTCCATCTTGTGCAACGTCTTGCTGCGCAGAGGGACTAATAATCGCAATTAAAATGCCACTTAAGACACCTATTAAAGCAATAACAAGTAAAAGTTCTATTAAAGTAAATCCAGTGGAACGTATTTTAGGCAGATTTAATACATACATAACAGTATATATACTGTATCTGTTTAAGGTGTGTTTTTCAATAAAAGCCTAGTATCCTAAATATGCAAAAATCAAATAGGTTGTAATTATTCCGTTTAAAGCTCCCAAAGCAGCTTGAAGAAAAGTATGATACTTAAGTAGGATACGACAATAAATCATTACTACTGTTAATAAAAGACCTAAAATTCCAATAGTAGGACTAAGTAATAAAAATGTTAAAGTAGCACCTGTGGCCAAACTTGCAGTGTGCAGGCTTATTTTAGTTAATTCGTTAACTAGAGCGTTAATAGCATTAACTCCAAAAACACTAAAAACACCAAGTAGTAGTTCGGTAGGCGCGTTAAATGCGTACATAATAGAAGCGGTTATTAAAGTGACTATAAGGCCAAACACATAAAAGTTATCTCTATTTTCTCTTATAGAAATGTTTATATCGGTAATTTGTTTTGTGAATATAAGGTACAAAAGAAAAGATGCCACAGGAATAAGTAAAAGAGCACCAAGTACAATAACCCAAAAATAAGCCTCATATATAGAATGAGTGTATTGCACAGCTATAACTAACAAAACAGCGGGGCACACAAACAAAGGGCCAAATATTGTAGATATAATTTTTGCTAAAGTTTTACTCATTATGCAGCTTTTATTATAAGGGGAATAAACCTTGATTCAAACCTTCAACAAAGTTAAAAGTTTAAGTCAAGGCTCATAAAGAAAATATAGTTGTTTATTTAAACTATACCTTCATAGAGCCCCAACTTGATTTTAAATTTAGAAATCAAGTTAATTAAAATGTGTGTGCTATCTCAGTTTTCGCCTTCCGATCGAACTAGACACACGCGTACACACCATATTGTGCACTGAGGCATCGGAATAGCGCCTTCTTTTACTTCCTTAAAACAGAAAGCTTACATTACCTTACGGTTTTGTGTGGGGCATCAGGATAATTCCCCTTAAAGTTGAAAATTTAAAATCTTTTAACGGAATCGTACCAAAAACCAATCGTCGCCTTTGTATTTTTTGGTGAGGTTGGTTTCGAATACTTGGTAACTCATCTGTTTCAATGTGCGACTATGTAGCAAAAAAGCACCTTGTGGAACCTCTACATTAGGAGCACCTTCTGTAGAAATTGCACGGTAGCTTGAGGTACCAACGTTTGCAGTTTCCAACTTGTTATTTCGTACTCGGATTTTTTTATAATTTCCAAGTTGAAGCACGAGTTGGAGACCATAACCTTCTTTGACAGCAACCACGTGGGTACGACCGTAATGACGATCTTTACCTTCAGACAAAAGCGTATTCCATCCGTATTCTATTTCCACTACTGCGTACCCTTTGGGTAAATAGCGCAAAAACAAACCTTCTTGGTCAGCTATTTGCCATCCGTGATGCACTTTGTACGTTCGGCTAACAAAATGTCTTTCCTTCAGTTTTCCGTCGTGGTAAAAAATGGCGTCTTTGTAAACCATTTTTTCCAAACCAAGAGATTCAAGAAAAGCATTTAACTCTTCGGCATAATCAAATTTCTTGCCCGCAACAGCCATAGCACGTTCAATGGGCAGGTGTAAATACATGCTCCCATTAAACTTACTACCATAAGGCAAATGCCATTTACGGGGGTTAAAGCGAACATTAGAAACCAAAAGTTGTTGTGACATGCTAAAATCTCCTTTTATATAAGCATGGTTAAATTTTCAAGTGCAGGTATTATAAAATATTAGTTAAACATAGTCAATGCTATAGGGTATGTAGATAATAATACTTAAATAGTCTAAAATCAACATAATGCCCAATAAAAAAGGTTTCACACTTATAGAACTTCTTATAGTAATTAGCCTTATTGCTATGCTTACAGGTATATTAATTCAAGTAATTGATGTTCAGCAGCTTATGAAAAGAGCAAAAGATGCAGTAGTAAAAGGCACAATTATAAAATTAGCGCTAGTAGTAGAGTCAAATGTGTCATCAACAGGGCATGTGCCTATTAATGAAGGCTGCAATTGCGATATACCAAATAGTTGCGAAATGATGACACTTTTAAATAATCAAGTAGTAAACTGCCATAAAACACAAATAACGCCTGATGGAACTAAACTTTGGATGGAAGTAAAAACACTTAAAATGGGCGAAACGCTACTGGGAGGTAATATAGATTTAGATGATTCCGACGCCATAAGGTATATGGACTTTAGAGATGGCTGCTTAGCGGCAGTTTCTGAGGAAACACCCCCTTGGGTTTATGTATGGTCTCGAAGTAGAGGTTTAATGTTTTGCCACCCAGGAACGGATGTTCACCCAGGGCTTGTTACCTGCAATAACATTTTGAATGATAGTTTTGTAGCACAACGTTGCGAGTCTATAGATTAAGAAACCTCTGAGAACGGTGAACTTAATTACGGCATAATACACTATTAACCCATAGTATTTACAGGGAGATGATTCCTTGTTATAATCTGCACACAAACAAAATCTACCAAAATAAGGAGTTGACCATGGCTCAAAAATTATATGAACCAGATCGTGGGGGCATTAAAAAGTTCAGAATAAAAATTGTGTGCCCTCACTGTAGTGAAGAAACCGAAATGCCAATAAGTGATCTCACTACGGGTACTGTGATTTATGCGAAACTAACCAAAACGTGCAAATGTGGTAAATACCAGTTCCAGCTGCAGTATCTAAATACGGGTAATGTATTAGTAATGCATCGTACTCGAACGGCAAGATTTCTACAAAAGGACGAGTATGGCAAATGGCATCATATGTTCCTGTCACAAGGTTACAGCCAACCATACAGTCCAGACCTGACAAAAACGTACCGATACAAATCAATCGAATACCAATACGTCAGAAAATAACCTTTAAGGGTATTTACTTTTAGAACTCAACATTCTTCAAGTAAATGCCCTTTTTTTTCTTTAAAAGGAAACTTGCGTAACTTCAAGACCGTCTGCCCATAAAGTACCAGACCCATTTAGGCTTAATGAAACCCTCATGTATGTGGCATCTGTTGGAGCTTTACCCTCTACCAATGCTTTTACCCATGGTTGTTTTAGCTGTGCTGAAGATACGGTTGTTTCAAATCTTCCTAAATATGTTGATCCTGATAAACCCCCGTAATAACTCATAGTTAGTACTGCACCATTTGTGATTTCTTGTCCTTTAAGCCACATTGATAGTGCATAAGTTTGATTTTGTTCTACGGGTATATATTTTCTTATGCTTGTCCAGCTTCCATAGTATCTGCTATCCGTAACGGTCGTTTTTAAAGAGTAATTGCCTGTATAAGATTGATCGTTTGCCCATGAAAATGTGGCACTTCTACCGCTTGTACTGAAATCTTTGGTTGGGTCTGTTTCAAAACTTGTGCCAAATACTATGCTTGTAGCTGTTGCAGTTGATGTATTTGTTGATGAAGCAGGCTGCGGCGTTTCTATGGGTTGTTCAGGAACTGTAGGATTAGTCGTTACTGTATCTACGTTATCGGTATTTTGCGAAATGGGATCAAATACCGAGGGGGTGTCATTAGTATTAGTGGAAAAATCAACGCTGTTTGAAGAATTAGCGAATGCAGAATTAGTTACCTCTAAGTAATCCATATTAGGACCCCCAACACTATGTGTTGCAGACAATCTAACTGTGTTAAAACCATTATTTAAAGAAACCATGCGCTCAAGGGTTCCCCAGTCTTCCCAAGTAGAACCAGTACCAGTGAAGTTAATATTTTCTAAAATGACGCCATTTATAATCAAATCTAAAGGGCGTCCATTGTTTGGACCCATCCAGGAACTATCTGAATCAAGGGCATAGCCAAAACTTAGTAAGTAATCACCTGCTGTTGGTGCGGAAACCGTCCATTCTACGTAACTTCCCTTTCCATCAGGATAATCGCTGTAATCAATAAAACCGTTACCACTGTACCCAGCTTGATTACTTGCCACATTAGTTGTACCTCCACCGGCATTGTCTCCAAAAGCAGCTTCTTCTGCCTCATATTTATTACTTGTAGATGTTAAGGGGTTTAGAGTCAAATAGTCTACGTTAGGACCCCCAATTAAATCAGTAGCTTCTACTCTTATTGTATTTAGTCCAGAAGTTAGCGATATTGATTTAGTTACTGTTCCCCAGGTTTCCCACGATCCTGTACTTGTGTAAGCTACGTTTTCCACTACATTTCCATTTACTATTAAATCCATATTTCTACTATTACGAGATAAGGCATATATTACATCTACGCTATAAGTACCTGCTGTAGAAGAATTATAAGTCCACTCTACATATCCACCTTTTCCATTAGGACTGTTACTCATATCTACGAAACCGTCTCCGCTGTATCCAGCATGGTTAGTTGCGACTTTTGTAGTGCCTAAACCTATAGCATCTCCAAAGTTGGCGTTTTCGGCCTCAAGTTTGTTGCTACCACCTGAAGGCGGTGGAGGTGGGGGTGGTACAGGACATGCCCCACAATCTGCTGAACAGGTAGAACAAGTTTCATTGCCATTACACTGGTTATCACCGCATGAAGGTGCCGGTGGATCCGGGGGCATAATAGAAACAGTAGTTACTTTTAAGTAATCTACATTGGGTCCCCCATAAGTGCCTGCAGCAACTAACCTAACGGTAACTTCGCCAGCTGGTAAGTCAACTTCAGCACCAAGTTCTTTCCAAGTTGTCCATGAACCAGTGCTTGTAAACGATATAGCACCAAGATTTTTTCCGTTCACAATTAAATCCATTGGTCTGTCACCAGATATACCGTTTGAAAGGGCATACCCAAAATCAAGTGCATATTTGCCTTCATCTATCACATTAAACTTCCACTCAATAAAACCATCGGCACCATTTGGAAAGTCACTTAAGTCAACAAAACCTGTGCCGCTATAACCAGAATGTACGGTATCTACCTGAGAAGTACCAAGCGAGGTGTCGCCAAATACAGCATCTTCAGCTTCAAGCAACATAGTATCTCCGGAAGGTGGTGGTGGCGAAGGGCATTGTCCGCAATCTGCAGAACAAAGCGAGCATGATTCAGTGCTACTACACACCCCATCTCCACAGCTAGGTGCAGGATCAGGAGGAGGAGAGGTTGAATCTTCCATACAAAAAGAACATAAACTTGCAGGAGCAGTTACCAAAGCAGGGCCGCTCACAGTAAGATTTTCTTCCTGAGAACCGTTACAAATAGCCACTGGACTTGAAGTAATAATGTCATCAATACTTACATTATCTTCATAAGAATTATTTAAAAGATAAACCTCAGTAGAGTTCTCGTCCACCCTAACTACGGGCTTAGCTGCGCTACCGACAGAATTAATAAATTTATTTTGACACCACGTAACATTTTTAGGTGAATGGTATATTCTATAAGTTCTAGTGGCATAGGTGCCAATATTGTCTTCTAGCTTATTGTGATGAACATAAACATTTGTTGCATCAGGAAACTTTGATCCATCAGTGCGATAAATATAGTTACCAGCAGTTTCTCCAACGTTAGCGTGCGAATCAACCCCTAAACCAGTTAAATCATGTAAGTCATTTGAATAAATAGAATAACTTTCTGTATATAGTTGCCCAGGAAGTAAATTGCCTGTATCTGAATTATTTAAGGCTTGGTTTAAACACCCATTGTTATCTGCACCATCAGTAATAGAACAATCTTTAGAACCTACTCCATGAGATGCATTATGCGCCTCATTGTATCGAACTGTTATGTTTTTAGCATATCTAAAGTGAATTGCAGAGTCTCCGTCAGAGTTTTTGGCTTCTACTCTCTCGACAAGGGCATTATCGGAATACCAAATATTTATAAGTAAGCCTTTTGTGCTAGAACCATCTACAGTTAAATCACGCAAAATTAGATTTTTTTTGTGCTTAAAACGTACAACATCGTTTGTGTAGCCACTTCTTTTCAATATAGTTTTACCAACACCAGCGCCTTGTAAAATAATATTGTTTGGTAATTCAAGTTTGGCAGTGATAGTTATTGTACAGGCGGGCAAATTAACTGTACCGCCATCTGAACCCAAACTATCTAATAAACTCTGTAAAGCAGAATATGTACAAGTATCGAGGCTATACACTTTATTACCTACAGCTGCGTTAAACTGATCCCATTTAAAACCGCGTTCAGGAAACTTTAACTTGCGACAAACGTTTGGAGATGATGATAAGTCAAGATAACTACCTTCGGAGCATGGGTTACTACCCACACCCGATGACATAGATGCTAAAACAGAAGCGTTTTCAGAAGAATCACTTTCTTTTGTTTGTTTTAGTAAAGACGAAATTTTATAGGAGTAATCAGAAACAGTACCATTAAAATAATATAAAAACCCACCAACTACAGCTAAAACTACAACAGCTAATAACACATGAGTAAAGCCTTGGTCTTTTTTATGATCACGTTGCTCAAATGTATTCACGTAAAAAGTGTAACAATCTTTACAATTTGGTGTCAATGAATTACATAGATAGTTATCTATTAAACCTTTGGTGGACATAGACTTTAATACTTGGAACCGCTTTGTTGAATGGGTTTTTGAAGGGGGGCCACAAGTACCTGCACTAGCAACGGCATGACAGCAACAATAAATGATAGCGATTAACTAGCACCAACGTGTAATAGAACCACAGGGGTTAAGCACACTGAAAGTTAAATAAAAAAGATAAAAAAGGGGTATTTAGTAAAGGTTGTTTTTTTCGAATTTTGAAAAAAGTCACTTCGCAATATTTCAATAGACTACAAACTTGATAATGTAGGCATACTCAGCACCCATAGATATCAACTGATTATTGATATATAATCCATTACAAACACGGTTGGGTGTTTTATTTCCTATCAGAGTAGACAAATAGTTAGAAACAAGGAAGGTGAGACTCAATGGATGAAAAAGGTTTTGTTGTACCAGCAGCAACGGCTTATCAAAATCTAGGCAACAGGAGAGTTTCGACAAACCGCAAAACTTGCAATAAGTGCCAAGGGCCATGTGCGTGTAATTGCAAACGTGCCCCAAACACCACCAACGCAACACTGGTTCGTTAACCCAACGTCGTTGTCCTTCAAGGGGTTACCTAAGATACTGCCAACCCAGTTTCTGAAAGTAATCCCTCTAGCACTTTTATGTTCAAATAGTATGTAACCCAGGAGAGTAGCAATGATAAAACTATCCAAATACACACATGTTATTCCTATTAATAGCGCTACCTTTGCACTTTGGAATAGCTTATGGCTTAGAGTCATTTTCGTTAACGAAAGTACACTCGAAGCAATTAGGACAGGAGACCCCCTAGGAATTCACCCTGCCCTATTACAGGCACTCAATGACAACAACTTCATCGCAGATGATGAAAGAGATCAAGCGAAGTTAATGGAAGTAAGAAGATCTCTGCCACATCAATCCATTGGACTGATGTATTTGATCGTCACAGAAGGGTGCAATTTTGGCTGCGGGTACTGCTTTCTAAAAGACATGGTATGTAACGACCACGCCATTGAATCAATGATGACCTTTGAAATTGCAAAGAAGGCAATTGATCTGTTCAAAAAAACAATAGAAGCATCAGGAGCCATCGAAGAACCAATGATCATCTTTTACGGTGGTGAACCCTTGCTAAACTGGGAGGTTATTCACCAAGCACTGATATACGCCCGCGAGCAGATTCCAAACATTTCATTCACGCTAAACACCAACGGGAGCCTGATAACACATGAAATTGCAATGGTGCTTAAAGAGATGCAGGTGGGAGTGGCACTTTCTATCGATGGAAAAAACCACGATGTTTACAGAGTTAATCGAGGTGGAGAAGGAACTCTTGCCCAGGTACTTGCAGGACTCAAGATACTCCAAGAGCATGGATGTGCAGTTGGTATCTCTTGCACAGTGACCGACGCAAATCTTGAAACACTGGTTGATGATTTCCTATGGATGATCGATGATCTAGGTGCAGACTCAGTTGACTTCAATGTACTACTCGGCAAGGAACCAGACGAGCATTACAAAGAAAGAGCTACTGCACAGATTTTGAAGTGTTATCAAATTGGATTAGAAAAGGGAGTGCCTGTAGAACGTGTAATGCGTACCATTGAACCGATTATAGAAGGTAGGCTTTGCCTAGCTGATTGCGGTGGTTGTGGACAGCAAATAGTATGTGCTCCAGATGGTCAATTAGGTAGCTGCCATGCATTCTTAAACGACAGGTCTTTTTTCTTTCAATTTGAAGATGTTCCAAACCCAGATCAACATGAGCTTTGGTTGGAGTGGAAAACTAGATCGCCATTCAATATACCCGAATGCCTGGATTGCCCAGCATTAGGTGTTTGTGGAGGAGGATGTTTTTACAATTCATATCTCCGAGATGGAAGTGTGTGGACTGTAGACAAAGTGAACTGCACATTTGTAACAACTATCCTTCAAACAGCTTTAAAAGATATGTGGGAAAGCATGCAACCATAGAGTTCGGAGGGTTTTTGTTAAGCAAACGCTTGATAAAAACTCTCCCTTTTTTGTTTTAGGAGCGTACTTTTTCTAAAGTTAAAGAAACAAAATCTTTAATCCCTTTCGCATCAACATACTCAGATTTAATTGCCAATTTAACTTTCTCCAATTGAGGGTAGTTCTTTAGGTATTGGTCATAACCTTGAGTCTTTTTTGACCACAAGTCTTTAAAATCAGGATCTAAACCCAACACAGCATTGGTAACTAGCTCATTAAGAGCCCAATACTCAAATACTGGGTTTTCTTCAGAATCAGGAAATAACTCCCAAATTACATGCCACATGTGATGCATTAGTAGTTCGTGAGCTGTAATGCGTAATTGATCCTTTGAATCTTCCAAAGCGGATCTAACTACGGTGTCTCCACACATATTGCTGACCCCTTTGTTTAAAGGACTGATAACCACCTTATATTCTTTGTGAGTCCATTTGTGGCTTGTTAACTCTGTAGTTTTTTCAAAAAAATGGTCATTTATTTTGTCCCACTCTTGTTGGTAACCCTTTAAAGCACTAGATATTTGAGCGGAGTGTTTTGCATGCTGCTCTTCTAAAAAGTTAGTTGCCCATTCCTCAATTTCTTCAAATGCTTCCGCTTGAACAAATTTATCAGCATCCTTTTTTTGAATGCCCATAGAGTCAAGACGGCTTTCTAAACCTGCAGGATCTTCCATGTTTAACATATTCCAGGTTGTCATAGCATCATAGTTTGTATCTACAATAAATTTTACTTTTGTCATTGCTAACATTATAGCTTTCTATACACAAAAATGTATATTCTTCTGAAGTATCATGCTAACCATAACGGCTAACAAAAGCAGACAACCTATAAAAGAGTGACCTCGCGTCTTTCAGTAAACGTTTAACTGAGTTTTAGTTGTTGTAACAACCCTTGGTGGAGATGAGGAGAATCGAACTCCTGTGTTGAAAGTAAAAACATTCAAGTGTACAAGCTTAGCTGGCCATTAAATTCAAAAAGACAGGTTGCCAACACACCCTAAACCTTTTCTAGACTTCAGCTAATAAAAGCCTTTACACTTTTTGCGTGTTTGGAGGTTAAGTCAGTCACGCTTAACTACCGCATCCCGGTTAGTTTTGACCCAATAATCCATTCCGGGCAAAAGATTAAAGGATCTTCACCTTAAGTTAAAACTTAGGCAAATGCTCCAACCATTGCTGGTTGAGCTACTAGTACATCTTCGTCTGCACTTATTAACGGCTAGCATTTTTACGAACTTACTAGCAATTTCGGCTTGCTTGCAATGCTTTAACACTTACAGTCAAAGCCATTACATCCCCACATAAAACAATGGGAAGAGCTAAAAGCTCTTTTATGCATTAGTAAACGTATTTACGCGAATCTTTTGCAGCTTTATCTAGCTCTTTTTTAACTTGACGTTCTTGTGCCACAATCTTTTTTTCGTGTTTTTTACGTCCTTTTACTATTGCGAATTCTAATTTTATCAGATTATGTTTTAATAATAAAGCCAATGGAACCGCCGTTTTTCCTTTTTGACTCAACTCTCTTTGCAGTTTTTGTAATTCGTTTTTGGTTATTAAAATTTTTCTGCTTTTTCTAGAATCATTTTCATCGTAATTTTGACTTTGCTTTGAATACTTGCCAATATGCATATTCACCACATAGGGTTCGTTTTGTATTAAAGTTATATAAGATCCGGTCATATTAACTTTACCTTCTTTAATAGCTTTAACCTCATAACCACGTAAAATAATCCCTGCCATAAATTTTTCAAGGATTTCGTGATTAAATGTAGCTTTTCTGTTTTTTGCTAATAACATAACGTTGAGAGTCTACAAAAAAGTAAGAATATAAGCAATTATTCTGCTGTATTTTCTTCTTCTACCAAGGCAGTTTCGTATACTTTACTGCCACTTAATACATAAAGTTTAGTTTCATCTATAGAAACACCTATGCTTTTAATATCATTCCATAAAGGGGACTCTAAAACTCTTTCGGTAGCGCCATTTTTATTTAAAACAACAATACGATTATTGCCTTTATCTGCAATATACAAACTGTTTAAATCAACATTAGTAACAACTTGTACAGGATTTGAAAAAGAAGTGTCTAAACCGGTTATTTCAAAAGTATCTTGAGCACCTTGTGTATAACTTAATAAAGAACCATCATTTTTTAAAACATAAATGCTGCCGTCTATAGCCATTGACACAGCATTTTCTAAGTCACTGTCATTAGCCCATACTTCTGAGCTTAAGGTATCTGTTTCTTTTGTGTATTTTGTTATTGTAGATCCCGAAATTCCATAAACAAATTCTAAATAAGTAGCAGCTAGTTCTAAGTTAGGTGCAGAGTAACTTTCGTTAACCGAATCAGCAGTTATGTCATAAACTTTAAAACCTTCAGTATCTATTAAAGCTAAGTTTTCATCATAAAAACCTAACAAATTTATTCCTACAAAAGATGAATCGTTTTTAGCAAATTTAGGTGTTTCTAAAGCAGAAAAATATACTGCCCCCGTATTAGAATCAGCTACAACCACGTTATTTTCTAAAACAGCTATAGAAGTTGGCTCGGCAAAAGAGTCTGTAATTTTCACGTCGTAAAATAATTCGGTTATTTCATCAGAAACTAGCTGATCATCAACTGTGGTCTCCCCTGAGTTTTCAGCAGGGGCTAGACTAGCAGGATCTATAAAAGATGAGTTATTTGTAGCGTCATTTGATGCAGAATCATCGTTTAAAGACATGTAAGCCGAAACGCCTAACATTAAAGCTAGTACCGGAATTAGCAAAATAAGCAAGTTTTTAAACTTGCGCGGTCTTTTAGATATAGGGGAATAATTAATGCCTCCAATTGGTGGAAAAGAAGATAAGTCGGCACTACTGGTATTTTGCTCTGGCAAAGGGTTTAACTCTTTTTTTGCAACTTTGCTTTTAAACCACTTTAACTTAGGCAGTTTAAACCTGGATTTTGAAGGTTTTACTACCTCAGGATCAGCAGATGCACCAAAGTCTACCAATTCTTCATTAGAAAATTTAGTGTCAACAACAAATTTAAGTATTAAGGCTGCGGAATCTAAGGATAAATCTCCAGATAAAATTGGTTTATCTAAATTTAATAGCTTTTCAGGAGGATACTTAGTTACAAAAGCATTAGTTCCAATTACAGCTACATCATTGTCTTTTATTACACCCGAAGCTACAGAAAAATTACCCTCAGAGGCAACATTAATAGGCTTAATAGCACCATCTCTAACTAAAAAGCTACCACCATTACCATACTGAACTAAGTATAAAACATTTCCCCAAAGTGCGGCTAACAAAATATTAAAGTTAAGGGGGATTTCTTGAGTTTTTGAAGATTCTCTTATTAAACGAGTTATATTATCTCTTACAGCTACCGTGGCTTTTTCTAAAGACTGAATAGGTGAAATATTTTCGGAATGAAAATAGGTATCATGTAAAACATCATTAACCATTTTGGTAACCAACAGCGAATCTACCTCTAGTTCGCTACTAATATCAAACAGGGCATATAAAGTACCTTTTCTTTTAGCCAAAGTTGCATCGTCTGCTTCAATAACTAAAACATTAGAGGCAGTAGTTGTTTGAGGAGGCATTTTAGAAGTAAGTTTTTGTATTTTTGCTTTTAAACGCTTTTTCATATAAGTAACGTTAGGGCAATAAGTAAAACAACGATAGCTCCAAGAAAATGTATATAAGCAGCTAATCTAAAAAAACCGCCGGCATTAGTTGTAAAGCTCTTTATCATGTTTGACACCTGACGAGTCATTAAAAAAGCATAAAAAGCGTAAAAGGAACAAAGTATTATCATTAATACGCCAAATACTTTTGTTAACAATTCTCCCGTAACTAAAGTGGTTAAATCAATCATTTTCTGGGCTAATTCGCAAATTTGATACTAGATCGGATATAACATCTTGTACACGTGAAGGGTCAGGCACTGCAATAAAATCAAACTCGCGGGTTTCACCCGCAGTTTGAATAATAACATCGCCATAGTGAAAAATTACTTGAGCTGCTCCACTAATTCTATTAGTTATGTCTTCAATATTCCTAATTGGTGCCTCAGATACGTTTCTATATAAAATTCCGTGGAAATCTACATCTATAATTTTTTTGTTGGTTACAATGTAAACGTTGTAGTACCAACCTAAAATATTTGTCAAAATAAAGCCAAAAGTAAACAAGTACCAAAAAGCTGTTATAGAAAAACCAACACGCGGAGAAATATAAACGTAAGGGTCTATTTTAGTCATTGCAAATAAAACACTTAAAAGAACGGGAATTAGCAAAATAATGAATAATAAAAAAACCCAACCCAGGTTTGTAATTAAATGCTTTCTCAGAAGTAAAATAATCTGTTCGTCGGAGTCTTCACCATCAAAACAAATATTTGTAGGCTTTTCAATATATGAATACCCTTTCATGCCGATATTATAGCGAAATAGCGTGATTTTTTCCACTTAATAATAAATAAGAAAAGAATATAGAAGTAAATAAAATTGAAAATGTTGGTAGCGCCATCCAAAACACTGCAAACATATAAATAAATAAAAACAGAAGCGTAGTTTTATTAAACTTTATGAGAGACGAAAAACTTGGTTTAGTGGAAGGCAAATAATTAAGTTTAAGCAGTAGTAAACTAGGAAACAACCATAACATTAAGTCATAAGAATAAGCGTGTAGAGAAAGTAATAGTGTAAACACTGACGCAATCACAAATAATTCTTCTATATTTAGCTTTTTTCTACTAATCCAAACCATTAAGTACACCAATAACACCAATACACTATTTAGAATAAATACATAATTTTTGTTGCCTAATAGTAAATTTAGAGAATGTTGCAATGTCACCAAAGAAGCAGGCTTACTATAGTAAATAATCTCTTCTGTTAAAAATATGTAATGCGGGTAATATAAAACAGCGTCTAGCCCAGACATGTATACACTTATCAAAAACAATACAACACAGGACATAAAAAAACCAAAAGCAAAATGTAATTTCTTTGAAGTGTATAAAAAAATAAAAGGTACAAATATTACATATTGAGGTTTTATTAAAAGAAGTGCTGCGAAAGCACCACTCACTACTATATGATCCTTTTTTAAAAACAAATAAGTTAGAAATAGGCTAAAAACCATAAACATAGATACTTGCCCGCCAAACAACATTTGTGTAAACGGGATATACGAAAAACAAAGAAATAAAATAAAGAAAAAGTGATTTCCTTTAAAGAGAAAACTAGAAACCAAATAAGCAAAAATTATTAACAAGATTATGTTAAAAATTAAAAAAGCATAATAACTACTGTAGTAATTTGTTCCAATAAAGGGTATATAAATTAAACTTACAAAAGGAAGACTTCTATAAGGCAAAACACCACTTCTTATTAAGGGAAAGGTAAGCTTATTTTGATAATTTAACTGAGTATTAAGATCATAAAGCAAACTGCCTTCTCCAGAGTTAATAATTTGTGCTCCTGATAAAAACTGGCCTAGGTCGGAAGCTTCGATAAAAAACGAGTGATGATAATAGCGATAAATTAACACTAAGGCAGACAACAACGAAACAGAAATAATAAACAAAAAAATATAAGGAAAACGATTTTCAAGTTTTTTAAATGAAATTAAGTTGTTTACCATAAGTCTTTCCAAATATCTCATAAAAGAAGTCGACATGTAAAGAAAACAAGTATATATTTTGCTGTAATGGTGGGAAATAAACTGAATGCATATATTAAAAATTATCTATATTTAGATTTGAGATCATTAGCCCTAGCACGCATAGGTATCGGGTTTATAATAATTTTTGACCTAGCAATAAGATATAGACAACTAGAGGATCACTATACAATAAACGGAGTAATGCCTAATTCAGTAAGACTAAAGGCATTAGCTAATCCATTATTTTCAATACATAATTTAAACGAGTCTGCTGCTTTTCAAACAATTCTTTTTATAGCAGCGGGTTTAGTAGCGTTTACTTTATTAGTAGGGTTTAAAACCAAAATTAGCACAATTGTATCTTGGCTACTTTTAGTGTCGCTGCAAAATAGAAATGAGCTAATTTTATTTGGTGGCGACATGCTTTTAGCAATGACCCTATTTTGGGGAATGTTTTTGCCCTGGGGAAAAAAGTTTTCTGTAGATGCTCTTAAAAATAAAACTTCCGAAACAAAATATGTAGGAATTGCAGGCATCGGATTTATTCTGCAGGTGAGCTATTTATATATTTTATCTGCAATTTTTAAAACAAATGAAATGTGGACTACCGAGGGAAGTGCTACCTACTACGCTTTAACCTCAAGAACGCCTCAAAAACCATGGGTAAATTTACTAATACCTCATGCGGATATTCTCCAAATAGCAACTTATTTAATATACGTTTTAGAACTAGTGGGGCCATTTTTTATATTTTTACCCATATTTAAAGATAAACTAAGATTTGCAGTAGTTAGTAGTTTAATTGCCCTACATGTTGGTTTAATATCATTCATGTTTTTATTATTCTTTCCTATTTTAAATATTACTGTGTTAATGGCATTGTTGCCTTCTATAGTTTGGAAACAAAAACCAGATACTAACAACTTTGTGCAAGACCAAAAATGGAAAAACATACTAGCATTTGCGTTTATAGCATTTTTTTATTATCTAAACTTAAATTCGTTTAACAGTGCGTTAGCACCGAAACCACAAATAATAGCACAAGTAGAAAGAAACTTTAGACTAAGACAAAAATGGGTTATGTATGCAAGACCCCCACATAGAAGCGAATGGGTTGTAGTTAAAGGTAAGACACAACAAGGCAATGATGTAGATTTAAAACAAGGTACTTTAGCAAATATTGACTACAGCAGACCAAAATATAGCTTTACACTTATACCTCAAAGAGGTTGGGTAAAATTTGAAGAAGTTTTAAAAAGAGACTTGTACCCCGGACAAATGGATTTATATACAAGATTTTGGTGTGAGAAATGGAATAAAAACAATGAAGATAAAATTGAAACATTAGAGTTAATAAATGTTTATCAGGAATACGACGCCGCAACACAAAGTAATAGCGAAATAAAACAGGAGTTGCTAAAAACTACCGAGTGTAGTTTTAATACTTCTTTACAAGGATGATAGAAACATCGTCTAAATAAACGGTCTCCCAGTTTTTGCTAGTACGTAAGTAGGCAACAAGTGAAGAATTAGGTGTATGAATTATCCAATCAATGTTGTATTTCTCTAGTAAATCTAAATTATCTTTAGGAGATGTTTCTAAGTTTATATAATCTTCAAAAACCGACTCTCCGGTTTCGGTTCTCCACGAGGGCATGCGCCCATCAATAAATGTCTTGTGTGTTGGAAGTTGCCAAATTAAAAAACCTCCCCACTGGTAATTGTTATACATATTTCCCGTTAGGGGAACTTCTTTCAAATAAGTGACAGCGTTATAAGGATAGTCTTTTTTTGCAGCCCAAACTCTTAGGTCTTTACTACCTGCCAAAACATCAGAATAGTTAAATATTCCATATAAAAACAAAAACCCAAAGAAAAACTTGATCACAAAAGATAGCTTTTTAGCAAAATACACACCTAACCTTCTAGCTAGCAAATTGTGCGCAAAGTAAAACATATCTAATAATGAAAAAACTGAAATAACCAAAAACAAACGAATAAAGTATTGCGATCTAAGAGCTAACAAAGCGAAAAATACAGAAATAAGTAAATACCAGGTATTTTGTACACCTTTCTTTCTGTAAAAATTATAAAAAACACATATTGAAATCATTAAATATAAAACAATTAAAACCAAATCCTTTGAAAAGCTTAAAGGGGTCCACTCACCAATATAAGTAAACTGAAAAGGATGTGTTTCTTTTAACAGGGTTAACCAAAGATTAATACCATAAGGATTTATAAAAGTAAGTAAAACGCCTAAGAATACAAAAAGCAAGTTAAAAACGTTTAATTTGCTAAAATTGCCTTTTTTCCAAAAAGCATAACTGTCAAATAAAACATAAGTTCCAAAAACAAATAGACCAAGTAAAAAATCGGCATGAACATTTGCCCAAAGCAAAAAAATCAATGGGGTTAAGAAAAAGTACTTTTGTTTGTAAAAAATTAAAAACATGATTAAAACCATTAACACTGTACTAAAACCCAACGGTCTTACAGAAACATTAAATAAAGAAAGTAGCAAAAAATATAAAACGAGCACAAAAGATGAAATATACGTGGGATATGAACTCATAATATAAAAAATATAAGTAAAAGAGGCAGATATGATTAAACTAAAAACTAGGCTAATTAAAAAACTACCACCAAATGAAAAAAATAAGTGCATTAACACTTGTACCAACCAATAGGAATTTGCCCAATAATAATTTTGAAAAGTATAAGAAAATAAGTTATGTGACGGAACACTACCTGTTTCAGCTATTATTCTTCCAGATACTAAATGCCATCCAAAATCAGGGTCAAGAGGAAACTCAAGTAAAATAAATGTACCTAAAACAAATAATATGAAAAAGAATATCTTTTTATTCGCGTTTGAGTTCATATAATCTGCTCTTTATAGCTATATAACCTGGGGCACGTAGATTAAACACTGTTTGAAATTCACTGCCATCTATGGAGACATCTCCTTTATCAGTTTTAAACGTTATTTTTGTAGTACGTCCGTTGTTGCCAATATCTACGTCGACATCACTAACTTTAGAATACTTGCCACCGTATTTATCAGCCTTTTCAGCCATTTCGTCCACAGAGTAAGGATCTCCTCCCCAGCAACTTGTTGTTACAGGGGTAATGTGTTTATCATCATCATTAGATCCTTTACGCCAAACTACCCAAGCATTTAAAATATCGGCCATTTCTTTTTCATTTAGCCAAGGGGAAGATCTACCGCAGGAATCGCTATCGAACCTGGTTCCTTTTGTCCACCATGCCCAGTAAAACCACGGGGAACCTGCTTTTTTCTCGTACGCGTCTTTTGGCCAGCTACCACTTACATCCCAACCAACGCCATCATCTATATAGCCGCCTGTTGTAGAAGAATACATTGCGTGCGTATCACCACCTATTATTTTTCCTTTAGTATCATCAACAGCTTTTTCCCATCGTTCTGGAGGATTATTAGCTTTACTCTTTAAAAACACCTGACAATTTTGGTTAGTACAAATAGATTTACCTGCTTTCACATAGCGATAAGCATATGTTCTTGCTGCAATAGCTTGTGCTTTTAGTGCATCTTCTGGCCAATCACTAGGCATTTCTGCAATTCCATATAAATAATACTGAAAGTCTAGTTCACCTTCACCATCAACTTTTACTTTACTTGGGAAATCGTCTGCTTTTTTAACATCATTTTTATAATAAAACTTAATAATGTCTTCGTAGCTATCACCAGCTTCAGCACGACCTTTCGCGCCATACTGACTCATACCTCTATAGTGTGTATAAGCACCATAGCTAAAAGCTGCAAAGGCAGGGCTAAACGAAGGGCTAGGTACGCTCCAATCAGGAGATTCATAATCACCAACTGTTCCGTTTATATCTGCATTTTTTTGATTCAAAACCTCTTGCTGCTTGGCACTTAAACTTGCAATTTCTTCAGATAATGACTTTAACTCACCTTCATAGTCACCTTCTTTTTCTTCAATATTGCCCAACTCAGATTGAGCTAACACTTTTTCGCTGCTTAAGTTATCTCTAACTGCAAGTAAATTGGCCTGGGATTCTTCTAAATCTTGTTTTATTTCTTCGGCGGCTGCTTTATCTGTTTCAAAATTTGTAATTTCCGCATTTAAGATATCAATTAGCCTTAAAGCTTCCGAAGAAACCGCTTTATCAAACATGTAATTTACAGTGGCATATTCAAAGCCATTTAAATTATTATTTTGCACATTTGCAGAAAGTATTATTTCTAAATCTGATAAAATTCCCTTTTGGTAATGAGACCTAATAACTTTATTTCTTAATGCGGTTTTTTCTTCTAAGGATCCTCTTCTATCTGTCAAATTTTCCTCTATAACTGTTAATTCTTTAACTAAAGAATCTATACTTAGTTGGAGTGCATCGATTTCTGATTGTTTTATTGATAACTGGGAAGACAGAGTTGATATTTGCGAATTAACTGCATCTTTTTTATTTCTTAAATCGTTTAATTTAGAGCTTAATGATTGATATTCTTCTTCTTTTTCTTCCTTTTCTTCAGCATAACAAGCAGCTTTGTCGTCTAAATCACTAATGTTTTTACAAGGGTCTTCGGCACTAACAGAAAAAGTAAACAAAACGAAAAATAGTGCTATGAAAACAATTAGGACTTGACTCTTAAAGGATGGGCACGGATAATTTTTACAAGACATACACTGGAAATTATAGCAAAACAATGCTTAAAACTATACGTAATAAAAAAACAATATTAGTTTCATTAGGTATTTACTATTTCAATACTCTATTACTTTTAATGCTTCCTCAACAAGCATATGCACAATGTACCGATCCTGATACATGCGATCTTGGCGATTTAATTAGATCGGTATATGATGTAGCACGCCCCCTAGCAATAATATTTGGTTTTATAATGATATTGGTTGCGGGTTACAAAATAACTACAAGCCAAGGAGACCCTATGAAAGTAAAAGTAGCAAAAGAAGACATGTCTTCTGCTATACTTGGTTTAATATTTGTGCTTATTGCTGTGGGATTTTTAAGAATGATACTAAATAATTTATAAAATAAAAGGAGGTGTAAAAAATGATATTACAAGATGTATATGCTCAAATACCAACCACGGTAGTACAACCTCAACCTTTAGGTGTTACTACTCTAGCTGATGCTTTTGGTATTGCGACCAACGTTATTTTAGGAGCAGGTGTAGCTTTAACAGTTATCTTCTTAATTTTAGGAGGTATAAAATACATGTCTGCTAAGGGAGATCAAAAGGCAGCTGTAGAAGCAAGAAGTGCTTTAACAAACGCAGTTATTGGATTTATCGTAGTTATTGGAGCTTTCACAATTAGAATTGTTGTAACTAGTGTTATCGGTGGTAATGAAAACGTTGCAATACAAGACGTTGTACCTAACTAAAGAAGACTTTTCGGGACCCTGGGAAACCAGGGTCTCATTCAACAGTTTTTAGTTTATTGAATTTAGGATTATCATGGCAGTTTTTGCACAGTTTGATGAGCATTTGCCTTCGGGATGCGAAGGGTGTGATGCAATAGAAATAGGAGAAATATTAGCAGTAGGCGTAAACTTATTTATGGGTATTGCTATTTCAATGTCAACCCTTGGAATGTTATATTCAGGGGTTAAATGGGTTATGTCAAAAGGAGACCCAAAAGCAGTTGCAAATGCCAGAACTTCTTTGGTTTATAGTATAATTGGTTTCATTTTAGGTATTGGAGCACTATCTTTGAAGGTAGTTGTATTCAACAATATTGGAGATCCAGGAATAGATGATGTACCAAACTTTTAAAAAAACTTTAATTACACTTGTTTTAACACTAACATTATTTGCAAATTTTAGTGGAGTTGCCTATGCACAAGATTGTGACATTGGTGATGAACCTACCCCTGTACAAATTGTTTGCCCTTTGCAAAAAACTTTAGTAGTTATTTACTACAGCTCAGGAGCGTTTTTTTTAATAATGGTTTTTGTTACTTCTTATAAATTCTCAACATCACAGGGTGATCCAAAGGCAATGCAGGCAGCAAAACAGTCTTTAACATATACAGTACTTGGATTTGTTTTAACTATAACTACTTTTGCAATAACGTTTTTTATAGGAAGACAATTTGACTCGCCTTCACTAGCCGATCCAAATAGTCCTTTTACAAGCTTAACTACAGGAATATGTAATATATTGCAGTTTGCTAATATAAGCGCTCCGGGCTGCTAAACTTCTCAAGTAATAACTAATAGGCTTCTAAAAATTCTCCGGGAGCAGGAGGAGTTGATATCCATACGTAACGCACAGGCTCAACAAGCTTTTCTCCATTTGCACCTGTTAGTTCAACAGTAATTACGTACCTGGTATTTGGTTCCCATGGTTTACGTGGAAAAACTCTAACCTTAGAAGGATCTTCCTCAACAAGTACTTGAGCACCTAATTGAATATCAGGAGTTACAAAAATTTTTACAGAATCTTCTTTCACTGGAGCTGAAAATGTCATGTGAATTATTTGAAATTCGTTATAAAAGTATTTATCTAAGTCATTTGCAGGAGGATCTACTTCTAATAAAAAGATTTCACCAACTTCTCCTGGCTGGGGTTTATCATCAATACCGGGAATACCTCCTGGTGTATCAGGTACCACAACCGGGTTTTGAGGAGTACGTGGCGCTGACGTGGGACGCAGAAAATAATAAAGTATTACAAAACCTATTATTAAAACAAGAATTACAACTGCAGCTTTGTACTTTTTTAAACGCTCAATAAAGTTTTTCATATTTTAATTATACATAAATTTAAATTAATCTTCTGGCCACCAAGAAGGTGCTCCTGGAGGCGTACCAGAACATAATCCTGAAGTTTCAGGTCTTACGGTACTACCACCTGCATCTTGAGCTTCTATATGAACGTGAGTATTGTTACCCCAGTTAAAAGTAGAGGAAAATGCTTCGCCAGGTAAATAGTCACCACCTTGAGCATTACCTAAATGCTGAATTTTAATGGTCAGCCTTGGAGTACCATCTTGTGCAAACCCTTGCGCAGTAACAGCTTGTCCCAATGACAAACTGTAAGGCTCAGATACTGTCCAATAAGAAACATCCCCTGCAGAGGGTAAACAAACAGTTGAATCCTCTTGATAATCAACAGGGAATACATCCCATGCAAAACCAAATTCATTGCCTTGAGGTACAGTGCCATTATTGTAACAATAGTTATCTTGTGGAAAAGTACCTCCTCCGGTATCAGCATTTAAATTTGGTGCTCTTAAAGCAACACCAAGCGAAGGAATATAAGAATTACACAAAGTAATTGGTACTGCATCCCAATAAGTATTTGATCCATGACCACCTCCTGGATGTACAGCAGTGTCATTTCCTCGGTAAGAACCCACTGTAAAACCGTCTACATCTTTAAAAAAACAAAAGTTTTCGCAATATAGTTCTCCATAATTAACATCCCCCACAGGACCCCCTTCAACTTCTACATCACAGCCACCGCCACAACCACCCACTTTTCTTGTAGGATCTATAGGAGAAATAGTAGTGAACATACCCATAATCACTATTATGGTTACTGCCATAACACCGGCCAAGGGCAAAGTACCTAAAGCTACCCATTTCATAAGTTTAATAAACATTGCTTCGGCACCACTTACTAATGAAGAAAAGTCTAAGTGAATTATTGCTTTACCTACGGCTTCTAGAGCGTCAAGTATTTTTATAATCAAATACTGAATGGCAAGCTTTAAAGGAGTAGCAATACCCTCGGAAGCTACTAAAATAGCGTCGGTTATTAATTCTGCAAGTATTTTCTTTAAATATTGTATTGGGGCTACAACTGCAGCTAGTTTTGTAAATGCTGCAGATTGTAAAACGTTAAGAGCTGAAGTTAACTTTTGTAATGCACCACCATATTCCTCTGTAATTTTTAGTAAATTAATTTTGGAATTTCGCAAACTCAACTTTTGAATCAATTCATATAAAGCTGATTCGCTTAGCTGAATACCTTGTTTATCTAAAAAGGCACGAAGTTTTTGTATTTTGTCATACAATTCTTCAACTTTAACAGGAACAACTAGCTTCATGTCTTTAAGCATTTCGGCTAATTCTTCTACACTTTTAGCACCAAAAAGGCGTTGTAGGTTTTCTATTCCACCTTTTTCTCCTAATTTCAAAACTTCGTTTAGTAAATCTATATCTTCAAAGTGTTTTCCTCCCTGAAGGGTTAAAGTTGTAACAACACCGTTTATAGTTACATCAACTTTTAGCTTATTTGAAAAAACACCAAGCTTCATTAACTGTTGGAACGGAGCATACGCTAAGTCTTTATAATCTGAGTCATAAACTAAGCCGAAGCCATGTGTTCTCTTTATTAAGTATTCTTCAATTAACTTAGCTGGAGTAATTGGAAAGCGAATTTTAACCTTCATCCAAACTAAGTTGTTAAGAAATATTCCACTGCTTAGTTGTGACGAAATATCGCGGGCGGTTTCTCTTAAACGCATTACTTGAGCAATATCCATCCATGATGCAATTTTTGCACCACCTTCAATACCAAAAGAATTCAATATTTCTATAACGTAAGGAGCATCAGGCATTTTACTGCCCTTTAATAAACGCTCTTCCATTAAATATTTCAAAAAGGTGCGCTCTACACCATCACCAAAAAGAGATCCTTTACCTACAACGTCTGCAACTAAAGACCCACCTGAAAATCTATCTTTAAATACTTCTATTCTCGTAGCTAAAGTACGCAATGCAGCACCATCCCCTGCCATAGCAGCTTCTACTAAAGGGGTAAACCCTGTGTCGGTACGTTCATCAAAAATTGCTTTTCTAAAGTCATCAACAAAGTTATGTAAAGGTTTGACTGAATTTTCAAAAACCTCAACCATTTCAGTCATGCCGCTTATAGTATCTTGCGCATAAGCACCACTTAAAGACGTAGCAAGCCCTTGTGCACTGGTTAGTTGTTTATCTAAAAGCTTCAATGCTGAATCTAAAGACGCTTCATTACCTTCACGTAAGGCTTTAGACACAGCCTTGTTAGCATTATTTATAGTTTTTCCAATACCACCTAAAGTAGTTGCTAGCTCAAACTCATCAATTGCAGTATTAATTGTGGTAGATATTTGAGCTAAATCCTCAGCACTATTTAATAAAGGATTGCTACCTAATAATGAGTCAGATAATACCTTAACTTTCTTTCCATCAATTGTTCTTTCTACAAAATGGGTATTTTTAATCTCTTCTAAATGAGCCTTGTATATGTCAGCACCTTTTTGTGCAACCCCTATATAACTGGAATCTCTTGCTGTAGGACTTCTTTTATCGTTAACGAATTTACCAAAAGCAGTAGTAAATTCTTCGTACATATTTATATTTTTATCTACTTCTGCTACCGAAGAAGCCTGACCTTTCACATACCCTGAATAATCATAAAGTTTTTCTACACGATTAACTGTTTCATCGGCTAAAGATAAATCTTTACCCATACGTTGTTGTAACAAGTCTTTTGCAGTATCAAAGCCGAAACCAAGCTTACCTTTACCATTCATCATGGCAACAAACATGTCTCTTTCAGCACGCAAATCCATGTCGGAATAACTGAAAAACTCAGTGCCCATACTTTTAACAAAGCTAGAAACACCTTTTTGAGGTTGAGTTACCATTTTATGTAAATCAACCTTTAACGAAGTTACACCGGCAAGTTCTTCTTCATCTCCCGAAGCTTGAACATCGACCATGTCAAATTTTCTTGGGGCTCCGGTTACACGCAAAGATCTTTTAGCATCGGCAACCATGTTGTTATATACAAATGTAATTGGAGTAGCAGGTAACTTATAAGCTTCTGAAATTTTATCAAAGGCTGCATCAATATCAGCATCTAAATCTTCGTAGATGCTGAAGTCACTTTCATAAGGTCTTGAATAGAATCTACCTTGTGCAGGTATCTTTCTATCGCCCGGATAGTATCCGATATTAAACGGGTTACCACTTGCCATACATAATATTCTATATATAAAAAAGAAGATTTCAAAGACATGAAAAATTCAAAGTAATAATTTCAATTTTGCAAAGGTGTTGAATTTGATAAAAATTTGTGAAAAAATTGCTGTAGATGACAAAGAGACTCTTAACCACAACATTTATAACATTACTAATAACAGGTGTTTTCGTTCTTGTGCCTAGAAATGTTTTTGCGCAAGATTCTTGTAATATTGGAGAGGTTAATGGATGTACATTTACACCCGCTCCAGATGGAAATGCAGAAAAATGTTTATTCGAAGGTGAAAGAGCAAACCATCCCCTTTTAGACATTAGAAGAACAATGAAAAATTCTATAGTTTCTTTACTTGTAGACACTGGTACAAGTGTTGCAACAGGTAGAAGTTTAAATCAAATCATTGATTGTATTGGACAGGAATATGCAAACATTTGTAATGCAGGTTCTGATCAAGATTATTGGAATGCCGTTGGTGAACAATGTGGTTTTTCAGTCATCCCTGGTTCTAATGCTGCAGCCAGAGCACGCGGTAGTTTGGCAGGTATTACTTACACAGTAGGTAGTGCTATGAGTGCAGATCATCCTATTCCCACAAACTTAGCTCATTATTTTAGATATCAAGTAAGAAACGTACCTGTATTGGGCGATAGAGTTTACGCTCAAGTAGATTACAATATTTTAGGAGCAGACTTTATACTACAGTTATGGCAAGTGTTTAGAAACGTCGCTTACGGAATATTAGCAATAGTAATGATAGTAATAGGTGTAATGATTATGGTACGCAAAAAAATCAGCCCTCAGGTAATTGTAACCGTACAAAACGCCTTACCAAGAGTAGTGCTAGGTGTATTGCTTATTACATTTAGTTACCCAATAGGTGCTACAGGAGCTGCTTTAATTTGGCCATTAAGAACCGTAGTAGACGGGATAATGAATGATCTTGGAGCAGGCTTTGCAGTTTCCGAAGCAGGATTTGGTGCAATTGTAATGTTAATAATCACAGCTGTAATAGCAGGTATGTTTTTTGGAGGCCCTATAGGAGTAATGGCAATTGGGCTATCTGCTGTATCTTTGACAATAATGGTAATGTTAATATGGATAATAATTCTATTAATTGCCTTAATGAAAACAATAACCGTGTACGTAAGAATATTAATGATGATAGTGTTTGCTCCCGTTCAATTTGCAATAGGTACTGTGCCGGGCAATGAGAAAATGATTAAGGATTGGTTTAAGTTATTAGCTGCAAGAATAGTAGCCATACCCGCAATGTATTTTATGATTTCATTAGCAGGATTCATAATTAATCAATCACTAAACGCAGGTTTTGATCCAGCAGCATCTCCAGCAGGAAGTGAGTTACTAGCTTGGTTAGAAGCATCAGGACAAACAGCAGTTATAATGTTATTCGTTCCATTCTTGTCCATTTACTTACTAATAACAGCCGTAGGTATGCCTAAGAAAATAGAAAAGTTATTCATGGGCATCAAGAGATAAACTCAAGGCAAAACCCCTTTAATTGGAAATCTCAATAAGTATAATGTATAGTAGCTAGTTATTTGATCTATGGCTTTAAAAGACACACAAAAAGTAAATAAACAGCACGCAGTACCACAAAATATAATGGATGTGGAATTTAAAATAATTGGTGAATTAACTATGCGCCAATTTTTTTACCTTCTTATTTTTGGGGGAATTGGATATGGAGCATTTACACTTATCAGTAATTCTTTAATTAAATGGCCAATAATTTTGGCTTCAGCAGCATGTGGTTTACTGTTAGCATTTGTACCAGTGCAAGAACGAAGCATAGACGAATGGGTGGTTAACTTCTTAAGGGCTATATACAGAACCAATCAAATGATTTGGCGAAAAGATCCTACAATTCCAACCGCCTTCCTATACCAAAGTCTGGATGTAGTAAGACAGGAATTAATTACATTAGCACCTACTTCTAGTAGAAGAAAATTAGAAGAGTATCTGCAATTTAAAGATGAACCCAAAGTTAGTGACGATCTTGATATTCCAGAAATTGATTTTATACAAAAAGTACATCAGGCATTTGCATACGATGCTAAACAAACAAAGAAAGCACAAAGTAGCATTAAAACAACACAATTTAACACACAAGTCACACAGCAAGTACAGGCACCGCCTCAGATAACTACTACGACACAACAACCAATAGCTATGCCAAAGCAACAAGTGACACCACCTGCCGAAATACCTAATCAATCAGCACCAAAAATTAACCCACATCCTACAATTGTACAGGAGTCTCCTGTAACACCATCTAAAAAAGAAACTATATCTCCTATAGAAGTACAACCTGACACTTCATCTAAAAATGACACCGAAAATAAGCAAAATACTAGAGATATGCTTAATAAGACCGAGCAACAACCACAAGCACGTACTGTAATCAAGCCTCCAGAATTGCCAAAAAGAGAGACGAAAAATCAAGAACTAAGTAAACCAACTCCTCCGCAGTTTAATATAGCCAAAAAGCCAGAACCAGAATTACAGCAACAACCTCAATTTAAGCCAGAGCTACCAAAATTTGAAGTATCAAAAGAAACAAATGAGCCTTCAACACCAAAGGTAGCTACAGAAAAGGAGGAAACACAAGACACTATTAACAGAGTCACACCAGCACCAGCACCAGCACCAGCACCAGCACCAGCACCAGCACGGCAAGAGGCACCTCCCCAACCTCCAGAGCTAGAGTTGCCAGACATTGAAACGGGACAGGATTTAACACTTGTGCCTATTACTCCCAACAGGCATACTGGAAGAAGATTCACTAGCTTATTACCAACTCAAGGTGAGATATTATTACCCATACGCGGAGAAAGAGTTTTAAAAACCACAGAAGAAGCTAATATAGAAAATGAAATAGCTGAAAAAGCTAAGCAACTAAGACTAATGATTGAACAAATAAAACAAGACGAAAAATTCAGATCTACTATAACTAAATTTCAAACTGCTAAGCCTTTGCAGGAAGATGGTTATAAACTACCAAAGATAGAAACAGCAGAACACGAAGCACAGCTAAATAAAGAAGCAAAAGAAGTTATAGAAACAGTAGAAGAAGAAAATACAAGATTAACAAAAGAAATAGAACAATTAAAAACAGATTTGGAAACCACAAATAAACCACAAGAAGCGCAAGAAAAGAAAGAAGAATTAACCAAGTTAGAACAAGAAAAAGCCGAGGTATTAAAAAACTACGAAGCATTAAAGCAAAAAGTACAAGAACTAGAAGAAAAACTAGAAAAAAAACAAGGCGAACTGCCTAAAATAATAGTTCAAAAAGTTTACGATAACGGAGGCACCGACACACAACCAACAACTAACCCTACAATAGCTCAAATACAACCACTAACAAATGCGCCTAACATTATATCTGGCGTAGTAAAAAGCACCAATGGTGAAACATTAAGTGGAGTTGTAGTAATAATAAAAAACCAAAAAAATGAACCAGCAAGGGCGCTAAAAACAAATGCATTAGGACAATTTTCGATAACTACACCTTTATCTAATGGTACCTATATTATTGAAGTAGACAAGTTTAATAAAACTAATTTAAGCTTTGATATAATAAGCATTGAAGCTAAAGGAGAGGTTCTTCCACCTTTGGAATTTGTAGGAAAACCAGTTTAGTATGGCAGCACAAAGTGTAAAAGCAACAACTCAAGATCATTTAGACATAGAAGATATTAAAGATAACTTCGTTGTGTTGAAAAATGGAACAGTATGTTCTGTATTGCAAACTACAGCAGTAAATTTTGATCTTCTATCTGAAATCGAGCAAGATGCTATTATTGCAGCATTTTCTATGTTATTAAACTCAATAACATTTCCTGTTCAGGTTGTTATTAGATCAAAAAAACTGGATATAACAAAATATATAGAAAAAGTCATAAAGGTAGAAAATAAACTTACAGATCCGCTAATTAAAAGACAGGCAGAATCTTACAGAAAATTTGTACAAGAAATTATTCAAAAAAATGAGGTTTTAGATAAACAATTTTATGTTGCAGTACCCGCAGGTGACAACATGATTACAGAAGTAGGATCTAATCCGTTCGACTTTTTAACCAAGTTGTTTGGAGCTCAATCAAAAAGAGTCAATGTTAATGTAGATGCAGCAATAAGTGGCGCACAGGCAAAATTAATGCCAAAAGTAGATCACATAGTTAATGAGTTTAATAGAATTGGAGTAAAAACTAGGCAATTAACTACACACGAACTGGTAGAATTATATTTCGATATATATAATCCAGCATCTGTGCACGGGCAGAAAATAAGAACAGATATAGAAGATTATAAAACAGCTATAGTAGAACCAGCTATATTTGCAGAATAAAAATACTATGAAATTGTTTGGCAAGAAAAAACAACAAAATGCGAATACTGAAAATCAAACCCTAGCGCAAAATCAAGCAGGGGCTCAAAAAGTAAATGCAGCACCTCCAATAACAACACCAGAAACAAGAGCAAAGAAAAACAAAAATAAAAACGAAGAAAAACCTGCCGAAATGTTGGCTAGAGGAATGGTTAATATCAAAGATATAGTAGCACCACCTGCTATCGAGGTGGATTTTAACCATATAAAAATTGGGAATAACTTTTACAGAACATTATTTATTTCAGGATACCCTAGATTTGTAGGCGCAAACTGGTTATCTCCAATAATTAATTTTGAACATACTTTAGACATTTCATTTTTTTACTATCCTGTGAAATCAAAAGGTGTTTTAGATGACTTAAGAAGAAAAATAACGGAAATGGAAGCTACAATGCATTCTGATGAAGATAGAGGTAAAATAGCCGACCCTGGTGTAAAAATAGCATTAGACGATGCAAAAACTTTACAGGAACAACTAGTAAAAGGTGTTGAAAAATTTTTCCAGTTTTCCTTTTATATAACTATTAGAGCAAATTCCATGGAAGAATTGGAAAATGCTGCCAGTAAATTAGAATCAACATTGGGATCACTATTATTAATATCAAAATCAGCAACTTTACAAATGGAGGAAGCTTTTCAATCTACAGTACCTGTAGCCCTAGATAAACTATTAATAACTAGAAACATGGATACAACTAGTTTAGCCACTACATTTCCTTTTACATCGTCAGATTTAACATCTGACGATGGAATAATGTACGGACTTAACAAGCACAACGGTTCTTTAATTATTTTTGACAGATTCTCTCTTGAAAATGCAAATACAGTAGTATTTGCTAAATCCGGTTCAGGTAAATCGTATTTTGTGAAATTAGAAGCACTTCGTTTAATAGCATTTGGTGCAGAAATTATTATTATTGACCCCGAAGCAGAATATAAACCAATCGCTGAGGTTATTGGTGGAGATTTTATAAGTTTTTCTTCTACTTCACCGGATAGAATAAATCCATTTGACCTTTCAGGTATTGCTACAGAAGGGGAAAATGAATTAGGTCAAAAGATTTTATCTTTACACACGCTATTTAAACTTGTACTAGGAGATTTAACACCCATTGAAGAAGCTATATTAGACAGAGCACTAATTGAAACATACAGAATAAAAGGAATTACAACAGATCCAGATACACAAAGAACAAAAGAACCTCCTGTAATGGAAGATTTATACAAGGTACTTTTAGGTGCAGAAGAACCAGAAGCAAGAAGCATGTCAGAAAGGTTAGAAAAATATATTAGAGGCTCTCTAGCAGGAATTTTTGACCAACAATCTACATTAAGAATAGACAATAGAATGACTGTATTTTCTACACAAAATTTAGAAGATGCTTTAAGACCAATTGCTTTTTACATTATTTTAGACTTCGTTTGGACGAAAGTTAAAAAAAGCTTAAAGAAAAGAATTTTAATAGTAGAAGAGGCTTGGTACTTGTTACAAAACGAAGACAGCGCACGCTTTATTTATGGTATAGCAAAAAGAGCCAGAAAATATTACTTAGGTTTAACAACGATTACTCAAGACGTAGATGACTTTTTAGCCTCAGATTATGGAAAAGTCATTGTTACAAATTCATCTATCCAAGTGCTTTTAAAACAGCACCCTGCAGGAATTGATAGACTAGCTGATACATTTTACCTATCTGAGGGAGAAAAGCGTTTACTGCTCGCTGCAGAACGCGGAGAAGGACTATTTTTCGCTGGAGCTAATCACGTAGCCATTAAAATCATGGCTTCCGAAGAGGAACACAACTTAATTACTACAAACCCTGAAGAAATTTTAAGAATGAAGGAACAACGAGAACAAGCTCAATTACAAGCGGCACAACCACAACCAGGAAGTACAGATAAAAAGTATGAAAGATTTGAAAGATTAGACCCAAATAGATACACTACAAACCCAAATGATTCAACACGTCCTGCACAAGCACCAAATCCTATGAGCAGCCCTATGCAACCTGGGCCTTTGCCAAATCAAAACCCAATAGTACAACCAACAATGCCTATGCAATCACCGCAACCCACACAAACTCCAACACCGCCACAAAACAACGCTGAAACAGTAAGTTTAAATACTGAAGACCCACAGGATAATACAGGAACAATTTCGCTTTCAAATAATCAAGTTTAATCTTGAATTCTCATTGGCATAATAATATGTAAGTAATCATTTTCACTAGGCGAGGTTAAAACACCAGGGGCTAAGTTTCCATTTGATTTAAAAATAATTTCAGTTACCTTTAAACTATTTAACAACTCTAATAAGTATTTGGCACTAAAAGCAGACTCTACGCGATCACCTTCAACTTTAGCTTCAAGTGAACTAACATTTTCACCGGATTCTTTTGAAACTGAACTTACTGTAATTGTTCCAGAAGGATCAAAAGCACAACGAATAACATTATCATCTTCTTTTGCAAAAATATGTGCCAACTTAACTGCTTCAAGTAAAGCTGTAGAATCAAAAGAAGCTGTTAAAACACTTGAACTTGGAATAATTTTTTTATATTCAGGAAAATCACCATCTAGTATTCTAGTAGCTAATAGAATATCTCCAGACTCGAAAAGAGCTAAATTATCATCGTTATTAATTATTAATTTCACAGGTTCTGTGGAAGAAGCAAATATGCGAGATACTTCCAAAATTGTCTTTGCAGGTATTACAACAGAAAAGCTTACAGTATCGGATTTTAGAGGAATTGATTTTTCAGACAATCTAAAACCATCTGTAGATGCAAAAGTTAATGTATCACCATCGTAAGATAGTAAAACTCCTGATAGTACGGGACGGGTGTCATCTATAGCAGATGAAAATACTACTTTCGATACAGCAGATGAGAATAATGATGGTTCTAAGTCTAAAGTTTTATCACCATTTATAGTTGGTAAAGGCGGAAACTCTGTTGCAGATACACCATTAAACTTAGAAGAATTCTTACCTGCTTTAACATGTAACACGTCTTTTTTTAGTTCAATCTCTACTGTATCTGCAGATAAATTAGATATGAATTCTGAAAACATTTTCGCAGGAACAGTTATTGAACCTTCTGCTTCTATTGAAGCACCTACATATGTTGTAATAGCAGTTTCAAGATTATTAGTAGATAATTTTAAACGTCCATCCTCAGTAGTTAACAAAACATTAGAAAGTATAGGCAATGATGCTTTAGTAGGAACGCCTTTAGAAACAATAGCTAAACCACTGGCTAACTTTTCCCTTAAGCAGGTAAATTTCATAAGTTTGTAAATTCCAAATAAATAATTTAGTTATCCTCTTCTTCTATTTGTTCTACAAAAGAGGCAGTTGGTCTTAAAATCACGCGTCTATTCAAACCTTCGCCACGGCTTTCAGATTCAATATCATCGTATTCGCTTACAAACATGTGTACTAAACGGCGTTCGAAAGCAGGCATTGTAGGTAAATGAACTTCATCACCAGAAAAGCGTGTGCGATCAATATAGTTTTTCACCATCTCTTGCAGCTTTTCTTCACGTAAACTTCTATAACCATTTATATCTACAGTTATAGGATACCATTCTTCAAACTCATTGTTTAAAATTAAACCCAATAATGTTTGTAACGCATTTAAAGAATTACCATGATACCCGATTAAAAAGTTTAAATCCTTACCCTCAATCAAAACAGAATAGTTAAATTCATCATCAAGTTGCTCTTCAGTAACAGTTATGTCTGGAGAAATGCCCATTAAATTTAATAACTCTTGTACTTTATTTTTTATTAATTCTGGTCTATCCATAATTTCCTAAAAATTTCTTAAAAACTAACTAAATTACACAAATCTTATTTTTTCTTTTTTGCAGGTTTTGATACCTTAACAGGGGCAGATTTAACACCAATTTTTTCTAACCATGGAGTTAAACCACCAAATCCAGATACATAGTACTGCTGAAACACTGAGAAAATGGTAGTTGTCAAAATATAAAGAGTAACTCCTGCAGGCAATCTAACACCAATTAACACAGTCATCAAGGGCATTAAATACAACATTTGACTTTGCATATTGTAAGCAAAGTCATCAGCTTTACCGGGAGTACGCTCTGCTGCTTTTTGTCCTACTTCGGTATATGGTTGCGTCATTTTAGATACTATTAGCTGAAAAAGACCCGCAAGTATAGCTAAAACAAATAAAGGGTCAGGTTCCCCCAATTTTAACCAAAGAAAATTGCTGTGTATGTTTTCTAATGCAGTAAATTTTAGAGATTCAAAATATATTAAGCTATTTATTTCAGACAAAGAGGTAGCCCTTGTAAGCGTATTTATAACGTTAAATAAAGCAAATAATACTATAAGTATGGGAATTTGAGTTACACACCCTGATGCAGGATTTATACCATGTTCTTTAAATAATTCCATTTGCATTTCAGCTTGCTTTTTCTTATCGTGACGAAACTTCTTTTTAATTTTTTCTAATTCTGGTTGAAGATCACGCTGTTTTTTTGCACTTTTTAAACTATTTAACATTAGTGGCAATAGCGCAGATCTGATTGTAAGGGTCAATAAAATAATAGCTAAACCTAAACTTCCTGCAAGGCTATCAAAAAATACTAAAACATTAAACAGGGGATTCACTAACAATGTATTCCAAATTGTACTTAACATATTATTTTTGATCAGCTAAAGGCACTGGATCATAACCTCCTTTACCAAACGGGTTGCATCGCAAAACACGATAAATTCCCAATAAACTACCTTTTAATACACCATGAATGCTTATAGCCTCGTATGCATATTTGGAACAACTAGGTTCAAAACGGCATACTTTTAACCCATACCTACCAGGAGAAAGGTACGTTTTGTAAAGCCTTAACATACTCAGAAGAAATTTCTTCATAGCCTTTTTCTATAGATTCCTTCCTTGGGTATATAACCACCCAATAGCCACTTTTTATTCTATCAAAATTATTTCTAATTGCTTCTCTAAAAAGTCTTTTTACTCTATTTCTTGTAGGAGCTACTTTGCTAAATTTGTTTGATACTACAATGCCAAAACGAGTTGCGTTGTCTTCTTCAAGCAAACGTAAATAATACATATCAAAAAGTGGGTTAGAAAATTTCACACCCTTTCTGCGCGTTTTATTGAATTCGTAATTAGTGAGAAGACGATGTGGCTTTTCTAGCATTATAAAAATTGTACACAAAAGAGACTAAAAGCATTTCTCAATGATTTTAGTTTCATTTAGTTTTTTTAAGGCGAGCTAACACTTTACGACCTTTACTCATTCTTCTTTTAAGCACACGTCTACCAGCTTTTGTAGACATTCTCTTCATAAACCCGTGCTTCCTCACTCTTTTTCTTTTTTTAGGTTGGTATGTTCTTTTTGGCATAACACTGGGAATTTTAGAGGAAAAGGCTGATATAGTCAAATAAACACGTAACAAATGAAACAACAAGCAACATTGCTTAATTATTGTGGATAACTTAGGTAAAGTTATACACAATATTACCCACTGTCCAATAAAGTAATTACTTTTAAAAACCATGCCTAATACATTAAATGAAAAAAAATTATGGGATGCAGTACTAGCAGAGTTGCAATTGACTCTGTCTGAACTAAACTACCAAACCTGGGTAGCTAACACCAAAGCAAGAAATTTAACTAACTCATCTGTAGAAGTTATTTGTCCATCACCTTTTGTTAAAGACAGATTACAAAAAAGTTTATTTTCCTTAATACAAAACAGCGTAAATAAAATAGGAAAAGGTGAATACGAAATATTTTTTAAAGTTGGAGATACACAGGATAAAAAAGAAACTAGCTTAAATATAGGTCCGCTTTTTGAAACCAGTGCTACTAACGACACAAATGCAAAATCTGCAGGATTATCTCCAAAATTCACATTTGATAACTACGTAATGGGCTCTAACAATAGACTTGCCTTTGCCATAGCCACAGCTGTGGCCGAAAACCCCGGAAAAGCATACAATCCTTTTTTCATATATTCTGGAGTTGGTTTAGGAAAAACACACTTAATGCAGGCAATTGGTAATAAAATTTTGCAAGATAATCCAAAATCTAAAGTTATTTACGCAACAGGAGAAGCTTTTATGAATGAAATGATAGAGGCAATTCAAAGTGGCAGAGGTAAAGGTAGATACAACACAAACCAATTTAGAAACAAGTATAGAAATGCCGATGTATTGCTAATTGATGATGTTCAATTTATTGCAGGAAAAGAAACCACACAAGAAGAATTCTTCCACACATTTAATACTTTATATTTAGCTCAAAAGCAAATAGTCTTAACGTCTGATAGACCTCCAAAAGACTTCACAGATTTAGAAGACAGAATTACTTCAAGATTTAGTAGCGGAATAATTGCAGATATTCAAACTCCCGACATAGATACTAGAATCGCAATTCTCAGAAAAAAACGCACAGACACACATGACAGCATTAATGATGACACAATAAACTTTATTGCAGAAAAAATAAATACAAATATAAGGGAGCTTGAAGGTGCTTACCTACAAGTATTAACTTATGCAAAAGCTATTGGAGAAAGCCCCGAAATACAAATTGCAGCAGAGGCTTTAGGACAATCTATTAAGGAAGAAAAAAGAAAACCAATTAATATTAACCAAATAATTAAAACAGTATGCAACTATTATTCTATTAGGCTTACAGACATTAAAGGTAAAAGACGAACAAAAAATATAGTACTTCCTAGACAAGTAGCTATGTACTTAATACATAACATGACCGAAACTCCATATATGAGTATTGGAGAAATTTTAGGAGGAAGAGACCATACAACAATTATGCATGGAGTTAGAAAGGTAGAAGAAGAAGTTGAGTTTGAAGGTAAACTAAAACAAGATATAAACAATATTAAACATGCATTGTTGATAGCAGACAAATAATGTGGATACAAATATGTTTTCTATAGGGTCTGTGGAAAAATAGCTATATTTATACACATGCTTTTGCACAAATGCCAGATAATTATCAACAATGAAATTTGTTATCACAAAAAGGTTTTTGCATAAGCAAACTTTCAAATAAGGTGCAGGTAAGAGCAAATCGAATTATAAACAAAAGCGACACTAGTAAAAAATGTTAATGACAAGTAATTATTAAGTAATACACATATCAACAATTACTACTATTAACTATTAATTTGAAAATAACTTAAAATATTAATTGAACTAGTATGTGGATAACAAAATCATAAATTATGAGATTTTATATTGCATTATATGCAGCAAAAATAACAAACTTTTGTATAAATTTTTTCAATCTTGGTGCTGGGTATACTTGGCCAGGTCATGTAGCTTTAAAAATTTATCCAAAAATATTGCAAAATCCAAGAATTCAATTTTCTAATGGAATAGTTTTAGTTACTGGTACCAATGGAAAAACTACTACATCAAAATTAATTAGAAGTATTTTAGCAAGAGCTAAAGTAACCTTTACTCATAATCTGACTGGCGCTAATTTACTTAATGGTATTGTTTCTGCAACTTTGTTGAATATGAGTTTAACAGGAAAACAACAAGCTAAATTAGGTTTGTTTGAAGTTGATGAATTTACGCTTCCTGTTGTTTTAAATCAATTACATCCCTCTATTTTAGTACTATTAAACTTATCTAGAGATCAGTTAGATAGATATGGCGAGGTTGATATTATTATTCAGCGTTGGGAAAAGGCCTTACAGAAATTAAATTCTACTACTCAAGTTGTATATGATGAGAATCAACCTCATATAGAAACTCTTGTAAAGGTTTCAAACCTAAATGCGCACAGTTTTAATTCGAATGAAACTAATTTAAGCTATACTCATCTTTATGGTTCTTTTAATGCAAGAAACGCAAACGCTGCGTTTATAGCCGCTTCTCTTTTAAAAATAAATGAACAAGATATTATTGATGGCTTAAAATCCTTTAGGCCTGCCTATGGTAGGGGTGAAGTTTTAAGTAAAAATCATACAGATTTTCAAATATTTTTGGCAAAAAACCCTGCAAGCTTTAATAGTAATTTAGATATGCTTTTACAAGGTAAACTGGCTTTTGATTCTATTTTATATGTTTTAAATGATGAAGTTCGTGACGGACGTGATGTTTCCTGGATATATGATATAAATCCAAACAAATTAAAAAAATGTTCTGCTGACGTTAGTGTTTTTGTTGCAGGTACCCGTGCGTTAGATATGGCGGTTCGCTTAAAGTATGCAGGGGTGAATGTTCCTTCATCAAATATTTTTGATAGTTTAACTAATGCTGTGTCTTTGCTTTCTTCTAACGAAGCGTTAAGTAAAATAATTTGTTTTCCAAATTATTCAGCTATGTTGTCTTTACGTAAAGAATTAAAAGGGCGCGAAATATTATGAATTTAAAAATAGGTTATTTTTATCCTGACTTACTGAATTTATACGGTGACAACGGGAATGTTGAAATTTTGGCTTTTAGAGCAAATGCTCGAAATATTAATGTTTCTATAGAACATATAACTTTAAACACTACACTTACATTAAATACTATGCAGTCACTAGACCTTATTTTTATGGGAGGTGGCCCTGATGCTAAGCAAAAAGCTTTATTTGAAGATTTACTAAAAATAAAAGGCTCTTACTTGCTAGATTACTTAAACAATGGAGGTGTAGGCTTGTTTATATGTGGATCTTATCAGTTATTGGGTCATTATTATAAAACTGCCCTGGGAGAAGAGCTCCCTGGTCTTGGTTATTTTGACTTGTATACGCAGCATTTTGGAAATGACAAGCCTCGTTGCATAGGTAATGTGATTTGCGAATTAAATGAAGCTTTAGTCGATGATACGTATTTTAATAAATCATCCTCTTTTGGAGACACGTTAGTTGGCTTTGAAAATCATGGGGGACGTACTTACTTGGGGATTGCAGAAAAACCTTTGGCGACAATAAAAATTGGGCATGGAAACAATGCTGAGGATTTTACCGAAGGTGCTTATAGAAAAAATGCTTTTGGTACCTATTTACATGGCCCTGTACTATCAAAAAATCCCCAGTTTGCAGATTACCTAATTGCTAAAAGCCTAAAGATTGCTAATCTTAGTTCACTTAATGATGTTTTAATAGCTAAAGCACATACTGCCTCAAAGAAACTAAATCAATGACGTTTGAAAAACTGCATAAGAAAATATTTTATCTAATAATTTTGTTTCTTCCTGTAAACATGGGCTATCACTTTAGTTCTATAAATTCATATGTAGAAGGTTACTTGGTTGATTACTTAATTCCCACCCTATTTTTACTTGATTTATTAATTTTACTTTTAATCTTCACTTGGATGTTATCTATAAGATTTAAAGTAAAAAGCTTAGGGAACATTTTTTTAGTTAAAGAACCCCTTATTTATTTTTTTGTTGCTGCCCTTTTGTCGACCTTACTTTCGATACGTTTTTCGGTTTCATATCATTACTTTTTGCGTTTGTGTTTATACCTCTTATTTTTTGTTTATACACAATTTAACTTTAATCAAAAAAAAGATTTTCCAGTGCTTATGCGCATTTTAAGCTTGAGCCTAATGCTTTTAACTTTTTTGGGGTTTTTGCAGTGGGTTAATCAATCTTCATTATTTAACAATTATTTGTTTTTTGGTGAGCAGCCCTACAATGCCAATACTAAAGGCGTCGTTACCGACAATATTTTTGGTCGTGTAAAAATTCCCCCATATGGGTTATTTAGGCATCCAAATGTATTTGGCGGCTTTTTATCTGTAATAATAGTGTGGCTTATTTACTATTGGTATAAAGTACCTAAATTAATGTTTTTATTTATAGCTAGTATTTTTGTATTAGTTTTAACCTTAAGTCAAATGGCTTGGATATCCTTTATTGTAGGCTTGTTGCTTTTAATATTATTCACAACACGTTTCAAATATATGAATAGCTTTTATAAAATACTTGTCTTTTTAATTTTAGTAGCAGGTTTGTTAGTACCGTTAGTTTCTCAAAATAAACTAGTTTCTAGTTATTCCTCTTTATATAGACGAGTTGATTTAGCAAGAGGGAGTTTAGAAATAGTTAAGCAATACCCTTTGTTTGGAAGTGGTCTAAACACTAATACCACTTTAATTGAAAAATATATTTATAAAGTTGAATCTGTAAGGTTCCCTCAACCTGTGCACAATGTTTTTCTATTATTAATCTCTGAGGCAGGTGTTATTGCTTTAGTGAGTTTTTTATTTATGTTTGTAAGAACGTTACACCACTTGCTTAATAGAAAAGATAATTTTGCTAAATTAATGTTGGTTTCTCTTGCCCAATTCATTATTCTTGGAAGTTTTGATCATTATATTTTCACAATTTTACAAACCCAGGTTTTATTTTGGTTGACGCTGGGAATGAGCCTAGCATATAATGACGTAGATGAGACATAGGATAAAAACACTTGCCCTTTTGATAGTGCTACCTTTTGTTATAACTGCCTGTACTGTGCAGGATATTCCCGTTATTGGCGGTTTAATTGGTGGGGGTGGCGGCACTAGCGATGATCCCGTAACGCTTACTTGGTGGGGACTTTGGGAAAGCCAGGAAGTTATAGATCAACTAGTGGCTGCATATCAAACGGCTAATCCTAATGTTACTATTGCTTATGAGGACAGATCTGTTTTAGATGTATTAAGCTACAAAGACAGAGTTTATACACGTGCTGTAGAACCTGATAGCCCAGATATTATGCGAGTTCATAATACTTGGGTAAAGCGTATGCATGCCAATGGTTTTCTTTCCGCTATGCCTTCAAATTTAATGGATACTTCTACTTATAATAGTACTTTTTATCCTGTTGCTTCTGAAAGTGCTGTTATAAATAACCAAATTTATGGAATACCTTTATTTTACGATGGGTTAGTTCTTGTTTATAATAAATCTCACTTTAACGAAATAGGTCAGGTAGAACCTCCCTCTGCTTGGGAAGAATTTAGACGCTTAGCTTTAGAATTAACGATTAGGGGTGGTAATAGAGGTAACGAAGTAATACGTGCAGGCGCCGCCGTGGGTTCTGCTGATAATGTTGATCATTTCCCTGATATTTTAGGATTAATGTGGGCACAGGCAGGTGTTTCTGTTCCCGAAGATTTGAGTAGTAAATCTGCTCAAGATGCTTTAACTTTTTACACAAACTTTTTGACCGAAGATAAAGTATGGCGTGCTGATTTTCCTGAATCTGTAGACGCTTTTGTAGAAGGGCGTGTATCTATGGTTTTTGTTCCTACATGGAGAATTTTAGACATATTAAAAGTTATGGATGATGCCACTATTGTAGGTGTGGCTCCTGTTCCGCAGGCACTTGCCGATAATCCTGCAAACTGGGGTACTTTTTGGATGGAAGTTGTTCCTGTTGGAAGTCAAAATCAGCCTGAAGCATGGAAGTTTTTGAAATTTTTAACTGAACAAGAGCAACAGCTATTAATGTTTAGTGAAAACTCTAAAGCAAGATTTTTTGGATCTCCTTACAGTAGAGCCGATTTAGGTAATGAGTTATCTACAAATCCATTTTTAGCTCCTGCTGTTGAAACAGCTCCAACAGCTAAGGGTGTTGCAGAAATTGCAGGACGTGCCGGTAATAATAGGCAAAACACCGCCTTAGGTGATGCTATAAGCAGTGTAATTTCTGGAACTAGTGCCAAAGAAGCTTTAGAGCAATTCAAAACTGAGTTTTAAGAAAAATATAGAGGAATAAGAACAGCGTTACATTTTTGATAATAGCTACCTACTTTTCACACACACAATTATAGGTCTATAAATATGTTGTTAATATCGTTATAATGCGGTTTGTAATGATTATATTTGCATTAGAAACATCTTGCGATGAAACAGCTGCTGCAATTGTAGAGGATGGTACTCGTGAAATAAGTAGTGTTCTTGCTACTTCTGAAGCGTTTCATCAAAAAACTGGAGGTATAGTTCCTGAGGTAGCTGCTCGCAAGCAGGTAGAAACTGTTATACCCGTTATAGAAGAAACGTTAACCAAGGCAGTTGATGTATTAGGTGTTTCTTCAACAAATGACGTAATTAATAAAATAGATGCTGTTGCAGCTACAGTTGGTCCAGGTTTAATAGGATCTTTAATTGTAGGTGTGGAAGCAGCTAAAGCTTTAGCTCTTGCCTGGAATAAGCCCTTAGTTCCTGTAAATCATTTGGTAGGGCATATTTATGGAAATTTTGTAGGTTCTCAAAAAGAAATTATATTTCCTGCAATTGCTTTAATAGTTAGCGGTGGGCACACAGACTTAGTATTAATGAGAGGTCATAATGATTTAACTTATTTAGGTGGTACTTTAGATGATGCTGCCGGGGAAGCTTTTGATAAAACAGCTCGCTTATTGGGTATTAAAGGCTATTATGGTGGTAAAGCTTTATCTGATTTAGCTGCAACTTGTAAAGAAAATACGATTTTAGGTAAGTTGCCTCGTCCAATGCTTGATAAGGATGGTTTTGATTTTTCTTTTTCGGGTTTAAAAACTGCAGTACGTAATTTAGTGGAAAAATCAAATGTTCCTGTTGAAGTAATTTCGAAAGAGTTTGAAGATGCTGTGGTAGATGTTTTAGTTGCAAAAACGCTAAATGCTGCTCATAAATACAACGTGAGTTCAATATTACTAGCGGGTGGCGTATCGGCAAACTCTCAATTAAGAACTAGAATGGAACTTGAATCAGGTCATTTTAATTTACATGTTCCCCCAATTCACTTGTGTACAGATAATGCTATTTATATAGCGTCTGCAGCTTTTTTTAATTTTAACCCTAAGCCATTTGCTTCTGTTAAAGCCGACCCTTCTTTATCTGTAATGGACAAAGCGTAGTGTTTTACACAAGTTTTCCACAGTAGTGTCAGTGTCAAGAATGCTGATATTGTGTTAAAAATGTGTTAGTGTTTGACAAGTAATCCACAGGTGTGGAAAACTATATTTAAATGGCAAAAGATTATCCAATAATGCTAACTGAAGATAAAATACCCGCTATGCTGGATAAAATTTCTAAAGCAAGCACGCCAAAAAAATTCACTTATAGATTTTTAGCCAGTTTAGGTTTTGCCAGTTCTAATGATCGTGCTTTTGTAAATTTGCTTAAAGAGTTAGGTTTTATAGATGCGTCAGGAGTTCCTACAGGTTACTATGACGAGTTGCGTAATGTAATTTCTGCTAAAAATGTGTTAGCGCAACGTGTCAAAAGCTTATATGATGCACTTTTCTTAATTGATTCTGCCATTTATGACGCTCCTTCAGATTTCATAAAAAATGCAATTAGTAATGTGACCGGAATGAATGAAGAAAATTCATTGCAAGCTACGCGTACCTTTCTACGTTTATGTTCCCTATCTAACTTTGATTATTTGCCACACGTTAGCGAGTCTAACAGCAATTCCACAATAAAAGCCTCTAAACTTGATAGTGTTACATATAATATAAACATAAATTTACCTGAAACCACTAATCCGCAAGTTTACGAAACAATACTTCGCATTTTAAGTGAATTTAAGAATTTGCCTTAATAATCTATAATTACTACATGCTGGATTTAATAGAAAACTATAAACAAGCTCGCATGGACTTTTTGGTGCTAGTACAAAGGTTTCCAAAAGACCAACGCAATGCTTCTTTAATGGGAGGAATGTCGCTTAAAGACTTGCTGGTGCATTTAGCGTCATGGGATTTGTTATATGCTGATCATTTGGAAGAATTTAGCCAAGGTATCAATCCAACAATAATAGAAGACAAAGATACATTAAATGCTAAATTTCTCGAAGAAGGTAAAGATCAAGATTGGGAAGAATCATATGAAAATCTTTTAGAAAGTGGTGCCGTATTTATTGAAACTCTTAAGGAATTTCCCACAGAATTAGAAACTAAATTTATTTACGAAGGTTATAACATAACTCCAAAAGATTTGGTTATAGAAAATATAAACCACTATTCAAAAGAACATTTAGCTCTTGTGGAGAGTATTTCTATCTAAAAAGATTGGCTGCTTTGGTAACAAATTCTTCTAGGTTAACTAATTCGCTGGCATTTTCTGTACGTTTTTTTATTTCTATCATTCCTTCAGGTGTTTTTTTAGATACAACTATTCTGTAAGGGCACCCTATTAAATCAGCGTCTGCAAACTTTTCACCTGCAGAAACATCTACCCTATCATCAAATAAAACATCTAGCCCTGCTGAGTGCATTAGTGTATATACTCCTTTTACTTTGTGTCTTGTTTCTTTATCTTCCATGCCCAACCCAACCACATGGTACTTAAAAGGTGCAATATTTTCTGGCCATATAATACCTTTTTCATCATTATGCATTTCTACTACAGCTGCCATTGTTCTGCCTATTCCTATGCCGTAACATCCCATATAGTACTTTTCATCTTTACCCGTTTCGCTAGTAAAAGTAGCGTTATTCATTTTTTGTGAGTAGTGATACCCTAACTGAAAAATATTTCCTACTTCTATTCCTCGTTTACTTATTAATTTTTGTGAACCCTCCTCTGTTAAATAACCATTTTTTGCTAGTGCAATATCTGCAAGTGTCTCGCACTCAAAATCTTTTCCATAGTTAACATTTATAGAATCAGTTTTTTCTTCTTTTTGACCCCCAATAAAGTTTTTTACTGTAGTTAAAGACAAATCACCTATGTATGTTATTTTAGTGCCTTCAGTATGCTTATGTCCCCATGAGTGTACATAACCTGGTTTGGTATTCATTTTTGCTAAATCTTCTTCTGTAGCATCTTCTAGTTGCCCTACAGCGTTTAAAACGTGCTCAAGTTTGGTTTTGTTTACTTCTAAATCACCTCTTATCACAGCTATCACTATGTCACCTTTAGTTCTATGCTTATATACAACGTTTTTTAAAAATCTTGCAGGTGGTAATTTATAATGCTTTTCATTATCTTCCATTGTTTTTACCCACTCAGGTTGTTCTATTATTTTCATTTGTTTTACTTCTTCGTTTGGATTTATATCTTCTCTTTTGAACTTTGCTACATCTTCATGTGCTATGTAACTGTTATCTTCACTTACAAAATAATCACTTTCGCCAACTTCAGTATCAGTTACAAATTCATGACAAAAGTCACCCCCAATGTAGCCGTTGTCTGCCAGTACTTTATTTGTGGTTAAACCCAGTTTATTAAATATACGCTCGTAAGTTTTTGCCATATTTTCGTATTCTTCTAAAAAGTCTTCTTCGCTTGAATGAAACGAGTAAGCGTCCTTCATGGTAAATTCTCTAACTCTTAATAATCCACCTCTTGCGCGTAATTCGTCTCTAAATTTTGTAGAAAATTGATATATGTTTATTGGCAAATCTTTATATGAAAGTTGAAATTGCCGAACTAAAGCAACCATCATTTCTTCGGCCGTACCTCCTAATGCAAATTTTGCACCTCGTCGGTCTTCAACTGTTGTTAGTTCAAATCCGGCTTCGTTGGTTCTGTTTGTTTCTTCCCAAAGCTCTAAAGGATGTAGCACCGGAGTTAATAGTTCTTGGGCACCTGTCCTGTTCATTTCAGTCCTTATTAGCTCAATTATCTTGTGACGCACGCGCATTCCTAAAGGCAAAAAGTAGTATCTTCCTGCTGTACTTTCTCTTATAAAACCTCCCTGATATAACAACTTATGTGAAGTTGCACTCATATCTTTTTTAGGTTCTTTTACTGTTTTTCCAAATAGTTTTGTATAAAGCATAGATTTCTTTTTAATTATATATTAAAAAAGCCCCATCATTGCCAAACCATCTCATGCTCTGCATGGTCAGATTTGGCAAGGACGAGGCTCTTTAAGCAGTGCCACGTGGTACCACCTTGCTTTGCATTCATCTTTCAATAAATGTCTTACCAACTAGTTTTAGTTGCTCTCATTTTGTTTTTGGCTTTAGTTGAGTATCTAAAAAAAGTTACCTTGTTTATAACAAGTTTCCTCCATCGCTCCAGACTAGGAATCCTTCATCGCGAGCCTATGAGTATTCTATACCTGAATGATTTGATGTCAACTCAGTTTTGACGTATGTGTTTATTTTTACTATAATTTCACTTAGTTAAAAGCGTTTAAGTAGAGAAGTAATGTCCCTCTACAAGCTGCGGAAAGAAAAGTTAGTCACTTAGTAGAATCTGCCGGATGAGTCCGTAAAAGCTAAAAATTAAGTATAGAGAAGGTTGGTACCTTCTGTTTGCCAAGTAAGGCAAGTAGAACCTCTCGCATTTGCGGGAGTTTTTTTATGTCTAACAAAACTAAAAAATTTTTAAGAAAAAACTGGACTTTAGTATTAGCTATAGTTTATTTACTAAGTCCTATAGATTTTATACCAGACGTATTACCTGTCTTTGGGTTTTCTGATGATATATTACTTTTGATTGCAACATTAATTTACAGATATATAAAGTTTAGAGATGCCAAAAATGATGAAGTTATTGAAGGAGAAATTGTAAATGATGAATGAAATGGAAAAAAAATATAATCATAAAGAAGTAGAACCCCGCATTTATGAAATGTGGGAAAAAGGTGATTTTTTTAAAGCAAAAAGAGATCCTGACAAAAAACCATATACCATAGTGCTACCTCCTCCGAATGCTAGTGGCAAAATGCACACAGGAAATGTGTTAATGATAGCTATAGAAGATTTATTAATTAGGTGGAAGCGCATGCAGGGTTATTCTGCACTGTGGATTCCAGGTACCGATCATGCTGGTTTCGAAACTCAAATCACCTTTGAGCGAAAGTTAAAAAAAGAAGGAAAATCCCGTTTTGATTTTGACCGTGAATCTTTATACAAAGAAATATGGAATTTTGTACAAGAAAATAAGAGCCTTATTGAACAGCAAATTAAGCAAATGGGGGCAAGTGTAGATTGGTCTAGATACAAGTTTACTTTGGATGAAGATGTTGTAAACACAGTAATGGGTACTTTTGAAAAAATGTACCAAGAAGGCTTAGTTTATAGAGACAATTACATGGTTAACTACTGTCCTAAATGCGGCACTACCTTTGCCGATTTAGAAGTTAAACATGAAGAAAGAAAAGACCCTTTGTATTACATGAAGTATGGTCCTTTTGTTCTTGCTACTGTTCGCCCTGAAACCAAATTTGGTGATACTGCTGTGGCTGTAAACCCTGACGATGATCGTTACAAAGAATGGATAGGTAAAGAAATTGAAGTAGAAGGTTTAAACGGTAAGTTTAAGTTAAAAGTTATTGCAGATGCTTACGTTGACCTTGAGTTTGGCACAGGTGTTGTTAAAATGACTCCTGCTCACGATAAAAATGACTATGAAGTAGCAAAAAGGCACAATTTAGAAATTAAATCAGTAATAAACTTAGATGGTCGTTTAAACGAATTAGCTGGTTCTTACGCGGGTATGAAAGTTATGGAAGCACGAAAAAAGGTTGTAGAAGATTTAGAAGCCAAAGGTTTATTAGAGCATGTAGATGAAAATTACACACACAGTGTAGCTGTTTGCTACAAAGGTGGTCACGATATAGAACCAACAGTCTTACCTAATTGGTTTATTAAAGTAGACTCTCTAAAAAAGCCAGCATATGAAGTAGTAAAAACCGGCGAAGTTAAAATTTTCCCTAAATGGCAAAATATAACTTACAAACGTTGGATGGAAGATATGCACGATTGGCCTGTTTCGCGACAAGTTGTATGGGGAATTCGCATTCCTGCTTGGTATGCAGCAAATGAAAACCCTAATTTAGTAGTAAGCTTTCTATCTAAAGAAAAAGATTCTGTAAGTGGTCGTTTAGGTGATTTGCTAGAAAAATATTCTTTAGAAGAAATAAAAAGTGGACTACAAACTTTAATTGCTCCAAAAGAGGCCAAAGTAACCATAAGTAAAGAAAGTCCTGGTGATGACTACCTACAAGAAACTGATACTTTTGATACTTGGTTTTCTTCGGGGCATTGGCCTTTGGTCACTTTGGGATATCCTGATTCAGAAGATTTTAAGTATTTCTACCCTACAAACGTATTAGAAACAGGTTGGGAAATAATAAGACTTTGGGTTTCACGAATGATAATGTTTGGAATTTACTTAACTGGAAAACCTCCTTTTAATTATGTTTATTTGCATGGTTTGGTACGTGCTTTAGATGGGAAAAAAATGAGCAAAAGTTTAGGTAATGTAATAAATCCTGAAGAATATGCAGATGAATATGGAGTAGATGCCTTAAGAATGGGTTTAATAAGTGGTACTGCAACAGGGCAAGATTTTGCTTTTCCAAAAGATAAAGTTATTGCTTATAGAAACTTTGGTAACAAACTTTGGAACATGACACGCTTTATGAATATTATGTTTGATAAGTATGAGGGCACAGTTCCCTATTTTTCTACGAAACTGTACGAAAAGTTGACAGAAGAAGATAAAGCAATAATTAATAACTTAAATGAAACTACAAACAAAGTTAATAAAGAGCTTAAAAAGTATCGTTTTGCAGATGCAGGTGAATTTTTGTACCACTTTGTTTGGGATGAACTCGCTTCAAATTATGTAGAACATGTAAAAACACGCGAAGATAAAGATGTAGCTTTATCGGTTTTAAGACACGTTTTTATTAATTCTCTTAAATTATTACATCCATTTATGCCTTTTATTACTGAAGAACTATGGTCAAAAGTACCTGGAATGGCTGAGCACCCTACAGAAAAAACTAAGCTAGTTGTTGCCTCCTGGCCTATATCTAAAAAATAAGCAAAAAAAAGACTCCAGGGATATCACTTTATAACTTTTTACGGTTATTAAGTAATATTCCCATGGAGTCGTATTAGCCTTGCTGATCAGTTCTCACAAAATCGTTGAGCGCTAAACAGGTTTGGCCTTGGTTGCGATCAATTGTTTGCCATTCATTTGTTTCGAAGTTCCAGCAGTCGTTAACTGCTTCCGCGGCTAAGCTTACATACTCACCTGAGCTTTCGTCTATGAAACCACCCCGCAGTTCATTTTCATGCACTACATGGCAGTCTCCTCGGCCGTCAGCATATTTGGTACTAGGGTGATCGCATCCCTTGTATCTCCAAATAGCTGCGTCCCAAGTGTTATCCCAACCCGGCCATGCATTTCTTCCTTGTCCTAAACCACCGCGCATTTCTTCTACTAGGTAGGATGTGGCTTGGTTGGCACACCATAGGTGACCTTCGTAGCTGCCATTGGCGTTTTCGAGTAAGGGCCAGTTTCGATGACTGTGATAAGTATAAATAAACTGCCCCATACATGTTGCTCCAGATTTGTAGTTTTTTATGGTTTCGCACACGCCGTTTTGATACCGCATGGCATTGAAACCACTTTCAACCAAAATCATTGAGCCTATCTTGTTCCAGGGGACATTTTGGTTGTAGGCTTCATCCTTAAAGGCGTTGATCATTTCTAACCTTGAAGGACCACAACCGTCACCGTCAGCTAAAATGTAAGGCACTCCATTGTCAGTGAAAACGTAGTTGTTGAAGTTTTCTTGCCCTACAATTTTAATAACTTCTTCTACCGAAACTGCAACAAATTCGATGTCGTTCACGGTTACCGTAATGGCACCTACTTCTGTGCTTATGGTTGAAAAAGCATTGGCTGCCATTGGTATTGATGTTGGTGGTTGTTTGGTTGGTGTGATTGTTGCCTGTGGTGTTGGTTCTACCTTTGCTGTTGCACTGCAGGCTACAAGCAAAAGCATAATCATTGTTAGCATCAAGCTTTTTTTCATGCTTGTCTCCTTTAGTATGTATACATATTAGCTGGGTTCACATGGTACATGTATCCATTTTCCGTGAGTATTACAACAGAGTTGTGTACATGCGTACCCGATCCATGCTGGTTATTGGTATACCTAGTTACTACTCCACCGCTTGTATATCCTGTGTTTCCTTGGCGTCCAATTTGGGTTCCTGCTGTTATGCGATCTCCCGGTACTGGGTAAGGGTGCCCTGCATCTTCAAACATCATATGTCCCGAAATTGTCAGAATTATAACCTCTCCGGTACTAGATGCTGTTTGAGCTTCGGGTGGTAAGTTTGAAACAGCAATTTTGCTTGCGCAAACTACTGTTCGTCCTGAAACATCAAATTCCCAGGTTAGTCCACCTTCTGCATTGCCGTCATAGCCTAAGTTGTCGAATGTTCTCCAAACGACGCACTCGGATTGGGCAATTATGGGAGCACCTTGACCCCCGTTACAGACGATATCGTAGCCTGAATGTCCTCCACTTGGGTTAAACCCTTGTGTAGGATCATAACCTCCTGTACATGGTGATGTAATAGAAGTTACGACTGGCAAATCTAAATCTCTGATACTTGCACCAGCAACTACCATTGATCCAATATTAGGTACCGATCCCTCGCCAATTACAGCGCCTTGCGGGTTTGTCCAATTATTGATATCTCCCACAAGAACTGTCATGTAAATGGGACTCACCTCAATGATGATGTCCTCACTTACTAACGAGCTATCTACACGGCCGGTTTCGGTTCCGATCGTGGAGAAAGCAAGCTCGGCTGTGGGTTTTGGCGTTTCGGTTGGCACAGGAGTTGGTGACGGTACTGCTGTCGGACTGGTTGGTTGCTCATTAGATGGAATACATCCAACCAGAAGCAACACTACCAGAAGGTATTTGATTACCTTTGTTGTTGCTTTCATAGAACTACTCTCCTTATTTGGTTTTCAAACTGCTCGATAATTATTTCTTAACGAAGAATTGAATCTCCCTTCGTTTCTGGGTTTAAATAAAATTCCTGTTTAAACTCAGAAGTAAGGGGACGAAACAGAATTAGAGTTTTTATTTAAAACTTCCAACTCTGTTTCGTCGTATTCTTTTACCTGTTTCCGTTAGTTTTCGAACGGGTCTAGGTCGAAGAATCCCAAAACTTTACGAGATACATCAGCTATAGTTGTTGCGTTGTCGTTGTTATCAAGGAATAGCTGAGACAAGGGTGGCTTATTAATTTCATAGACTAGAAGAAACGTATAGTTTTTCACTTTACCATTACGTGTTTCACGTATTGTGGTGAGCACAAACGGCGTTTCATACGTTTTTCCAAAAGCAGTTACGGTTGCAAAGTGTTCTGATACCAGCTCGTAGTTTGCGTTGGTGTGTTCCCCATGTAGCCACGTCCAAATATCTTTTGCCATAATTACATATGAGGCGGGAGATATTTGGAAGCTCAGTACTTCTTGATCTCCAAGCATTGGGGGTACTACTAAGGAATCGTTGCTTGTTACTTCCTGTGGCGCCGTGTTAGCAAAATCCGTTCCTGCAATTGATTCAGCTGGTTGCGGATTAAGCTGTGGTTCTGGTAAGGGTTCTGGCTCAGGCTCGGGAGCGTTGTTTTGTTGAGGTTGTTCGCTGGGCTGATTGTTGTTTTCTGGCGCAGGCTGTTCTTCTGGGCCTAAAACTTGTTCTCGCAGGTTTTCCATTTCTGGGCCAACTGCGTTTACAAGTTGGTTGTAGAGATCTGTGTTGTCTTTGAGGTTTGGGTCTACAACCACACCATAGAATAAATCCGTAGCGTTTCCCCCTAACGAAGCTGTTGCATGCATTGCATTGATTAGCCAGGTGAAGTCCATTTCTTGCACGGGTGTTGTTTTGATTGTTACCTCCCACCCATACAAGTAACTGTCTACAGTTTGCTGTGCACTGAAGTTACCTCCTGCTGCAGCTTGCTGTAGCTTACCTCCATATAAGTAAGTTTCTTCCTGGTTGCCACTTTGCCACGCCACGTTAAAGTTATTTGCCCAGCCTGTTACGGTTTCTTGTGTTTGTTTGGGGGTAAGCCCATCAAACATAGAAATCATTCGATGCTGTTCAATTACTTCGGTGGCGAGGATTGGGATATCCTGAACGGTTACTGTGACTCTACCTTGATTACTCGTGGTAGAGAAAGAGTTTGCCGCTGCGGTCATTTCGCTTGCAGGTTGATCCTTGGCATTTGGCAATTCTGCTGCGGGCACCATTTCGTTTGTTGTAGTTTCTTCCGGGTTAGCGCTACTGTTAAAAAAGTGGAATGGGTCAGTTACGATCAGAACAATTACCACTACACCAATTAGCACCCCAGAGGAGATCACTTGCTGTACTTGTTCACGTGTCCGTTGCAGAGTTGTTTTTGTTGTCTGCTGTTGTCTTGCTTGAGTATCTGTTTGCTTACTCATTTCTACTCCTTTTGCTACTTAGGATCGGCTGTTGTGCACGTTGCCAAATCCAAATAGCAGTCAAATGATACGCTAAAGTGCTGCGCTTCTTGGATGTTGGCTGGTACGCTGTCTGATAAGAACCAACCGTTACCTTCACCTGCATGGTAGTCAATACGATATTTTCCTGAAGAGTCCTTGCAGGCGTACCAGGTACCGTAGTTTAAGCCGCCGTCTGTTAGGTCTACAATTGCTAGCATATGCCAACCTGTTCTTTTGTAATCATACGAGGCCAAGTTTGTATCGCAGTTTGGGTCGGCGTTAGCAATTACTTCGGGGTATAGCTGATCTCCCATAACACCATTACTATCTGCATAGATAATTCCACGCGGATTTCTGTTGTTATCAAGATCCAACCAATAGTAGTTACGGGGGGCTATGTTGGACGGAATTGTTGAAACCAAATACCATCCAATTCCTAGCCTAGAAACCGGAATCCAGCCTTTGCATGTCCATTCTGAGGCGCCTACGTAAATTCTTACGGGGCCAAACGTAGGCATGCCTTTGTCTAATCCTGTTTCAGCAACAATGATATCCGGCCAGAATCTTTCAAACTCAAGTTGTGTGGTATTCTGGTCAATCATCCCCATGTATGGAAGCTCAGGGAATGGGATGTTTACACAGGGATCAGGTGTGGGGCTTGGTGTAAACGTTGGTGCTGGTGTTTCTGTTGGGGCCGGTGTTAACGTAGCTGTTGCAGTAGGTAATACCACTTGTGCAGGATCAAAGTGCTGTGTTTGCGGTTGTGGTGTTGCTGTTTGCTGAATCTCCACAGTAATCGGTTGTGCTGCAGCTTTTAAGGTGTTTACATAACCGGAAAATCCATTAATACGTACAGGACTTCCTAACGCTGCCAAATTGCCATTTACGGCGTTGACCGCGTTGTTGAATCTTCCTTCGTACTTTTGAGCTTCGGTCCAGTTAGGTCCTTCGGGTGTAGCATCTAGGCGCAGGTTTTGATAAACACGCACCAGATTAAAATACAGCCCGTCTTTTTCGCCGTCTGTTAGTTCATTACCCTCGATAAGGCGTTTAGCCGTTTCGAGCATTAAATCTGCCTGTGCCGCTTCGATGATGGGTTGAGTACCTTCCGGCGGGTAAGCCATAGATTGCACTCTGGTAAGGAATCCCTCAGGAACGTAGTTTCCATTGGCGTCCACGTGTCCCGCTTGTAACCAGTCTAAAGCAATGTTGTACGATTCTTCTACACCTGTGGATTCTTCACTTCCGATCAGTAATGCCGAGAAGTCAACTTTTGCAGCACCGGTGCCATTGTTTGCATTGGCGCGCGCTTGGTTGGCTTGGTTACCTAACTCTACTGCCGGCAAAATAAACTGGTTGATCACCTGGTTTATTTCTTCAACGCCTTGAGCGGTGATTGCCGGGTTGAATTCAGGTAAAGCTGGTGCATCAACAACGGTGTTATTATATGCATCGACTTGGCCTTGATCAGGATGTGGTGTCGGTGTGCTGTTGGTATTAAGATCTACCATAGCTGCCTGAGTGTTTCCACCTTTAGCGACTAAGGTTTCAAGCAAACCACCGAAGTTACCGTTTTTAAGTCCGGAAATTAAGATCATGGAAGCTACAGCTGTGACGATAATCAGCGGATAAGCAACTTTACGGATGATGGCCGGTTTTCCCTCGCTTTGAACGTGGACGTAACCTGCAATCACAATCGCGATCAAAATTGGTAACCACTGCGTAAGTTGCGTTGCCAGGGCTGCTACGACGAAAAAACAAACCAGGCCAAGCGCTATGTAATTACCATGTTGTTTAAACAAGGCAACCCATTTTTGCACTTGATAGGCTTCCTCTGAAACGGCTTTTGGTGCTTGAATGCTAGGTACTTTAGAAAAGAATCCTGCGGCACCGCTTTCACCATCCTGCTTTTGTGCTTTTTCCGTAGGTTTTGCTTTGGTTTTAGGCTGAGCATGGCTACCCGAAAGCGTGAATACCGTTGTTGGTTTCCACATCTTTTTGGTATAAACCATATAGCCAGAGACTGCCGTAGTTGTGATCCAGGAAAACACCCCTTTCCACCACATGAAATTATGCATTTCTTGGGTGTACCAGTATGGGCCTGTGTTCATAACCCAGACATAAAACGCTCCAAATAGAAGCGTGACTAATAAAGTGATCAAAAAAACTTTGTTTTTCTTTGACTCTGTACTTGTTTTTTTGACCCAGCCTTTCTCCACAAGAATGCTTAATGCAAGTGGAGAAAGCTCTTTAAGACTTTTTTGCTGGTCAGAATGTTCCATTTTAGACCATTCTTGCAACAACTTTCTGTCTTTTGAACTCAACGTTTTAGTTGCACTAGTCATTTACATCTCCTTATAGATTTCACTAGTTTGGGATTCTTCATTTGTCAAAAATGCTATTATTACTCTCAATTTAAGTCAGCAAACTTTGTTAAGCTTGTTGGCTTAAGGGAGAGCCTGAACTTTATGCATGTATTTATTTTTAAATGCATAAAGCTCAGGTCATAGTTACAACTGGTTATTTGTTATGTCTAGGGTGCGTTCACTGGCTGGAAGGTAAAGGCGTCATACTCAATGCCATCTTTCCAGTAGGTGAAGGTTTCCTCTGCATTGGGCTTCAATACAAATTGACCTACCCCAGGAGCAGCGTCGACAGCCATAACACCATCCCAACCCGGATACGAAACCCAATAGTGTCCGCAGTAAGTACTGGTATACGTTACCGTAATCACTACATCACTTGTATACTCATGAGCTCGTATCAGTGCGAATCCAAATCCAGGCCAGGCTTCTATTTGATGTCCAAGCACTACAGTAGTTGTGTCTCCAACTGCGATGTGTCCGGGTTCAGGTCCATTTGGGCCTTGAACAATAAGAACGCTACCTACACCATTTACATTACTTCTCACGTTGTAATGCGGGGGCTGAGGGGGCTCTAGCAGATCACACCAGATTACTTCGTTTCCACTTGGATTTGGAGCTGCCACTGTGGGATTCACAGGGAATACTTGCTGCGGCTCTAAAGTTGGCACAAGTGTAGGCCATGGCGTCATTGTAGGAGCTGTCGTTGGAACCACCACGGGCACATCTGTTGGCCAAGGCGTGTTGCTAGGTACTGGCGTTTGCGTCGCCGTAGGCTGTACCACGTTTTCTGGGTTGAACTGCTGCGTAGGCATTGGTGTTGCCGTTTGCTGCACTTCCACAGTAAGTGGTTGTGCTGCCGACTCCAGTTTACCTGCAAAGTTATCCAGCAAGGGTAGTCGTGCTTGGGAGCCAAGTCCGGCGAGTTCACTGTTAACAATGTTTGCTGCAGCGTTGTACCTATTCTCATATAGCTTTGCCGCTTCCCAATCTTGGTGGTTTAATTCCAGAGACTGAAGCATCAACACCAAGTTCAGGTAAGCACCATTCAACTCGTAGGAGCTTGATGCGTAGTGAGTCCCTTGCAAAAGGCGCGCTGCTTCTTGCGAAAGCGTTGTACCTTCAATAGGTTCTCCAATGATTAGCCGTTTTGCTAAGTTCTCTAAGCGGGCTTTATCTTCTACGCTGATGATCGGTACTGAGCCGTCAGTTGGTTCTGCCATACTTGCGAGGCGCTCAATGTACCCACGTGATACATAAGTGTTGTCTGCATTCACGTGTCCTGACATCAACCAGTCTGCAGCAACGTTGAAGCTTTCTAATACACCTGTGCTTCCCGCTTCACCGTTGAGTAACGGTCCAAAGTCGATTTGTGCTGCTCCAGTGCCGTTGTTAGCACTTGACCGGTAGGTATCCGCTTCCAAGGCTAAGGTAACGGCAGGGATAACGAACTGATTCGCTACCTGACCAATTTCCTCGGCTCCCTGGGAGGTGATTGCCGGATTGAACTCTGGCAGCACGGGCGCATCAACTACTCCTTGGTTGTAGGCATCAATAGCACTGGTGTCTACGCTTGCTTCTACCACTTCTGTTTCTGTAACGTTGTTGGCGCTAAAGTTGAATAAGCCACCGAAGTTACCGTTTTTAAGTCCGGAAATTAAGATCATGGAAGCTACAGCTGTGACGATAATCAGCGGATAAGCAACTTTACGGATGATGGCCGGTTTTCCCTCGCTTTGAACGTGGACGTAACCTGCAATCACAATCGCGATCAAAATTGGTAACCACTGCGTAAGTTGCGTTGCCAGGGCTGCTACGACGAAAAAACAAACCAGGCCAAGCGCTATGTAATTACCATGTTGTTTAAACAAGGCAACCCATTTTTGCACTTGATAGGCTTCCTCTGAAACGGCTTTTGGTGCTTGAATGCTAGGTACTTTAGAAAAGAATCCGGCAGCACCGCTTTCACCATCCTGCTTTTGTGCTTTTTCCGTGGGTTTTGCTTTGGTTTTATGTCGTATTTGCTCTTCTGGAAGTGCATAGGTTGCTTCAGGCTTCCACATTTGTCGTTTGATAGCTAAGGTGCTAGAACAGGACAGCATAACCAGCCAGGTCAAAATACCTTTCCACCAAACGAATCCGTGCATTTCCTGTGTATACCAGGATGGGCCGGTTGTCATAACCCAGGCATAAAACATTCCTAGCAGAAGTGTTCCAGCCAAAAAAGCAAGCGTTACCCTTTGTAGCAACGACCATTCTTTGGTGACGGAAAGTTCTTTCTTTTCCACCAGCAAATCAAGCGCTGCCTGCGAAAGGTCTCGCTCTGTCAGTTGTAACTTTTCAACGTTCGTTAAGCCTCGCCAACCCCGAAGGTGTTTGCGATCGGCTTCACTTAAGGTTGTTTTCTTACTCATAAGTTGTTTTACTCCTTATTTTGGTATGTTTACTTATTATGAGTCGTTTAATTCATTTAGTTCTCTCAGTTTAAGTCAGCAAACTTTATTTAAGCTTGTTGGCTTAAGGGAGAGTCCGAATTGCAACAGTATGTTTTTTGAAAAAACTTACTGCCACAATTCGGATGTCATTATTTAGGTTACTTTGTTAGCCACTGAGACGCACATATGTGAACAAACCAAAAACTACGATCACAATTTGCGTAACGTAGAAGACGGTCGCCCATAAAGGTTGTAAACGTCCTTCTTCTGTTCTCATAAATGCTTTGGAACCAAACAGGACGATCATTAGGAGAACGGCTGTGCTTCCCCAATACAGTGGTTCAAAGGCCAGTGAATTGAATAGCCATGTTCCCGGTTTTGGTTGAGGAATGATCCATGTCCATATGCCTAGCCAAATGTAGGTAGTGCCTTCTTTGGTTATTGCATAGTGTCCCAGACGCACCACGATCATAGCAAGCCAATAGACGGTGAATAAAAGTTCTGGGAACTTGTAAAACACCGGATAGGTGATTCGATCATATGTGTCTTGTTTCAGTACTTTTAGCACGTTTGTTTGGCGTCGTTGCTGTGGCTGGTTTCGATTACGTTGTTGTGTATTATTCGTCATTTTCTTCACCTCCGTCGTCAGGGAATGCACCGACTTCTTCAACTTCTATGTGTCTAGCTTTGTCGGCAGTATCTCCTTCTGTTGCTTGATTCAATCCCAGCATGTTTCCAATAGGTGTGTTGATAAGGAACTTTGCTGCCAGCGCGGTTATAAGGCCACCATTCTCTACCATCCATACTGCTGCTGCTGTTTCCGGTGAAAATCCTGCACCTTTCGCAATTTCTCCGATGGCTTCACCTTTCTCACGCATAGCATGTTTAGCAGGCGTTCCAGTGTCTTTGTCGTCTACACGCTGGATGGTAAATATGAAGCTTTTTGGATCAATGCCTGTTTCCGTAATGACCTTTCTATTTAAACCATATCGGAATGGTGACTGTGCCTTCTTACGAAGTTGTTGTTCTCCGGTTTCAAGGCTTTCCTCACCAAGTACTATGGCAATAAAGTCATCGATAAAGGGTCCTATGAAGGAAATAAACCCTTTGTCATTGCCAATTTGCTCATATTTATCCTTATCGTCTGGATTTGTGCTTAGGGTCCAACCAATACGCCAAGTCACCTTGTCGTATTCAACACGGGATTTAGTCTTAGGTTCAACAGTTGTTCCCGAATACGAGCGTATGGCCTCCCGACTGATAAAGAATCCACGCAGAAAATAACCGGGTACTAAGCTCAGAAAAACAACAATAACTAGGAACAACCAGGGAAGACCATCAAATATCCCAGGGGAATTTGCGGCTTCTGTTTGTGTTTCTTCTGCTGTTTCTTGCGCTATGGGTAATGCATCTGTGCGTACGTAGCGTACGGGAGCGTTTCCACTGCCATCATCGCTAGGACGCCCACGAAGCTCAACGCGTTGTACGCCTTGCACTTCGTTCCATGCATTGTCCGCCCATGGGTTATCGTTTTCTTTCACCACATCCGTTGGTTGGGCCTGGTTAAAGGCACTATTTGGATCGTGGTACAGATTTGTTCCTGTAGGTATCTCTTGGCCACCACCGCATGCTACAAGCAATGCGATTAGTAAGGCCAAGAGAATACCCTTGAATATTTTGTTTGCCAAAGGCATTCTCTTGTTCATTGTCTTACTCCTTATTTATTCTTCGTCGTTTTCGCGCATGGCATAGGCTACAATTACCGCTACAAACAACACGCCAATCCCCAGGATGTAGGTGTTGATCGTAGACAGTGACGTTGCCAAATCAGCCAAAACACGGCCAACAGCTACGCTGTAAACGAATTGTGGTATAGCCATACCCGCTTTCATCAAAATGGCCATGAGCGGGGCTGCTAGTACCAAAATGCCCAGGGCAAGCAGACTGATGTCTTTTGCCACTTCCAGGGCTGTTCGTACTTTTTCTTCAATCTTCGGTGAAAGCATTTTTCCAAAAACTACTACGCCTGCAATCACCAGAAGAGGCAGACCTTGCGCAATAAAGTTAGCGGTGCCGATACTACGAGCATAAAACACTGACACCACTACCAGTAATCCGGCAAGCCACAACCACAGGTATTTAAACTGAAAAGCATCTCCTGACCGACCCAGCGCAGAACTGAAAAGACCTGCAATGAAGGCTCGGTTAAAGTATGCAACGATTAGTGCTAACAGCACAAAGAACCACAGTGAAGTGATCCCGTCTGCAGCGCCTGATACCTGGTTGATGCCGTTGACCGCGTCTGTAGTAAGGTCGCTAAGGCCGTCAATGGTTGTCAGTTTTTGGCCAATTTCGGTCTCGCGAATGGCTGTTCCACCGCGTGCGATGGTTAAGAGCCATGAGGGTGCTCCCCAACGTTCTAGTGCGGGGGAAGCCACTGACAAAATCACCAGTACAACAAATGCCCCAAACAGTAGTTTGAGCACAGTCTTGAGTGAAAAAATCTTTGACATTTACTTACTCCTTATTATTTTGAGTTTTATTTCGTGACTAACAAATTGTCAACTTGCAATAAGTTGCAAAAAAAGCAACACGTATTCCGTCTTGCTCACACAACTTATTTCAATTATCAGTTTAGAGCCAAACCACAAGGGTTTTTTGTGGATCCAAACTTCTTTTATTATACACTATAGGCTACACTTTTGTCCATCCTTATAGTGTTTTTTCATTTTAACACTATTCGTAAGTAAAATGAAATTTAAAAAGTCTCTATATCCTATAACAACAGCAATTTATCACTATTGGTTATTTTCCCTTTAAATCTTAGGGTAAAAAAAAAGCCCTCAAAGGGCTTTCTCATTTTTTAAAAGTTATGCTTCTTTATCTTTGTTTTTATTATCTGCGCCTTCTTCTTCATCCTCTTCTTCTGTTGCTTCTACACTTGCTATTAATTCTTCTTCACTTACTTCATCTCCAGCCTCTTCTTGCATTTCTGCATAAGCTATTTTTACTACTAAATCATCATCTTCATTATCAACAATTGTTATTTTACTCTTATCGTAATTTAATTCTCCTACGGTAATAAATGCATCTACTTCTGTTAAGCCAGATACGTCTACTTCAAAAGCTGAAGGTAAGTCTGCAGGTAAAGCTTCTACTGCAACAGTGTTTAAAAGTGTAAGTAACATACCCTCACCTGTTTTAATAATTGGCGATTTTTCTTCACCAATTACTTCTACGGGTATATCAGCAGTAATTTTTTCTGTTAAGTCCACTTTATGAAAATTTACGTGAATTATTTTTCCTGATACAGGATGATATTGAACCTCTGATATTAGTACTTTTTGATTATCGTTTTCCCATTTTAAGTCTATAAGTGAGGTTTCGCCTGCTTTTTTAAATACTCTTACAAAATCAACGTAATCAATTGATATTGGCATTGAATCCATGCTTTTTCCAAATACCACAGCTGGCACTATTCTTTCGCGCCTTAGTTGTTTTGTTTTTTTACCTAATTTTTCTCTTTTTTGTACAGCAATTTGCATATAGATTTCTTTTTAAGCTTTTGGTGTATATCCAAAAGTTCGTTATAACTAATACTTTTAATGCCTAAAAACTTTTTTACTTCTTCCCCGGTTAAGTCCGATATTATGGGCATAGCACCGCTTCCCGAAAGGGTTATGGTTACCATGCTTTCTGCCTGGCATTTTGGGCAAATAACATGTGCTATTAATGCAACATGTACATGACTTATTGGAACAAGTTCTCCACCTTCTAAGCTGTTCCCACATCTGTAGCAAGTTGTTTTAGCTAACTGTTCATTTATGATTCGTTTTTCTATCATAATTTCGCCCAGTGGGACGGTCTAGATTCTACTTTAGACCGTAGTTAAAGTCAACTAAGGCAGATAATACATTATTTTAATTTAATTGCAAATTCTTGATCTGTGTTTAGTGTTCCTTTATATTCAACCCTTCCTTCGTATGTTTCTGCAGGAGGTTGTGTAAAATCTATATTTAACCCAAAGGGAGAGTTAAATAGTACATTGTAGCTGTAGTCTTGCGTTCCCGGTTGTTTTTGCCAGTATAGTTTGTAGTCTTTAAACTCTTTTGATAAAGATAAAGATTCTGGCAAATCATATTTAAGAACTAAAGTTACTTTTTCTTGCGGATTTACTGTGAAGTTGGTTCCAAATGAAGTATATTCACCTGCTTGTTCTATAGTTATTTCCTCAATTAGATCTTTCTCAAAGTTATCGTTTCTTTTTAATTCAGCACCTGTTAATTTTGTACCCTTTTGAGTTAATACTCTTACATAATCTGTGTAAGGTCCTCCAGGCCAAGCACTTGAATCTCCAGTGTGTATATAATCAAGATATAATTCTGCTCTTAATACGCCATCTCGTGTTTCTGACAAAATGTTGTAGTACATTTCATTTTTAACATAATAGTTTGCTTTAGTTCCACCTAAATTGGCGTTTACTACATATAAATAGTCGCCTGTAGTTTTTGCTAACTCTCCTGTCCAACCATTTTCCTGTAGTTTTGCGTTAAAAGATGTATTTGGTAAGTACACCATGAAGTGCTTTTCTTCCATTGCGGTTGTTAATGTTGTAACAAGCTGGGGTAATTTTTCGCTTTCCAGGGCAATCATTTTTTCTAAAAGTTTACTTCCTAATATTGTTAAAAACGATTTCTTTTGTGTGGATCCCTCCTCATAGTTGAATTCGCTATGATATTGGGTTACTTCATACATATTTTCAGCGTTAACCTCCTGATTGTATGCGGTTAAAAATACGGGTCCTGTGACGCTTAATAACTCTTGTGCAAAATATAAATCTATTGCTAATACGCCATCAAATTGGCTTTCATCTACTTTGAAAAATAGATCCTCTATAGTTTTTGCAGATTCAGGGAAACTTGGATTCCAGTTAGCATTTCTTATGTGAAGATTTTCCTCTTTTAATAAGTCTACTATTGGTTTAGGTGCTGGAACTTCTATACTTCTGATGTCTATTTGTCCATCTGGATTATATATGTCGTCTATTGCTAGTTTTGCTATTTTCCCTTTTTCTAGTTCTAATACTGCATAAGACCCTATAAACCCTCCGGTAGGTCTTAGCTCATTACTATTTTGTAATAAAATTAGGTACCTTTTTTTGCTTTCGGCTCCAAGTATTTGGGGTAAATCTGATGTTAACGTTGCAGCAATGTCTAAACCTTTTTCCATTTTGGCAATAGCCGCATCATAAGATATAACTTCGTCTTTTATGTTTGAGGGTAAATTATTAAGATTAGTTTGTTTTAAGTCGCCAATTGCAAACTGCAAACTTTCACGTGCACTTGATAATTGCAATTTGGCTTCAGCTAATTGCTGAGCATCAAATTCTGTCTCAGTGTTGCTTTCTATTGCGCCCCATACTTTAAAAAATGGGTTTGAAGCTTTAGCTGTACTATGTATAGCTCTTGAAAAATGTTTTCCTGAATCAATTACTTTTTGAGTTGCTTCGTACTGTTCTCTTTTTCCTACAATAGTGAACACCCAACGTAGTTTAGACAGGGCACCTTGAGTTTTTGATAATTCCTCATAGGCTATATTAGCTGAATTTACAGCTTCTTCTGAATTTAAATTACTTAAGCTTTTTACATAGTTAACTAGCTCAGTTCTAGCATTTTGTGCATGAGTATAGGTTTGCACTGAGGGTACTGCAATACTAACAATTAAAAACGCTATAAATATTCCCAAAATCATTAAAAACACGTTTTTATTTAAACTTTTTATAGAGAGTTTAGATAATTTGGTTGAAACTTTTGTATTGTTTTGCTGTACCTCGGCATTAAAAGGAAGTAGCCCTGGTGTATTTTCAGTTGTTTCCTGTGCTGTTGGGGGAGGTGCTACGCTAAAAATATCTTGCTCATTCTTTGTGGTTTCTTCTGATAAAGATGATAAAGTTTCAGTTGTTTCGCTTTTTACATCTGCCAAGCTAAATTGAGTTTCCTGTTCTCTTTTTTTCAACTCTACTTTTGGTGTTTCCGATTGAATTTGAGAACTTTTATCTCTGGAAAACTTTTCTTTTATTTTTGTGAAGGCACCTTTGTTATCATTTATTGATTTTGTTACGGCGATGTTTTCTTGAGCTATAGAAAGTACTTGCTGTGGTTCGTGCTGCGTATTTTTTCTTTCTACTATTTTAGATAGTTTAAAACTATTTGTGTTTATTTCATAACCAAACCACTTAAGTGTTTTTATTATTCCTTCTTTATAAGAAATTTTTGGATACCAGCCCAGGTGTTGCAATCCTTCGCGCTCACTTACATTTGAATCTTTGGGTTTTATAGGATCTTCCTTATCTTCAAAACTAACTTTTAGTTCTCTGTCGGCTAGTCCTTTTAACAAGTATGCTGTTTCAATAACTGTATGGGGTTCTTTATCTACCAGTGAGTATATTTTTCCTTTTGTATCATCATTAAAAAGTGCTTTAGCTATACCGGCAACTGCATCAGTTATGTACAAGTAATACTCTCTATCATTGCCTTCTCCATAAACAGTTAGGTCTTGATTTTCTAGCAAAGCTTTCATTAAACGACCTAAATCTCCTGTGGAATTTAAATTCATGCGTGGTCCAAACACCTCTGGAAGTCTTACTATGCGTACATCTGTTTGGTACTTTTTGTAATATTCCCAAACTAAGGCTTCTGCAAATCTTTTAGCTTCGGTTAAAGAGTACTTTTTTTCTTCCTTTGGCGTCTTTCCAAAATAATTGTCTAAATCAATTGATGACATTAATCCTTGGTACACATTTGTAGATGATCCAAGCAAAAATTTTGCATCTGAGGTTCTTGCTAGGTCTAACAATGCCTTTGTACCCACAGCATTAGTTAGTAAAGATTCTAAATCGGCATTGTCTGTGTTAGATAAATAAGTTTCTATACCTGCCAAGTGAACAATGTAATCTACACTTTGAATTCTTTCAGGCAAACCTTGATTTATATCTACATCGAAAACAGCAAATTTTGGGTTTTTTAAGAGGGAACTTATATAAACGTCTTTTCCGGTTGTGAAGTTGTCTAAAACAACTACCCGAGCATCTTTAAGTAGCAAAAATTCTGCTAAATGAGAGCCTAAAAAGCCTGCTCCTCCAGCTATAAGGGCAGTGGGTGCGTTAGGTGTCTTTTTGATCACATTTTCTTTAGGCATAGGCAGCTTTTTTGTTGTGCTTGTACGCACTTACTCACTATTTAGTATATGGTTTTTATACTTCTATAACAAGGATAAAAAGGAGAAATTATAATAAATTACAGTTTTTAAGTTATAATCCCGTCATGGAACTAAAAGATATAATCGAACTTTTAAAGAAAAACCGAGAGTTTCTTATTACAGTTTGCCTTTTTTTTATGTTTGTTGGGGTAGGTCTTTATTTTGCTTTACCAAAACGTTATACGGCTTCAGGGTCTTTTTATATTAAGCGCTTTGTTTATGAGTCGTCGCCTGAATTTTTTACTTATGAGGGATATTATGGGCAACAAGCTGCGTCATCTTATACAGATACAGTGATTGCACTGTTTGAAAGCGTAGATTTACAAAAAGCAGTTTTAGAAAAGCTAAATTTACAGACAACTGATGCTGAGTTACGTTCAATCAAAAGACGCATTAGAGTAAAAAAGGCTGGCCCACAACTGATAACAGTGACTGTCAAAGGATCTACACAAAGTTTTGCAAACGATGTATGGAACGCCTTAGCTGAAGAAACACTTGCAGTTGTCGAAAACGTTAATGCAGAGGGAGATACAACCCTTTCAATTGAGAAATTATCAAGTGAGCCTGTTTTGCAACAAACTTACTCAAACGTTTTTATAAATGCCTTTATTGGACTTTCACTAGGGTTTATTATGTCTGTTGTTTGGTTATCATTTAAGGAATATTTAAATTAGAGGAAGTTTATGGAGTTAATATTGCATACTGATGGCGGTGCTCGAGGAAATCCAGGTCCTGCAGCTGCAGGAGTAGTTATAAGAAATAACAACAACGAGATTATAAAAGAACTAGGAAAGTTTTTGGGCACTAAAACAAATAATGAGGCTGAGTATATTGCTTTGTATTTAGGTTTAGCATCGTGTATTGCTTTAGGTGGTGCAAGTATTTCTTGTTTTTTAGATAGTGAGCTTATTGTTAAACAGTTAAAAGGGGAATACAAAGTTAAAAGCCCCGGTTTGAAGCCTTATTATGAGAAAGTGTTAGATTTAAGTAAAAAGTTTTCTAAAATTTCATATACTCACGTTCCACGTGCAAAAAATGCTGAAGCAGATAAACTAGTAAACGAAGTGTTAGACGCTCAGTAACAAATGTCTGCAAAAAAATTTAGTAAAAATACAAAAACAAAAAAGTTTTTTAAATCCAAATCTAGTTCGTACGCAAATTGGGTTAAGGATTCTAGTATAGGTAAAACCTTATCTTACAGATCAATTTTTAAGTATCCTTTAAGTTTTTACCAGCTTTCAACTACTTTAATATCTTCTGAAAAGGTCACATATAAGAAGCTAAAGAAAGAACTAGATGAAGCGGTTTCTAAAAACAAGGTGCGTTTTAAAGATGGTCTTTATTATTTACCAAATACCGGTGTGGTTAGTTGGGAAACAAGGGCAAAAAACGCTGAGAAATTACTTAAAAATGTAGAACCCGCTTTTAAGGCTATTGAGAAAATCCCTTGGATAAAGCTTTTAGCTGTTACTGGCTCTGTTGCGGCTTATAATGCTACCGAGCAAGACGATATAGATGTTTTTATAGTTACAAAAAAAAATAGATTATGGCTCTCTCGCTTTTTTGTAGTTTTATTGCTTAAGGCTTTTGATATGTATCGAACAGATAAAGCACCTGCAGGAAAAGTTTGTCCAAATATTTTTATTGACGATTTAAACTTAAAATGGAAGGAAAAGGGCAGAAACCTTTATGTGGCACATGAAATAATTTTAATGCGTCCCATTATTGATAGAGATAATACATACTTTAAATTTATGAGGGCAAATTCTTGGGTTATGGAACACTTTGGAAACTTTTCTATAAGTATACCCACAAGGTTTACCAGTTCCAAAGACACTACCAGTGGAACCTTAAATTTACTCGAAGACTTTTTGCGCAAATTTCAGCTTTGGTATATGAAGTCTTCTCAAACAAATGAAGTAACTACAAAACACATGATTCATTTTAATAAAAATGACAATACTGATATGGTTCTTACCACTTACAACAAAATATTAGACTAACAAGAAATCTCCCGTAAAGGGAGATCTCAATAAATCCAAGTAAATGGACAGTTTATATTTTATGAATTAGCTCTGTTCTAACTACTAAACGTTTTTACCTTAACTCATTATCTCATCATAAGATCTGAGTCGTCTTCCAACATCATTACGTCTTTTTCAGCCATTGCGGGTACTTTAATAGTAACGTTTTGATTTAAGGAAATACTGTAGGCAGTTAATGCCAAGTTAGCTATGACTAAAGCCATAGTTGCTAGCGTTAGAATAAACTCTAAGTTCATATCATTTGATGTGTTTGAGTTTTTCTTAGACATTACAAAAAGTATGCACTAATTTAATATTTTGTACAAGAGAAATACGTAACTTTTGCTAAAATAGTATGAATGAAACTTTTAGTAACAGGTGGTGCCGGTTTTATAGGCGCTAACTTTATTCTTTATTGGTTTGAAAACTACCCTACTGACGAAATTGTTAATTTAGATAAGCTAACTTACGCTGCAAACTTAAATAGCCTTGATTCTATAAAAGATTTTAAAAATTATAAGTTTGTTCAAGGTGATATTTGTGATGAATCTATTGTTAATGATTTAGTACAAATGGTTGATGTGGTAGTACATTTTGCAGCAGAGTCTTCGGTAGATAAATCTCTTAGCGAATCTCAGTTATTTTTTAAAACTAATGTAGAAGGAACAGGGTCAATACTTAAAGTAGTTCAAAAATATAACAAACGCTTTCATCATGTTTCTACAGATGAAGTATTTGGTAGTCTCGAGCTTAAATCTGAAGAGAAATTTAGTGAAAATACTCCTTATCATCCAAATAATCCTTATAGCGAAAGTAAAGCCGCATCTGACTTGCTTGTTAAAAAATATTTTGATGATTACGGCACAAAAGTAACCCTATCTAACTGTTCTAATAATTATGGGCCTTACCAAAACACCGAAAAGTTTATCCCTTTATTTATAACTAATTTGCTGCAAAATAAGCCTGTGCCGTTGTATGGTACTGGAAAAAATGTACGCGATTGGCTTTATGTAAAAGACCACTGTTTTGCCATAGACTTAATTTTGCAAAAAGGAAAACTCGGGGAACAGTACTGTATAGGTGGGGATAGTGAGTTTAGCAACTTAGCGGTTGCCACAGAAATATTTAAAATTTTAGACCAAAACGCTGCGTACCTAGATTTTGTAGAAGACCGTATTAATCACGATTTACGCTATGCAATAGATCACTCAAAAATTACTAACGAATTAGGTTGGCGCCCTACCATTAAATTTAAGCAAGGATTGGCTGAAACTATAGAGTGGTATAAAAATAACGAACCCTGGTGGAAAAAATAACTCTGCTCCAAATTTTAATTTACAAAATTTGAAACAGAGTTAGTGGTTTTTAAAGGTTACGCATGCGCTGAGAAATTTCGATATCCCAAATGTCTAAAACAATGCCTCCCAAGAGCCAAAGGATTGCACGCATAAACTGAGCGTCAGTTATCGTACTTCCGTATGTGTAAATTTCTGGCGCAAGGTACATTGCCGGAATAACGCCTAGGAAAATGCACAACATAAATACAAGGCCAATTGCTGAGAGCGCAGTGTTGCATTTATTCACCATTTCTACGTACCCATTTGCTAACGATGAAAAGGCAGCTCCTGCTCCTAACGTAAAAGCTATGCCATATAGAATAGGATCATCAATTACAGCGTTAGTGCTGTTGTAGATTATTGGGATTAGCGAAAGAGTTAATACAATGCGCAAAAATCCCAAAACATGACGGCCTCCGTAACCGTAAACTTTGTTTAGTTCAAACATTTGTATCTCCTTTTAGGGTGGATATTTGGTTATAGTATTATAGGTTATTTTGAGGGTTTGGGCAATTTTAGATTGTCGTACTCTTTGGATTTGGCTTCTGGTTCTTTACTAAAATATTTGATTAATTCCTTATACGCTTCTTTAAGTATTGGATATTCTTTATATAGATCACTGACTTTACTATTTATGGTATTAATTTCATCAATGAATTTACCTAACTCAAAGTCGTTTTTTTCAGTTTTTTTGACTTTCTCTAATGCGTACCTTGTTTCCGTTATTGCCATGTCTAGGTCTGTGTCTTTAAATTTTTCGCCTTTATATACGTTTCCAATAATTCTCCACCCGTAAAGAAGGGCACTAGCGTACTCCTCGTTTTCCATCAGTATGAAGTACATATTTCTTTGACTATTTGCTCTTATGACCTTATTTTCTTCTTCCATTATATGTAGGACACTGTTAGTTTTATCTGCTACTTCTTTTTTTGTATCATCTCTGAAATTTTCAAGCGTTTTTTTGTAAGTTTCTTCTAAAGCCAGTATTTTATTCTGAAATTTTTCTTCTTGTTTATCTAGTAAATCTTTATTTTCTTGCGTTAGATGCGCTACAGTTTTATTAATGAGCTTTTCTGTAGCCGACTCCATATCTTTTTTTATTTCAGCAGCTTCTTTAGTTGCTGCCGCTTCCATTCTATCTTTTGCTACTAAAGCAGCGTAAATTACGTTTAATACGGATACTACTACTGTAACTGCAGTTACAATTATGGAAAATAATACAGTTTGCTGGTTGAGAATGTCTTGAAAATTTATGATGCTCTCAGGGGTTTCTGTAGCAATTCTAATGGAAGCTTGTGTGCTTAGCTCTGCTTCTTTTTGATTAGTTATGTAGTTAACATGTGTTTCTTGGTTTGCCGCTAAATATATATATCCGCAAAGTAGCGCAAAATTTAATAAGGTCATTATTAAAACAGTTATTATTGAAAATAAGTTTTCCTTTAGATCGTTTTTCATGTGTTCTTCTAAAAATCCCCGCTTGCGCGGGGATTTTCCTTCCGTGGCTTAAATCACATCATTCCAGGCATACCGCCCATTCCACCCATGCCTCCTGGCATGCCTCCCATTGCAGCACCTTCATCTTCTTTTGGTGCGTCTGCAACTAAGCATTCTGTGGTTAAAATCATTGTTGCTACAGAAACTGCATTTTGCAATGCGCTTCTTGTAACTTTTGCTGGGTCAGTTACACCTGCTTCAATTAAGTTTCCATACTTCATGGTCATTACGTTAAAACCAATTCCATTGTCTTTCTTTTCTTTACCTAGTCTTTCGATTTCTCCTAAAACTTTACCACCGTCTTCACCTGCGTTTTCTATTATTACTCTTGCTGGTCTTTCCAAAGCTCTGTATAAAATGCTGGCTCCAACTTTTTCTTCACCTTCAAGCTTTAGTTTTTCAATTGCAGATCTGATTCTTAGAAAAGTTACACCTCCACCGGGAACTATTCCTTCTTCTACGGCTGCTTTTGTAGCATTTACGGCGTCTTCTACACGAAGTTTCTTTTCTTTTAGCTCTGTTTCGGTTGCAGCACCTACATTTATTACAGCAACACCGCCTGTTAGTTTAGCTAATCTTTCTATTAGTTTTTCTTTATCGTAGGTTGATTCGGTGTTTTCAATTTGCTTTTGAATTTGTGCAACTCTGTCTTCAATTGCTTTTTTGCTGCCTTTTCCACCAACTATTTTAGTATCATCTTTTGTGGAAACTACTTTTTCAGCGCGTCCTAAATCCTCAATAGATACTGACTCTAGTTTTCTTCCCATATCTTCGCTAATTACGTTTCCGCCTGTTAATGCTGCTAAGTCTTCAAGCATTGCTTTTCTTCTGTCACCAAAACCTGGAGCTTTTACTGCTAAGGCGTTAAAAGTTCCCCTTAGTTTGTTTAGTGCTAAAGTTGCTAATGCTTCACCTTCAATATCTTCTGCAATAATTACCAAGTTTTTAGAAACTTTCATTAAGTTTTCTAGCATTGGTAATAATTCTTGAATGTTTGTTACTTTCGAATCGGTTAGAAGAATATAAGCATCTTCTACTTCAGCTTCCATTTTGTCGGGGTTTGTTACAAAGTAAGGTGATGTATAACCTTTATCAAATTGCATACCTGATTCGTACTTTAATTCCATTCCAAAACCTTTTGATTCTTGAATATCAATTACGCCGTTATCTCCAACTTTTTCCATAGCTTCTGCAATTAAATTGCCCATTTCTTCGTTTTGTGCAGATATTGTTGCAACTTGCGCTTTTTCGGCTTTGGTTGTAATTGGTTTAGCAATTTTTCCAATTTCTTCTACAGCTGCTTCGGCTGCTTTTTCTAAACCTTTTCTAAGTATCATAGGGTTTGCCCCAGCTGACACGTTTTTTAACCCTTCTTCGACTAATGTTTGAGCGAGTAGGGTAGAAGTAGTAGTACCGTCTCCGGCTACGTCGTTTGTTTTTTCAGACGCTTGTTTTACTAGTTGAGCACCCATGTTTTCGAATTTATCTTCAAGTTCTATTTCTTTTGCAACAGTAACACCGTCGTGTACTACCTGTGGGGCTCCCCAGCTTTTATCTAGAGCCACGTTTCGACCTTTTGGTCCTAAGGTTGTTACAACTGCGTTTGCAAGTGCATCTACACCTGACTTGAGTTTTTTTCTGGCTTCATCGCCATATATTATTTTCTTTGCTGCCATTTAATAACCCTTTCTAATTAATTAAGCTTCAACAATGGCAAGTACATCTTCTTCTTTTACTAGTAGATGTTCTTTACCATCAATTTTAATTTCTGTTCCACCCCATTTTTTGTACATGACTATGTCACCTACTTTAACTTCTAGGGGAATGTTTTTTCCGTTGTCGTCTCTTTTACCGGGACCAACGGCTATTACTTTTCCTTCTTGTGGTTTTTCTTTAGCAGTGTCTGGGAGAACTATTCCCGATGGAAGTGTAGTTTCCCTTTCTAGTGGTTCAATTAAGAGATTATCGAACAAAGGCTTTATCTTTGAGCTTTTTGCCATTTTTATCCTCCAAATAAATAAATTTTAGATTTAAAATAATACGCAAGATATTAGATATATTGTAATTATTTAGTAAAACATCTCTTGCAGGTGAATTTATAGCACTCTAATACCGAGAGTGTCAAGTTTAGATGCAAGTTGTGATTTCTAGTAAAAATAGTATTTAGGAGAATAAAAAAAGGGTCTAAATAAATACTGTGTTTTAGCACTTATTTAGACCTTAAAGCCTGTTACTTTTTACCGTTTTTGTTGTTGCCGTTAGATTTCATTGCCCTTAGCATAATGATAATGGTGAGGGGTTCTTCAAACAACATTTGTCTTAAAATACGCTTTATGATTTGATCTAAAAGCGTTACTGCAATAAAATGAGGCGCACGTCCCTTTTCAATTTCTTCTGTAAAGGAATTTGCAGGCATGGTGTTTTCCGGCAGGTTTGCGATCATTTTATTTTGCTGTGTACACCAAACTTGTACCCCAAGCTTAAACTCGTTACCTTTTGCGTTTTTTTCGACAACGTCCAGTAACATTGCTGCCATTTTTAAAACTGTATTGCTGTTATCTGTTTCTGGTGCAATAACAATTTCAAATTTGTAAGGGTGTTCGTTAATCATAAAAGTGATTTCGTGAACGTGCCTTTCTTCAGAATTTTTTTTAGGCATAGTAAGTCTCCTTGATTTGTGAATTAGTTGAGCAATTGTACTATGGGGTCTTAATCTTTACAACCATAACTATTATAGGGTATATTTCTTGCGCTTACATAATAAATATAAAAAGGAGAGTCTATTAAATGGACAAAGAAAAGAGTAAAAAGCGTAGTACGTTGTATAAAGCCTTTGGGTTGGTGCTGCTGCTTGGTTTTGTTTTAAACTTTTTTATAGTTGGTTTCACAAAACCTGGGGAAATAGCGCTGCAGTATGATTTTTCAATTGAGTACGATGCTGCTTTAGCCGAGGACTTGCACGGTATTTCGTATCCAAATTTTTCAGGAGATATGGGCACTATTCAAGATAATGCATTAGCGTACGAGGAGTCTGACACTTTTGCTGCATACAATGAAACACGTGTACTAGTTGAAGAACCCACTTGTGAAGCTGATGTTTGGTTGATTGAGTGTGATATGTGGGTGTTAAAAGAAGCAGATAATTTAACTCCTGCTATCTATTACATCTATGGAAATTCTTATGTAGGTAAAATAGATGGTGTGAGTATTGGAGCCTATCGGTTAGATAAAACTTCTCTCCATTTTGAAGGATCTATTTTAAAGGGTACATACCAATACCATAAGTTAGAGCACATCGCTGCAATAGTTTGGGTATGGGTTTTTTCTGCCCTATTAGTGTTTTTACTTAGGTGGTTTTACCAAATTACTTTTGGTTCAGTAAATCCAAATTTCGGTCCGGACATGCTTTAAACTTTGTTTGCCTGGTTTTTGTAGCTGCTCTATAAAAATCAGGCTTTTGTTTTTGTTAGACTTTATTACTGGAGGCCTGGACGGGAATCGAACCCGTGGATAGAGGTTTTGCAGACCCCTGCCTTACCACTTGGCTACCAGGCCATGTAACTGGAATAATAACACACTAACGGTGCAAATTTCCTAATAATTATGTTGCTATTTTAACACCTGCATGTTAACTTAGATTTAGTTTAGACCCTATGCCAATGACCACAATTGCACCACAAGTTAATAAAAAATCTAATCTAACTAGTTACCTTATATATGTAGTGACTGCAATTGGTATAGTCTTGCTGATATTTTTTGGAAGTAAATTAATTTCGAATTTTAATAAAATAACAGGTAAAGCAGCTCTTATGGCAGAAGTTTATAACGGTGATGCCAAAGTTTATTTAGATGATACTTACTTGGCAGACACTCCTTTTGATTCTTCTGCGCAAGAAGATACTGTAGAAATAAAACCCGGAGAACATAAAGTTTCAGTACGAAACGATACAAGAAATTATGATGTTACCTTAAACTTTTTGCCGAGCACGCAAGTTGTACTTAATAGAGATCTGGGCGTATCAGATGTGTTTTCTTCTGGACAAAACTTTTGGATAGAAGAGGCCGACTCAGGCACCGTTTTAAGTGTAATTGCAGAACCCAACACTGCTGCTGTTTATATAGACAGTACTCGTGTAGGAAACGCGCCTTATTCATCAAGCGATTTAACCGATGGTGAATACGATTTGCGTGTAGAGGCCCCCGGTTATGAATCTCAAACGGCACGTATAAAAGTACAAAAGGGTTACAAACTAAATGTAGCTATTAAGTTGTTCCCACTTCCTGTTCCAACAAAAGTAGAGTTATTACCTGACTCTGAAAGTTTATACAATGTGGCTGTTAATGATAATGTTGTTACTGCTGATGTAAACTCTTGGGTGAAAGCTGTAGTTTATTGGAATAAAACAAGGGGTATAAACTTAGCAGGATCGGGGCTTAATCAGGATTTGGTTTTTGATTACTTCTTAACTTATGATGGAAGCATTTACGATAAAAATGGTAATAAGCTAGATGATTTAAGTAAGCCTGATTTATTGGTGGCTACCGAAAAAGGTGCCTATTTGGGAAGAATCTCAGATGGAACAGGTTTAAGCGAGCCCGCTAAGAGCACGCTAGAAACTTTAGGTGGCGCTTTGTCAGGTTCTACACGTGTAGAAGTATTACAAACAGGTGTTGGCTGGTTACGTGTGCGTGGTGCTCCAGGTTTAGGCGGTGTGGAAGTAACAAAAGTAAACGTTGGTGAAGTTTACGAGGTGCTTGAAGTTCAAAATGATTGGACCAAAATTAAAGTATCTGATTTGATTGAAGGTTGGGTTTCTTCTCAATACGTTAAGGAAGTCACAGAAGAGCCCGAAGTAGCAGACCCAGCTGAAGCCGTAACGGAATAGCTAATGTCCTTTATCTGATATCCTCGTGCCATTCCAGTAAATCTGGTCTTAACGCTTTTATATCTTCTTTAGTTTTTTCAAATTTTTCATATTGAAAGAGCTTTTTGTAATATTTTGCTAACAACACCTTTACTCCAACATCTTGTGGTGCATAGTTTTCTGCATAAGCATAATATTCGTTTACTTTAGTTAAATTATCGGCGTCTAAGTTGTTTATAGAAGCTTCTTTAGCTAAATCTTTTACACCTACAAAATAGTATATAGGTACGTTATTCCTTATTGTAGCTAAATTTTTGTCGTTGAGTTTTATTGCTGTTTCTAATTTATTCACTGCCGTTTGTTTTAGTTCATCTTTATTGGTTTCCTCTACAGTTTTAGCAAGTAATGCCTTTGCTTCTGCCTGATAGTAACGTGGCTCATTTTTGTTTAATTTTTGTGCGTTTTGAGCCTCTTCAATTGATTTATCAATATAGCCTTTGGTAAGTAATTCTTTTGACGTAACATATGCCCTATCTGCGTTGTATATGTTTACAAACTTATATATAAAGAATACATATGCTAATGTAATTCCTAGAATTGTCATTTGTTTTAGCATTTTTCTATATTATCAAATATGTCTAAATTTAAGGATAAAGTAATTGAGGTAGTAAAAATCATTCCATATGGGTATGTGGTTAGTTATGGGCAAGTAGCGTTAATGTGTGGAGTTCCTAGGGCAGCACGTCAGGTTGGGTGGATTTTAAATGGCTTGGAAGGAGAAATTCAACTTCCTTGGTGGAGAGTTGTTAACAATCAAGGAAGAGTAAGTATAAAAGGTTCTAAATATTCGGCACTAGATCAGAAAATGCTTTTAGAAAAGGAAGGCATAAATATTAGTAATGACTTAACTTTTGATATAGAAAAGCATCGCTTTAGGCCTTCTGTAGATGTCTTAAAAAAATTCGAACTAGATGATGATTACATTTCAATTCTTTTAGAAAAGTATTTGTATTAATTTTAAGTATGTTTTTCTAAATTTAAGGGTTCCCAAAAGCTAAGGTAAAACCAAAATATAAGAGCAGTAGCCACTGTTGGCCAACCAAAAATATTTGTAACGAAAAAGGCTACTAGTGGTCCTGTTAACATTTTATTTGGTTTTTTAAAAACTCTGTTAATAAAAAATAAGTATGACGTCAAACCAAAAATTCCCAAATTTGACCAAAGTTCTAAGTAGTAATTGTGAGGTTTATTAAAAATAAAATTCCATTCTGAAGAGTAGTTTAGTTGAGTGGGTCTAAATTTTTGAAATTCGTACGGAAATGTTTCAGGACCTGTACCAATTAAAACATTTTTTGAAGAGCTTGTGATTAAATCGAGTGTTCCTTGCCATAAAGCTTTTCTAATACTACCTGTGTCAGAAATTTCATATTCACTTTGCGCATATACGCTTTCAACATAGCTTAACTTTCTTAATTCTGTGTATATATCATTTATTTTGCTGCTAAAAATACCGGGATTGGTTATAGATATAAAACTACATATAATTAATATTGCTAATATTTTTTTGTAACCCTTAATAACCTTATTTATATTAAGTGCTGCTGTAATCGTTGTGCCTATTAGTAATCCAATAATTCCTGATATTGAATAAGTAAACCATAAGGCAGAAAAGTTTAATAATGCAATTGCTATCCATAAAGTACTTTTTTTAGTGGAATCTATTAAAACAAAGTAAAGCGAAATTAATAGCTGCATTGCTAAATAGGCAGCTAGCCAATTAGGCTGTCCAAAAGTAGAAAATACTCTGGTAGTTTCGTTCGTTTCCCATAAAATAGCTATAAAGGAAAAATGCTGTGTAATTGCATATATGCTTACAGGTACAGAAGAAAATAAAATGGTTTCCGTTAATTTTAATTTATCTGCTTTTGTAAGCGTATTTATCGCCACTATATATATTCCGTACAGTATTATTACTGAAACTAAGCCTCCATTAAACCTAGTATAGTAACCCCAAACAGATGTGTACACGTGCGTACTAAACATTGTTGAAAGCAAATAAGTTAGTACAAAAATTAATGCCCAAATAGACCCTAATTTTGGTAGCTTTTTCTCTATTATTACTTTAAGCATGAATAGCCAAATTAACGTTGTTCCTACAATGTATAAAAATATGGTTTTAGGAAACTCAAACAATTCATTTGTATTTGTAACAAAAATAAGAGGTGTAAAAAACAACAAAAACCCAAAGATACCTTTATTTATTTGCTTATATTCTGGCAGTGTAATTGACAGTGTTTTAAGCCTAGCTGTATTATCATAGTTAGATCTGTCCATATGTTTTCTAAAATTTTGATAAAACTAGTTGATGAAGCAATAGTACCTGCCTTACTCCTTATAGTTACACGGGTGGTGTCTATTGTATTCTTTGCAAGCTATCTACACATTGATTATGAACTAGGTCCTGCCGGCTTTACATATACAAATGTAGAAGATTACATAGCTATAAATTCTTATTCCATTCTCTCAATGGTATTAGTTTTATCTTTGGGAGTATTATACATCTTATTAAAGTCTTATTTATTTCACGACACTCACATAACGCCTGTTTTAACGGCTAAACTATTTTCATTACGTTTATCCTCATTTATTCAAACATCTTTTGATTTATATTCACAAGGTACTGTCTGGTTATCCTATTCTTACTTATTGTTAATGGTTTCTGCCATTATGACTTTCTTCGGATTTATTTATACTTGGGTATTTTTAACCGCGTTAGTTTTTTGTGTAATTTCCACCTACTTTTTTGTTTTAGATGTAGAAGATGAAGTTTTTCAAGAGCCTTCAGATAAGTCTAAAATGCCCATGGAAGAAGTAATTTTAAATTTAGAAGGTATAGATGAAGGATTCAAATAAGCAGTTACATCACATTTTAATAGATATAAGTTTAATGGTGTTACTGTTTGGTTTATTTGCTTTACCTTTAACCTCTTTTGGCTTAACTACTTATAAACAAAATTCTTTAGCACCTTCAGGGGCTGTATTATCAGATCAAGACTATATTTATAACGGTGTAGAAGAGAGTACTGAAGCTACTAGCTCTACTTTAATTTATAGATAAAAATTTAGCCTTTAAGAAACTACCGGAAATAAATAGGTTATTCCTAAAATAGAAATTCCCCAAAGTATAACTGTTGCTAACAAGGGCTTATCTGAAAGTAACACTCGGGCAGGTGATTCACCTTCCTTTTTTTCGTAAATAACATATAGGTAACGGGCGACCCCATAAATAACCATAGGAATTGTAAGCATCATCCACTTTGGATTACTTAAAATGGACGGTAAGAAGTTTGCAAGTACAGGGCTTACTGCTTGTGGTGATACTTGAAATGTAAATAAGGCGTACGTAATTATACAAAAGCTGGAGGAAGTAGATATCATACTATCAAGTAAGCTATCAGGATAATGTCTAAGCGTTTTTCTTGTTTTGTGTTCTTTCTCATTTTCGTATTTTGACAAAAGAGTTTTTTCTGATCTCCTTTTACCAAAAGCCAAAAGTAGTGAAAGACCAATAGTTGCTAATATTAACCAGGAAGATATTGATATAGAAACGGCTAAACCGCCTGCAAATACTCTAACAACAAACCCGGTAGCAACAGTTAATGCATCTAAAATTATGACGTTTCTCAAAAATAAGCTGTATAAAAGCTGTAAAATTATGTATCCAATTGCTGCAATGCTAAAAAAAGTTCCTATAAAGTTTACAGAATAAAATATACCTACAAACATAGAGCCAAGCGCAAGTACCCATGCTAAATTTTCTGAAACTTTACCTGAAGCTATTGGTCTATTTTTTTTCACTGGGTGTAATCTGTCTTTTGGAGCATCTACTATATCGTTAATTAAATATATAGAAGCTGCAATAAAACAAAAGGCTATAAAGGCTTTTAAACTTAACAAAAAAATACCCGGGTTAAAGAAGTTTCCAAAAAAAACGGGTGCTGCGAAAACGCTTACATTTTTAAGCCATTGTCTAGGTCTTACAGACCTGATTATATGGTAAAGTAGCACAAGTGAATAATAGTGTGTTTATGCTATTATTTCAAGCCTAACTTATATTTAGCGTTTAAGTTTGTGCTACTTACATGCAATAATTAGATGTATGGAAAACATTTCCTCACTGGTTGATAAAAGTCAAAAACCTGCCTCAAAATTAAGTATAGTTTCATTTTTATTTGTGTTAGAGGTTTTTGTACTAGGCTTAAGTTTATTGCCTACAAAAAACTTCCCAGATTCTAAGTCTCTGAAAGATCCGTATGCTGGTTTTGACGTTCTTTCTGCAACAGACCTACGCGATAACAAAGACACGCTAATTATTACCAATACTGATGAATCAGAAATGAGTCTTTTTAACCCTGTTACTCTTTATGTAAATGAGTCGGAAATAACTGACAAAGGTATAAACTCTTATTTTTGGTCTTCTGGAGACGGAGTTACTTACGATTCAAAAACGTTTACACATACTTATAAAGATGAAGGGGTTTATGAGGTGCAGTTACTTGTTGTAGATTCATCGGGTAATACTTTTAGTAGTTCTAAAGCCATTCGTATTTTGGCTCAATAGTATATTTTCTTGAACAAAAACTTAAAAACGGTTATAGTTCCAGTACTTATGTTACTAACGCCACATACATTCGTAGGTATTGCAATTGCAACCTCTATTCCCAATCCAATAATTTCAGTACCTCTATCGTTTTTAATGCATTTCGCAGGAGATAAAGTTCCTCATTGGGATTTTTACTCAAACACTAAAAAAGAAGAGCGTTTAATTGGATGGCGTCCCTTGGCAGTTATGGCAGACTTGGTTGCAGGAGTTGCTGTTGGATTGACCTTTACTTACTATGCTTTGTGGGTAACTTTTGATACAAGTTTAGCTCTTAATATATTTTTGTGTGGAATTGCCTCTGTTTTACCTGATGCTTTAGAGGGTCCTTATATTTTTATGAAGTATGAACCTAAATTTCTGCGTCACTTAACCAACCTCCAACGAAAAGCACAGTTTCAAGCGCCCTTGCCCTGGGGAATTTTATCGCAGGTTTTTGTTGTGCTAGTATGTCTTCTTCTAATTTATAATTCACCTCTAAGTGGTTGAAATAAGCAAATACTTAAAATTTCGTAATATACAAATAACAATACTTTTTGTTTTAGTCATTAGTGTTTACGCTAATTCTTTAACTGGAGATTTTTTGTACTTAGATGATTATGGTGGTTTTGTTAACAATTCTGCAATTCAAAGCTTGTCTACAGCTTTTAAAAGCTTCAATATTAATACCGTTATTTACGCGCTAAGTTATAAACTGTTTGGTTTAAATCCTATACCGCTTCATATAATGTCTTTAATACTTCATTTAAGCAATGTGCTTTTAGGTTATACATTCTTGTCTAAATATTTTAAAAATGAAGTATCTTTTTTTTCTACCGCTTTATTTGCAGTGCACCCTGTTAATACCGAAGTAGTTGCCTGGATTTCTGGTAGGCAATATTTATATGTACTACTGTTTTTGTTCCCTATTTTGCTGCTTTTAGATAAATTTCAACAGAGCAAAAACACAAAATACTATTGGTTTAGTGTTATATTTTACATTTTAGTGGTGTTTTTGTATCGAAATCCTCGTGTTGGTCTAATTCCCCCTGCGGTAGTGCTAATAAATTATGGAATTATGTATAAAAAATACAAGCCGCTAGCTTTGTTAAAGTTTGTTCCCTATTTTATCGGAGGATTATTTTTGTGTTTACTTGTGTATTCTCCTATAAAAAACAGATTAGCCGAAAACGGTCCTAATTCTTTAGTTGGGTCAAATTATGTGGGTACTTACTTAAATGAGGAATCTTACATACCTATTGTAGAAAGTTACCCCTATACATTTTATTCTATGCTTCAATACTATATTTTTCCTGTTGAGCAAACTGTTTATCATGATGGGGGTTTGATAAATCGTTTTGAGTACATATTTATGTTTTTACTTTTTATAGCATTTATTCAATTGCTTCTATATTTATTCTTTAAAAACGATAAACGTGCTTATGTGTTGTTACTTATGTTAGTTTTTTTGGCTCCATCTTTAAGTCCTGTTAAGCTAATTTGGTATTTTTCTGAAAGATATTTATATCTTGGAGGACTATTTTTCTTTTCTTTAGTTGTGTCTTTTTTATTTAAGTTTGTAGAAAAACGTAACCTAACGCGCCCCTTGTACATGTTTTTACTTTTTGTACTAGTTTTATTATCTTTAATGACTATAAAACGAAACACTGCTTGGGCGAGTGACTATTCTTTGGCATTAGCTACTATTGAAGTAATTCCAAATAGCCCAAAAGGCTATAACGACTTAGGTAATGATATTTATAGACGAACTGGTGATTATAAGGAAGCTTTAAACCACTACAAAAGTGCTTTAAAGGCACATTCTGATAATCACGTTGCACTTAATAACTCTGGGTACATTCTTTTAAATGAGGGGATTCCTGCTATTGAGTACTTAGAGTATATATCTTCTAAAAATCCTAATTACTTTGAATTAGGCGTAACTTCGTTTGAAAATAAAAGTAATACTAAAGCCATATACTATTTATCGCTGGCAAGCACATCAACTTTAGAAGAGGAAAAGCTTCGTTTAAATATTATTGCAGAATTGTTAGCTAGCTCTTTTAAGTATAGCGATGCCTTAGTTTATATTGAACATGCTTACACTATTGATTCTTCTTTTCAGCGCACTTTGCTAAATTTGTTTATTATCAATTTTCAATTAAAAAATACTGCAGAATCACAAAAAGTACTTGATGAGTATGTTGCGTTATTTGGCGAGGATTTTTACTATTACGAAATGCTTAGTCTTTTAAAAGAATAATAGCTACTTTTTTTCTTTGCTTAAGGGACTCATATTAACCGATAAAATAAAAAAAGCTACTATGCCCCCTAATGTTAAAATTACCAGTGGCGTATCTTTTTCAGCTGAAACTATACCTATTACACCTAAAATTGCTGTTGAAATCCAATAAAATATAGCAGTTTTTTTGACACTCCATCCTCTACGTAAAAGCAAATGATGCAAATGGCCTTTGTCTCCTTTGTAAGGCGCTTTTTTTTGTAATATTCTTCTTAACACTGTAAAAGAGCCATCTAAAAACGGTATAAGTAATACAATTATAGAAGTTGCAATTTTTGCACGAGTGATAATAGATAGTGAAGCAATTACTGCTCCTGCAGACATTGCACCAAATCCCCATAAAATTTTTGATGGGTGCCAATTGTACGGTAATATGCCTAAGCTTGCTCCGGCTAATACTGCTGCAATTTTTGCTGCTTGTTCTTGTTCTGGTTCAATATTTATTAATCTCAAAGCCAATATAGCTATAACTATGGCAGCAATACCTACTATACCTGAATACTGTCCATCTATTCCGTTTGACCAAGATAGCATGTTCATTACCCAAAGAATCCATAAAAAAGTAAACAAAATAGCTACAGGGGCAATTGTTAGCGATCCTGCTTGAAGCTTAAAGCTATTCAATATCAGTGCTCCATTAAAAGGGTTTCCAATTATATCTGTTTGTACTCCTGACATTAAAATGGGTAAAACAGCTATAGGAAGTAAAATAAATAGTCTAATTAGGGGATTACCCGCAAACTTTAGTTTGTAATTTGGATTGGTATTTGCATAATCGTCCATTAAACCAATGATTGCTGTTAGCATTACCGTAGTGAGAACCCCCACCACTTCTTTGCTTATTGGTATAAAAATTATAACTGTAATCAAAAAAGCTATAGAAAATACTATGCCCCCACCCCTTACTGCTGGCTGTTTCAGTAGCATTCCAGGATGTTTATGTACGGCAGGGTCTGTTACTAAGTCTCTGCTTTTTGCAAACTTAATAAACCTTGGCGTTATAAAGTATGCTAGTCCAAGAGAAAATACAAATGGAACTAACATTTCAAGGTATAAAGGCTCAATTAATGGGTTAAATGTAGTAGATGCCTTAAATATTATTCTCACGAGCGAAAAAGTTAACAGTATATTAGCTAAGGTGATAACATAGTAAATTAGTATTTCAGAAAATCTGAAAAGTCTTTTTTTTGTTATTATACTTAGCCATACACCAATAATTAAAAGGCTAAGCATAAGTCCAGGCATTATAAATAAAAGACTTTTTTCTGCTAGTTGTGTATTACCCCAAGGTTTTGTATACCACAAAGGAACCATATCATTTATATACTGAAAACGAGTTTTAAGATAAAGAAATGAGCCTATCACGATAATAGTATTTATTACTATTACTTCACCTAGATTTTCGGGAAATCTCCTTTTGGCATCTTTCAGCTTTTTTGAAACGTTTTTAAATACTTTTAGCATTTCTTACCTTAGGGGTATGATAATGGTCTTTCATTTTTTTACCTAACATCATTCTTGTTTGTGCATCAACGTAAGGAATGAATGAGTATGTTAATAAGTTAACAATTACTAAAGGGCTTTCAAGAAATACCAAAGCCTTTTTCCAAACTGGCCATGTTTTTGGCATAGGTCTGGAAATTTTGGATCTTATAATAATTCCTGGTACAAAAAATACCATAGTAAAAGTTAATATTACGCTCATCATGTCTGGTAGGCTATATGCAAAACTTGTTTGTTTAATATTTGGGTTTGTTAATGTAGCAATACCGAATCCAAAAGTCATTAAAAATACCATGTTTACCAAAAGAATTCTTTTATGCAAATGCTTCATAGTCCACATTATTTTTTTACTCAAAGATACTTCTTTATTCGTTAAAAAGCCTTTTACCGAAAGTGGAAAATCAATTACACCGTATCCCCATCTTAATAACTGCTTATACATGCTTACGTGAGACTCTAAGAAAGTTTTACCTTGCACAGCGTCTGCTGAAAAAGGAATATAGTGTGGTGTTCCTACATAATCACCATTTCTAGCAAAGAAAGCTCTCCAGTAATATATTGTGTCATCTATTCCTAAAGCAGGGTCCCAATAATCAGCATCAATTAAAGTTTGAAGTGAGGTAGAGTAGGCGGCAAAGTTATCCTTCGTTGGAGCGTTATCGTGAAAAGCCCAGTCGGATAAGGTTCCAATAGTAACAAAGCTTGCTTCCATTCTCATTAATGTTGGCACGTCCCAACTGTTATTATTAAATGTATAAACTGCTGACGAGTAAAATCTATTGTCTCTTTTGTCAGAGGTTAAGTATAAGTGGGTGAGTCTAGCTATATATTGTTCGTGTAATACGTGATCACAGTCTATTGTAGTAAAAATAAAATCCCTTATTGGTTGATTTTCGTTAACTAATTTTTGTACAGCATGTTTTGCTCCCCATGTTCTGTTTGCGGCAGCAACACCTATAGCTTCTCCAGGTATTCCTGCAGGGTGTACGAAAAACATAAATTGCTCTAGTTTATCTATTCTGTCACCAATTGCTTCTAAAACATTGGCTTTAACCTGATCCTGATATTTTTCTTCTGCGGTAAATACTAAAGTGGTTTGGTTTACAGGAAATGTTTGATTAAAAACAGCATCAATGGCAGGTTTTAAAACAGCAACGGGTTCGTTGACTACAGGAATTAGTATAAAGTGTTTAATACTTTCAAGATTTTTCGGTAGAGTTTTTTTATCGGGTAAAGTAGAAAACTCCAATTTGCTGCACTCTAACATCCAGTCTACTTTTAATTCGTTTTTATATTTTATATAACCCATTATGCTGCCTAAAGTGCCTTTTACCGCTAAGTACGACCAATAAACTGTTATAAAGGTTAATAAATAAACTACTGCCTCAGGGTATATTAAAGACAGCCAAACTGGTGAAAGTATAAAAGCCCAGGTAAGCATCCCGGGTATAATTTCTAAAAGCCTATGAACTTGTTTATCGTATTTAATTACGAATTCTCTTACCATGTTAAGTCTTTTAATCCAAAAATAGCGCAGGTATTTTTAACTGAAAAATCTGATATTATCTCAAATTTTTCTTTTTTAACCTCCGCTACTTTTTCAGCGATTATTTTAACATATTTGGGTTCGTTAATCTTGTTCCTATAGCCTTCAGGGGAAAGGTAAGGAGCATCAGTTTCTACTATAAAACGATCTAAAGGTGTTTTTATAACCGTTTCCCACAGTGACCGTCCAGATTTATAAGTTATTATTCCTGAAAATGAAATATAAAATCCTAAATCAATATACTGTTTTGCTATTTCCCAAGTTGAAGCAAAACAGTGTACCACACCCCTTAAGCTTTTTGACTTATACTGCTTAAGTAAACTCAAAACTTCTTTGTCTGCATTTCTGTTATGTATTACTAATGGTAAGTTATTTTTTAAGGCGAGTTGAATTTGCATTTCAAAAAGAGCTAGTTGCTCTTGCACCAATCTTCCTCCTTTCCAATCCGTTATGTCAACACCACATTCCCCAATTGCTACTACGTTTTCACCATTAATTAGTTTGCTTAGTTCTTTTTCTAATAAATCTATTGGAGTATTTAACTCTTCATGTGGATATATACCTACTGCACAAAAAATTTCACTATTGGTATTTGCTAAGGTACACGCATTTTTGCTGTCTGAAATATTTGTTCCTATAGTGATAAATGCACCAATCCCCTCATTTTTTGCATCAGAGATTATTTTTTTAAAGTTATTATTAAGTTTTTCATCTGTGAGATGGCAATGTGAATCTATAAGCATTATTTGTATTATACTTGTTTGAAGTATAATGACATTGAGAATGTTTTTGATATCTTATGTTTAAAACAACTGTCTACAAAATTTTTGCTTATATTTTATTTTTTTTAACTTCAGTTACTGTAGTTTTTGCACAGGAAACAAATCCCTTTTCGAATATTATTAACTCTCCTGAAAAGCCTTTATATAAGCAGGATTATATTTTTGATGAGACTAATGATTCAAAAAAGAACTTTTATAAATCTTTTGACTTATTTCCTGTTGCGGACTTTATGAGCTTAAGGGATTCCTATGTGCAGTTTCTTGAATTAAATTGTGAAGGTACTATTGATCGCTGTGATCCTACTAATGCTGTTGTTTTGGCGCGCACCAAGGAATTATTAACAAAAAAGGTAGATGCTTTTGATTCATATTTTGTAGTAATTATTTCTAACGTGAGTAAAAATGAAAACTTAGCACCTGATGATCAAGAGTTATTAATAACCTTGATGAAAAGCTATACTGACCGTTTAGATAGGCTAAAGACATCTGTTAACTCTACTAATAATATAACTGTTTTACGTGATTTATCTACACAAATTGACCAACAAATAACATTAAGTTTAGATATTATTAAAGGCACTGCGGGCGACGCTTATATAAAAAAAGGTAAAACCTATATAATCACATATTCTAGTCTCTTAGATACATTGAATAGCCATGTTAACTCCGCAATAAAAGTAGGTAATAATATGGACGCGTCTAGTTCTAATTTGAATACTGCAGGCGAGTTGTTGCAAGAAGCGTCAAAAGATTTTGATTCCGCAGACCAATTATTAACCGCAGCAAACAAATCTAGTGATCCTTTAGGCGCTGCAAATACTGCCTATGCTGACTTTTCGTCGGGTTTAATGAAACTACGCAGAGTTAGAAACTTATTGAATTTAGTAATTTTAGATCTAGATACTGCCTATGAAAAAAATAGTTGGAAGCTGGAGGTACAAGAATGAAACTTCCTAAAAGTTTTCAAACAAAAAAACCAAAACACAAAAGCAATAAGCATGCTATTGAAGATAAACATGTTATTTCTAATGCATATTTTGAGCCTTTAGAACCAATGAAATCCTCTGGCTTGTCTACAACATATAAGCAGTATTTGACTTTTGGCGTATTTATACTGTTAGCTATTGGCGTTTTATCATTTTTTTACTTGAATAGCAGAAGTCGCGAATTTTCAAAAGATAGCGTTACCATTGACTTAGTATCTCCCGACACTACACCAGGAATTTCAAAGCCTAACCCAGTAGAGGTTTCCCCCATTGAAGAAATAAAAACAAATGCTGATATGTTGGGTGACGATTTAGATAAATTTGCCATCGAATCTGATTTAGATGGTTTTAAAACTGATTTGGGACTAGATTCCCCCATTTTTTAGCTATCTTAACGATTTTATATACGCATATATAGAAAAATACAAAAGAATAAAAAGAACAATGTTTAAACTGTTTACAATACTAAATGCTCTAAATGCAAATAAGGCGGTAATACCCAAGCTAATAAAAGCCGCCCAGATAAAGGATTTTCTATAGATTTTCCGTAAGTTTGAGTATTGTGGGGCTTTTTTGTGCTTAAAAATGTATATAGCTATAGAAATAGTGAACGACATTGTAACAAAAATTAAAGCCAATACAGTAGCTATTATTTTATTATTTTCCGGGGGATGTATTGCAAGGATTCTAGCTAATACTATCCACAATCCTGCTGTTAATAGTACTACGGTGTAAAAAAATTTAGGCATATACGCATATTAACATTCTGATAGAATACCTTCATGGATCCTGTTCAACTTATTTTGCTTGTTTTAGTTTTAGTCATTGTTGCTGTCGTTTCTGTTATGTTTTTTGTATCTAAGCAAGTAACAACCTTAAAAACAGAACTTTCCAGTGATTCTGATGTCATATTACTAGAGTGGCTTAAAGAAATGAAAACAAGTGTTGATAAAAATTCTGATGTTTTAGAGCGCCAACTAAAAGATCATCGTTCTGCTATGAATGAGCAAACCAAATTAATGTGGGAACGCCTAGACAATGCTTCAAAGGTTATAGGTGATGTACAGCAGCATTTGGGTGGTTTGCAGGAATTTGGTAAAGATATGAAAGACTTAAGCAACATACTTAAGTCTCCAAAACTTAGAGGCGGTTTAGGTGAACAATTTTTGTATGAAATTCTTGATAATTCTCTTCCTAAAGAAATGTATAAAGCGCAGTATAAATTCAGAGATGGGAGCGTTTGTGACGCAATAATAATCACAGAAAAGGGCATAATTCCTATAGATTCTAAGTTCCCTATGGAAAACTTTAAATTAATGCTTACTGAAGGCGACGATCTTGCCAGAGAAAAAGCTAAAAAAGTTTTTGTACGTGATGTTAAAAAGAGAATAGACGAAATTTCTTCTAAATACATTTTACCTGAAGAGGGTACTACCGATCAGGCAGTTATGTATGTTCCTTCAGAAAATGTTTATTACGAGCTAATTGTTAACACTCCTGAGATTGAAGAATACTCTAAGCAAAAAAACGTGGTTTTGGCTTCTCCAAACACGCTATCTTACTTTTTAAAAGTTATCCTAGTTGCTTTTCAGCAGCATGAGTTGCAAAAACATGCTGGAGATATATTAAAGTCACTAGCAGGAATAAAGGTGGAAGCACAAAAGTTTGAAGGCGAACTCGATGTCTTAGATGGTCATATTTCACGAACATTTAAATCTATGGATAATGTTAAGTCTAAATATCAAAGACTATTTGGAAAAATCGAGTCTGTTCACACATTAGATAGCGAAACGGAGACACCCTTGATTGATAGTGATCAAGCAGAGGTGTTTTAATTTTGCTTTTTTTACTTATCCAAATCTCTCCTTATTTAGTTTCTCGAATATTTTAACATTAGTACGTTATAATGCTCCCATGTCCAAAGAAAAAATACTGTTAAACGAGTCACAAAAAAAGGCAGTTGAATACTCTAATGGTGCCTTGCTGGTTGTAGCTGGTGCTGGAACAGGTAAAACTAGAGTTATTGCTCAAAGAGTTAAGAGTTTGATTCATGATAAAAAGGTTAACCCACAGGGTATACTAGCCCTAACTTTCACAGAAAAGGCATCTCAAGAAATGCTAGAGCGCGTAGATGATGTAATGCCGTTAGGATACGAAGAGCCTTGGATATATACTTTTCACTCATTTGCAGACAGACTTTTGCGTAGCGAAGGTTTAGAAATAGGTTTAGACCCAAGTTATAAAATACTTTCCGGACCGGAACAGTGGTTATTGCTAAGAAAGCACCTGTTTAAATTTGATTTAGATTATTTTAGGCCTTTAGGAAACCCCACTAAATTTATTTCTGCAATATTAAGCTTCATTTCACGCTTACAAGATGAAAATATATCGGCTAAGGAGTTTTCTGATTTTGCAGAAAAGTTTGTAGGTGAGGATACAGAGATACAACGATGGCAAGAATTAGCCTCGATATACTTAGGTTATGAAAAACTTAAGCTAGAGCAGTCAAGGTTGGATTTTGGGGATTTAATAATGTGGGCAATTAAACTATTTAATCAGCGTCCTAATTTATTAATCAAATATCAGAATCTTTTTAAACACACTATGGTTGATGAGTTTCAAGACACTAATCATGCGCAGTACGAACTTATTAAGCTGCTTTGTCCCTCAGATAAATTACAAGACAGAAGTTTGCTTGTTGTAGGTGATGACTCCCAATCTATATATAAGTTTAGAGGTGCTGCTATTTCTAACATCCTCGAATTTCAGGCAGACTATCCAAAGGCAGAAATGGTAACACTATTAGATAATTATCGCTCCTCTCAAAAAATTTTAGATCCGGCGTATACCCTAATTCAAAATAATAATCCTGATACTTTAGAAACTAAGCTAGGTATTTCTAAAGAACTTGTAAGTAAAATTGATAACACAGCCTGTCCTGCACCTCAAATAATTCAGCTTGATACTATCGAAGATGAGGTTGAGTTTGTACTTAATAAGATTTTGGAATTACTCGGAAAAGAAGCCAACTACACCTACAAAGACTTTGCAATTCTCGCCAGAGCAAATGGTCATTTAGAGCCTTTTGTTATGGCTTTACGTAAATATGGCTTACCTTATCAATTAGTTGGTAATAGGGGCCTATACGACAGAGATGAAGTTCGAGACATAATTGCTTTATTAAAAGTGTTGCTTAATCCTTCTGACACTATTTCTTTGTATCGCGTTTTAAACATTGAAACACTAAATATTAGTACCGAAGTAATTTCAGATTTTTTGGCATCTTCCAGAGTTCAAAAAATACCATTATGGGAATTAATAAAAGCTTCTTCAGAAACTTCTGTACAAAGCTTATTAGACACGCTCAAAACCTATCAAGACCGTATTACAAAAATGACTCCTACCGATACTGTTTATCAACTTACTAATGCAATTGGTTACTTAAAACAGTTTACACAAGAAGATACTGTTGAAAATCAGTTATGCATAAGAAATCTCGATTTATTTTTAAATATAGTTAAAAAGTTTGAAGTGAGTTATCGCCAAGATACAAAAGAAATACCAACAATAATAGACTTTGTTGATTATTTAGACTTAATTATTGAGGCAGGCGATAATCCTGCACAAGCAGAAATACAAGATATAGACACTATTAACTTGCTTACGGTACATGCAAGTAAAGGGTTAGAGTTTCCTGTGGTTTTTATAGTTAATTTAGTGGGCGACAGATTTCCTACAAGAAATAGAAAAGATATGATTGAGATTCCAGAAGCTGTTATTAAGGAATCTCTTCCTACGGGAAATGCGCATATTCAAGAAGAAAGACGTTTGTTTTACGTTGGTATTACTAGAGCCAGAAAACATTTGTACATGACTTTAGCAAAAAATTATGGTGGTAAGCGAGACAAAGTTCCAAGCGGGTTTTTGCAGGAGACGGGTTTAAACATGATTGAGGCTGAATTTATAGATAAAAGTAACACTGCAAACCAAATAGGCATATTTGGATTAGAATCAGGTTATCGCGAACCCAAAGCTGAAAAAATAACAAACTTTAGTCCTAAGTTTTTAAGCTACTCTCAAATTGCAACTTATGAAACATGCCCACTTCAGTATAAATATTCTTATGTTTTAAATATTCCTTCTGCACCAAACCATGCACTTAGCTTTGGAATTACACTTCATGATACTTTACGTGATTTCCACGCATCTTTAATGTTTGATCAGCCAGTTTCTTTAGAGGATGTGTATCAAATGTACGAACGCAACTGGCAACCTTTGGGTTATTTAGACTCTGAACATAGAGAAATGCGCTATAACAGTGGAAAATCTTTGCTTGCAGATTACTACAATAAAAATATAAACACTAAAATCAAACCCGTAGGTTTGGAAAAATCATTTAACATTTGGATGGGTGGAATAAAGTTTTATGGAAAAATTGACCGAATTGACCCCTTGCCTGATGGTGGTGTTGAAATAATTGACTACAAAACTGGTAGTTTAAAAGATCAAAAACACGTAGATAAAGATTCTCAAGTTGCTTTTTACGCTTTAGGAGCAAAAGAAGCTTTAGGTTTAAATCCAAAAAAACTAACATATTACTACGTTGAAGCAGGGGAAAAACTTAGCACCGAAAGAACCGATGTCCAACTTGAAAAGCAAAAGTTAAAAGTTGTAGAAACTGTGGAAAAAATAAAAGAAGGTGACTTTAATCCAAAACCCGGCATGCACTGTAACTGGTGCGACTACAAAGATATTTGTCCTCATGCCTATAAAGGTTAATTATATTTAAAAAGCAAAAAAAAGGCCTTAGCTAATGAAGTGGTTTTATTTGTCCATTTCATTAACTAAAGCTTTAGGTTTAGGCGTACACCGGTTGTGTTTCAACAATTTCGGTTGCCAGATTGCTCAGCAGGGTCAGAAAATCTGGTTCGGGGTCTTGTCCGGGAACTACCATAAACGAGCCTTCATCATCTATCACTATCTCGTTTTGTGAAAGTCCAAACAAGCGCTTGAACATTTGAACCAACGTCTCTGCATCTTCCAGGCTTTTGCAATAAAAAATGTACGACATGATTATCTCCTTATTTGTGATCTGATATCTGGTATTCTCCTATTATAAACCTATAGTACAGATTTGGCAATATACTAATATTGGTACTGCACATAATAGCACGTCAAAAAAGGGATCTCCATAAAAAAACAGCCTTGTAATACAAAAGATATAAAATCCATGTACTACAAAGCTGTATTTACTTGACTTTAACCGTATGCGCTCCATTTGCGGTTAAGCCACCATGCTTCAAAAAAGCCCATTTCTGTCTCATCCGCGTCTGCTTTGATTTTAAAGCTTGCTGCAAAACGGCCGTAGAGTATGTTTTTAAATGTAATATGCCGTTTTTTCGGAAGTCTGAACTTTGCTTTTACTTCTCCAGTCTTTGTATTACCTGAAGTTTGCATACACCCGGGCATTTTGCCAAGATAGCTGGTGACAGAACGCAACTGATTCTGTGGAACACCTGTTAAGGTTACATATACCTGTAAAGGTGCCTTGTCGCCATCTACCCATTTGCCATTTACTTCGTGCTTTTCTCCAGTACGTTTAACGGACGTGATGAATTTGTAAACCTCGCTTTTTTCAACTTGCGCTTGAAAACCCGAGGCAGCCCGCTCTACTACCTTTACGGTAATTTTACGTCCTGAAAAAACAATTTGGGTAACTCCGCTAATGTGACTTAGCTGTGTAACAACCGCACTGGTGGTTGCCTTGTTGTTAACTATAATCTCGAAAGTCTCAGCTTTCATTGGTTCTACTCCTTATGTGATTTTATTTGTAGCTAAAAATAACTGGCATAATTATAACGCTACTTTGGATAAATTGCTATAGGATAAGTGTAAAGCTCTTATATTTTATACAACGTAAACGAAAATATCATCTACAATTTTTACAGGCTCTAAATTTGGAAACTTAAATTTATTTGAAATAATTTTTGTACCTGGCTTTAGCTCTTTTAGTAGCTTTTTTTCTAGCTTTTCCATAATGTAAGGAATACCAAATAAGGTAATTACGTTGTATTCACTTAAGGTTACATCCCAATAGCTTTGTTTGTGTATTGTGGCCTTGTTTCCTAAAAATCTAAGCTTAACTCGTATTTTTGATATGAGAGCTAAGTAAGGATCTATTTCGTAACCATGAACTTCAGCACCTTTTTTTGCCATAGATATAACTACTTTTCCGTCTCCAGACCCTAAATCAGCTATTTTCATGCCACTTTTAGGTTCTGCCAGTTTAACCATTTTTTTTACTGTTTTGTTTTCGCTTGGTACATAGTAAGCTCCAAAACCTACGTTTTTAAAATAGTGCCTCGTCCATATATCGCCTACTATTGTTACTGTAGTCATAATAAGCACAAAAGCAGCTATCAAGTATGTTACGTTAGCTTGTGGGTTGTAAGTGACATAAATTCCAAACAATAGTGAAACAAATAGTCCAATACCTGTGGTTATTTTATACATATTAAAAGTATAGCACTCGACTATAGCGGAATAGTTTTTGTGAATTTGTAAGAATACTTTAGAAAATTACTGGTTATTTTTACGTACGGTTGTGGAAACTCTACTCTAATTCCTCCAAATTTTTCTTTAAAGTACGATAAGCCTTCCCAACCTTTTGTTGCGTTAGGAAATCTTTCATCAAACACGCCGTCAAAGTCAATAAACTCGTATCCTTCGTTTTTAAGAAACATCAGAGTGTCCCATATTAATGTGTAACCAAGTTTGTTTTTTCTACCTCTGTTTGCTGTTCCACCATGTAAATACCAAACAGAATTTTTATATCCCAAATAAAACTTTGAAACATTTATTTGTCCTTCGAGGTCTTTTACCATTGTCACTATAGCTTTTTCTTTAAACAAGTCTCTTTTTATTTTCATGTCCTCAAAATTTTGAACATAAAAATGTCGTGCTTTACTTGCTTCAAGTTGAATATCATGAAACTGCTTTAATATTTCATCATTAGGATTTTTATATATTTCTACAATAGCTCCCTCACGCCTTCCTCTATTTATTCCATATCTGCCACTTTTAGTCACTTCTTTCCACAAAACATCTTTAGGTTTTTTTAAATCTATTATCAATGTAGATGGCGGGGAAATTGGAGCATAGCTAGGCATATACCCGTTTTGCTTTAACAATTTAATGTTTTGTTTAAGTGTAGGCTCTATTTTTATAAATAAAGCTTTATGTTTAAGGCAAATTTCTTCTATTTCATGCAAGTCTTGCTGATTAAGAGCATGTGGTCTTTGTATTTTCACTAAACTCCATAATAAATATGGTTTAATTTCTATGTTTACTCCAGTAGAAGTTCTATACGAGACCCACCCGTACTTAGTTAGGTATTTAGCCCATTTTTTTGATTGTCTAAAATCAGGAATAGTTTTATATGTTTTTATTTTATTGCTCTTAATAGTTTCCATCGTAGTGTGTTTAAAGTATTAAAACTGTAGTAGAGAATTGGATTAAGTACAAGATCATAAGAACTCATGTACTCAACATGGTTTCCTCCAAATTTTAGTTTAAAGTTTGTAAAACCAAACTCGGGATCTTGCTCGTCATTTGGGTCTTTTGCTGCTCCCCACATATCAAATAGTTTGCAGTTTTTCGATTTACCAAACTTTATAGCTTCCCAACCTATTAGGCTACTTCCTTGTAAATTTCTATGTTTATCTGAAGAGCCTCCATATGGGTAATACAAAACATTTTCGTAAGTAAATAACATCCATGCAGCTAAGGGCTCATTTTTATACTCTGTAAAAACTATATGACACATTCCTTTTGGTGTTAAAAGTTCCCATATTTTTTCGTAATATTTTTTTGGATGTATGTGATATTTTTGTCTGTCTGCAGTTTCTTTAAATAAATTAAAAAAGGTTTCAAAATCTTTTTTACTAATGCCAACGCGGCCTATCACACCCTTTTTTTGTGCGTACTTAATATTGTATCTATGTTTTTTATGCATATTTTCAAGTAGTTCGTTTTCTGAAGTTGTTAAATCTAAAAGAATGTTGTATTTAGTAAAAGTATTTTTATGTGCTTTTTTGCATCTTTCTTCAAAAATGTCTTTAGCCTGTTTTTCTTCAGCAGAGCCTTTTATTACATTGGGAGCATCAAAGTTTATTGCAAAGCAGTTGTGTGCTTTTAGCGACTGCATTAATTTTTCCCAGTTTATATTTTTAGGATTAACTTTTGGGGCGTATGCGTAATTGAAATATGTATAAGGTAACCTGTGCAGTGTGTATTGTACTCCACCAACTCTTATTGCTTTTGTTCCATATTTTGTTTTGAACTCACCCCATTCAGGGGATTGCACCACATGCGTAGTCATGCGCCGATTATATCAGTTAATTGACCTTTTAATTTAGTTAAGATATTCTGATTAAGATCATTAAGGGAATCCGTCCGCGGGGATGGGGTGATGGAGACTTAAGCTTGACTAAATTCCCTGACTTTATATAAAAGTTGTCGGGCTTAACAAAGAGGCCCGTGATGAGCGAAAATGGCCCAGCACGGGCTTCAATCTACTTATGACTAAAAGTAAATTCATAATTTTTGCGTTAATAGCAGTTTTAGTAGTTGGAGGAATTAGTTCTTACTTTTTAGGTGAGCCTAATGTTTCTCAAACTCCACAGCAAAGTGTTAAATTTGCAGAATTAGCTGGTACAACAGAACCAGCTTCCAAACCTGCAGTTATGGAGGAAACAAAAATGACAAATCCCGCAGACAAAAATGGTATGTATTCAAAAGCACCGGAAATGACGCTTGAAGAGGGAAAAAATTATAAAGCGCTAATGAAAACCTCTTTAGGAACAATAACAATAGATTTATACGAAGAATTAATGCCTATTACCGTTAATAATTTTGTATTTTTAGCTAACGAAGGTTATTACAACGGCGTTATATTTCATAGGGTAATTGATGGTTTTATGATTCAAGGTGGAGATCCTTCGGGTACTGGACGCGGTGGCCCTGGATATGCCATTGCTGATGAATTTAAAGAGGGTTCTACAAATGTACGTGGAACAATTTCAATGGCCAATGCAGGTCCCAACAGCGGAGGTAGTCAGTTTTTTATAAATCTTGTAGATAACACGCGTTTAGATTGGGACAAGGAGCCTTCCTCAAGTAAACACCCTGTTTTTGGTATAGTAACTGAAGGAATGTCTGTAGTAGATGCAATTGGAAACGTTCAAACCGCAGGTGCCGATAGGCCAGTAACAGACGTAGTCATTGAAAATGTTGAAATAGTTACTGAGTAGTTATTCTTCGGGTAACCGTTCTTTAAGTTTGTTAAACATGCTTAGCCAATCCGGGGCATCGTAATCTTGCGCTCTTTTTGCAGGGTCAATATTTCCCAATGTACATTCCTCATTTGAAAATACTTTATTAAGCATTTTCCGCGGATTTGAATAAGCACGCCTTAGAAACCCTTTATATTTTTTGAAATCACTGTTTAATGGACTGTCTGCTTTTTTTGTAAATTTTATTATAAAGCCATCAACTTGAGGTTCTGGACTAAATAAACTTTTTGGAACAATTTGTATCATTTCCACATTGTAAAAGCTTTGTACATAAGCCGATATAAATGTACTATCTGGAGCCCTACTTTCGATTTTTTCCGCAACTTCCTTTTGTATTAAAATCACAACTCTTTCTGCTAACTGATCTTTTTCTAAAATCGTGTGGATTATTTTTGTAGTAATGTAATAGGGGAGCGATCCTATTATTTTGTATGAACCTTTTGGTTCGAATTTAGGTAACCACTCTAAAATATCTGAAAGTATTATATGTACATTCATATCTTCTAAATACATTTCCCCAAGCTTTGCTGTAAATCTATCGTCTATTTCTACTGCATAAAGTTGGTTTTTTTGGTCGAATATATTTTGAACTAGTTTTTCGGTAACCGCGCCTAAACCAGGGCCAATTTCTACAATTGTGTCATTGGGTTGTATATCAAGATGTTGAATAAATTTATTTATTACTGTGAAATCTTCTAAAAAGTTTTGTCCTAACTCTTTTTTAGGTTCATACATGTATTGATTTTAGCAGAAGCGTAAAATAATGGCTTTGCAAAAGGCATAGTATAATTCACAAATGATATCAGTGGCATTAGAAAACATACGGAGTACGTATAATGTTGGAGCAATTTTAAGAACCAGCAGTTTTTTTGGAATAAAACAAGTAATTTTAATTGGCTATAGTGGAGTTGTTGTACTTCCCAATGGTAAAAGAGTTTTGCATCCGAAAGTAACAAAAACAGCATTAGGGTCTGAAAAAGATTTAGAAGTTGTTTTTTTTGAAAATTCAGAAGAATTTGTAAGGTATTGCCATAATCAAGCAAAAAATATTATTTCAATTGAGCAGAGTCAAAATAGTAATTCAATTAAAAATTGGCAACCAAAGGAAAATGACGTTGTAGTTTTTGGCAATGAAGTTGACGGTTTGTCGAATTATTTAATGCAAAATTCTAGTGCTTTAGTAGAAATCCCTCGCCTTGGAAAGCACCATTCTCTAAATGTTACTACAGCCTGTGGGATTGTATTAAGTAAGTTACTTTAAAGGTAAGTGCTCTTTTTTAACGCTATGCTAAAAAAGAGGCACTTATTGTTTAAATTACCAAAGATCTGGCAAATTCATTGAGCACGCTATTTGGTAACCTAAGTAGGCCACAAGTATGTATAGCAAAGCCCCTATTACCATCCAGCCCGAACTTCCAAAAGCCATTTGCACACTTAAAAAAGTGCTGAATGCACCTATTCCCATTGCATAACGTGCTGGTTTTGCATACTTTTCGTCGGCCCAACCTGTATTTTTATTTGGTTTTTTCCCTACAAGGTAACCAAATGCAATTACAGTGATTAGGCATAACATGCTGACTCCCGGCAGTCCAAACTCTTTTAAGAATTCCATATGCAGTCTCCTTTATATTGGTGTTTGCGATTTCCAAATCTTATCAAACTAGCCTTTACGTGTCTATTTATTATTCTGGTGCGTTTGTGAGCAAGTATACTTCAGCAGGACCTGTTCTCCAATCTCCCTGTGCCGCATTTTCGTAACCCAAGTCAATTTTGTTCCCTTTTATGGCACCTCCTATATCTTCGGCACGGCAAAAGCCATATCCCGGAATGTACATGTTTGTTCCCAAAGGTATCACTGTTGGGTCAGTAGCGCACACCCCTTTTTTAACTTCTGTTCCACTGTATGTTCTTCCTGTACATCCTATGCAGTTTGCATCGTACTTTGTAGCCCATACATCTAGTTTGTGCCAATAACGAACTCTACCTAAGTCTGGAGTAGGTAAAAGTCTCCATACAATTTTAGTGCCTTTAGCAATTACTTCAGTGGTAGGGTCTTCAATTTCGGTTTTTTTAAGCTGTTTGTCTATTGTTTCTTCTTGCCAGTACGTTAAAAGATACGTTTTAGTTTTTAAACCTGTTTTGCCCTCTTTTATACGCTCTTCAGTTCCATACTCTAGTTCGTCTGTTTTTTCATATGTTGTTTCATATGGAATATCTTCGTACTCTATTATTTCTTTTTGATCAAATGCCGTAGTGGTTTGAATTTTCGTTACATTTGAGGTGATTTCTGGTGTGCTCATTGTAGTAGTTGCTCCCAAAACGTTGTGGTTAACAGGTTTGTAAAAATTTATAAATATTGTACCCAGCAGTAAAGTTGTACTTAAAATACGTTTTTTCATTGCGTATATGTTATTTTAGCAAATGGCTCTGTTGACACTATAGGTCATTAGGAATATAATTGTAGAATCATAACCAGATCAGGTTATCACAAATAAGGAGATAATCATGTCAAAACAAACAAATTTTTTGCCTAATGCGTATAAAGCAGAAGCAATTCGTTTACAATTTGGTGCGCAAAACTTTTCTGAAGGCTTTGGTGAGGTAGTGGCTACTTTCACGGAAGCGCTTGTGCTTGAAGATGCCGAAACCTTACGTGAGCTTGGCCTTTCGGAAGATGCCGTTAGCTTGATTTGTTCTTCTCAAGCTCTCACACAAAACGAATTCGAACTGCAACAAGCCGCCGCCGATTCCGAACGTGACTACTGGGGAACCTGGCAAGCTGAAGAAACGCGTTATTGGGCACCTCGCGATTACTACGAAACCTACTGGAACCAATAACCCATAAATGTGGAGATTTAGTGTAACCCTCAAAGTTATATTAAACCTCCACTTTTTTTTGCAAATTTTTGTTAAGTTTTACTGCCAGTTAAAATTATTTCTATTATAGTCAAGATCATCTAAAAATCTGTCTACATCTTTACTTAGTCTTTTTCCTAGAGTGCCTTTTGGCTCAATATATTTGCTTGGAATTTCTGATAAAAATCTGCTCGGAGTAGTAGACTGTATATTTCCAAAATATAGGCGTGACATTGCTTGAGTCATTAACACTTTTTCCTTTGCTCTAGTTATGGCTACATAACACAACCTACGCTCTTCTTCTAATTCGGCTTTTTCCATTATTGATTGAGAATGCGGGAATAAACCCTCTTCCATGCCTACCAAAAAGATAATTGGAAATTCTAAACCTTTACTTGCATGCACCGTCATTAATGTAACTGCATTTTCTTCTTGTTGTTTACTTGGTTTGTCCAAACTTTCTATTAAAGCTACGTTTTCTAAGAATTCAGTTAGGTCTGTGAATTCGTGTGCTACAGACCTTAACTCTTTAATATTCTCTATGCGGTTTTCGTTTTCCTCTGTACCGTCATCTAACCAGTCTATATAACCAGTTTTTTCTATTACTTCATCCATTAATTCTACAGTTGCGAGTTTATCTTTATTCTCAATCCAGTAAGAAAAGGGAAGCCGCGCTTTATTTTCTATTTCAGTAATGTTCCATCCGTTTTGTTTTAAAGATTCCTTTGTTTTTTCGCCTATTCCTCTGGGGGGAACATTAATTATTCGTGACCATGAAACCGAATCGTCTGGGTTATGTATTACACGTAAAAAGGCAATTACATCCTTAATCTCTTTACGGGAATAAAATCTTAAACCTCCAATTATTTTGTATGGAATGTTATTTCTTATTAAGTGTTCTTCTATATTTCTTGATTGAGCGTTTGTTCTATATAAAATTGCTACATCTTTGAATTGGTAGCCTTTTGTTAAATTTTCTAAAATTTCGTCAATAATGAATAAAGCCTCTTCTCGTTCTGTGCGTGCTGTATATGAAATCAGCTTTTCTCCTTCTCCGTTTTTTGTCCACAAGTCTAAAGGTATGTGTGTAGAATTGTTTTTTATAATGTTTTTTGCTGCGTCAAGTATGTTTTGTGTAGATCTGTAGTTCTGTTCTAAGTTATACAGTTGAGCTTCAGGGTAATCTTTTTGAAAGTTTAATATATTTCTATAATCAGCACCTCTAAAAGAATATATTGCTTGAGACATGTCTCCTACTACATATATGTTTTTATGATTAGCGGCTAACGTTTTGGAAATTATATATTGGGCTTTATTAGTATCTTGATATTCATCTATAAGAATATATTGGAACTGTTGTTGATATTTAAACCTTATTGTATCTGCATAAGTTAGCAAATTAACTGTTTCTACAAGAAGGTCATCAAAATCTAGGGCATTATTATTTCTTAGCCTTTTTTGATATTCCGGATAAATTTTTGCTACCGTTTTGTAAAAATAGCCACTAGTAAACTTTGCATAGCTTTTGGGATCTACTAATTCGGCTTTTGCGTTTGAAATTGCTGAAGAAACTGCATAAGGATTTACCTTTTTTTTATCTATTCCAAAGTCTTTTTGTATTTCTTTTATTAAATCAATTTGATCTGCCTTGTCGTAAATAGCAAAGGAAGGCTGTATACCTATTTGAAATCCATCTTTTCTCAATATTTTTGCGCAAATAGAATGAAAGGTTCCGCTCCATGGAACAATTTTGTTTTCCCCCAATAAATCGGCAACACGCTCTTTTATTTCACCTGCAGCTTTATTAGTAAAAGTTACACACAAAATATTTTCTTCTTCTACTTTTTTTTCATGTATTAAATGAGCAATTCTGTGTGTTAATACTCTTGTTTTTCCGCTTCCGGGGCCTGCTACAACTAGTGCTGGTCCAATAAAATGTTTGGCAGCGTCTTCTTGTTTATTGTTTAATTTTTTGAGGAAATCTGTAAGTTGAGACACGTGAGTATAATAACATGTAAAGTTACAACAGGTTATGTTCAATGTTTATGCCTAAAGTTGCATAACTGTGATCTAGCATTAAAATCATATCACCCTTTCTATCTATGCTTTTTAAAACTACCCCAACTACTTCTTTATTTTCGTTACTTGCATATGTTACTAAGCATAAACCCGCTTCTTCGGTATAACCTGTTTTTACCCCAGCAACTCCTGGGTACGATGCTAATAAGTTTGTTTGGTTATACAGGTGTAGATATTTATGTGTATTTCCCGATAGTTCTTTTTCTACGGTTGAAACTATTTTTTTGAAGTCCTCATTTTCTAAGGCATACTTTGTAAGTTTAACCAAATCTGCTGGTGTGCTATAAGTATCATCATTTAAGCCACTAGGATCGGTAAAATAGGTATCTTTTAGTCCTAATTCTCTGGCTTTTAAATTCATCCAAAAAACAAAGGTTTCAGCATCTCCGGCTGTTCCTTCAGCTAGTGCATATGCAGCATCGTTTCCTGAATGCAAAATAAGTCCGTATAGTAATTCTTCTATAGTATAAACTTCACCTTCGCTTATTCCCATTGAGTTTTCTCCTACACTTGATGCATTTGCTGTAACGTACACTTTGTCGTTTAAACTTTTATGTTCTAATGAAAGCACGGCTGTCATAATTTTTACTAAGCTCGCTATTTTTCTTCTTTCATTTGCGTTTTTTTCGAAAAGTATATTTCCTGTATTTATATCCACCAGCATTCCTGCTTCTGCAGCAATTTCGGGTTGGTTAACTGTACCTAGTTCTACTTTTGGTTCCCAACTATTATCGTTTGTAAAATTTTTGAGCTTTGAGTTTATATATTTTTCTTCAGGAGAAATTTTTCTTTGATCAACAAACCCTTTTACTACGGGTTTGAAATTGGCATCACTTTTATCTGCAAAAATAAAAGTTCCTAACACTACTATTCCTGCAAACAACAGAATATTAAGAATTACTGTTTTTCCATTTGACATAAGAGTACTACTAGTTAATGTGGACAGTTGTTATGTTATCATAAATTTGTAATAAGTTTTAAGGAGCCTTTATGATAGAACTAATCGATTTTTATGCCGATTGGTGTGGTCCTTGTCAGGCTATGAAGCCTATATTTGAAGAAGTAGAACAAGATTATGCAGGAAAGGTAGAATTTAAAAGAGTAGATGTTGAAGAAGATATAGCACAGGCACAGCAATTTGGCGTATTAAGCATACCAACATTTGTATTATTAAAAGATGGAAACGAAGTAGATCGTCGTACCGGGGCAATGCCTAAAGACACATTAAAGTCCTGGATAGACTCTAACCTTTAGTTATTAATTTAAGAGAGAAAACAATTATGCCCACAAGACTTGCAATAAATGGTTTTGGCCGTATCGGTCGTGCCGCTTTTAAAATAGCTTCAGAAAAGAAAGATATAGAAATTGTTGCTATAAATGACTTAACCAATGCAAATGCCCTTGCACACTTACTAAAATATGATTCTGTTTATGGAATATTTTCTAAAGAAGTACATGTAGAACAATCAGGAAAAAAACTTAAGCTAGATACTTGGGATAATGTAGATGAGTTTTTTAAAGGAGATACCGCACCAGATACCTATTTAGTTGTGGACGGGAAAAAAACATTAATACTGTCAGAAAAAGATCCCGCAAATTTACCGTGGAAAAGCTTAGAAATTGATGTGGTTTTAGAATGTACAGGGCGTTTTGTGAAAGATGGCGCAGCTACAGCACACGTGGAGGCTGGTGCCAAAAAAGTAGTTGTATCTGCCCCTACGAAAGGAAGTGGCAATATTCAAATGTTTTTACTTGGGGCAAACCATGATCAGTATTTTGGGCAAAATGTTATTTCAAATGCCTCGTGTACCACAAACTGTATATCTCCAGTTATGCGTGTATTGCATAAAAACTTTAAAGTTTTGAAGTCTGCTATGACTACTATTCACGCTTATACATCTACACAAAACTTGGTAGATGGTCCAGCGCCTGGAGGTAAGGGTGATATGCGCCGTGCTCGTGGCGCTGCCCAAAATATTATCCCTACTACTACAGGTGCTGCTATTGCTACAACTAAAGTTATTCCTGATTTAGAAGGTGTTTTTGACGGATTAGCTATTCGTGTTCCTGTTCCAACAGGGTCAATAACCGATATAACGGTGTTGCTTAATAAAAAAACCAGCAAAGATGAAATTAATAATGCTTTTGTTGAAGCCTCTAAGCAAGATTTTTACAAAGGTATTTTAGGGGTTAGTTACGAACCATTAGTTTCAACAGATATTGTAGGGAGTAGCTATTCAGCTATTGTTGATTTGGCTTTAACAAATGTTGTTGATGGTGATTTAGTTAAAGTTATGGCCTGGTATGATAATGAATGGGGTTATAGCACACGACTTGTAGAAATGGCTTTATTAACTACAGAATAAAAAGGCCAGTACTTATTTATTGTAAACAAATACTAGCCTAAAAGTTGTTTATGGTGCTGCGCGATGCCATATTCCATCCCCTGTTTTCAAGAATACTGCTTGATTGTATGCAAGCCTGTTGAAGTTTCTTGTTGAAGTTCCTTTTAATTCAACAGGGTGCGTTCCATAAGTTTCAACCAAGTAATAGGTATCGGGTTGGGGAGGGCTATTTGCACACCTCATTTGCGAAAACACAAAATCATTCATTGCGCATGTTTCACTCATATCGCTCTCCGGGGTATTTAGTTTTCTCCTTTAATTGGGATACGTAAATATTAACATGCACAAAAAATTTTGTGAGGTGTTTCCTTAGATACGTCGCTTAAGAAACACCTGCACATTTAGGCTACCAAAACCCAATTGCCATCTTTATACAAAAACACTGTGTCAGGACCATCTGCAGACGGTTCGTTTTTGCTTTTGTATGGCTCAGATACAATGGGTTTTCCAATTAGTTTTCTAGTAACCCGATAGTAATACCCTTCTCTCGGTTTTTCTTTTGTAATGTTTGTAAATGTTTCTGTATCCATTTGAAGCACAGGCAAATTCAACGAGTTTATTAGACTACGTAACCTGCTACCTCTGTGTGTTACTTCTTCATCTGCGCAGTGTCTCCATGTTCCTATTTCAGATTCAGCTTGTCCAAAACCATCGTTGTAACGAACGCATGTCCATCCATTTATACGTGGTGGAAAAGACTCCCCAAAATAGATTGCGCGTTTAATGCGGTTGCCTGAATACTTTATCAGGTAGTAACCTTCTTCTGGGCTGTGATTATATTTAGCTATAAATCCAGCCGTTAGGTTTAATTTAGTCATTTGTATCTCCTTTTATTACGTGAGCAATATTAACACATTATAGGTTAATTTGCACCTTAGCAATGCTCTAAAGTGTTAGAATATGTTCACTATGCTTTCGGTAAAACAAGCGCCAATTATAGCAGGTAAAACAGTCTTAGTACGTTGCGACTTCGATGTTCCATTAAAAAATGGAGAGATAGAAAATACTTTTAGAATTGATATGTGCATTCCTACTTTGAAGTTTTTGTTAGAAGAGGGCGCAAACTTAGTTTTGGCAACAAAGTTAGGAAATCCGAAAGGCGTTTTTGTTGAAGAACTAAGCACACAAGTTATAAAGCCATACTTAAGTAAAAAACTGGGCGAAGGCAATTACACCCTTTTGGAGAATTTAAGATTTGATCCGCGCGAAAAAGAAAATTCTATAGAATTTGCGAAAGAATTAGCAACGGGGGTGGATTTTTACGTAAACGAGTGTTTTGCAACTTCCCACCGAAACGATACCTCCATAGTAGGATTTAAAAACATTTTACCTTCATACGCAGGCTTAAGGTTAGTAGAAGAAGTAGAAGTTTTATCTTCAATATTAAAAAACCCAAAAAGGCCTTTGGTTTCAATAATAGGTGGTGCAAAGCTAGAAAGTAAAAAACCAGCAGTTGATAAGTTTTTAAAAATTTCGGACGCTGTTTTAGTGGGAGGAAAAATAGGTTTAGACTGGAATGAAAATGTACCAGAAAATTTATTTCTACCTGTTGACTACGCTCAAGATAATTTAGATATAGGGCCAAACACGATAAAAATGTTTCAAGACATTATAAAAGATGCAAAGACTATTGTTTGGGCAGGCCCTTTAGGCTATTACGAAGATACCGAGTACTTAACAGGAACTTCAAAAATTGCGGAAGCTGCGGTAAACTCACTTGCACATGTGACTGTAGGTGGTGGAGATACCACCACAGCAATCGAAAAAGCAGGGTTTTTAAACGATATAGACTTTGTTTCTACTGGGGGTGGCGCAATGTTGGAATTTTTAATAAAAGGCACCCTTCCCGGAATTGAGGCATTAAATTAATATGGCTACTTTAAAAGCTAGTTTTCCTGAAAAATGTATAGGGTGTGAATTATGTGTAATGGAAGCGCAGAGGCAACTCGAAAAAGTTGGTCTTGAAGGTGCTTTAATAAGAGTTTTGAGAAACTCTAAAACTTCTGAACTAATGTTTTACATTGACATAGATCCTCAAATCAACAATTTTGATATACAGGAAATAAAAAAAATTTGCCCTACTTTAGTATTTACAGTTGAGGAGGATGATAAAAGCGATGATTTCTCAAGCTAAAAAAGTTTTACATATAAATCTTCCAAAGCATACTTACGAAATTAAAAGTTATCCCGATTTGTCTCATTTTATTGGAGGAGTTGGTTTGGGTTTGAAATTACTTTCCCTGTATAGAGAAGAACTACCATTAATTTTTGCGGTCGGCCCTTTAAATGGGTTTTTTCCTTTTGCATCTAAAACCTCAGTTTTAATGGAAGATAATGGCGCTATAGAAGATTTGTATTTAGGTGGATCTCTGTCACATCGTATTAGATATGCAGGCTTAGACGCTATTGTTTTGTTAGGTAAGTCGCGAGTTCCAACAATTTTAGAAATTCAAGATGATGAAGTTAAATTTCATTCTCTTGATACCGATTTAGGATTATTAGGATTGCCAGGGAAAAAAAGTGTACTAAATTTCACTCAAAAAGGTTTTTACCTAGACGAATATTTCGAAGCACCAGGGAAATTTTTAGAAAAGCGCTTGCTTCAAAAAAATATTAAAGCAATTTGCGTAACTGGAACTAAATCTCATAAATTAAAAAATCCAGCTAAATATGAAGCTTTATATAAGCGTTTACTTAGTGACGTTACTAAACTTACTGTAGCTGCAAGTAGTAACCCTTCTTGTTCTGGATGCCCTGTGGGATGTGCTTTGTCAAAAACAGGTGAGATAGGAGGGAATTTGCTTGTACATAGCTTAGTAGGCTGTGCCTTTGCCGAAAAAATATATTCCGATGTAGGTACTGTTTTTTCATGCTTAAATGTATTAGGTTATACATACACGCATGAAGATATAGAAAATTTACCTGAAATTATTTATTCTGTTTTGGAGGAACTAACTGCTCATGCCTAAATACATTGTTGCCAATTGGAAACAAAACAAAAATTTAAAAGAAATATCTGACTGGTTAGAAGTTTATAAGAATCAAGATTTTGTACTAAGTAGTGATATTAACGTTATTGTTTGCCCCTCATTTCCGTACCTTAATTTTTTAAAAGAAAATAGCGATGCTGAACTTTTAAGTATTGCTACCCAAGATGTGTCTGAATATTCCGTGGGTTCTCATACAGGTAATGTTGGTGCAGAACAAGTTAAAGATTTTTGTACTTACAGCATAATTGGGCATAGCGAACGTAAAGAAGACAGGACACTAGTTAATAAAAAAAGAGATCTGTGTTTGGAAAATTCCATAACACCTATAATTTGTTTTGTTTCATTGACAGATGCTATAAACAGTGCTGTCCCGGGGGTGATTTTGGCTATGGAAGATCCAACAAATATATCAAAAAACGGTGTGTATAATGTGCAAAACCCTACTGCTATCGAAGAATCCTTAAATGAGGTAAAATCAAAATTGTCGATTGAAGTACCGCTGTTGTACGGAGGCTCTGTAAATAAAGATAATGTAACCTCTCTGAGTGCAATCGATACATTAAATGGTATTTTAGTTGGGCATGCTAGCTTGGATGCTTTACATTTTATTAAACTAGTTCAAGCTTTTAATAATTAATTATGCGTTATGTTGATTTGGGGAAGTCAGTTTCCTCAAGGGAAAATAATAATAATGTTCCTATAACCACTTTGAGTGGGAATTTAACTAGTGCAAAGAAATCTTCAGGATATGGATACTTAAAATATATAATTATATTTTTTGTATTAGGGTTGGTAGGGGGTTTGTTTTTATTTTTTGGAAAAGGTGCAGGGGCATTGTTTGACCCTGTTTCAGTAGTATCAACAATAGCAAGTGCTGATTTAAATGAAACCGATGGACGCACAAATGTATTGATTTTGGGCTCAGACAAACGCAGTGATGGCAGTGTAGTAACCTCAGAACTAACTGACACAATTTTAGTAGCTTCTATAGGGAGAGTTGAGGGGAATGTTGTTTTAATATCATTACCCAGGGATTTATGGGTTACTGCCCCAAGTGGAGGCAAATCAAAAATAAATGCGGTTTATGCCTTTGGTGGTGCAGAAGAACTTCAATCTGTAGTCGAAGATGTGTTAGGGATACCAATTCATTACTATGCTGTAGTAGACTTTAATTTATTTCAGGATTCTATAGATATTTTAGGTGGTATAGATGTTAATGTTGAAAGAACCTTTGATGATTTTTACTATCCTATTGAAGGTAAAGAGACAGCTCCAGAAAATGAACGCTATGAAACTGTTCACTTTGACGCAGGCTTGCAAAACATGAATGGTGAAATGGCTTTAAAATATGTACGTTCCCGTAAAGGCACAAATGGTGAAGGAACAGACTTCGCACGATCTAGACGTCAGCAAAACGTAATTATGGCTATAAAAAACAAGGCACTTTCCTTAGAAACACTTGTTGATTTACCTAAATTAAAAGAGCTTTATGATACATATTCTAAGCATGTAGATACTAATATAGATTTTTCCACTGCACAGAGCTTCTACTTACTATCACAAAAAATAAACTTTGAGAGTATAAGAACAGTAGTTTTAGATGATAGAAGTGCCGCTGATGAAGGTGGTTTGCTTTTCCACCCGACGGATACAAGCTTGTACGGGGGTGCCTATGTGTTGATTCCTCGTGCTGGTGATTATTCACAGTTACATGCATACGTACAACGTTATGTATTTGGTAATTAATCATGTTATACATAATTCATGGTGATGATGAAGTTTCTTCCAGAAAGCAACTTTTAGTATTAAAGTCTAAGTATGTTAATTTCCCTTCAAGGGAACTTGCCTTTACTGATACAACTCCGCAAGGACTTCTTAACGCATGCGTCTCATTTGATGTATTCGATGGGGCTCCTTTAATTTTATTTGATATTAGTAAAGCGGGACGTGCTAGTTTAGATGACTATTTAAATGTCTGCAGTTCTTTGCCCGAGGAAAGTGTATTAATTGTATTTTCTAATAAACTTTTAACAAAAACTAACCCCTTCATTAAAAATGCTTTAAAACTAAAAGCACAAGTTTTTACATCACAAGCCTATAAAAACACCAACATTTTCAGCTTTGTTGATGCAGTATTTTATGGGAATAGGAAGCAGGCCTACTTAGAATTAAAGAAACTGTTAATTGAAAAAGAAGATCCTTTTTATATTTTTACCATGCTTTTGTACGGTTTACGTAATTTAGCATTGGGAAGCTACAATGCTCCTGGATATTCAAAAATGTCTCCGTTTGTTAAAAGTAAAGTTAATAAACAGTTGGCAGGTTTTTCCTCTGCAGATATAAAGGACTTGTACAGTTATTTTTACGAGTTAGATAAAAGGGCTAAAACAGGACAGGTTTCTTCCGATTTATTAATTCCTTTAAGTATCGAAAAAGTGTTAGGATATAAAAATAAGTAGCAATTTTGGAACTCTGCTCTGTCTTACTTTAAACCTTATAAATATACTAAAGATGAATCATATGATCCTTTTTATGCTCCAGTAAGCAAAACCTTTGTTTTCAGATCTAAAGGATACCCAATTGTGTTAGTTATGGCAGGACTATTTATTTTTGTTACTCAAATTGTATGGCCTTTAGTTGCTTTCAAAACTCAAGATGAAATTTCTAAACCTGTTTCTTCTAGTGTGTTGGGTATAGCAAGTGGTTTTAGTGAGTTTAGTTTTAGTGAGTTAGAACGTGAATATTCTCCTGTAGTTTCAGATGTTGCTGAAATCGCAAATGTCCCAGAGTTTTTTTATTTGACTGTGCCCAAACTTGGTATTAAAGATGCCTTAGTTCAAACAAATTCTCCCGATTTGAGTCCTGATGATTGGCTAGGTCACTATATAGGCTCAGCATTACCTGGGGAGGTAGGTAATACCTTTATTTATGGCCATTCTGTTTTACCATTTTTTTACAATCCCCGTAATTACAAGACAATTTTTTCCACACTACATACCCTAAATATAGGAGATACTTTTACAATTAACTATAATAACAAGGAGCTTAATTATGTTGTAGAGGAAAAAAAGGATTTGTTGCCTAAGGATGTATATCCTCTTGCTGAATGGAAGCCCCGCTACCTAAATGAATCCACAGTTGTGCTAATGACTTGCAGTCCTCCGGGCACCAAACTAAGACGCTTATTGGTTCAAGCTACGTTAACAAATTAAATTAGGGGTTTTTATAACTCTTTAAGTATGTCTCTTTCGAATCCTACAAGAGCTCTTTTTCTTGGATTATTGACTGCTAAATAACCAGCTCCTCCAATGGCTACAATTGCAGAAATCAAGGCGATTGTCATTTCTGTACTACCAGTATCTGGAACTGGTGTTGTGCTCTCAGATGCTTCTGTGCTAACGTCTGAGCCTGCCAATACTTTTGGAGTTGGAGTTTCAGGTTTGGTTTCAGCAGATGCTAAAAACTTTGGTTCTGATTGTTCTTCAGTTAATTTACCAAAAACACTTGTTCTATCTTTTGTAGTTTCAGCTCCTAAAGTATCACTTTCAATATTAACTGTAGAACCGTCACTTACCACGTAATATATTGCGGTGAAAACAACAAGAGACACGGAAAGAGTAATAATAAAAGTTTTAAATCCATTTTTTGCTTGTTCTGTAGTATTCATAGGCAGGTAGCTTTTCGAAACTTATTGCTTCGAAGAAGCGTTTAATTCCTTAAGTAAATCTTTATCTATTCTACCATCAAGAGGGGTAGCAATTTCAAGTAGTTTATCTGGAACATAATTTGTGTAAGTTGTTTCCCACACCTCAAAGCCTATCCATGCAACAATTGCGATTGAGGTTGTTATTAATATAGTTGTTAATTCTTTCATAATCTCGGGGTTCTATTGTCACTTAAATTTTTTACGTAGTATATTTCTATTTTCATTTTTACATTACTGCGCACATTATCATTATTAACTTTAACTTCTTTTACGGTTATTAGTCTATCCATATCTTCCATTTCTTTAATTAATTTGTCTAATTTAAAAACTTCTCCTGAAAATTCTATATTTACTTCTACCTCTTCAGGTGTTTGTCCCAAGGGTTGAAAATTTCTTACTATGAAGCCGTTTCTTGCTGCTATTCTTACCAGGTCTTTTAAATATTCATCAGTTTTAGGTTCTGAAGGTATTACCTTATCTAGTATCGGTAAATAAGTTTCTGCTTCTTTTAGGTCTTTTTCTGCTAAAGATAAATCGGTAATTTTGTTGTCCAAGGCAAGTTTTATGTCTTGTAGTTCTTCTTTAAATTTATTTTTTTGTGCTAAAGCTAAAATAGAGGGTCTAAAACCCGATATTCCAAAAATTATGAAAATAGTAAAAGTTAAAACAGAGAAAAAACCTACGTGTTTTTTTGGTTGAAGTTCTATTTCACGTGTATATGTTAGTTCTAAGTCACTAATGAATTTATCAATATAACTCATTTAAAAACTAACTCAATGTCGACAATAAACGTGTTTGAGGACGTATTGAGCCTTGCTGAATTTAATATTATTTGTTCCACTAGTCCACTTTCGAAGTACTTATTTATAAGTAAAGAAAAGCTAAGGGCTGATTCAGCCTCAAGTTTCATTATAGTTTGTTCTTCAGTAATAGCTAACTCCTCCACCTTTAATTCGCCAGGTAAAGTGTTAAGTAAAAAGTCAATTCTATTCCCTAACAATTTTCTTGAATTTTTTTGTGTAGTGTACTTATTTAATTTTTGAACTATGTGATTTGTTTTTTGTTCTACTAGTATTTTTCCGGTTACTACATCTTGCCTATCGCTTACTTCTAGTTGAAGTTTTGCAACAGAATTATCTGCGGTGGCATTTAACGCTAAAGCCAGCACAAAAGCAATTTCAACAACTATTATCATTAATTTTGATGCGGAAATAATTTGACGATGCGATTTAGTTACAAAATCAGATTCAAAACTATTTTGATTTAGCAGATTTGGACTTTGTCTTTGGTTTTGGGCTTGATTTTGTGTTGTCATTGGCAGTTACTTTTTTCGCATATCTTGACTTTAGACGCTTAGCTTTGTTTTCGTGTATAACATTATGCTTAGCGGCTTTATCTAACACTTTTTGAAGAGTAGTTTCTTCTTTTTTTAGTATATCAATATTTTCTGGGTTGGTCTTTAAAGACTGTTCAAGTTTTTTCATTGCTGCTTTAATTCTTCTCTTCCAGAAAAGATTATGTTCACGCTTTTTATTTGATTGTCTTAGTGCCTTTTTTGCACTTTTTAAGTTTGGCATAGTGTATTATTAATTTTGCGTTGTTATGATAACATATCAGAACTTTTGTGCAACTACATTGATAAGATACTTTAAAGAAACGTTTTTTGCTGTTAATTTAAGATTGACTGATTATGGTAAAAACTGCCTTCAAAAATGGGAGCAAGCTCCTGATGAAAAAACAAAACACAATTATATCTGCAGCAGCCGTACTGGCTTTTATGTATGGCGCCTCTGCTATTTTAGGTTTGGTACGAACCAGATTGTTAGCGCACTACTTTGGCGCTTCAGAAATTTTAGGTGTTTTTTATACTGCCGATAGAATTCCAAGCCTTATTTATTCATTACTAGTTGTGGGCACGCTTTCTACCGTTTTTATACCTGTATTTACTAATACCTTTAAAAAGAATGAGGAAAACGCATGGCATACAGCATCCTCTATGATAACTGTGAGTATTTTGCTCTTTTTGTCTTTGGGAACTTTGGTCTTTATTTTAGCTCCTTCAGTTATTACAGCTCTTTCTTTGGGTAAGTTTACGGCAGAACAAATTAAACTGGGAACCTCGTTAATGCGTATTATGCTTTCAGCCCAGCTACTCTTAATTATAAGTAGCTTTGTAACCGTTATATTACAGTCGTTTAAATATTTTATAATTACAGCTTTAGCTCCTGTTTTATATAACATAGGTATGATTTTAGGAATTGTAATTTTAATTCCAAGGTATGGTATTTATGGCCCTGCGTTTGGTGTAATAATAGGTTCTGTATTGCACTTGCTGGTGCAAATTCCCTTAATTAGAAAAATAAACTTTTCGTATAAATTTACACTAGATTTTAAGGATAAAGGCTTGCGTGAAATTTTTAGGTTGATGCCTCCTAGAATTTTAGGTGCTGGCATGGCTCAAGTTTCTGCCATTGTAAACAATTCATTAGCAATTTTAGTATCTACATCTTCCGTGGTTATATTTAAATTTGCTGATCAGCTTCAAAGTTTTCCTGTTAATCTTTTTGGAGCTTCTATTGCGCTAGCTGCTTTGCCAACTTTATCTTATGAATCAGGTGAAAAGGACAAAGAAAAGTTTAAAGAAATTTTCCTTACTTCTTTTCATCAAATGTTGTTTTTAGTTATTCCTGCAAGTGTAATTTTATTAGTTTTAAGAATTCCTGTAGTACGCTTAGTGTATGGGGTTAGCAACTTTCCTTGGGAAGCAACTGTGCAAACATCTTATACCTTAGCTTTTTTTAGTTTATCTATATTTGCTCAGAGTTCAGTTTATTTGCTCACTCGCGCCTTTTACGCGCTCAAAGATACTGCTACCCCACTTAAAGTTAATTTTATTACAGTTATATTAAGTAGTTTTTTATCTTACGTTTTTGTTCATTACTTAGGCTTCGGTGTATGGTCTGTTGCATTTTCTTACTCTATAGCTTTACTACTTGATATGATATTTTTATTGCTTCTGCTCTCTAAAAAAGTTGGGGGCTTTAAACTTGATTCATTAGTAGTGCCTTTTACTAAAATTAGTTATGCCGCTTTTTTTATGGGAATTTCGTTATATGTTCCTATGAAATTACTCGACGAGTTTATTTTTGATACCACAAAAACTGTTAATCTAGCATTACTTACTATATTAGCAACTTTAGCAGGTGTTATATCTTATTTGTTTTTTACTAAGTTATTTAAAGTTAGGGAAATTGAATTGCTATATAAGTTGTTGCGTAAGTGTAATTTAGCTGTTCCTGCTAACATGCCTTTGCAACAGGAACTGTTAGAAGAATAGGCTTTCGCCGTGCTAAAATCCTCTTGCACCAAAGCATATGAAACACCAAAACATTAGAAACTTTTGTATTATTGCGCACATTGATCACGGTAAGTCCACATTAGCGGACAGGTTTTTGGAACTTACAAACACATTGGAAAAAAGAGCAATGCAGCAGCAACAGCTTGATTCTATGGATTTAGAACGTGAAAAAGGAATTACAATAAAGCTGAAAGCTGTGCGTATGAAATACGCTTTCGATAATGTTGACTACCAGTTAAATCTTATTGATACACCCGGACATGTAGATTTTTCTTACGAGGTATCTCGCTCTCTTGCTGCTTGTGAGGGCGCAATTTTAGTTGTAGATGCAAGCCAGGGAATTGAGGCGCAAACTGTTTCAAACGTATATAAGGCTTTAGAGGCTGATTTAAAAATTGTTCCTGTTTTAAACAAAATTGATTTGCCTGGAAGTGACGTTGCTGCTGTAACCAAGGACTTAATTAATACTTTTGGATTTAAAGAAGAGGAAATTTTACAAGTATCAGCTAAAACAGGTGAGAATGTTGAGAATTTACTTCAAGAAGTAATAAAAAGAGTTGAACCCCCAAAAGGGGATGTCAATGCTTCTTTGCGCGCTTTAGTTTTTGACTCGTACTATGATGAATATCTTGGTGTTATAGCTATAGTAAAAATTGTAGATGGGAGTTTCTCGTCAGAGCAAATTCAGAAAAAAACTAAAATTAAGTTTATTGCTTCTGGTGCTTCTTCAGTTCCTGAAAGTATTGGAATCTTAGTTCCTACAAGAAAACAAATTAACCAGTTATCAGCAGGTGAGGTAGGTTATGTTTCTACGGGTTTAAAAGATATTACGAGTGTAAAGGTTGGGGATACTTTAACAGTTGTTTCTGCACAAAATGTTGTACCGTTGCCCGGATATAAAGAAGTTATGCCGTTTGTTTTCGTTTCAATATATCCTTTAGAAAATGATAGATTCCCTGATTTAAGAACTGCTTTAGAAAAACTTTCACTATCTGATTCTGCTTTAACATATGATCCGGAAAACAACAGTGCTTTAGGTTATGGATTTAGATGCGGCTTTTTAGGTTTGCTTCATGCTGATGTAATACAAGAACGCTTAGAGAGGGAGTTTAATTTGGAACTTATTTCTACAACCCCAACAGTAGAATATAAGGTTGTTACAACTAAAGGGGAACAAATATCGGTAAAAACCCCCGCACAGTTGCCTGATCCAACTTTTATAAGAGAAATTACAGAACCCTGGATTTTATTAACCATTATTGCCCCAACAGAGTATAACGGTAGTATTATTCAGCTTTGTGAAAATAGAAGAGGCATTATGCGGAAAATGCATTACACATCAGAAAGTACAGTTATGTTTGAGTATGAGCTTCCTTTAGCCGAGCTTGTTTACAATTTTTTTAGTGATTTGAAAACAGTATCTTCCGGGTATGCAAGTTTAGATTATGAACTTTTAGATTTTCGTTCTGTTAAAGCTGTTAAACTAAACATTTTAATTCATGGGGAGGCCATTGAACCCCTATCTCACATTGTTTTAAAAAGTAAAGCCGAAGAGGTGGGAAGAAAATTACTGATAAAACTCAAAGATGTGATACCAAAACAACAATATCAAGTTGCCTTACAAGCCTCAGTTGGCGGGAAAATTGTCGCGAGAGAAGACATTCCCGCTATGAGAAAAAACGTTTTGCAACATATTTATGGAGGACACCGCGAGAGAAAAGACAAACTACTAGATAGACAAAAAAAAGGAAAAGAACGTTTGAAACGTTTAGGTAAAGTTGATATTCCTCAAGAAGCTTTTAGGCAAATATTAAGCGTTTAGTTGCTTAATTCAAAAATTGGTGGTATTTAAACACCACAAGTAAAATCCAATCAAAAGGAGAATGATAATGACTAACAATATCGTAGTTGTTCAGTTAGGTGCTCCCGGTTGTGGTAAAGATACACAGGCAGCACTATTTATTGAAATGTACGGCAAAGCAACAAAAAATACTGCAGAGAGATGGGATGTTATTTCAACAGGTGCTCATTTTCGCAGGCATCGCCGTGAAGGAACCGCATTAGGTAAATTAGCCAATCACTATATCCAACAAGGGTTGTTGGTTCCTAATGATGTTACGTTAGACATGCTTCGTGACGCGTTTTTTGGTTCTGAAGTTTTTGGTAAGAACGCATTACTAAACGGATTTCCGAGAAACACAGATCAGGCTAAGGCATTAGTTGCTCTTTTAAAAGAAAAAGCAATTAAGAGAACCTTAGCTGGCGTTGTTTATTTTGATGTACGTGATGATATTTTATTAGAACGCCTTACTGCAAGACGTGTTTGTAAAGCATGCAGTCACACTTACAATGTTTTATTTACACCTCCTTCCCAAGAGGGTGTTTGTGATCATTGTGGTGGTGAAGTTGTTCAACGGCATGATGATACACTAGAAGTACAACAAGTTCGCCTCGCCGTTTATCAAGAAGAAACATCACCACTAATTGCTTACTACCAAAAACGCGGTGAGCTTGTAGCCATTGATGGAAATCGACCTATTGATGTTGTTTATAAAGATTTTGCATCGGCAGTGTTGGCTTTGGTTTCTGCTGTACGCTCTTAACTTTAATTCAGTTTGGAGATAAACCCTTTAATTATAAGGATTTTTATCTCCAAACTATGTACTTCCTTGACACCTTTAGCACTCATGCTATATTACTGATAATATGCTCTCAGAACTAACAGAAAGGCAAATAGTACTATTACAGGCCATAATAAATGAATATTTAGAATCCTCTAACCCTGTTGGTTCGGGTACTATAGTAAAAAAGTATGGGATAAAATATTCAGCAGCTACTGTCCGCAATGATATGGCTGAGTTGCTTAAAAAAGGCCTATTAGAAATGATCCATACTTCATCTGGTAGAATCCCCTCCACCTTAGCTTATAGAATTTTTCTAGATGATCTTATGGAAGAGGAAGAACTTCCTGTATTACAGGAAGTTGCTATTAAGCAAAGGTTATGGGCAAGCCGTTTTCAATTAGATAGGCTTTTAAGGCAGTCAGCCTTAGCTTTATCTGACTTAACTAAAGAAGCAGCATTTGCAACTACTGATGATGGTTATTTAGTTCATGCAGGAACTGTTAACCTTCTTGATTATCAGGAATTTTGGGATATTAGTGTTACAAAATCTGCTTTATTTTTACTAGATCGTTACGAATTACTTGAAAAAATTTTAAATAGTGTGCCTGCACCTCAAGATGTAGCTTGTTTAATTGGTGATGAATTAGCCAGTAATGATCTAACATCCTGCAGTATACTTTTTTCAAGATTTCGTTTAGATTCTACATCTGGTTATATCGGGGTATTGGGTCCTGCAAGAATGCAGTATGCTAGCGTAGTACCTTCGATTAGATATACTAAAAGTTTAATTCAAGAGTTAGCAGGATCCTGGTAATATTTTAAAGCTATGAATAAAGATAAAAAACAAACAGAAAACAAAAATGATGAAATTGAGCAGTTAAATGCCAAAATTGAAGAATTAGAAAATAATTGGAAAAGAGCTTTAGCTGATTATATAAATTTGCAAAATAGAGTGGCTGATTTGAAAGAAGATTATATTTCTTTTGCCTACAGTAGTATTTTGCAAAGGTTTTTACCTATTCTTGATAATTTGGAGATGGTTGAGAAACATGTAGATGATATGGGGATAAAATTGGTAGTTAAGGAATTTAAGCAAATACTAAGTGATGAAGGTGTGGTTGAAATTAAATCAGAAAATCAAGATTTCGATATAGAAACTATGGAAGCTACAGAAACAGTTGAAGGAGAAAAAGGAAAAGTTGTAGAAGTAGTGAAAAAAGGATATTTATATAAAGAAAAATTGTTGCGCCCTGCTTACGTAAAAGTTGGGCATGGCGCTGAAAAGGAATAATTAGTTTATTTAGGAGGTAAAAAATGGGGAAAATAATTGGAATTGACCTTGGAACAACAAACTCAGCCATGGCTGTTATGGAAGGTGGTCAGGCAAAGGTTATACCTAGCCATGAAGGTACAAACACAACACCTTCTGTGGTTGCTTTAGGAACCAATGAGCTTGTTGGTGTTCCTGCAAAAAGACAACAAGTAGTAAATCCAAAAAATACTGTATACAGTGCTAAGCGTTTAATGGGACGACGTTTTAAGGATGAAGAAGTTCAAACAATGCTAAAGGATGCACCATTTGAAATAGTAGAAGGTAAAAATGGCCTTGCTGCAATAAAAGTAGAAGGTAAGGTTTATACACCTCAAGAAATTTCTGCGAAAATTTTAGGTAAATTAAAAGCTGACGCAGAAAAATACTTAGGACAACCAGTTACTGAAGCTGTAATTACTGTTCCTGCTTACTTTGATGATGCTCAACGAAATGCTACAAAAGAGGCAGGTCAAATTGCCGGCTTAGAGGTAAAACGAATAATAAACGAACCTACTGCCGCATCATTGGCGTATGGATTAGATAAAAAATCTAATGAAATAATTGCAATTTATGACTTGGGAGGCGGTACCTTTGATGTGTCTATTCTTGAAGTTGGGGATGGCGTTTTTGAAGTTAAAGCCACCAATGGAGACACTCACCTAGGTGGTGATGATTTTGATCAAAAAATAATTCAATGGCTAATAGAAGAGTTTAAGAAAACTGAAGGTATTGATTTATCTAAAGATAAACAGGCTCTACAAAGATTAAAAGATGCTGCAGAAAAAGCTAAACAAGAATTATCTAGTGCTCAAGAGACCGAAATAAATATTCCGTTTATTACAGCGGATAACACAGGACCTAAGCACCTAAACGTTAAGTTGACAAGGTCAAAGCTTGAGCAATTAGTTGATGATTTAGTTCAGAGAACAATAAAACCAATGGAAGCAGCACTTAAAGATGCAGAGCTTTCAAAGGGCGATATTAATGAAGTAATAATGGTAGGTGGCATGACACGTATGCCTAAAATTAATGAGGTAGTAAAAGAGTTTTTTGGTAAAGAACCCCATAAAGGTGTAAATCCCGATGAAGTTGTAGCCATTGGTGCTGCTATTCAAGGAGGAGTGTTAGGTGGCGATGTTAAAGATGTTTTACTGCTTGATGTTACACCTTTAACGTTGGGACTTGAAACGCTTGGCGGTGTGAGCACCCCATTAATTAAGCGAAATACTACAATTCCAACATCCGCATCTCAGGTTTTTAGTACAGCTAGCGATAACCAGACTAGTGTTGAAATAAACGTACTGCAAGGTGAACGAGAAATGGCTTCTGATAACAAATCTTTAGGTAGATTTATATTAGATGGTATTCCCCCAGCACCTAGGGGTGTTCCTCAAGTCGAAGTTAAATTTGATATAGATGCAAATGGTATATTAAAAGTTTCTGCTAAAGATAAGGCAACAGGAAAAGAGCAAAAAATAACGATTCAAGGTGGAACAGGCTTAAGTGATGATGAAGTTGAAAAGCTAGTAAAAGAAGCTGAGATAAATGCAGAAGCAGATAAAAAGAAAAAACAAGAAGTTGAGGCACGTAATATGGCAGATACTCTTGTTCACACTGCTGAAAAGTCACTTCGCGATGCTGGTGATAAAGTACCCGAAGACTTAAAGAAAGAAATTGAAGATCAGGTTAAAAAAGTAAAGGAAATAACTCCTACCGCAACTTTAGAAGAATTAGATGTTGAAACTAAGAAACTATCTGACTCTTTACAAAAAATAGGTGAAATTATGTACAAAGATGCGGGTAGCGAAGAGGCACCTAAAGGTGAAACCTCTAAACAACCCGAATCTGAAGGAAATGAAGAAGAGCCTATTGAAGGCGAAGTAGTTGAGGAGTAAGTGTTAGTAATTGGAGGATAAAAAAAGCCCGCTTTTGCGGGCTTTTTCTTTGTTTCAAAAGTTACTCTACTTCTTCTGGGTCGTCGTACATGCTGGATGCAGTTTCTTCATCAAGAACATCGTCACGAATCTCTGCGCTTGTTGTCGGAAGATCCTCACCTGAAAAAGCGGTTTCTAAATCAACAGGTTGTTTCTGAACTTCTTGTGCTGCGATTTTTGCATCTACACGGTCTTCAACACTTTGCATAAATGTATCAGCACCTTCATCGTCTTCTGGTAAGTCTTCATAATCATCAGGTCTTCTCATATTTTCCATAGTAAAATTCTCCTGTAATCAATTACTAAAAGAAGTATAATTAATAACTACACAAAATGGTAGTTTTATAGCAAATTGCATCTAGCAAACAACTTACTTAATTGCTAAAATCCGCTTATGACTCGAGATTATTACGAAGTGCTTGGAGTCGACAAAAAGGCTTCGGCAGAAGAAATAAAAAAAGCATATAGAAAACTTGCCCGCGAACATCATCCTGACATGGTAGCTGATCATGACAAAGATGGTGCAGAAGAACGTTTTAAAGAAATAAATGAGGCATATCAGGTTTTAAGTGATCCTCAAAAGAAGCAAATGTACGATCAGTACGGACATGCTGGGTTTGGTGCGCAACAGAATGGTTTTGGTGGGAATCAGGGAGCACAAGGACAATGGGGTCCTTTTACATATACATACACCTCAGGGGGTAATAATGCTTACGGAAATATTGATCCTTTTGATGTGTTTGAAGAGTTTTTTGGTTTTAGGGGTTTTGGTGGTAATAGAAAGCCAAAGAGAGGTAAAAACCTTTATTATGAGTTTCATGTTACTTTTGGTGAAGCTGTTCACGGTGTAGAAAAAACTGTAGAAGTTGAAAGTGGCAAAGTAAAAATTAAAATACCTCAAGGTGTTAGAGATGGAAGTGAATTAAGATTTGCGGGTAAAGGAATGCCTGGTCCCGACGGACTTCCTTCAGGTGACTTGCTTTTAACTATAAGAGTTCCTACTCCAAGTGAATTTAGACGTGTTGGTGATAACTTAGCCACTTTAGTAGAAATAGACTTTGTTCAAGCGATATTAGGCGATAAAGTAGAAATTCCCGTAGTAGACCTTGATTCGAAAACAGGCATAGGCAAAGTAAAGGTTAAAGTTCCTTCTGGAACACAGCCCGGCGCAACTATTCGCTTAAAAGGTAAGGGTATGCCTAAACTACATGGCTATGGTAGAGGTGATGTGTTAGTGCAGCTTTCAGTTGTTTTACCAAAAAAAATCAGTAGAAAACAAAAAAAGATTTTGGAAGATTACACAAAAGCCTAACTTTTTTTAGGTTTGTTGGTCAATTTCACTTAAATAGGTATAAGCAGTCATATATTCTTTTTTTATTTCATCTTGTCTTTGTAACCCATTTAATCGTTCTTTATAACCTTCTTTTGTAGGGCCTTCCGCGGCTTCGATTAGCCCGTTCAATTGCTTTATGCGTTCTTGTCTTTTTTGTGCATGCTGAGCTACTATTTCCCAAATTTCGGTTTGATTTGTACCTGTTCTTAACGCAAGTTGTTTCCGTGCAAATCCTTTGCCTAGTTCATTTACATCTACGAGTTTTGATACGCGCATATACTCTAATAAATCGTTATCACTTCCAAGAAAAAACGGTTCGTTTTTTGTTAAAGACTCCCATTCTTGAGGCAAATATTCTATTCTCACCTCATTTAAATGCGTTTCTGCTTCTTTAAGTTTAGGTTCAAAAACAGCTACATCTTGTGCAGCTTCAAGTAACACTTGCCCTGGTGTTTTATTGACCTCAGCCAATGGATTATTTTCTCCATCAATTGCTGCCAAAACTGCATCGGTTTCAGGGCTTTCTGAGTGATATGAAGTTCCCATATTTTTTTCTAAAGCTGTTTTTACTGTTTTAAGTGCTATGGTGTGTCCCTCTTTAAGTACCTCATACTCATCTTTAGCTTTTTCGTAATCGGCTTTTGTATAGGGTGTTTCTTCTTCAATCAAGTTTACTAATTTTTCAGTTACGCTCATTAACAAAATGATAGCCTAGTGCATGTTGGTGTTCAATAGCGGTTGATATATTTACATCTATATGTTAAGTTTGTAACCAGGTTTATAATGCGATTGCATTTGGAACAGCGGTTTAACCGGTTAGTTTCATAGAATTTTATGAGGTGGGTATTTCCCGCCTTTTTAATTGAGTAATTTTAGGTAAAATAAAAATATGGCGATAACAGAATTTAATTCAGCACTAAATCAAGTAGCAACCGAAAGAGGTATTTCGGTAGATAGTGTGTTGGAAACAATAAAACTAGCTTTAATTTCTGCATATAAAAAAGACTATGGTGATGACGAAGACGAGGTTGAGGGCGAAGTTGAGGAATCTATTGAAGTAGATTTAAATCCTGATACAGGTGAAGCACGTATTTTAAAAGAAGGCAAAGACATAACACCATCAGGTTTTGGAAGAATAGCAGCACAAACAGCTAAACAGGTGATTTTGCAAAAAATCCGTGAAACAGAAAAAGAAGTAATTTTAGATGAATTTAAGTCAAAAGTTGGTACTTTAATTCGCGGAACTATTTTTAGAATTGAAAACGGTGTAGTTATTTTAGACCTAGGCCGTGCTCATGGTATTTTACCCCAGTCAGAACAAGTTCCTTCGGAAGATTACAAACTAAACCAAAGATTAAGAGTCTTAATAAAGGATATTAGAAAATCTAACAGAGGCACCGAAATAATTGTTAGCCGCACAGATACTGACTTTATTGTAAAACTTTTTGAACAGGAAGTTCCTGAAATAGCCTCTGGTGTTGTAACTATTGAAGCTATTGCCCGTGAACCTGGCTCTCGTACAAAAATGGCTGTATCTTCCAGTGATGACAAAATTGACCCTGTTGGAAGTTGCGTTGGCCAAAAAGGTGTAAGAGTTCAAGCAATAATAACTGAAATATTTGGTGAAAAAATAGATATAGTTCCTTATTCACCAATAATTGAAAAATTTATTGCGGCAAGTTTATCTCCTGCTAAAGTTACCGAGGTAGACGCCGATTTAGAAAATAAAGAAGCACATGTTTCTGTTCCAGAAGATCAGTTGAGTTTGGCCATAGGTAAAGAAGGACAAAACGTACGGTTAGCGCACAAACTAACAAAATGGAAAATAGATATTAAAGGTGCTCCTAGCTTATTTGGTAGCATTGATTCTACTTTAGAAGTGCAAGAAGATGATGATACTGTTGTAAGAGGTGTTTGGGACGAAGATATTAAAGCAAAAGAAGATGAAGTTGAATCTGAATCTTTAGAAGACGAAGTATCTGATACAGCTACTAGCGCTGAAGAGGAAGATATTGCCTCAGAAGATAGTAATCCTGAAAATGAAAATGCCTAACTTAAAAGACGCCAAAAGTAAGTTATATAGTTTAATATGTCAATGGAAAAAAACGCATCTACAAATGAATTATTATCAAGACCCCCAATTGTGGCCGTTATGGGGCATGTTGATCATGGAAAAACAAGCATACTCGATGCTATTAGACACACAAACGTAACTGCTAAAGAATATGGTGGAATAACCCAGCATATTGGTGCTTATCAAGTTTCTCACAATTCAGAACTAATTACATTTATAGATACTCCTGGACATGCCGCTTTTACACAAATGCGTGCTCGAGGAGGAAAAGCTGCAGACATTGTAGTTTTAGTTGTTGCTGCTGATGATGGTGTGATGCCTCAAACCAAAGAAGCTATTTCTCATGCTAAGGCAGCGGGCGTTCCTATTATAGTTGCAATTAATAAAATGGATACTGTAGGTGCTGACCCTCATAAAGTAAAGCAAGGGTTAGCTTTAGAAAATGTTTTAGTTGAAGATTGGGGTGGCGACGCTGTGGCGGTAGAAGTTTCTGCCAAAGAGGGTACCGGTCTTTCTAACTTACTGGATGCAATATTGGCAATTGCTGAGTTGTCTGAATTAAAGGCTAATTCTAGAGGGGAACTTGAAGCAATAATAATTGAGTCTAAATTGGATAAACGAAAAGGTGTTGTAGTAAACGCCATAATCCGAAACGGAACACTTAAAATTGGGTCAGAAGTAGTTGCTAGCGGTTTTAATGCACGTGTAAAGTCTTTAATGGATGATAAAGGTAAAATGATTAAAGAAGCAGAGCCTTCTAAACCTGTGGAAGTTTTAGGTTTTAAAGAAGTTCCAAATATTGGGGACTTAATAGTTGAGCAAGGCAGTGAACTCGCTGAACTATCATTAGATGAAGGTCGTACCGAGATTGTAGGTCAAAATACTAAACGTGTAGTTGGCGTTATTGTTAGAGCAGATACTCAAGGTACCTTAGAGGCTGTAAAAGGTGGTTTATCTAAACTAGTTAGCGAAAACGTAGATGCTACTTACTCTATAAAATTTTTGCTAACAACTACGGGTGATGTTACAGAATCTGACGTTTTGCTTGCATCTAGTACTGGGGGCTTAATTGTTGGTTTTAATGTTAAAATACCCAATTCGGTTGACGAACTGGCTAAAAGTCAGAAAATTCCTTTAAAAACTTATAAAACAATTTATGAATTAATCGAAGAAGTAGAAGCAGTGCTTGCAGGAACAGCTTTTGATGAAGAGTCAAAAATTAAGGGAAGAGCTGAAGTTTTGAAAACGTTTAAGCTACCTTCAGGAGATATAATTGCAGGATGTAAAGTTATTGCAGGTGCTTTAAAAGAAGGTAAGCGTATTGCTATTTACGATAAAAACCCTTCGGATTTAACAGAACTCGATGAGCCTTTATATAGAGGAGCCATCAAAAAGCTTAAAATAAAGAAAGATGACGTTTCCATAGTAGGAAAAGATGTTGAGTGTGGCGTATTGTTAAAGCCACAATATGATGATATTTCGACGGGGCAGTATATCGAAATGCTGTAATCCATTGACCCATAGTGTTTTTACCTCTATAATTACTACCTAAATCAAATAAAAATAATAAGGAGAGTAAATAATGTTTTCACCATTGTTCATTCTAATTGGTGTTGTCGTTGCTTTACTTAGTAAACAAAAACAGCAGCAGTATGGTTTAGGTATGAGGTTGCTTTCTCTAATTTTCGTCTTAGGTATGCTGATTGCTTTGCGTGTAGTTACTCAGCTTGACTACTTCGCATATGCTGGTCTTGGGTACAGTGTTGTTAAACTTGTTTTACTTTACCAGCAGGTACAAAGTGAGGCTGTTCGCGTAGGGCCAAAAGGTGCCTATTTTGTGCATACTAAAAGTACTTTAGGCCAACGACCCATATATAAAATCGTACGCGCTTTTAAGGTATACCCGGTTTATGGTCACTACATTGGTATTGATCGCGAAAAAAACCGCGCTTTATTTGGTTACTATAATGAAAAAGGAGATTTTATAAAATCGGCACTTTCTCCTTGGGATTTTGTAACCATCGAGCACATAAACCGCGAGCGGCGTATTTTCAACTAAGACAAAAAGGAGTAGAAAATGTCTGGGTTAGTACTGTTATTTACGACTTTGCTTGGAGTGGCTATTGGTTACAAAGTTTTTGTGCTGGAGCCAACTTACACTGATGCGGGTTTGTTTATAAGGGGCAAAATTACCCTAGCGCTGCTAGTTGCTATGGGAGTGGCGTGTTTTATAAGCATTTACATAACAAGTGTACTATTGGGTTCTATAATTATCTGGGTACTTGAAAATTATAAAACCCTAACTCAAATATCGCCGTTGCTCAACAAAAGAGGCATGTCGTTTGTTACGTCAAAATCGTACCATGTTTCGTATGCCCTTTTAATAAAGCCAAATGATACTGCTGGTACGCTAGTGGTGGTTCTTACTAACACTCCTGACAAATGGCCCGCCACCGTAGTTGATGCTGTAGTTTGGGCAGAAAATTCTACCTACAGTGACGCTAATGTTGAAGTTCCTGGTGAAAGTATTTACCAAGTAGGTAAGTATGATCTGATTCGAATGATGCATAAGCGCTTCTAATTACTAAAGCATGTGACCTTAAATACATAAAATATAAGGTCACATGCTTTTATCCAATAATTTGACTCTATAAGTCCTCTATAATATAATCCACTGTGGCTCAAAACTTTAAACCCACAAGTAATTCGTATTCCATGCCCAATAAAGTTACTAATATGCAAGTAGATGACTTCAGTGTAGGTCAAATTTCTAAATTAATACAAGATGCAAAAGAGATTGCCGTTATACCTTCGGAAGGTTCTTCTATTGATGGTTTTTGTGCAGCTGTTGGTTTGTATCAAATGCTAAGGCGCAAAAAGAAGGATGTGCACTTTGTTTTTACTAAAAAACGACCTGAAGAAGCAAAAGACATAATCTCATTAGGGGAAATAACCTCTAACATTTCTCAGAGAGAACTTACAGTTAGTATTAACTATGCAAGTACAACTGCTGCAAAAGCTAAATATTCTACAGAAAATGACGTACTAAAAGTTACTTTAGGTCCTGTTCCTAAAGAGTTTGATTTAAGTAATATTACATCAGAAATAACTGGCTACGATTTTGATTTAGTATTTGTTTTGGGAGCAAAAAAGTTGGAAGATTTAAATGATATATATTCTTCATTAAAAGAAGAAATAAAAAAGGCAAAGGTTGTGAACGTAGATATTTCTAAACATAATTCCCGTTACGGTACAGTGAATATTATAGATAACGAAGCCGATTCATTAAGCTTTTTAGTTTTTAATAAAGCGCCTTTATGGGCTTTAAAACCAGATAAAAAAGCAGCTAAATCTTTGCTAACAGGCTTATCTGTAGCCTAAACAGTTGATTTCTTGCCGTATTTTGTTAAAATTGCTATTGCATTTATGTCTCTAAATAAAAATGATAAAAACAACATAATAAAATCTTCTAGATTACATCAAGAAGACACAGGTTCCCCTGAGGTTCAAGTTGCAATACTTTCAGAAAGAATAACGAAACTATCTGATCATCTAAAAGTGCACAAAAAAGATAATCACTCTAGAAGAGGACTGTTACAACTCGTAAATAAACGCAGACGTCTTTTAACATTCCTTAAAAATAAAAATGAAGAGCGATATCAATCACTTTTAGAAAAGTTAGAACTTTCTAAGTAAAGTATTCTTGATATTATAGGTAATAAGATAATAAATTAATCGGGGAGTGTATTGTTTGTAGAGATTAGGAATTGCAATGATTTATCACTTTTGATAAATCCTTACACCTCTTAATCTCAAGCTGTGCATTTTCTCAGTAAAAAATGAATAACAAAATAATAAAAAAAGAAATTGAGTTTGCCGGAAAAAAAATCACTCTTGAAACTGGTAAATTAGCTCCCATGTCAAATTTGGCTGTAAAAGCAAGCTATGGTGACACTGTAATGCTTATCACAGCAAACTCTGGCGGGTATAACCCTGAGCTAGATTTTTTCCCATTAATGGTTAATTACAATGAAAAGTTGTATGCAAGTGGAACTATTAAATCTTCTAGATTTGTAAAACGTGATGGACGTAGCACTGATGATGCTATTATTACAGGCCGTTTATGCGATCATGCAATTCGTCCCTTGTTTCCTAGTGATTTCAGTGACGAAACACAAATTGTAGGTTCTGTAATGTCTTTGGAAGAAGATGCCGACGCAACATTTTTATTTTTAAATGCTGTATCAGCTACTTTACAAGCTTCAACTATTCCTTGGAACGGCCCTATGCTTACAGCACGCGTTGGGTATATTAACAATGATTACGTACTAAACCCAACAAGACATCAATTACATGATGAATCTACTTTGGATATGACTGTTTCATTTGTGGGTAAAGAAATGAAGTTTTTAGCTATAGAAGCTGAAGCTAATGTTTTACCTGAAAATGTTATTTTAGGCGCAATTGAGTTTGCAAGAAATGGCTTGAAACCTATTTATGACTTAATCGAAGACTTCGCTAAAGCAGTGAATCCTAAACATGAAAAGTTTGGGTACGAATCTGTAGCTTTAGAAGAAGACTTAACTAAAGATGTTCACGCTATTGCAAAAGAAAAAGTCATAAAATTAATGCAGTCTGGTTTAGACAAGGTAGAAATGTCAACCAAACTAAGTGAACTTTTTGAAGAAGTTTACACTTCACTAGAAGGTAAATACAAAAAAGCTCGTATTGAAAAGGCTTTTTACGATATTGAAAAACACGCCTTACAACAAATGATTTTAGATCAAGGTAAACGCCCTGATGGTAGAGCTATAGACGAAGTTCGCCCCATAACCGTTGATATAGATGTTTTGCCTAGAGTACACGGTAGTGGTTTATTTACACGTGGTGTTACTCAAGTAATGACTATTGCAACTTTAGGTTCTCCATCGGATGAAATGTTGGTTCAAGATATGTACGGCGAAGTTTCTAAAAAATATATGCACTTTTACAACTTTCCTCCTTATGCAAGTGGTGAGATAGGAAGAGTAGGCGGTTTTCCTAAAAATAGAGAAATTGGTCATGGGATGCTTGCTGAGAAAGCACTAAAACCCGTATTGCCTGACACAAAAGATTTTCCTTACACAATAGTATTGGTATCTGAAACATTATCATCAAGCGGTTCTACCTCTATGGCGGCTACTTGTGGTTCTACGTTGGCATTAATGGCTGCCGGTGTTCCTATTAAAGATATGGTTGCCGGCATAGGAGTAGGTTTAATAGTTAACGACGATATGAGTAAACAGTTAATTATGACCGACTTAGCTTACATGGAAGATGCTTTTGGATTCTTAGACTTTAAAATGACTGGTACAAGAAATGGTGTTACTGCAATTCAGTGTGACATGAAAGCTGAAGGTATACCCATGGATTTACTTCCAAAAATATTTGAGCAGTCAAAAGCTGGTAGATTACATGTTTTAGACAAAATGGAAGAAGTAATTAAGGAACCAAGAAAAGAAGTAAGTGAATATGCACCTAAATCAGCAATGACAAAAATTGATCCTGATAAAATTGGTATGGTAATTGGCCCAGGCGGAAAGGTAATTAAAGAGCTTCAGGAGCGTACTTCAACAGACATTTCTATAGAAGAAGACGGTACAGTTGTTGCTACTGGTTTTTCACCCGAAGGTGTTGCAGAAGCCATAGCGCATATTGATGGAATGACTAAAGATGTTGAGGTTGGTGAAATTTACGATGGTGTAGTTAAAGAAATAGTAGACTTTGGTGCATTTGTTCAAATATTACCTGGTAAAGATGGCTTATTACATGTAAGTGAGATTTCTTCGGAATATGTTGATGATGTACGAAATGTGTTGTCTGAAGGACAAGAAGTACGTGTAAAAGTCATAAAAACTGAGGATGGAAAAGTAAGCTTGTCTAAACGTGCTATTGATGACCCCGAAGGATATGAAAAGGCTGCTTCTAGGCCAAGTAACCGTGGTGGAAATAATAGAAGAGGTGGTCGCTTCAATGACAGAAAAGGACGTAACAACCGAAGATAAGTGCTAAAATTAACTTAATGCTATTTTTGTGCTGCCCTAGAGTAGTAAGTTATTTGAATATTTGTTATGTCTAGAGTTTGCTCTAACTGTAATTCTACTTTAGGTAATTACGATAGTTTTTTCTGTTCTGAGTGCGGAAATTTGTTGCCCGAAAATGTAGTGCGTATTGATCCTGGTTTACGTACAAAGGTTTTTGAGCCCCAATATCAAAAAGTTGCAAGTAAACACTCAAATAACTTAAATAAAGTATTTAATAAATCTACTGTTAAACTATTTCTAACACTACTTCCGTTATTTTTATTAGCCGTTGTTTTATACTTAGGCATTCCATTTATAAACGCTTTAATAAACACAAAAACCTTGTCTGTTGAATTAGTTGAATTACCTACAAACCTTAGTGTTATAGAGGTAGAAAATGATTTACATGAGGATTTTTTTGGAGCTGATTTAATTGACTCGTATGTTCCGTTTGATGCTGACTTATATGTTGAAATCAATGATTTACAAGGTGTACTAAATAGTTATGTGCAAGATACTTCTTTAGGTGATGACTTTTCTAAAGAGTTTTTATCTCAGGTCAGCGATCATTTTGCTATATTTGCTATAGTTGACGAAAGTAATGTTTCTTGGGGAGCTGTGTTTATACCAAATTCTCCTGATGAAATAGCAACATTAGTAAACTCGGTAGAAAACTCAACATGGAAATTTAAACTAATTGGTAACAGATTAATTGTTGCAAACAATGATCAAATTTTTAACGAAGTTGAGGCTGTTAGCACTAAACTTAGTAGGAGCTTATCATTAAATCCTTCTTATGCTAGGGTTAAAGCAGTACTTCCAAAAAGCGGTAAGTCGCTGATTATGTTTGTTGGTGATGAGGGTTTTCAATCTCTTAATACTATAAATCCTAATAGCGTAACACCTGAAATGCTTGATATTATTAATTTGGTTGCAGAATCAAATCTGCAGGCAGTTGTTATTAAATAATTATGGTAGCAGAAAATACAATTTCATTAACAGATCAAGATAATACAAATTCAAAAGATGCTGAATTTATTTTTGACGAATTGGCACAAGTAGCAAAAAAAGTTGAACTATGTCCCGAGCTTCCACAAGATTTAAAAGAACGCGCAGACCAGTTTCTTAACAGATTAAACCGTATGGCACATACAGGTGTGTATGGTGCCGAGTTTGATACCATTTCACACTATATTGATGTCATAACTTCTATTCCATGGAATAAATATACAGAAGACAATTTAGATTTAGCGAGAATGAAGCAACAGCTTGATGCAGGACATTATGGTATGGAAGGAGTTAAAAATCTTATTTTAGAATACATGGCAACCATGCGTTTGCTTAAAGAGCGAAGCGAAATTGGAGAAGCGCCACGTGCTCCAATACTGCTTTTAGTAGGATTGCAAGGTGTTGGTAAAACCACTATTGCTATTTCTTTAGCAAAGGCTATGGGTAGAGAGTATGTTCGTATCGCTATGGGAGCTATCGGAAGTGTTTTGGAAATAAGGGGAAAAAGTAAGGCGTTACCAAGCGCCGAACCTGGTCAAATAATTAAGGGTTTAATGAAAGCTAAAGTTATGAACCCACTTATACTTCTTGATGAAATTGAAAAAGCTAGCGGTCAAGAAGGAACGCGAAGTGATATTATGGCTTCTTTACTTGAAATTTTGGATCCTAGCCAAAATATTGCTTTCAGAGACCATTATGTTGATTACCCTGTTAATTTATCAAAAGCTATGTTTATGTGTACTGCAAACAACACAGGCACTTTGTCTGCAGCACTAATGGACAGAATGCACGTTGTAAAAATGCCTTCATATACTGACGAAGAAAAAATTGTAATCTCTCGAGATTACTTGCTGCCAGGAATTTTGAAGAACAATGGTTTAAAACCAGAGGAGATGCAGATTGACCCAAATTTATGGCCCTCTATTGTTAGACCTTTTGGGTTTGACTCAGGAATCAGAAGTTTGGGTAGGACGTTAGAGGCTATGTGTCGTAAAGTTGCAAAAGAACTTGTAGAGGGTAAACACACTGGGGTTTATATAACTGCTGAAAACCTTAAAAACTATTTGCCCGATACGAGTATAAGATAAAAAAGATGTCTACAAAAAAATCTACAAAAAGCAAAGGTTTAACCGCGCCTTTAAACGTGGTTTATGTTTTAGTTTTAGTACTTTTAGCTAGTTTGTTTGGAAATGCTTATCAATATGCTAAAAGTAATCACTTATATCGTTTTGCAGAAGATGCTGTAAACAGTAATCCATTATTAACAGGCGTAAACCCAGCTAAACCGATACCAGGTAAACCCTGGACTTTAGTTGGTAAGAGTTTAGGTAGTAAAAAAGGTCAAGTGGTTTTTAAGCATGAAAACGAAACTATACCTGCAAAAGTAGAATTTTGGAGTGATGTTCAAATTCTTGTTAAAGTACCTGAAAATTTAAAAATTGACACTACTTATCTAGTAGAAGTGTCTACAGTAGAACAAAGAACAAATGGAGATACATTAACCTTTCCTATAATTTGGGAAAACGGTGGGGAGTATACAACAGATTCGGATCACTATTTATACACAGTTCAAACAGGTGATTCTTTATATAAAATAGCCAGAGATGAATTAGGTAGTGAAGCACGCTTTGAAGAAATCATAGAATTGAATAGAGTAAGCTATCCTGGTTTGTCTCAATACAGCCCTTTGTCTTTAGGGATGGAACTAAAATTACCAAATGAATAAAAAAGCTTTAATTGCTCAAGTAGAAGCCAATGTTAAAAACTGTTCAAAATGCCGTTTATGTGAAACGGCATTAAATGCTGTTCCTGGGGAAGGGAATATAAATTCAAAAATTGTTTTTATTGGAGAAGCTCCTGGAGCAACAGAAGACAAAACAGGTCGTCCTTTTGTTGGGCGTGCCGGAAATTTATTGGAAACATTATTAAATGAAATAGGTTATAAAAGAGAGGATGTTTGGATTGGTAATATAATAAAACACCGTCCTCCCAATAATAGAGACCCCTTACCTGACGAAATTAAAGCATGTGAAGGTTATTTGGCAATGCAGTTAAAGGCTATAGATCCGTGGGTGGTTGTTACCTTGGGTAGATTTTCTATGAACTATTTTTACAAAGATGGAAAAATAACTAAAGATCACGGTCATCCGAGGAAAATAGGTGATTTAGTTTTATATCCTGTTTATCATCCTGCAGCTGCTCTACGCAATAAAAGTTTTGCAGATGCTTTAAGAAAAGACTTTAAAAGAATACCTAAGCTTATGGAGTATCTTAATAAGAATGGTTTTGGGAAAAGATCTAGTGATAAAACTCCCACCTCGGTAAGTGAAACCATTGATGGGCAATTAGGTTTAAGTTTTTAAAATGACTTCCATTAACTTAGATAAACTTAATGATTTGCGTAAACAGGGCTTTAGGCCTGTGGTTGTTGCAGCTATAGTGAAAAATTACAAAATACTTATGTTTTATCATAAAAAATACTCAGTTTGGATGTTACCACAAGGGGGTATAAGCAGTGGAGAATTACCGCAAGAGGCATTACAAAGAGAACTTTCGGAAGAAATAAACTATACTTTTGTTGAAAATTTAAGATTTCCAGCAAAGCTTTTCCACGAACACAGATTAAAATTTCCACGCCACCAGCATGGCTCTCGTACCTTATTTGATGACTCTGGCGTTTATTATGAAATGAAAGGTAAGCACTATTTATTTCATGTTTTAGAGGCTATAGCACCTGTAAATACCCTAGCGGAAGAATTTGATGATGCCGCGTGGTTAGGCTATGAAAATGCACGTAATCTAGTGTTAGAGATGCCTCAAAAAAATAAAAAAGACATTATTTTAAAACTACTTGATATGCTAGTTTCTGCAAACTATATAAAATAAGGGTGTATAGCTTTGCTTGGTTAAGGTAAAATATAATAGTGAGAGAACGATATTAGTAAAATTTGGAGCATTTGATGTTTAGTATTGCAAAAAAGAAACCGGAATTAAAAATAATTAAGTTAGGTGCAGAAGTTGGCGCAACTAAAAACTTAACCGTATATGAATGTGGTGACGATATTATTATGGTTGATTACGGTATAGGATTCCCTGACTCAGACTTACCTGGAGTTGATGTTGTTATACCTGATTACACTTATTTAATAGATAATCAGGAAAAGATACGTGGTTTGATTATAACACATGGGCATGAAGATCACTTCGGCGCAGTTCCATACTTATTAGAAGAAATAAACGTTCCCATTTATTGTAGCGATTTGGTTGAAGGTTTTATTAGAAAAAGAATTGAAGATCGAACCAAGGGGGATGTTTCTGGAGTAAGTTTTCACAGGCTTGCTGCGAATGAACCCGATATAGTATTGGGTAACTTTTCAATAAGCGCTTTCAAGGTTAATCACTCCGTTCCAGGCTCGCTAGGCATTGTAATACGCACACCACAAGGAACTATTTTACATATGGCTGATTATAAAGTTGATTGGTCGCCTGTTTTAGATGATCCCATCGATTTAGGGCGCATTGCCGAATTAGGTGATGAGGGTGTTTTGTGTTTATTATCCGACTGTTTAGGTGTTACTCATGAGGGTTATTCGGCTTCAGAAAAATCCCTTGCGGCCACTTACGACAGAATAATTGGCAACGCTGAAGGAAAAGGAATATTTATTACTACTATTTCTTCAAACATTTCCAGAATGCATCAAGTTATTGAAATAGCTATAAAGCATGGAAGAAAAATAGTTTTTGATGGAAGGTCAATTAAACAAAGTGCAGAAGTAGCAATAGCCTTAGGTTACTTTCCTTTTGCTGAAGATATATATGTGGATATAAAACATACTGACCAATACCGACGTGACGAACTATTATTTATAGTTGCAGGTTGTTATGGTCAACCAAATTCAGCCCTTTACAAACTTGCCCATAACGAGCACAAATATTTAAGTTTAGTTGATAACGATTTGGTAATATTTTCTGCTGACCCTGGTCCACCAAGCTCATATGAGCCAGTAGAAAACATACTACACTTTTTAACTGTTGCAGGGGCAGAAGTTATTTATAGTGCTATTCAAGAAAATCTTCATGTTTCTGGGCACGGGATGCGTGGTGATTTGCAACTTGTTGCCGCCACTGCACGTGCAAAATTTCACATACCAATTGGCGGTACTGCTGCCAAAATGCGTGCGTACACACATATGATTGAAGAGTTAGGGCACGATGCTGAAACTGTTTTTGAATTATTAGAAGGCGAAACCGTAGTTTTTAATGACGGTTATGCTGAAAGATCAAAACCAGTGCCTGTACGCCAAATTTACGTAGATGGTCAAAGTGTTGGAGAAATAGGAAACGTAGTAATAAAAGACCGTGAAAAACTATCTGACGAAGGTTTATTTGTTGCCGTGGTTCCAATAACCGAAGACGACTCAGGTTTTCAGGTGGCGGGTAAAGTACAAGCTATAACCCGAGGATTTGTTTATGTAAAAGAATCAAAAGCACTAATTGGACGTGCTCGTGACATAGTTTATAAAACAATAGATAAAAACACTTCTAGTGTAACTACCTGGCAGGCCATGAAACCTTTAATTGAAAAAGATTTGGCTAAGTTTTTGTATGCAGAAACAGGTAGAAGACCCTTAGTAGTAATATCCGAAGTGCGAATATAAATTCATTTTTACTCATAACAGTTACCTCAAGATAATTCTATGGGTTTATAACAAAAAGGGATTTTTTGCCTTACATTTGCTAATATAAGTCCACATGGCACGAAGAGGAAGAAAGAAAGCAATCAAATTAAAAATGAAGCCAGATACGGCTAAATCTATCCTGTCTATTATTTTAATTGTTACAGGAGGGTTAGTGCTAGTATCTTTTATTACTCCTGACTACGCAATAAATTCTGTAATTCAAAAAGGCATTCGCGGTTTATTTGGCATAACTTCTATATTTTTAACCCCAGTTTTAATTGTTTGGGGTCTAATTTATATTCCATCAATAAAGTGGAAGTTTGCAGAACTACGTGTTTTATTTGGCTTATTGGCCTTACTAATTGGATCAAGCGGTTTGGTGCATACATTTTATAGTAGAGAGGACGCTAAGAGCATAGCCCAAGACGGTTTAGGTGGTGGTTTTGTTGGATACTTAATATCTAAGGTTTTAATAAATACGCTTAGTATATACGGGGCTGTTTTAATTTTATTAGCCTTTTTAGTAGTTACTCTTATATTTATCTGGGATAAGCCTTTAGATGAATTAATGTCCCGTTTACCTTCAAACTTGGGTTTTTTGAATAAGCTTAAGTTTAAGCGCAAAGCTAAACTTTCTGGTGAAATGGCAGAAGATGCGCATCAAGACGAAATTAAAATAAGCACTGGCGTGGCAGAAAGCGCTGTAGAAGTAAACTCTCACCCTGAAGAGGCTAAAAAACCAGCTAAAAAAGTCGTAGAAGAACCTTCTTTTGAAGTAATTCCTTCAATGGCAGAACCGCAGGCAGGTCTTGTAGTTCCTCAGCTTCCAACGGGTACTGAAGGTATAGCGCTTACTCCAAATTTGCCTTATAGCGATAGAATTTGGGAACCACCTCCACTAGACATACTAAACCCACCATCAAATGCACCAGTTGACAGAGGAGATGTAAAAGCACGTGCCAAAATAATTGAAGATACTTTAAGGTCATTTGGAATAGAGATTTCTGTAAAAGAAATAAATTATGGGCCTTCTGTAACTCAATACGCTCTTGAAACTCCTTCTGGAACAAAAATAGCTAAAATATCTAATTTACAATATGATTTGGCATTAGCATTAGCTTCACCTACAGGATCAGTACGTATAGAAGCTCCTATTCCTGGAAGATCTCTAATTGGTATCGAAGTTCCTAATAATAATCGTTTAGTAGTCAATTTTAAAGAAATTCTTACGTCTGATGCTATGAAGGGAAATAAAGCTCCTTTAGGTATTGTGCTAGGAAAAGATGTAAGCGGAGCTTCTAAAGTTTACGATATAGCAAAAATGCCTCACCTACTTGTTGCAGGAGCTACAGGTTCTGGTAAATCTATATTTTTGCAAAGCATAATGTTTTCTCTATTATTTAAAAAAGGGCCTGATGAAGTTAAATTCATACTGGTAGACCCCAAAAGGGTTGAATTAGTTTATTACCAGGATATTCCCCATTTGTTAACTCCAGTCGTAACAGATAGTGAAAAGGCTCCTTCTGTTTTTGGTTGGTTAGTAGATGAAATGGAACGTCGATACAAGTTGCTAGAAGCAGCTAGAGTGAGAAATATTGTTGGATATAATGAAAAATCGGGTTTTCAGGCTATGCCTTACATTGTAGTTATAGTTGACGAAATGGCTGAAATAATGGTTAGAGACCCTGCTGCTGTAGAAAAAAACATCATTAGACTTGCGCAGTTATCTCGTGCAACGGGAATTCATTTAATCTTGACAGTACAGAGACCCTCTACAAATATTATTACTGGTTTAATTAAAGCAAATATACCTTGTCGTGCTGCTTTTAATGTTACTAGCCAGGTAGACTCTAGAGTTATTATTGACCAGCCTGGTGCGGAAAAACTTTTGGGTAAAGGAGACATGCTTTTTGTTCCACCTGATGCATCTAAGCCGGTTCGTTTACAAGGGTCTTTTATAGACGAAAAAGAAATCAATCAATTAGTGTCTTATTTAAAAAGCACTGGAATGCCTCCTTCTTATAATGCGGAAATTTTATCAAAGCCGCCTATTGATACAAATAAAAGTATTTCTGCCGGGGGAGACGCAACTGATGATTTGTTTGATGATGCCGTAGAAGTGGTTGTTACTGCAGGTAAAGCGTCTGCATCTTTGTTGCAAAGACGTTTATCTATTGGGTATGCTAGAGCTGCCCGTATTTTAGATGAACTAGAAGCTAAGGGAGTTATTGGACCTGCAAGAGGCAGCAAACCAAGAGATGTTTTAATGAGTGATACCTCTGCAACCGATCCATTAAGTGATACACTTGACACCGAGATTGAAGATCTTACTTTTGACTCATAAATTTAGTGTTAATATACAAAAGTTATGATTACTGTAGGTGAACTTTTACGTTCCCAACGCGAAAAGAAAAAATTAACATTGGATGATATTCATAAGTTTATAAAAATTCATCCAAAGTTTTTGCTAGCCTTAGAAGAAGGTAACTATTCTGTGTTTTCGGATAAAGTACATGCGAAAGGTTTTTTAAAAAATTACGCTGAGTTTTTAGATTTAAATGTTGATGAAGTTTTAGCTTTTTGGCGTAGAGAGTATGGTGGGGAATTTGACAAAAAGACAACCTCAAAAGGGGCGGAGTTTGATTTAAAACCTTTACATTCAACCAAATTGGCTTTTACACCGGGTGTTATATTTGCATTTCTTTCAATTATTTTGGTGCTTGGGTTTTTTGGTTATTTATTTTTTCAATATAGCACTTACTCAGGCGCCCCAAATTTAGAAGTGTATACTCCTGAAAACAATGCAGTTGTTTCTAGCGATTTAGTTGATATAACAGGTTTAGCTGAAAGAGATTCTGTATTATCTATAAATAATCAGCGTGTTGTACTAAACACTGATGGTAGCTTTGCCACCACACTAAAGTTAAATGAAGGTCTAAACACACTCAACATACGTGTAGTCAATAATTTAGGGAGAGAAACAGAAAAAGTTTTGACTGTTATTTATAGACCAAATTTATTAGAAGTTACAGAAGTTAAGGAATCTACCGAGTCTTCGAGTGCCGTAGAACTTTAAGTTTACAAAGTGATGCCAAGCTAAAGTTTGTTGACGTGGTTGACTGAAAGTGCGACCATTTAAGTAATGTCCGACGCCTCGCTTTATACTGATAAAGATAACATAGAAACAATTTCTTCTTTAACTAGTGGTTTAGTTGTTGAATCAGAATCTGACACTAATGCACACCGAAGATCTGTATTATTTAACTTATTTACTAGTGTAGGTAGGTATACATTGCTTTTCATTATGTCTGCAAGTTTTTTGGTCTTAAGTGCGGGTTTAATGCTAGGTGAAAGCGCTTCTAGACTTAAGTTACAGGTCACCCTTAGTGGTTCTGGTTACCCTAGAATTGCTAATATAATTGTTACAGAACTTTAATGTAAACTTTACTTATGGATTTACTGCCCTACAAAGAAAACACAGCGAGCATTAACCATATTTTAATTCAGAGCTTTAATGCAATTGGTTTGCTAATTTTAATTTTTACAGCCTCTTCAGGTTTACTAGTGCTTAGTGGATTTTTAACTTTTAAAAACAGTGTTCTTGATATGCAAAGCGTACAAAGTGAAGTTTTGGGGGCAAAAACATGTTCTGCCAACTTTAAATCAGTAAGTATGCCCCTAACGGGTTTAGCAGACTCTTACGTTACCATGGAAGGCCGCAAATTTGATTTAGAGGGGGGTCTTTATCCCAATTCCCAAAACAAATATTCAGTCGAACACGAGGCCTTAGGTTTGATGGTCGCTAATGAAGTAAGAGAAAACGAAAGTAATTTTGGTATGCTTGCTATTGGTGGTGATTCAGCATCAAAAATATTCACACACTTTATTCCTTTGCTTGCTACCGACTTGAGTGTTAACTCTAAGTTACACGTGATAAATGGTGCTTATGCAAATAGCACAATTTTGAGTTGGGCATCTTCAGAAAATACAGCTGTTTGGGATAATGCTGTTAAGCATGTATATGATGCTGGAATTTCTCCCGCTGACGTTTCCATACTGTGGATTCAAATGGAACCTGATCCATTTTTATTACAAACAGTTGAGTTTCCTAAAAACATAACGCTTTATAGTGAAAACTTGTCTAAAATAATGTCTACTGCGTTAGAAAATTTTCCAAGTATTGAGTTGGTCTATGTAACAAGCAGCTATCGTAATTATAGTTACGACAAAAATGTTCTTTCAGAGCCTGCATTTTTTGAAACGGGCTACGGGGTTAAGTCATTTGTAGCAAATAATTTGCATAATACATCTCCGTGGGTTTCTTGGGGCCCTTATTTATGGAGTAATTCGTCTGACTGGTCTGCAGCAAACCTAGATACAGACTGCATATCTTTATCAAATAAGGGCGCTGCAATACTTAGTGAAACTTTAGTGTCCTTCTTTAAAGCAGATAAAGTCTCTTCTTTGTGGTTTTTAGATAGCAATTAGTCAATAGACGCTATTGTCATCTTGACTTAGCCTAAGTTGGCCGTGGTATACTTTTTAAAGTAGAAAGGTTACTGCCCTAACCCGTTTTGACTTTTAATTAAGTTTCTACTGGCCAAAGGCTAGATAAATTTTGGATATACAGGTAGTTTTAGTCATTTTATTAGCTCTTCTTACTGTCAATCTTCTTGTTGTCGGTGTTTACGTAGTTTTAGTTTTAAAAGAATTTCGCGAAACTGTAAAAAAGGCAAATGTAGTTTTAGATGATGTTGAAGCAGTTACCTCTACTGTAAGTAAAACTTTTTCCAGCCCAATTTCTACTTTAATCGGAGTTGCCACTGCTGCTTTTCAAGGTATGAGGGCAGTAAAATCTTTAGGATCTATAAGTAGTTTAGCGGGTAGTGACGAGGAGGAAGATTAATGTCTAAAAAACATACTCACGATGATGGAAGTTTTCATTCATTTGTAAATGGTGCAGTATTTGGTGCCATTGCAGGTGTTGTATTAGGTGTTTTGTTTGCCCCAACTTCAGGTGTTGAATCGCGCAAAAAGTTAAAAGAAGTTTCAGACGATGCAGCTGAAAAATTTGATGAGGTTAAAATAGCTGCAGAACCTTTAATTGCAGAAATAGAACAAAAAGTTGCCCCAGTAATGCAAAAAGTTAAAGAAGCTGAGGGTCCAATTAAATCTGAGGTTTTAGAAAGAGTAGCTCAATTGGTGGAAGAAGTAGATGTTATGACCGATGGAGCCGTTACTGAAAAAAAAGAAAAATTACAAAGCACTAAAGCTAAATTCTTTAAAAACACAAAAAAGTCCGAATCTGATCCTTCTCAAGAAAACGCTTAAAATGCTAGAATTGTCCTATGCAGGACTTGCCCACAGATAACACAAACAATAATAATTCTGGTAGTCAGCACCCAAACCCATTTTATATTGATGATAGTACAGAAATTGATTTAAACTCTACCCAAGAGCAAGTATCTACGCTTAAACATGAAAGTGCTGTTGAACCTACTCCACCGACTGTTGCAGAACCTGTGCCTTCCCCTGATCCTACTTACATAAATCCTCAACCCGTTGTTGTTGCCGAGCCAGTACCTTCGGCACCTATACCTGCAGTACCTATACCCGTGCCCGAACCTGTTATACCAGAACCCTTGCCATCAGTGCCTTCCCCACCTGAGGTTTCTGCAATGCCCAGTATTTCAAGTACTACTATAGAAAATTCTGCCCCCAATGATTTTACACAAGAGAATGTTCCCGAGTGGATGCAAGTGCAACCAATAGCAGATAGTAATATGCCTTCTCCCGATGAAGAAGAGGGTTTACTTGAGGACGGAAATCCGTTTGCTGAACCCTCAGATACCGCTGTGTCTCAGCCACCTGTTACGCCTCAAACCCCTATAGTATCTAGCACTACAAGTGGAGGTTTAGAAGGAGTTGGAAGTGAAAGCTTAAGTTCATTTGCACCTGTTGAATCAGTACCTGAAGCTCTACCAAGCGAACTTGCCCCCGAGGTTTTGAGTACGTCTGAATCTGCAGAGTTTCAAACTCCGGCACCCGCAGCACCAACACCAGCCATGCCTCAGCAAGCGCCTGAAAATATTGTTCCTCAACAAATGCAAGCTTCTGATTTACAAGGGCATTTAATAGATAAAAGAACCTCCCATGAGCAGCTACACGAGGTTTCTAGCGTAGATCCTACTACCAAGTGGGCTGACGAAGAAGAGGAAGAGTTTATAGTTGGGGTAGAAGAAGCCCATAAACACTAATGCAAGATATAACCACAATATTCACGCTTTTGATAATAATAATTATTGTAGTTGGCGTTATAGCAGGTATTGTTACTTTTTTACTAAATAAAAAGCGCCGCCAATTAGAACAAAGCGATCAATATAAATTAACTTTTTTACAGGTAAAGGTGCCTCCTAGTGATGAAAGCGAAATAAAGGTAGCAGAAAGTTTATTTTCTAGCTTAATGGGTATTTCGTCTAGTAATGCCTCATGGTTATTAAAGGGACATAGTCGTGTGTCTTTCGAAATTGTATCTAATACAGAAGGCATAAGCTTTTATGTTGTTGCCCCAGATGATATTGCCGTGCTCGTTGAAAAACAAATAAACGGAGCTTATCCCGATGCTGAAATAGACATTATAGATCCCCAAGAAGTATGGGATAGAGGTGAGTATACTTCAGTAGCCGAGTTAAGACTAAGTGGGCCTCACTACTATCCAATAAAAACTTATGAATCTCTAGGGAGCGATTCGTTAAGTGGCATTACTACAGCCATGAGTAAGTTAAAGCCCGATGAAGTGTTAGCCTTACAAGTAATTATAAAACCAGCCGGGGACTTTTGGCGTGACAGAGGTAGCCAATATATTTACGATGTGAAAAACAAAGCATCTGCAACAGAAAATTCAGCACCGGTAGACCAAAATTTAGTTCAAGGCATAGAAAAGAAAATATCTAAACCTGGTTTTTACACAACTATACGTGTAATTTCTATAGCCAAAGATCGTTTTTCTGCAGAAAGTAATGTTACAAACTTAACTAATGCGTTCGAGCAATTCACGGACCCCACATTTAATAGGTTAACACGCAAAAGTGTGAAAACAGCAATTTTTATTGATGACTTTATATACAGACGTCCTAATTTCACGGACATTCGCATACCTGGTTTAGGTTGGCAGATCAAAAGAAACACATCGGTATTAAACATTGAAGAATTGGCAACTATATTTCATTTTCCAAACAAAAATGTTAAAACACCAAGCATTAATTGGCTGCGTGCGCGTAAATCTTCGGCGCCCATTAATTTACCTACTGATGGCTTATATTTAGGACAAAGTTTATTCAGAGGTGTTTCTACAGATGTTTACATTAAAGATAAAGACCGTAGGCGCCATATGTATATAATTGGACAAACAGGTACAGGTAAATCTGAGTTTTTAAAGGGTATGGCTTTACAAGATATTGTGAACGGTGAGGGGCTTGCAATAATAGATCCACACGGTAGTGCTGTAGATGACATAATGCAAAAAATCCCAAGAGAACGGGCTGAAGATGTTGTTTTGTTTAATGCTTCAGATACCGAAATGCCTATTGGTTTAAATGTTCTTGAGTGGAAAGACGAGCGCGAAAAAAACATTATTATTAACGCTTTTATTGGCTTGCTAAAAAAACTTTATGATCCTAATAATCAAGGTGTTGTGGGGCCAAAACTTGAACGTGCCGTTAGAAACGTAATGTTAACCGCAATGTATGATAAAGACTCCACTTTAATAGATGTGTTGCGCTTACTAATTGATTCTGAATATTCAAAGAAGTTTTTTCCTTTAATTAAAGATCCTCTTGTAATGCGTTACTGGACAGATGAAGTAGCAAAAACAAGTGATTTTCATAAAAGTGAAACCATGGGATATTTTGTTTCTAAGTTTGACAGATTTATTACCGAAAGATCTATGCGAAATATGTTAGGCCAACCACATTCGTCACTTGACTTTGAATACATTATGGAAAACAAAAAGATTTTATTGGTCGACCTTTCTAAAGGTAAAATAGGTGAGGAAAATTCAACTTTCTTGGGATTAATTATCGTTCCACGTATATTAACTGCCGCCTTAAAAAGAGCACAGGTGTTGGCAGAAGGGGGAGATTTTCCTGATTTTTACTTATATGTTGATGAGTTTCAAAACTTTGCAACTCCTGATTTTGCCACAATTTTGTCGGAAGCACGAAAATATAAACTAGACTTGATAGTTGCTAACCAATTCATAGGGCAACTAACCGAAGGAATAAAAGATGCAATATTTGGTAATGTAGGTACTTTGGTATCTTTTCGAGTGGGTATTGATGACGCAGATTATTTGGAAAAGCAGTTTGAGCCTACATTTATGTCAAATGACTTATTAAATAATGCCATGGGTAACTGCTATATGCGTTTGCTTATCGATGGACATCCCTCAGAACCGTTTTCAATGCGTGTAGATTGGGATGCAGATCGAGATGATATTTCTACAAAATATGTAAACATTGATAAAAATATTGAAATGGCAAGATATATTCGTCAGCTATCAAGGCAAAAATACGGAAAGTACTTTGCAGATGTTGAAGCATTTATTCAAAAGCGGGCTGGTTTTGATACACCTCCTCAAATGCCAGAACCTCCCAAACCCAAAAGGCGACGCCCTGCATTTTAGGTAGTATGGACTTATTCTCCTAACTGTGAAAAAATATTTGTATGCCTGCAGATGTTATTGAAGCACAAGATAAACAAGACGTATTTGAAAAAGCCCATAATATTGAATCTGAAAACGAACCCGAAGGTCGTGCCTCTAGAGCTACTTCTAGAGCAATAGAGTTTGGTGAACGTGCTATAGAGGGCATGAATAGAGATGAAAAAAGACACCATCAGGAGATACTAAACTCCTTTAAAGAGCGTGTTCAAAACCTCAACCCTGATCAACAACCGCCTGACTCTCCTGATAACCAAGCCTATCATGATCTTCCAAATGAAATTAACGATTATTTGTTTGAACAATGGCAGTTAGGTATAGTTGAAGGGCTTAATTTAATTACCGATCAGGCTGACGCCGCCTTACAAAATCCAGATGTTAGAGAAGCAGTATTTCAAGTAATGAATGTGATAGCTGAAAATGGGATTGATTTAGATGATGATGATTTAGAATTAAGTGATAGGTTAACTCCTATTGTTACCGCTGCGAATCAGTATGTGGAAAATCACTTTATTTCTTTTAATGATTTTGTAGAAAGGCATAACTTAAGAGAATATGATGAAAACACAGAACTAGATGAAGTTTATGATTTTCGTGCAGAACAAACTGACTCGCGAGAGGCTGATGTTCAAACTTTAAGTGCTGCTTTAGAAGAAATTATTCCCGACCCTAACGCCGAAATAGATAGATCCCCCACCATGGAAATGGGTGATACTACCTGGGGACATTTTGTTCCTAACAGGGAGGCATGGAACAATACATTTTTTAATGATTCTAGCGAAGTACTATCTGCGGTAGTTTCTGAAGAATTACGAGATAGAAAGGGAGAAATTCCAAAAGATTTACGTCCTTCCCAACATGTCAGTTTAGTAAGTGGTTATACTAGAAGAAAGGGCGACAACGCAATTGTACAAGCGCCAATTTTAAGCATTAATATTAAAAAAACAGAGTTACAGGTACCACATAACGAAGTTGTAACAGATATAAGAAAATTACGTCCCGACCACCCCACTGTAATGAATCGTCGTATTACTAACCCAGGAGCTTTATATGAATGGGAACAACAACTAATGAACGCAGTTATAGAAGAGAATGAGTTTAAAAAGCCAGATGAAAGGCGTGTTCGCTTTGTAACAACTAGTGTAGATAAACAAATGAAACCCGTAAATAAACTATTAGAAGTCAGTTATGAAGATTACAATCAAATGGTGCGTGCAACTCAAAGTGCTAGAGCTCAGTATGAACGTGTAGGTATAAAAGTGGAAAAAGATCCTGAGGCTGAGAAAGAAACTTTAACTGAGTTTGGTAAAAGTTTAAATCGTGCTGAGTATTTAAAAACAAGAGAAAGAATGGCGTCGTATTTAGATGCAGAAATTTCACGTTTACGTGAAGAGGGCAATGATTATTTGGCAGATCAAATGGAATCTTCTAAAGATAGTTTGGTATATATGTATCAAGAACTTTCAATTCATTATGATAGTGATGCCTACCATAACGCCGCTGCAAAAGAAAACTTACGCAGTCGACTAGAAGGTGATGATTCAATAGCAGAGGGTAGCGACGAATGGAATACTATGCTTACCGATGAGATTGCTCAATTACGCTTAGAATATTCTTATAAAGCTGTTGTATATAAAGATCATGCAGAATATTTAGGCTCTCAAATTGATATGTTGCTAGAAAGTGGAGATCGTGCAAGTGCTCAAGCAATGCTGTTAAACTTGGACAAATTAATAGAAATAGAAGCAAGAGCTTATTACTTGACCGATGTTCAAGATATAGTAGAAAATCCTGAAACCTCTACAGACGAAGACCCTGATTATTTACCTTTGAAGTCGGTAGATGAGTTTAGGCAAGAAATGTACGCTTTATCCGAAGGATTTTTACGTAAAGGCACAAACAAAGAAGCTGAGCTAGTTACAATAGGTGCTGAGATGCAAGAAGAGTGGGGAGAAGCAATTAGTTTATGGCAACAATTAGATGAAACTTTTGGTGATGAGTTGCATAACCTAAGTTTATTCGAATTAGAGGTTTTAGCTGTATTAGAGGATAAGCACTTATTAGGCGCAAGAGTAGAGGCTTTGCAACCAAGTGAAGCAGACATACATACCAGCGACTTTTTGGAAACGCAGTTTAAAGGAATGTTTGGTAGAGAACCAACTGAGGAGGAGTGGTATTTTGTAACTTTACAAATGATGCGTCAGCAGTATGACGATAATTTAGCTTCTACTACACACCTAAACGGTGGTATAGAAAGCTTGATGACTTATGTTTCAAATAACTACAATCAAAACTCTTTAGTAGAGCGCTCGAATAATGGGCTTTTTGAGCATGCTCGTTACTTATTAGATGTTAATGAGGTATCTCATTTAGAAGCTGAAAGATTAAGATTGCAAACACAAGCAGGATTAGCTGCAGAAAATGAAGATTTAGAAAGAAAAGATCAAATCAGAGAATATATGCAAAAACGCGCACGTGATCGTCAAGAGCATAACGCCGCTGTTCGAAAAATGAATGAGCAGGTTGAACTAAATAACAGAGAACGTAAGAATCAAGAAGAATTAAGAAAAGCTAATGCTGAATTGTTAAAGAAAAGAAATGAAGCGCGGGATCGCCAACAGCAAGAAATTATAGATCAGGAAGCAAAAGCAAAATTACGTGAATCAGAGTCACTTGCTCGTGAGGTGGCAAAGGAAAATTCCGCCGCTTTAGATAATTCTGAGCAAATTGCCGAAGCTCGGGCTGTGCTTCGCGCTGCTGAAGAGAGGGCTCGTGCCGTAGCAGAAGAAAATGCACAAGGGGTGGATAATTCTGAACAAGTAGCTGCAGCTCAAGAAGAATTACGTGCTGCTGAAGACCATGTTCGTGAAATAGCAGAAGAAAATGCAGCTGCAGAATCGGAGCTAAATAATTTACCTGAAGACATAGTTGATGAGGTAGAGCAAGTTACAGAAATTGTTGAACCTGAACCTTCGCCAATAGAGTTTCAAGGTTCGGTAGAAGCTGATGTTGCCTCTATTAAAGAGCTTCTTAGCGTAGGGGAACTTCGTGGATTTGCTCATAACTACAGAGGTTGGGGTGGTGAAGGACAGCGTAATTTTCATGGAGGTATTTCAGGTAACGAGGCCGATTGGATGCATACCTGGCTTGAAGAAGAAGTCGCTGTTGATGCTGACTTTGTACAAAATGGTGGCTCACAAGTTGACTTGATAACCTCTCCAGAAATTTTAGAACCCTTAGACTTACAACCGGGGCAAGCAGTTTTACGTTTAACTTACAGAGTAAATCAAACTGAAGGAAACGAACCTGGTGAAGGTGCCACATTTAATGCATATATGGTTGTTCCAGAAGCTGCAGGAAACGCTTTTTGTGATTCTATAGAAGCCAATGAACAACAATTTGATTATGCTGCACGTGTAATGGCAGAAGCTTTAGACGAAAAGCTTTATTTAGATAACGAAGGGTATAACGTTCCTGCTGGACAGGGTAACAATATACTAAACGTCAGTGGAGTTAAAGTTAATCGTTAGTTAAACATAGGCTAGTTCTTTAGGATAGAACTTTTTATGTTCAACATTTAATTCCTTATATTTTTCCATATCATTTGTAAGCCTTGCTAATATTATGTTACTTTGTTGCACGCGTTCTAATAACTTTATTCGTGTAGTTTGTTGAGCTTTTTCTATATCGTTTGTTTTGTTGGTTTCCATATCCATGTAATCTCTTAATTCTTGGCGTGCAAGAGTATCTCTGTAATCAGTACTATCTCTATATTTTTCAAACTTTCTTGCAGCATTTGCCATATGAGCCATATGCTCTCTTTTTTCTATATAAGCCTTTTCCTCAGTTTGTTGTATATCACTCATTAAGGCGTCAGTATATTCTACAAAGTCTAATATTTCTTTTTGTAGTTCATTATTTTCAAATAAGCCTATGTACTCATTTAATATAATTAATCTTCTTAGTACTTTTTTTGATTGAGTGGCATGTTGAATATTAAATATAGAATTTAATTCAATATCATGCTCTAGCATAGTTAAAAACGTTTTTAATCTAATAAGTTCTGCTTCTAACATTTCTATTAGCTTTCTGGTTTTTTTCTTTTTTTCTACTATTACAGCAATATTTTCACTACCGCTTTTTCTTATATAAGTGGCTATTATGATTAATAAGGACACTAAAGATAGTGCCCAAATAACCCAAAGGTATTCCTCAGAGTAAATCAGAAAATTGTCTTGAATAAACTGTAAAGTCATTAAGATCTTTTTAATTTTAAAATTTTAGATATACCTATAGTACTATAGGTCTAGACAAAAGTCAATTATTTGTTGTTCTTTTAAGGTAAACTCTTAGTAAGCCTTTTCCTATTGATTTTTGTTTGTACAGCTTCATTTTAGGCAGCTCGTTAAGGTTTTGCACATGTGGGCCTCCACAAAACTCTTTACTGAAGGCATTTTCTAGAGACTTGCCAATATAATAAACTTTCACTTTGTCTCCATATTTTTCTCCAAAAAAGTGTAGTGCACCTGTGTTTTTTGCCTCCTCAATGGGTAATGTTTCATGTTTCATAGGAATATCTTTACCTGCCTTGCTATTTATTAGTTGTTCTATTTGGTCAATTTCTTGTTCAGTCAGTTTCTTGTCATGAGAAAAGTCAAATCTTAAGCGTTCCCCTGTAATATTGCTTCCTTTTTGTTCTACCGTTTCACCTAAAGTTTCTCTTAATGCCCAGTGCAATAAGTGTGTTGCTGTATGATACTTTATAACATCTTCACTATGATCTGCTAACCCGCCTGCAAATTTTTGCTTTGCCCCTTCGCGAGAAAGTTTTTTGTGTTCTTCAATGTATGAATCTATTGCCTGTTCGATATTTTTTATATTTGCATCACTAATGTAATCGGCAACATCTTGTACAAAAATTTCTGAGGGATATCCTAGAGATTGATATAAATCGAAGCCTATTTTAGCTAGGTTTTCAGTGCTAGTATCGTTTAAGCTTTCAAGAATTTTGGTAGTTTCTTTAAAACCTTTAACCAAGACCTTTCTAAACTTTTCTTCTTCTTTATGAAAAATTGTTTCTATTTCTTCTTGTTTATTATCAAGTTGTGGATATAGCCACTTAAAGTTTTTTATAACTGATTGTACTAGCGATACAGAAATATCTTTTTCTATTCCTAATACTTTACCTGCGCGCACCATACGGCGTAACAAACGTCTTAAAATGTATCCTTGGTCTTTGTTACCTGGAGTAACTCCGTCCATTGCCAAAAATGTTGAGGCTCTCATATGATCTGCAAGTACTCTCATTGCTCGAGTAGTTTCTATGGATTCTTTGTACTGTAAACCTGTAATACTTTGAATTTTTTCAATAATTGGCCAAAAGTTATCAGTTTCGAAAATATCTTGTTTGTTTTGAACTGCCATTGCTATTCTTTCGAGGCCACCACCAAAGTCTACGTTTTTTTGAGAAAGCTCTGCCCAGCCGGTTTCGTTTTTTTTGTATTGCATAAATACGCTGTTTCCGATTTCTAAAAATTCGCTCTCGTTTTGGGCAGGATTTTTGCCTAAACCATTTCCATCTTTTCCTACGTAATAAAAAATTTCACTATCGGGACCACCTAATTCCCCAATTGCATCTCCACGTTTCCACCAATTGTCTTTTTTTCCGTATGCAAAAATTCTTTCGCCAACTTTTGCATCAATGCCGTATTTTTTATAAATTTGGGTGATTATCTTTATAGATTCCTCATCTCTTGGTGCATCATCGTCCCCCTCAAAAACCGAAGCATACATTTTGTTAATATCCAGCTTGAGAACTTCTACCATAAATTCCCAAATCCAGGGCAACTGCTCACTTTTAAAGTAGTCGCCTAAGCTCCAGTTTCCTACCATATGAAAAGCTACAGTGTGGTTGTAATCTCCAACTTCTTCTAAATCATCAAAGCGCAAGCATCTTTGTACATTTAAAATTTTTTTGCCCAAAGGATGGAGCTCTCCAGATAAATAAGGAACTAGGGGAAACATTCCCGAATTTACAAATAGCAAGGTTGGGTCGTTTTCTGGCACCAAAGATACATTGGGCACTTGCTTGTGACCTTTGTCTTTAAAAAAATTCAGATATTTATTAAGTATTTCTTTAGAACTAAACATAAAAAAACCTCATCACTACAAACCATACACTAAATGATTTGCAAGGACGAGGTTTTTACCACGTGGTACCACCTTACTTTGTATTTATCTTTCAATAAATACCTTTTTAGCATTTAAGCATCCATATTCCTTTTACCACAGTATGGTTTCTGTGCTTACTCATCGCAAGTAGCTTACAGGTTGGCATTTTAAACCTGGTCATAACTAGTGCTGCAAATTTACTAGCAATTGCGTTTTATGTCAACATACATTTGTCATTATTTGGAGCATCCAATATAATTTTGGTACATGTCCCTATTTAATTCTTCAAAAAAACCTGCTCGCTTTTTAACTGTAGACATAGGTTCAAATTTGGTTAAGTGTATGGTGTTTGAAGTTGACCCTGAGCAAAACTCCAAAATAGTAAATGTAATAGGTGAAGGTGCCGAATCGTTGCCAATGGGTGCTACTAGAGGTGGTGTTATTGTGCATCCCGAAGAAGTAGAAGATGCCTTAAAAATGGCACTAAACAAAGCTACCGAAGATTTAGATCACAAAGTTAAAGATGTGATTTTTGGTGTGAGTGGTGATTTAGCTTTAGGTTTAATGACAACTGTAAAAATAGTTAGAGGTAAAAACGATGCTGTGTCAGAGAAAGAATTAAATAAAGTTTACGACAAAATTTATCAGGCTTCTTTAGACGAAGCCTCTACACAACTTTATGAATATACCGGTAACTCCGATGTAGACCTTGAAATAGTTACTTCTTCTATGGTTTATACTAAGTTGGACGAAAAGCTTGTATCTAACCCAGTGGGTATGGAAGCGTCTAAAATGGAAATTGCTTTTTACGCCTGCTTTTGTCCTAGTTTTCATATTCAATCTCTTCAGAATTTAGCAAAAGCACTAGGTTTAAACATTATTGCTATTGGTTCCCAAATGTATGCTGCAGCAAAAGCACTACAGCTGTCGAGTTCTGAAGTATTAGATTGTGCCTTAATGGATATAGGCGGGGAACAAACCGATGTAGCCATAGTTTTTGGTGGCGGCATTGTGGCAACACGTAGCTTGCCAATTGGTGGAAATCATTTTACTTCCGAAATTAGTAAAAAAATGAACATCCCTTTTGCAGATGCAGAAAAAGTGAAGCAAGAATATTCTTTTGGCAATTTATCTGAAAGCGAAAACATGGTTTTGCAGGATAGTATTGTACCAATAATGGAAACGTGGCTTAGCGGTGTAGAATTGTTGTTTACAGAGTTTACTGGTGTTAAAACATTTGCTTCCAAAATATTTTTAATTGGTGGTGGTGCAGAACTTCCGGATATTGAAGAGTTTATAGCCAAAGAACCTTGGACTCGTTCAATACCGTTTAAATCACCTCCGGAATTTAGTAAACTCTCTTTGGCAGACTTATCACATATAGTAGATAAAACCGGATCCTTACAGTCTATGTCTGATTTACTACCTGCCTCTTTATCTATAATTTATTTGGAGTTAAACGGGTTTTTAGATGAAAGATAAATTAGTTTTAGAATTACATGACGATATAGTATCTGTACTTGCACGAATAGAAGATATTAATGTTAATGAAATAACTGTAGAAATTCCTGAAGGGTCTGTACTGTTTGATAACAGTATAAGTATTAAACTGTTGTTAAAAGAAGCAGAGAAGTTAGGTAAAAATCTAACTTTGGAGACAACCGATTCTAATGGGCAACAGATTTTGGCTATGCTCGACCAGGGTGTTAATTCTGGTTTTGATGGCTTTAGGTCAAAGGAAATATCGGAATCAGATTTTGAAGAAGCTCCTACAATGTCTAAAAGGAAGTTTTCTAAACCAAAATTACCTGCGTTTAAAGTTCCTAGACTCAAATTTCCAAAGCTCAATTTTAAACTTCCTTTAATAATTATTGCAATTTTAATTTTACTGGGTGGCGTAGGTTACGCTTTAGTTTGGCGTGCTCCTGAAGCAACAGTACGCATGATTGTTGATATTGATCCCTTAACAAAAAGCTTAACTGTTAAAGTTGTTGGTGATGGCGCAAATACTGAAACCGAACTTCCAACATTGCCCGGGAAAACTATAACAGCTTCTGTAAGTGATCAACTAACAATTGAAACCACTGGAGAAAAAACAGTAGGTGAGGTTGCTGAGGGTAAAATAACGGTTTATAACCGAACTGATACTGAAGTAAAGTTGGATAAAGGTACAGTTATTACGTATAAAGAAGATGATTCAGATTTAAGTTTTAAACTAAATGACGATGTCACTATTCCGCCCGAAACTTTAGAAGACCCTGCAGATTTAACAAGCCCCAGCATTCCCGGGCAAGCTGATGTAGATGTAACTGCTTTAGAATTTGGAGAAGCATATAACATTGACAATGATGAAACTTTAGAATTTGAAGACTATAAAAAAGGTGAGCTTTTTGCAAAATCATCGGGAGCTTTTGAAGGGGGTTCTAGCGAAACAGTTAAAGTTGTTACCGAAGAGGATTTAACCGAGTTATCGGCTAAACTAAAAGAGCAGCTTACTGAATCCAGTTTGTCTTCTTTAGAAAAAAAGCTAAGTAGTGGTACAAAGCAAATTCCAGGATCACAAGAGGTAACAGTTTCAACAGAAGATTTTAGCGCAGAAGTTGGGGATGAAGAAGATGAACTTACCTTAACTCAGGTGGCTACAGCTACGGTTCTTACTTATTCTGAAAGCGAACTCAACAAATTATTGGACACTTTGGTAGATAACTTAGTTCCAGATGGCTTTGTTTTATCCGACAAAGATAGAGAGGTGAACGTTGAGATACTTGGTTCTACAGATAGCACTGCCTTAAGTCTTACTGAAGCAGATTTACAAGTGACTTTAAAAGCTTTTGTAGTGCCCGACATAAATGAGGAGTCAATTAAGTCAGATTTAGCCGGTAAGAAACTTGCTGAAGCAGAGAAAGTTTTAGGTGGTGTTAGAAACATTTACAAATATGAAATTGAATTAAAAAATTCTGTGCCTTTCTTCCAGCGCATGCCTACAAATACCGAGAATATTTCAATAAACATCGAAAGAAAATAATGGCGGGTAAAAAAAAATTCACTAAAAAGTCGCATACTAACAGCAAAGAAAAAAAACTTGGAGAAGTTTTACTTGGTATTGATTATGGCGAACGTAACATTGGGTTAGCTTTAGGGCATAATGGGCTAACAATGCCTTTGCATGTTGTTAACGGTGCTGACGGTTTGAGTGCCCTTAATGATATTAATATTTTAGTTAAAGAAAATAAGGTAAATAGGCTAATTATGGGTTTACCCTTAAACGCTGAAGGCAAAGAAACTATTATGGCAAAAAAAATTAGAATTTTTGCAAAGCTTTTAAAGGTAGAGTTAAAACTTCCTGTTGATTTTGTAAGTGAATATGCAAGTTCTATTGAGTCTATGAAAAGTGCTTTAAATCAAGATGTATCTCAAAAAAGACGTCAACTTATTGATCATTTATCTGCTGCTATAATTCTAAAAAATTATTACGAATCTCTAAATTAAATTTTTAGTCGTTTACTATTGTCATAGTAACTTCTTTAGAATCGCATTTCATGCATTGAAAGTTTTCACCGGGTTTTAAACAAGAAGGACACATATACATTTCGTTTTCGTATATAAGTTCATCTTGACTGCAATGATTGCATAAAAAAACCACATCGTCTCTTTCAAGTTCCCCACAGTTAGGGCAAGTAAATACGGCATTTTCATGGTGTTGAGTATCAGTCATAAATAAATCGTATCATATTGACATTAGAAATCTAGTAAGATAACAAAATTTTTGTTAATCTAATTGTATGACTGTAGCAGAAATTGCTTTGTACATTTATTTAGGTATCGGTCTCATTTATGGTCTTTACATTTTGGTTAATGGCCTAGATAGATGGTATGTTTTTCCTATTAATGTTTTAGGGGGTCCTATTGCTTTGATTTATATTGTTTATTTGGCTCTTGCCAACAAAATGCCTAAGTAGGTAACTATGTATAAAAATACTTTTTCAAACAAAAAAGCAGCAATATTTGATTTAGACGGTACTTTGGTAGATACCGAGAGTTACTGGAAGCGTGCTTTTTTAGCAGTTGCCAATACTTTGACCGGATATTGGGTGTATCCTGAAGGTAAAGAGTTTTCAGGGTATTCAATGATAGATAAATGGGAACATGCTATAAGAGAGCAACCCCGAGAGGTAAATATTACACTAGGTGAGTTGGTAGAAAAAACTAATCAAAAGTTTTTACAAATGCTTCCTGACGATTTTGATGTAAAAGATGGCTTTTGGCCTTTAACAGTTAAACTAAAAGATGAACGTGGCTTTAAACTGGGCTTAGTTACAAACACTTATAGAGAAGTAGCTAATGAAATATTAAACAAGCTTGGTATAAAACAAACTTTTGATGTGGTTATTTGTGGTGATGAGGTAGATGTTAGAAAACCAAATCCAGAAATTTATAAATTAGCTTCGGAAAAATTAAAAATTAACCCTAAACATATGATTGCCTTTGAAGACTCTGTTGCAGGAGCTACCGCTGCTTCGCGTGCCGGATTGCAAACCATAGTCATTTGGGATGGTATCAACTCTCAAGATGATTATCCTGAGTCTGTAGTTGATTTCTTACCTGACTTTACACCCATAACAAATGAGGTCATTGATAATACAACTATGGATATTTTAACTAAAGCAAAAGAGTTATTAAGCGGGAATAGCAATTAGCTAATTAAAAAGTAAGTTATTAGTGTTTATCTAACGCCTACAAGTTCGCTAGCAGCAACTTCAACATCTGCTTCTTCGGTTAAGGTTTCAATATCAAAGTCTGTGAATTTAATTAACACCTCATCAACTGTAGTTAATACAGGACCAGTTTTTGCCCAACCTACCATTTCCCACAGAACTTTTCTATCACCTTCAAAAACAGCTTCTATATGCGTTTCAGAGTGGTGATGAATTACATGAGTAGTTAAACCTAAGGCTCTAGCTTTTCTTAATATATCTGTGTGCACAATGCCTCTTTTAACTTTTTTTGTAACGCTTCCCATTGTTTTATCTATGAGATTTGTTTTGGGATCATCAAGCTTAATATTAAGATGTAATTTTTTTACGTTTTTCATAAATTTATATGCCTCTAACGCGACAGACCACAATACCAGAAATATCATTTAGTGTCAACCCTGGTTTTTAGTTTTGTGTTTTTGGAAATTCGTAAACAATATGTCTAACCTTTTTGTTTAGATCTTCAAGTGAGCCTTTATTCACAATTCTTATGTGGGGAACAGTTGCGTATTCACGTGCGTCAATGTCTCTTTCAACTGTAGCAGGAGTAGCTTCGCTTGTGTCTCTTTCTTCGTATTCAGGAGATGCAGGAGAAATTCCTTTTTCTACAACATCTAGTGTGGCAGCTAGTGTTTCCATTGCAATTTCTTCTTCTGATCTTATTCTTGCCAAGGCATTTTCTTTGGTAGTCACTACGTCAATATAAGTAACATTCATTTCTTCCGGAGGGGTGTTTAGTTTTTCTGCAACTTTTGCTACAGCGGCTTGTCTTTTACCTTCGGTTAAGTTTGTTGCATCTAAAATTGCCATTCCACCTTGTTCTAGCACTTGCGCTGCATTTGCATACACTAAATCATAAACTTCTTCTCTACGCTCAGCAGAGTAAAGGCGCTTATTAACTTCGTTGTTAAAAGCTTTTTGAGAAATTTTGGTAGGGTATCCGGGAACTAATTTTCTTGTTTCTTCTGTTTCGTCTTCTGCAAAGGCTAAATTTAATTCACCGTTTTGGAGCTCTTGCGCTATCTCTTGCAAAACATCAAGCTTTACTAAGTTTCTTAAATTGTCTGTATTAACGTGATCCACATATAAATCAGGGTTTTCTTCGTTAAGTTTTTGCACTAGCGCTTTTGATACACTTCCCTTTCCCGCACGTGGGGGTCCAAATATAATAACTAATTGGTTTCCTTCTGGTTTCAGTTTTTCACTTGGTTTTAACAATTCAGGGGGGATTCCAAGTTCACGGGATTCTAAAAAGTCTCTGATTTCTTGCGGGGGTCTGCCTTGTGCAACCATTTCATCATAAGCAGTATTTATTTCGTTAGCTTCGTCCCACAACTCGTCTCTTAGTTTTATATAGTCATATGCGTCTTCAATTGTTTCTATATCTTCATCATCTAAATGTTTAATTACTTCATGTACTGTAAAAGCTGCCTGTTCTTTACTTTCACCCTTTTCTATTACATCGTCGTAAATACTATTTATTTCATTTGCTTCATCAAATAAATCAGGATCAATTTCACTTATTGGGGTGTAGCCTTCTGCCATATAACAAATGGTAGACTACATTTTCCTTTAAAACCAGCCACAAACTTTTTATTAAAAAAAAGTATGTTACAATGAGCGGTGATTGGAGGAAAGTAAAATTATGAATAAAGGATTAAACTATTTAAAATCTGGAGAGATTTTTTCAGGTGATGTAAAAATTATTAAAAAGGCCAAACCAGGTCCAGTTGTTTTTATTGTAACAAATGGTGCAGGTGCTATTGAAGCTGTTATTAAAGACTCTGACTTTGAAGTGGGAGATGTTGTGTTTTTAAAAGGTCATGTAAACGAGCATAGAGGTAGACTACAAATTGAAATCGAAAAAATAACCAAATCTGATATGGATTTTGACACAATTGTTAATGAAAAAGCTAAACCTGTAAGAACTGAATTTAGTATTGAATCAGACAGATACGAAAAAATGAAACCTGTAATGATCAAAATAGCAACTCGTATAAGACGTGCTATTTTAGAAGGCCAGCCTATTATGATACGCCATCACAATGATGCGGATGGGATTACATCAGGAGCTAGTATTGAGCACGCATGTTTAGGATTTATGCAATCTTTAGGTATAGATTCAAGATACTTACTATTTAGAAGTCCTTCACGTGCTCCTTTTTACGCTGCGGGTGATGTTTTAAGAGATTTAGTTCTTTCTAAGCGCTTTGTAGAGGGTGATTCAAATATTAAACCTTTAATTATTGTTGCAGACAATGGTTCTACTCCCGAAGATGTAATGGGTTTGAAAACACTAAAAACTTTGGGATACGAAGCAATGGTTATTGATCATCATAATCCTGTTGTGTTAAATAATGGTGTTACAGCTATTGATGATTATGTTTCATTACATTTAAACCCATATAAACATGATTTAGACAGCAAAACGTCTGCAGGAATGCTTTGTTACGAAATAGCACGTTTTGTTTATGAAGACTTTAACAACGAAAAGATGCCCGCAGTTGCAGGAATTGCTGACAGATGTGATATAGAAGAAACAGAAAAATATATTCAAAAAACGGGTTTATCTAGAGAAGAATTATCAAAAATTGGTACCGCAATGGACTACATTTCTTACCAACTCAGGCATGATGCAGGAAAAGGTGTTTACGAGGAACTTTATGAAAATATGGGTTTTGTAAACATAATTAACGAAGAAGTTAGAAAAGGTTCTGAGAACCAATTACAAAGTACATTACCTTACTTACGTACCTTTAATATTAACGAAATAATCTTTTCTACAATTGACTTAGAAAAGTACACTATGCGCTTTACGTTTCCGGCTCCGGGTGGTGTTTTAAGCAGAATTCATGAAATAGTAAATTCTAACAATGAATCTAGTCCTGTGCTAACAATGGGTTATTTGTCGGATATGATTATTGTGCGTGCAAATCAGCCTATTTTACCGGTTCAAGTTATTATTGATCACTTAAAAGAAAAGTTTCCCGCAGCAAATGTAGATGGTGGGGGTCACGAAATGGCTGGAGCTATTAAGTTTGTTAGTGCCCATCAAGAAGAGATTTTAGAGGAAATTAAAGAAATGTTAAAAGGTGTTACTTTACCTAAGGCTGATTCTGAAATTTAACCTTTAGGTTTAAAAAAAAACCAAGTTGACAAAATATTTTGTTTATATTGCCAACTTGGGTACGTGTTACTTAAAACCCAGGAATTTCAATAAGCATGCTTAACCCATAGGTTCCGAGTACGATGTAGGCTAGTGTTTCAGGCATTTGGATTAAGAACTCAATAAAGGTGACGATCGCTATAACCACAACGCCCTGTTTGTCTAGCAATGTTTCAAGCTCAGTTGGAGGTTGCAGCGCACCTGTAAAGTAGCTTATTACGATCACAATTAGCACCGCGGCATACCAAAGGTATTTATGTGAACGCACTTCTCTACTTACGAACTCACCAAACAGAATTACCGAGCCGAAGGTTACTACCGCTGGTTCTAATGGGTGTAGCACTCCTGGAGTCTGTGCCAATACGATTAGAAACAGAGCTGGAACGATATATAAGATATCTTTTGGCATAAAAACCGTTTTTCCTGCTGGCCAAACTATACGTTTATACGAATTAGTCGGGATTTGTTTGTTGCTCATATTATTTATCTCCTTACTCTGACCAATATTTGCATCAAATTATACATCAGTTGACCTATAGTGTAAATACTGTCGTTTATGTTATTTTCAACTAAGTTGTTTGTGATACTATATCTCCAATGCAAAGCCTTAAAGAAACTATTGAGTATGAAGATTTCGCCAAACTCGACATTCGGGTTGGTACCATTGTCTCGGTAGAACCTGTTGAAGGATCTAGTAAACTTTTGAAATTACAGGTTAATTTTGGTGAAGAAGAAAGACAAATATTAACCGGAATGCAAAAGTGGTACAAACCGGAAGATTTCGAAGGAAAACAGTCTTTATTTATTGTTAACTTAGCTCCTCGCAAAATGATGGGTTTGGAATCGCAGGGTATGTTGCTTTCGATTGGATCTGATTTTAGTAAAAAACCCATATTAATTCTTCCTAGTAATCCTGCTGAGAACGGCGACGGCGTTGCTTAGTGACACCCCATAGTATATAATACTCGTACAAAACACAAATCTATAAAAAGGAGGGTAACATGACGTTACTGCTGTATATTTTAGTCGCCTTCTTCTTAGTTCGTTTTTTTGTTTGGTTTTACTTGCAAACGCTTATTGCTGAACTAGAAAAAATAGTTGAGGATATTAACGAAAATTTTAGTCCTTACTATTGGGAGGCAATAAAAAATTACCACTTACATGCAGAAGCTGGTGAAAAAGCACTAAAGCGAGCCTTTAGAGATATTGATGATATTGATGAGGCTGCAACTCAGGCTTTTGGTTATCATATTAAACAACTACGAAGTTTGAGTGATGTACGCTTTTATATAAAAAGTGAGGCCAAAGCAAGAAAACTTCAAAAGCAAGGTACTTCTTTATATGTTAAGGCTTTGCCTTGTGCTGCGTTTTTGCATTTAGGTTCCTATGGTGGAAAATTAACCGATTATTTTGTGCGCAGAAAAATTACAAATGTCGGGTACTATAAAAATCAAATGGGATCTTACCTAATTGCAGCAGAGCAATTTAGAGGTAGTTTAATTGTAAACGATATAAAGTGGTATCAAGCATTAGCTATGCTAGAAAGCCGACTAGCTGCGTTAAAAGCTGCTAAAATATTTTTTATCATTTAGGGTTTTACTTGTATGCCTACATGTCATATAAGTTTAACCCTTTTCTTTTGTTATAATGCAACTCATGGCAAGTTATGCTCCAAAAAAATATTTAATAGAAACGCTTGGATGTCAGGCTAACGTGGCGGACTCTAACACAATGACTGGAATTTTAGATTCTCTTGGATTTGAGCCTGCAACGTCATTTGATGAAACAGACTTATTTATTGTAAACACGTGTTCTGTAAGGCAAAAAAGTGAGGATAAGGCCTATGGAATGGGAAAAAAGGTTTTAAAACGTCAGCGTGAAAAAGGTAACAAACCTTTTACTATTATGTCTGGCTGTATGGTTGGTTCTGTAACAGGTGATAGGCAACGCTATGAATTCGAAGAACTTCAAAAACGTACTCCCTGGGTAGATGCATATATGAACCCTTCGCAACTTATGGATTTGCCCAGAGTGTTAAAAGAGGGAAATATGTTAAGTGAATGGGCTTTACAAAAGTTTGACCCAAACAATGTAATTGCTAGTCAATCTGACAATAGGCATGCTTTTGTAAATATATCATCAGGCTGCGACAATTTTTGCACATTTTGCGTGGTTCCTTACGCCAGGGGACAGGAAACATCAAGGAAAAAAGAACACATTATAGGAGAAATCAAACACCTATTAAAGCGTGATATAACAACAATAACTTTATGTGGTCAAAATGTAAATTCTTGGGGTTTAGATATGTCTGAAAAGTTTAATATTCGTACTGGAAGTGATCAAAAGCTTCCTTTTGCACAGTTGCTTAGGGAAGTGCATGAACTTCCAAACATAGAAAAAATCGATTTTATTTCCTCAAACCCGTTTGATTTCACAAAAGACTTAATTGAAACTTTAAAATTACCTAAAATTTCAGACTATCTTCATATTGCGGTTCAGTCTGGGAATAACGACGTCTTAAAAAGAATGAATAGAAGACATACTGTAGAGGAATTTATTGCCTTAATGGATTTGATAAAAGAAGCAAAGCCTACTGTAGAACTTGGCACAGATGTAATTGTTGGTTTCCCTGGTGAAACCCGCGAACAATTTATGGACACTGTTAAACTTTTTGAAAAAATTAAATTCAACGTTGCATATATTTCTATATACTCACCAAGAAAAGGTACACCTGCTGAAAAATTTTTTAAGGATGATGTTTCGGTAGAAGAAAAAAAGTGGCGTCACGCGTATTTAACTGATATTTGGGTTAATAATAAGCCTGAAAGAATTTTCATTAGCAATGAAACAAGTAATATCCAATGAAATAAAGGTTATAGTAGGTCCCACTTCTAGTGGCAAGACTTCCCTAGCTATAAAAATTGCAAAAGAGCAAGGAAACACTTCTATAGTTTCGGCGGATTCACGTCAAATATATAAACATATGGATATAGGTACAGGTAAAGTACCTGTTGACGCAAGTTACCCTTGGGAGAAAAAAGCAGATAAGTATGTTTTAAATGGCATTGATGTTTGGGGCTATGATTTGGCTTTGCCTGACGAACCTTTTACAGCAGTAGATTATGCTAAGTATGCCTTAACAAAAATGAGGGAGTTGTTGAATTCTGGCGAGAGAGTGTTGCTTGTGGGTGGAACTGGGTTTTACATTGATGTTGTATGTAAAAGAATAGTTTTAGATTTGGGCGAACCTGATTTAGAGCTTAGAAATACCCTTGAAAAACAAGCACTTAAGGATTTAGTGAAAAAGTTAACGTCGTTAAACCCAGAAGTGACTTTTTCTATAGATTTAAAAAACAAAGTTCGGGTGGTTCGTGCTATTGAGCGAGAGTTAAACAATTCTAACCCCCCTACCCTACTCCCCTATCTTACTAACGTTAATTTTGAATTTTTAGGTTTAACTTTTGATCGTGACATTTTATATAAGCGTGCCGATTTATGGCTCGAACAAATTTGGGAAAATGGGCTAATTGATGAAACGCAAAAATTACTTTCAATGGGATTTGAAAACTCTCGACCTCTTAGGGGATTGATTTATAAAAGTGTGGTTTCTTGTTTAAATGGAGAACTAACTGAAAAGGAAGCTAAGCAGCGTTGCAAGTTTGACTTGCATGCATACATTAGGCGTCAACAAACTTGGTTTAAACGAAATAATGAAATAGAGTGGAGCGGGACTAATACCCTATAGTTTACAGATGGGCTTTACTATATTATAATAAGTCTTACTGATATCATTTCTGCCACTTACAAATAAAAAAACATAAGGAGATTAAGCATGAAAATCAAACTTCATGGTTCTGACATTGCACGAGGTGTTTTTCAAAAGTTAGCCCCAGGTCTTAAATCCCCCTTACCTGCTAAAGGAAAAACATTGCAAATCAACGTTCAGCTCAATGTACGTGAAAAAGAAGGCAGTCCGGGAGAGTACGAAGTTGTGCTTGAAAATTTACCGTTGCAAAACTTATTGAAGCAAGCGCAACGCGAAGGTGCTGAAAAAGTAATTGCTATGCTTGAGACCAAGCGCACGGTAGCATTCGACTCCTGGTTCACAGATGATTCACGAAAAGCTTGGAGTTGGTTCAACGACTGGAAGCCCTTCAAGTAGCCCACTATACCAAGGGGAATCGGTACTAAGTTAGCTAAAACTAATTTATACCGATTCCTCTTTTTTTTACTTTAGCTCTACAAACCCTTATAATTCTAGTATTATTGAATCATGAATAGAGACATTGTAATTTCTATTAAAACTGTAATTTTCACTCTTCTATTATTTTTAGGCATATATGTTGTGTATTTAGTTGGCCCCTTTTTAGTGCTAGCTCTTATTTCTCTTATTCTTATGCTTGCATTAGAGCCTGCAATTAAATATTTAATGAATAAGCATTTTTTAAACAAACCAGTTTCAAGATCACTAGCGGTTACCATAACTTATTCACTCTTTCTTTTAGCTGTAATTTTTATTTTAGCTACCGGGTTACCTCCTGTTTTGTCACAAGCCAGAAAATTGATAGCAAATATTTCAGGAGCTTTAAGCGGAATTCCCGGTTTTGAGCAGTATAGTGATATTTCTTCAAGCATCTTGTCTCAAATTCCTCAAATATCTGATAATGCACTTTCAGCTGTTTTTTCGTTTTTTTCAAATGTATTCGCTGCTATTACAGTAATTGTGTTAGCTGTTTATATGTCTTTAGATTGGCCAAACATTAAAGAACGCTTTTTACAGCTTTTTCCGTCCAAAATTAAAAAAGAGGTAGCTGCAGGTATTATTGAAGTGGAAAGCAATATTGGTAGTTGGATTAAAGGACAACTACTATTAATGGTTTTTGTTGGATCTTTAAGCTTTATTGGGTTAGCCGCTATAGGAGTTGATTATCCTCTTGCTTTAGGGCTAATATCAGGTTTATTAGAAATAGTTCCATTGATTGGGCCCTTAATTTCAGCAGTTTTAGCTGGTGTGGTAGGGTTTTCTGAGTCCCCTTTGCAAGGATCCGCAGTAATAGGTTTATTTGTTTTAATTCAACAAATAGAAAATAATTTTTTGGTTCCTAAAATCATGCAAAAAGTTGTTGGTTTTAGCCCCTTAGTTATTTTAATAGCAGTATTAATTGGTAACGATGTTTTTGGATTTTTGGGTGCTCTTTTATCTATACCTGTAATGTTAATTGGAGTTGTTATTGTTAAAAGATTTTTGCATTATTCTGATTCGTAATTGCAGGAGGCGTATAAGCCAGATTCTGTTTAAAGTGGCCATCTATCTTTGCCCCGTCTTTTTACCTTGTCGAGCAAACTTCATTCTACTGTGTAGAAAACGGTAATGTCGCGGGTTGCTGCGGGTGGGATTGCCCGTTTCACTCCTTTTCCATACCTGAGATATTTTTAGCGATTAGCTAAATGCAATCATGTGGTTTAGGAAAAAGCTCGTCTCTGCTGCTCTCAAAGAATGTCAATTCATTCTCTGCCTTAATGCCTTTTCAAGCATTAAGTACCAGCTGTTGCCAGTCGGAGGTTACCCTCCGTTCCCTTGCTCTATGCAGTCTGGACTTTCCTCTAGCTAAAGTTAGCCAGCGACCACACCGCCTCCTGCGCTGTTAAGTATACCAGTCAAATGTTATTATGACAATCTTTGCTGCTTATGTTAAGATACTGTCATGGTAGAATTGGATCCCGAAAAATATCACTCATTCAAGGTAAAAAACAAATTAGTTTATTTAGTGGTAGTGCTGATTTTTGTGCTTTCGGGTTTGGTTGCTTCAATAAAATACTATGAGTTTGCTGTTAATCGTGCAGCACAAACCGTAGACGAAAGTACATTTGATATAAAAAAGGGCGAAGGTATTAGTACTATATCTGAGAATTTGTTTTCTGCAGGTTTAATTAATTCTCCTAACATTTTCAAAATTTATCTTTACTTGAATAACTTGTCTAGCAAAATTCAAGCGGGTGTTTATACAATACCCGCAGGTACTTCGGTGGTTGAACTTGCTGAGTTGTTTCAACATGGAACTAACGATAAAAGTGTAACTTTAATTGAGGGTTGGCGTGTAGAAGAATTTGCTATTAAGCTTACTGATGAGTTTGAGAATATTGATTACGCCACTTTTGTTTCTCAAGCACGTCGTTATGAAGGTTATTTATTTCCTGATACTTATAGTTTTGCATCTGATGTAGGTGCTGTTGAAGTGTTAAACAAACTTGTTTCTACATTTGAAACAAAAACAGAGGATATTCTTACAGATGAAAATTTAGCTAAAGCGGGTTTAACCAAAGAGGAAGCTGTTATTTTTGCATCAATTCTTGAACGTGAAGTAAATACTAATGAGGATATGCCTATTGTGGCTGGAATACTTATTAAAAGATGGCGCAATGGAGAATTAATAGGTGCTGATGCTACAACCCAGTATGCGGTAGCTACAGTAGATACTGATTGCACGGCTGCTGACGACTTAACGGTGTGTCCTGGCGAAACGGAAGCTCGTGCTATAACTTGGTGGAAGTCAGACTTATATCAAACTGATTTGGCTTACGAAAGCCCTTACAATACAAGATTGCGTGCAGGTTTACCTCCTACACCAATATCAAATCCAGGATTAGCCTCCATTGAGGCGGTAATAAACCACGTTCCTACGTCGTATAATTATTATTTAACAGATGCTGATGGTGTTACGCACTATGCAGAAACGCTTGAGCAGCATAATTTAAATATCTCTACTTATCTTTAATAGTATTTATAGTTAGCCAAATTTGTTTATGGTATTATTTACTAAGATGTTTTTTGGGAAATAAGTTAAAGTAAAATTTAATTTCCAAGAATAGCAACTTAGATAACTATTATGAGAAAATTTGCAACTGTCTTTATTGTTTTATTAGGCGTTTTTGTTTACTCTTTGGGCTTATTGCCTCAAGGTTTAGTATCTGTGCCTTCTGCAAAAGGCCAAACTCTTACTCAAGGTCCTACCGTACATGTACACCCTCAAAACCCAAAGTATTTTGCGGATTCTAATGGGAATCCCTTATATTTAACAGGTTCACACACTTGGGCTTTATTACATCAACATCCTGATATTTCAGCGACCGACACGTCCGACGCGCATATGGCGGAGTTTTTAGATACTGTGCAGGGTCATGGAAATAATTTTGTGAGATTTTGGTCTAACAGTTCTTATTTAGAATCAAAGCCATTCCCTTGGAAAAGAACTGGCCCAGGTACTGCTGCAGATGGACTTCCAAAATTTGACATGAAAAGTTTTGATAATAGCTATTTTACGAACTTACGTAAAAAAGTTGAAATGATAGAAAATAGAGGAATGTATGCTTCGGTGATGCTGTTTGGCTCTTACAATGGGATTAAAAGTGACTGGGCAAATAATTCTGCTTGGTATCCAGGGAATAACATTAATCCTGAGTTGGCTTCTGCTTTTACCAATAGTAATCCACAGTCCTTTTTTACTACAAATTCAGCTGCTTTAGCTATACAAAAGTCATTAGTAAAACGAACAATTGATGAATTAAACCATTTGGACAACATAATGTGGGAAATTATGAATGAGCCAGATATGCCCCCAAGCGAAGTTTGGCATAATGAAATTATTGCCTATATTCGTGACTATGAAGCTACTAAACCAAAACAACATTTAATTGTAGCAACAACCGGCGGTGCTAGTGGCAATTTAAATAGCAGTTTATACAAAACAACAGCCGACGTAATTGCGCCTACAGTACGTGAGGTGAATTATAAAGATGGTGGCCCTGTGAATTACGACGCTAAATTAGTATTTGTTGATAGTGATCACTTATATGGGTATTCAAAACTAGCCCAGAAACCCGATATATTAGATACACTATGGAAAAGTGTAACAAGAGGGAATCATTTCATATTTATGGACTCTTATGATACTGTCGATCCTGTTGGTAATGATGGTTTTGTAGATCCCGCTTGGAATGTTGTGCGAGACTCTATGGGAATTTCGAGAGAGTATTTAGGTAAAATGGATTTAGTCAAAGTTACGCCTAGCATTACTATATCTAGCACTGGTTATAGTTTAGTAAATCCTGGGAAGGAATATTTGGTATATCAACCTAGCAGTAAAGCTTTTACTGTTAATTTAACTGCTGGAGACTATGATTATGAATGGTTTAATACAAGTACCGCGAAAGCTTCGAATACAGGTACTATAACTGCTTCTGGTGGTAATTATAATTTCACTTCCCCTTTTGGTTATCCTGCCCTATTGTTTATAAAGGCTTCTACATCTACACCTCCTCCCCCTCCTGCTGACCCAGTGTGTGGGGACAACCAATGTAATGGGAATGAAACATGTAGCACGTGTGCTTCGGACTGTGGTGTATGTGCTCCGCCACCATCTATTCCTCCTGCAGTAGGAAAGTTAGAAGCGGAGGATGCTGCCTTTGGGGATACATCCGCAGGCACCACTAAAATTTCTCAAGTACACACGGGATATAGCGGTAGTGGTTATATAGATATGAGTGACTTTCCAAACGGAAAAGACAGTTTTATTGAATGGACCATGGATGTAGCTACTGCCGGGAAATACAAATTAGACTTTAGCTATGCTTTAAATGGAACCACACGTTCTGTAGATCTTTTTATAAATGGGCAAAATGTTGGCACTATAAACTTTACTTCAACAGGTTCTTGGACTTCAAGGGTAGAGATTGGGAATGAATATGATTTGCCTAAAGGCATTGTTAAGGTGCGCATACAGGCTACGGGTTTATATGGCGGGCCTGATGTAGATTACATGCGTGTAACCGAAGTTTCTGTGCTTCCTCCAGCACCCCCTATCTGTGGAGATAATGAGTGTAATAATGGTGCTGAGACCTGTGATACTTGTTCTGCGGATTGTGGTACTTGCCAAGATCCCACACCACCACCATCTAACACTGGTAAACTCGAAGCTGAAGACGCCTCCTATGGAGACAATTACAAATTAGGTACTACTAAAGTGGCCACTGAGCATTCTGGTTACAGTGGTAGCGGTTTTGTTGATATAAGTGACTATCCTAATGGTAAAGGTGGTTATGTAGAATGGGAATTTAATGTAGAGAATGCGGGTACCTACAGCTTAGATATAGCCTATGCCCTGTATGGAGGTAAGAGGTATATGAATTTGATTGTTAACGGATCTTCGTTGGGAGAATTACCTTTTGCTAAAACTGGCGCGTGGGACAAATGGAGTATGGCAACAAAAGCTGTGGTGCTTAAGAATGGAACAAACACAGTACGTTTAGAAGGTACTCGAAGTAATGGCGGCCCTAATATAGATTATTTAAACACCCAATTACTAGTATCTTCTAGCACTAAGTACGAAGCTGAAAATGCAGTTTTTGGAGATATTGTTGGTGGGGGTAAAACTAAGGTAGCAAAAGATTTTAATGGATATAGTGGCACAGGGTTTATAGACTATAGTGATTTACCTGCCGGAACAGGCAGTTTTGTTGAATGGTCTGTAGATACTGGCGACGCAGGTGAATACCTTTTAAAGTTTGCATATGCATTAGATTCGAAAAGTACTTGGATAGCTCCAAGCGGGGGTAGACCCTTAGACTTAACAGTAAACGGTAAACTAATTGAAAATATAACCTTTTTTGGAACCGGGAACTCTTGGGAAGCCTGGGATTCTTTAAGCACTATGGTGCCATTAAATGAAGGTACAAATAAAATTCGATTACAGGCAACCCACATGTCAGGAGGTCCCAATATGGATTATTTAGAGGTTACTCCCGTAAATGGGCTTCAGCCTACTGGGGGTGCCGCATCAGCTAACTCTTCTGAAGTTACGCTGTCTCCATTTAGTAATAGTTCTTTAAACGCTGTAAACAACACAGTTGATTCTCAAGGTGATGAAGTACCTCAAAGTATTGAGCCTGTAACTTCTTCTGAATCCGAATACGTTACTCCAACAGAATCTAATATGGTTTTTAGCACTAGTTTTGAAAAAGATCCAATGGGGGATTTCAGTACAAGCGGGAGACAGGCTGAATTTTCGTGGGCATCTGATACTGCACATACAGGGGGGCACTCATTAAAAACTGTAGTAAAAGACAGTAGATATTATGGAAGTTGGACAAGCAAACGCACTTATGTACAAGCTGAGGCTAATCAAACATATGATCTTTCACTATGGTTAAAAGGAGTAAACGTAACCGATGGGATGACTGTAACAATGAGCTATTACGGGGGTTTATCAGGCACACAATATTTAGGTAGATTTGAAACTACTGTGCCTTCTTCTAAGGTTACTCCCTCATGGAGTCAAACGGCTGTTCAAGGCGCAGCTCCAGAAAACACAACATATATACGTGTGTCTATTAGTCTTAAAGGTTCTGGAACCTTATGGGTGGATGATTTAGAGGTGCAAAAGGTTTTGCCCTAAGCTTTCTCAACTATTTCTTTGGTAACTTTTATAGCTTCTCTATCTAAAACTTCTTGTTCAACAAAAATATCAGAGTCAAACCTAATTGCCAACGCAACGGCATCTGTAACTCGTGCGTCCACGTCAAGTTCCATTTGACCTAGTTTTAAACGCACATGTGCGTAATAAATATCTTCTTTACTGTAGTAAATCACTGCTGATGTAATTGAGGCTCCCATAGAGCTTATTAATCGCCTAGTTGTATCATGAATATGCGGTCTGGCGCAGGGTATAGCGTGTTCTGCCATAGTAAGAGCTTTTGCAGAGTCACTTTCAATATTTATTGGTAATAGTATGTTAGATTGTTCGTCAAACAGATAAACAGTGTATTCTGCTGCGTTGTTTGGGTCAGGAACTATAGCTTTTATAAGCACCTGTTTTAACATTTTATTGCTAGAGCAGAATTACAATAGTAATATAACATATCTTGGCTGAATACCTTATAAGTATGTATAATGGTTTTGCTTATGGAAAATCTTAACCTGCCCAATTCTCAATTGTCGAAAATTCAAGGCTTAAAGGGCAAAAAATTGATTATTTTCTTATTATCTATTTTTGTGATTTTTGCATCAGTTGGCGCTGGTGTGGGTTTTGTAATTGTAAAAGATGACAAGCCCGCGCAATCTGCAGATAATAATACTGCGCAGGACGTTCCCATAAATGTGACCCAGGAGATTATGTACAAAGGACGTATAACTTTTGTAGAGCCTTTGCTTTATCCAGAAGACGAGATATCATTTGCTTTGGTGAACTCTTCCAGTGAGCGAATTATTTTACTCAAGGCCTTTGATCAAAAGTTAGAAGTTGCAGAGGGACATTTTGCAGAAGTTTACGGTAAACTTATAAAGACAAAAAATGGTAAGGAAGATGTATTATTAGTAAATAAAGTTGTAATTGCTAATCAGTTATCTAAATGATATGTCACTATTAAAATTTGAGAATGTAAAAAAAGAATATCCTACCGGAGTTATCGCATTAGATACAGTAAACTTGACTGTTGAACCAGGTGATTTTGTTTTTTTGGTTGGACATTCTGGTGCTGGTAAATCTACCTTGGTTAAGTTGCTTATAAGAGAAATTTTACCTTCTTCAGGAGATATAAAAATTGATGGACAAAGTATTGTTGAACTTTCTAAAGATATGTTACCAACATTACGTCGTAAGGTAGGTGTAGTATTTCAAGATTTCAAAGTCTTAAATTCAAAAACAGTTTTTGAAAATGTGGCTATAGCCTTAGAAGTTGTCGATACCCCCTGGCATGAAATAAAAGAGGTTGTTCCTAATGTTTTGGCTCTTGTGGGTTTAGCAGATAAGGCCGAAAGGTTTCCTGATCAGCTGTCGGGTGGTGAGCTACAAAGATTATCTATTGCCCGTGCTTTAGCACATGAACCCTTACTTTTGGTTGCCGATGAACCGACAGGCATGATAGATCCAAAAGCATCTGAAGAAGTAATGCAAATTCTTGAAAAAATAAATGATTTAGGTACCACTATAATAATGGCTACACATGATCAAGCAATTGTAGACAAAATGAAAAAGCGAGTACTACGCTTAGAAAAAGGGCGTTTAAGTTCGGATAAGCAAGGAGGTAAGTACCATGCATAAAACTTGGACAGCTTTTACAACAACTTTAAGACGTGAAAAATTACTTAGCCTTACAAATATTTCTGCTATGACTGTTACGTTTTTCTTTTTAGGGATTTTTGTTACTGTTGGTGTTATTTCCCAAACAGCTATTACCCTTCTTGAAGATCAAGCGCAAACAACAATATTTTTTAAAGACGATTTCCCTGAAAATTCTATAATTAATCTAAAAGAAACATTAGAGTCTGATGCGCGCATTTCTTCAGTTGTTTATATATCAAAACAAGACGCATTTAATATTTTTAAAGAAATCAACAAAGATGATCCAATTTTGTTAGAAGCTATCACTCCTGATATTCTTCCTGCAAGCCTAGAAATAAAAACAGAAGATATTAACGACCTTTCAATAGTTGCTGGTGAATTTGAGAGCTTAGATGGTGTAGAAGAGGTTAAATTTTTTGAAGATGTAATTTCTCGATTTAGAAATTGGACTCAAACCATTTATGCTTATGGAATTATTTTAATGGCTATGTTTTTCTTAATTTCTTATTCCGTTGTGGTTGTGACTCTGCGAATGACAATTAACTCAAAAGGTGCTGAGTTAGAAATTATGAAGTTAGTTGGTGCTTCAGATTCTTATGTTAAGTCACCTTTGCTGTTACAGGGAGTGTTTTTCGGCTTTGTATCTGCCATTGCGTCCTCAGTACTTTTGTTAATTGTATATTTATTGTATTTTGAGTTTAATGTGTTTAATATTTCAGGTTTGATTGGGTTATCAAATTATTCTGTTACTGTACTTAGAGGTGTTACTGTTACTCAGTATGTTTATTTAGGTATTTTATCGTTGGTCTTAGTTATATCAGGTGTTATTTTGGGATATTTGGGAAGTTGGACTGCTGTTAGAAAATACTTAAAGTATTAAGTATGAAAAAACTATTATTTATATTTTTGCCCTTTTTAATTTTTACCCTTTTGTATTTTGGAGGGGAATTTGTTGTTCATGCTCATCCCGAAGGGTTTTTAAGCCACATAGGGGGCACTGAGTCTGAAGATGCTCCGGTAAAAGATGAATCTACTAAAGCAGCCGAAGAAGCTCAAAAGGAATATGAAGAAAAAGTTGAGGAGCTTGAAGAAAAAATAGAAGAATATGAAGATAAAATAGATAATTTGCATAACGAAGCTTCCTCATTATCTAAAGAAATCGAGCTGACTGACAGCCAAATTGGCTTAACTACATTAAGGATTCAAAGTACTCAAACCGAAATAAATCAAAAAGAACATGCCATAACCAATTTGGCAGAAGATATAGATGAATTGAAGCTTCGTATAGAAAAACTTAAAGATAATATGGATTACCAGCAAGTTGTACTTTCTGAAAGACTACGCGCTCGTTACAAAGTTGTAGATAATTCTTTTGTTTTGGTTTTATTTGGCTCGGATGATTTATCGAGTGCTATACAAAAATCGGAATACTTAAAAATAATGAGTCGGTATGATCAAAAACTTCTGGATCAAATGCGTGAAACAAAAGAAGCTTTTGGTTTGCAACGCGACATTTTCGAAGAAAAAAAGCAGCAAGAAGAGAGTTTAAAAGCACAAATTGAGCAACAAAAACAAGAATTAGAAGTTTATAAAGTACAACTTGATCGTCAAAAAGAAGATAAAGAAGATTTACTAGAGGAAACACAAAATGATGAGCAGAAGTATCAGCAACTACTGGCTCAAGTTCAGTCCGAGTTAGCTGCGCTTCAATTGGCAATAGACTTGCCCGAAGGAGAAGGTGAAAAAGTTAAGGAGGGGGATATTATTGGACTAATGGGTAATACCGGCTGCTCCTCTGATGCCCACTTACATTTTGGTTATGTGAAGAATGGGACTGCCCGCGACCCACTGTCTCAACTGGACTCTGGTAACATAGCTTGGCCCGTGGACAACCCTAGAATTACGCAGGGTTTTGGGGCGAACTATACTTTTTACATGAATAATTTTGGTATTCCTGGTCACGATGCTTTAGATTTGGTTTCAGGTCAATGTTATGGGTCTGCATGTGCTGGTGCCCCCATCAGGGCAGCTAAAGATGGCGAGCTATACTATGCCAAAGACGCTAAAGTTTACTGCCCACGGTTAAATAACTCCATTGGAAAAGGCGCGATAATCGACCATGGTGACGGAGAACGCACCATTTACTGGCATCTACAGTAATTCTATTTTTATTAGAGTTTAAACACTTTTTCTTTTTTTTACTCTTAGTTACTCTTTGACCATGTTTAAGTTCTTTTCTTTATTTTTTTTAGTATTTCCCTTAGTGTATGCACAAGAGGCAAACTATATTCAAATTACAGCCTTGAGAAATTATCCCAATTTAGAAAGCAGTATTGATTTTGAGTTTTCGGGCAATATTCAAAATTACAAAGTACGGCCAAGAGTAAGTAGTGGCTCTGTTAGCGTTTATGACTCCAAAAATGATAAATGGGTTAACTCTACAGAGGTATGGAGTAATTTACCTGACATAAATAGCATAATGTCATTTAAATTTACTGGAAATGCTACTAAAGAGTTGCATTTTGAACTTTTTAATATAAACAACGGCTTAATATATACCTCCGATACATTTAAGGTTAAAGGAGCTACCTACCAAGAACATAAAGTAGACCATATAAATAATTCTCTTAACGAGAACTCAACTAAACTGCAAGTTTCTAAAGAAAAGTTTGAGCTTTCAGAAACTTCTGTAATTAAACAAAGTAGTATATCTAAGTTAAGTCTATACTACTTACTTGGCAGTTATCTTGTTAGTGCAGTAATTGGTGTAATTATTAAAAAGCTTAATATAGTGATAAAATTAGCAAATGCTGTACCGGCTTATAAAAAGGTGGTTACCTTCTATATTGTTAATATCCGTGATTTTTTACTTTTCCACGCTAGAGGGTAGCGAAGTAAAACAAGCAGGTTTAGATTCTGAGTCATATCATATTTGGGGTCACATGTTAATTTACATGCTTTTAGTGGTTGCTCTTTACCGAGGTATAAAAAGAATTGTTAGTGCTGCAGGGCTGTCTTTTTTGTATGGTTTGAGTTTAGAATATTATCAGAGTTTTATCCCAGGCAGAGCTCCACAGTGGTTTGATGTTGGTGTGAATGGATTTGGTATATTAATTTCTGCTATTTTCCTATGGAGATTTTATCAAAATCTACCGAAGATACTAAAAACTTGGTTAGAAGTTTAATTCAACCTATAAAACCTGGTACAATAATTTTGCTTCATGGTGATCTAGGAAGCGGTAAAACTACCTTTACACGTTATTTGGTAGAAAGTTTAGGTTTTGATTCTAAAGTACAAAGTCCCACATTCGTTTTAATGCGACAATATAAAGCTTCTAATGCTAAATCAGATATACATAAAATAAATCATTTAGACTTGTATAGACTTTCTTCTTTAGATGAGGCTGAGGACTTAGGACTATTAGAACTTTTAAGCGACACTTCTGCTATTACTATTGTGGAATGGCCGGAAACTGCCTTGCCTATTTTTGATAAATTTGGGAAAAAAGTGATAAATGTCTATTTTGAATATTTATCTATGAATGAACGTAGAATTAAAGTAAAAGGAATATAAATGTATAAAATATTTATTGACTCAACTAAACGTTTTGAAAAACAAGTTAGCTTGTTTTCAGATGGCAAAGAAATCGCACATAAGCAAGGGGACATTGATATTGTTGCATCAATTGATTCCCTTTTGAAGGAGTCAAACTTATCGACAAAAGATATCCAAATTTTTGATGTAAATAAAGGCCCTGGGTCTTTTACAGGGTTAAAAATAGGTGTAACAATTGCCAATGTATTAAATTGGGCACTTAAAGGCATACCTGTTTCAGACTTAGTTTTACCAGATTATGGGAAAGACCCTAATATTCAACCTCGTAAATCTTGACTTCATTATTTGTAACTTTTTCTTTGGCTATTTGTGAAAACACTTTATTATCATATTCTTCGCTAATTATATATTTTGCGTTGTATTTTTTTAGCAAATTTAAAACTTCATTTGTATCGTTTGAGAAAAATATCAAATTAATATCTTTTTTTCTTTCTTCAATATCTTGCGTGTTATTTCTCCAGCCCATTTCGTGGTTTGCCCATCCTAATATTGTTGGAACACCAGAAAATGTTGTGTATAGAGATTTATTATCGTTTGCATTTCCATAAAATTCTGCAGTTACAGAACTTGACGGCAAACTTTGTAAAAATTTTACGCCTTCTTTTTGACTTTTGCTTAAAAAACTTGTTCCTTCTAAAGTACTGTTTGTACCTGCATAAAAGGTCCCAAGTATCAAAAACGATGGGTAAATTACACTCATAACAATGACTAGTTCTATGAACAAATATTTAAACTTATGCAAGCGGGATTGTACATGCGTTTGTAATATTTCTGTCACCATAATTGCTGAGCTTATTCCCCATAATATCCATGCTTGATACCATAGTTTGTATAAAGTATTGGCTCGGTAAAATGGTGTGTTTTCAGAAAAGTAAATATCTTTAACAAAAACCAACTCTCCTATCAAAATAAGCACCAGTGCTGTTAGCAACGTTGTAGCAATAGTTTTATTTTTTAAATTTTTAAAATAAAAAAAGTAAAACATAGTTATTAAAGCAAAACTACCAAACATTAACCCAATTGCCTTGAAACCAGAGAAGTTTGTATTTAAACCTATACCCTGAACAGGTACTTTAAATGTTTGTAAAAAGGGTAATACCAAAATAATTGACACCAATAGTGGAATAGCAAAATACTTGAAGCCAATTAGCTCTTGCTTTTTGCGTTTATATATTAATATACCAATTCCTAGAAAAACTAGGTAGATAAAAAAATCCCAACTATTTATTAAATACATTAAGGCAAATGCTATTCCTAAAAAATATTGTGCGTTTCGGCTTTTTTCGCTTAAAGATAAAAATATTAAACAAATTGTAAAAATAACTACAGGAATATTCATTACGTGAGCATGAATACCCCCTCCAAAGAAACTATAAGAAGGCATATCATTTATTGTGTAAGGTACTATTCTAGTCGTTTTAGAAAAGTCTAAATCTATGCCTGTGGGGTTTGCAAAAAGTAAAATGATTGAATACATATTCCCACTAAGTACTACAAAAAGTACTGTTAAAAGGCCTGTTAAGTATTTTTTTGAAATTAAAACACCAAGTCCGAAAACTGAAGTTACTGTTTGTGCAAATATTCCCGCAAAACCAAGATTAAAGGCAACTTCTGGAATAGTACTTGTTAACTTAGTCAGAGTAGCTAAAGTTAAGTGTCCAAAATAATAATAATTTATAGACTTTCCTGAAAACCAAATATCTATAGGAGGCATATGCTCAAATTTAACTAAGCTATTAAAAATAGCGAAATTGGTGAAGTCTTCGGGTTTTATGAGTTTTCCAAAGTTAGTAGTTAAATAGAAAAGCATAAAAAAGAAGCTGATTACAAACATAAGCTCAGATATGGCGAAAACTTTAATTGTATTAAAACTAAATGCGCGGTGTCTATGAAACATGGCTAATGCAATTGCTATAAGGCTTAGTAATAGTAATACTATAATTGTTAGTTTTTGACTAAATGCTGTTATATTTGCTATAGAAATAAGCCATGCTATGTAGCTTATCAGTGCAACTCCTAAAACCTTTCCAAAAAAAACACTTAATTTTAAGTTTTTGGTTGAGGAGTATAAAATTATTGTTCCGATGATTCCTAAGTATAAATATGTCGAATACCAAAGTAACACCTGACCTAAGTTTTCATAAGACATACAACAATTATATATAATTGCCTTTATACAATACAGCTTAAATGATAGAATAATCCCGTTATGAAAGTACTAATCACAGGTGTTGCAGGTTTTATAGGTTCAAATTTAGCGGAATATTTACTAAATAATGATTACGAAGTGGTAGGTATAGATAACTTTAATGAGTTTTATAAACGAAAAATTAAAGACTATAACATTAAAGACTTTGTTAACAATCCAAATTTTAAGTTGTACGAAATAGATATTACCGATGAAGCCTCTTTAGAAAATACTTTTAAAGAGGAAAGTGGTTTTGATGCCGTAGTTCACTTAGCTGCTTGGGCAGGGGTTACGCTTTCTATAGAAAAAGCTGTTGTTTATGTAAAAAACAATGTAGAGGGTACCGTAAAACTTTTGGATACTATGGTTAAATATGATACTAAGAATATAATTTTTGCTTCTACATCTTCTGTTTACGGAAATAATCCAACGCCATTTAAAGAAAACATGATCACAGATCACCCCTTTGCGCCGTATCCTGCTACAAAAAAGGCCTGTGAAATTATGCTTAGCACCTATTCTAGAAATTTTGGTGTTAACGTTAGTGTTTTTAGAATTTTTAATCCGTTAGGTCCTAGAGTAAGACCCGACTTGGCGATGCCTAAACTTATTAGGTCTTGTTTATATGGCACTGAGTTTCCACAATACCAGGACTCAGAAAAAACCGGGCGTGATTACACTTATGTGAAACATCTTTTTGAAGCTATGGAATATGTTTTTCAACATCCTTTTACCTACGAAATTTTCAATGTTGGTAATTCTTCACCTGTTACTTTAGGAGAATTAGTTAATACAGTAGAAAAGGTAGTGGGTAAAAAAGCAAATATCAAAGCTATGCCTCAACGTCAGGGTGAAATGGTTCAAACCTATGCAGATATAAGTAAAGCAAAGTCTATGCTAAACTACAATCCTTCTACTACAATAGAAGAAAGCGTTAGTATTTATTACGAATGGTTTATAGCCCAGGAAGACTGGTATAAAAAAGGTGAATTTTAGCCTGCTCAGATAAGGACATTATGAGTAAATTAGTATCAATAATAATACCCTGCTACAACGAAGAAAAAAACATTAATAGGACTTTTGAAGGTTTAATGAAACTGGCTGAAACACACAAGTACGATTTTGAAATTATTGCTGTAAACGATGGAAGCAAAGATAATACCTGGAACGTAATTAAGGAATATGCCAATAAATATGAAATGATTCAAGGTATTAACTTTATGACCAATTTTGGTCAAAGTTGTGCTTATCAAGCAGGTTTTGACGCTTCAAAAGGTGACTACGTAATAACTGTGTCTGCTGATTTAGAAATCCCATTGGAAAACATAAACAACGTAATAGATAAACTGGATGAAGGTTACGATTTTGTTAATACACACAGAGTAGGACGTTGGTCTGATGAAAAGGCATCTAGGCAGGCAAAAAGCGGTATGGCTAATAAAATTATTACTGCTATTTCTGGTGTACATATGAACGATAGAGGTTCGGGACTTAAAGGCTTTAAGCGCGTAATTATAGATAATCTACGTCTTTATGGAGAAATGCACCGTTTTATTCCTGATTACGTTTCAGTATATGGAGCAAAAATGACCGAGTTTGAAGTGGAATTTAAAGATAGAGATTTTGGCACTTCAGCATACTCTGGACACAAAAGAACTATAAAAGTGCTCTTAGATTTAGTAACACTAGCCTTTATGTTGCAGTTTGCTAAAAAGCCTTTCTTAATGAAGCCTGGGCGTTTATTCGGTGCTACTGGGGCCGTTATATCAGGATTTGGATTTTTAATTGGCATTTATCTTACTGTGCTTAAATTAATGGGGGAAAGTATAGGGGGAAGACCCTTACTACTTGTAGGCGCTATATTAATTATTGTTGGTATCCAGTCAATTATGCTTGGTATGTTTGGTGAGTTGCTTGTACGAATTTACTTTGAATCGTCAGGTAGAAAAACATACACAGTAAGAGAAAACGCATAAATTAATGCATAGTTTTTAATATGAAGCTCTCATCAATAGCTGCCTTAAATATACTTTTAAAGCTTTTGCTAATACTAAGTTTTGTCATTGCCTTGTTTTTTGATTTGCCCCAACTTGAGGGTAAAGGTATGTTGTTTAGGGCTCCCTTTTTCATTTTAGGCGCATTTATTGTGCCTATTGCTTCGGTTTTTAAGAAACCTGCCAAATATCCTTTTTTTGCCGATATATATTTAACGCTTCCTTTTTTGTTAGACACATTAGGAAACATTTTTGGCTTATTTGATTCCATAGTTGTTTTTGATGATGTTATTCATATGGTTAATTGGGTTTTTATAGTAATGGCGTTTCAAGCACTTAAATTGGGAAAAAGATCGCTACTACAAGGAATGTTATTTGGAGTAGGTTTAATTATTATTTGGGAGATTCTTGAATGGACAATATCTGTAGATGGTTTTGGAATTCTAAATGGTCTTAATCTTTCTTTAGCCGATACTTTAGGTGATTTATTTACTTCTTCATTAGGTTCATTAGTTGGAGCTTATTTTGGAATGAAACACCGGTCTTTATGAATTATCTTGAAAATTGCTATTATCTTAATAATGCTTAGTCAAATTATTAGAAAACTTAAAAACCTGAATTTTTATACGTGGTTATTTATAGTTGTCTTTATAATTGCAGCCTTTTTTGGCTACTACAAAATAGGTTCCGCTTCGATAAATAACGATGCCCACTTTTGGTATACCCGCACTCAAGATTTTTGGTGGGGTATACAGCATGGTAAATTAAATAGAACTTATCAAGATGCTAAACCTGGCGTAACGGTCATGTGGCTTTCAGGATTGAGTTTGGAGGCATTTTTAAACTTATATGAAACTGTATTTAAGTTTAGACCCGAAATATATACTCATGCCACTTTTTATTTAGTACACTTTTCAGTTATTGCCCCATTAGTAACTGTTCACTTATTGTCTATTCTTATGTTTTATATTGTCTTTTCTAAACTTTTTAGCAGGGAAGCTGCTCTATATGGTGTGATTCTATTTGCTTTTCAACCTTTTGTTGCAGGTTTAGTAAGAAACTTTCATGCTGACAGCACCGTAACCTCTTTTATGCTTATGTCTTCTATTACTGCAATTTACTATTTGGAAAAGACCCGTAAAACTAAATACATTTTACTTTCAGGTATTTTTGGCGGATTTGCGTTATTAAGTAAATCAGCTGCAATATATTTAATTCCGTACATTGGGTTTTTGCTTCTTATAGATTTGTTGTTTAACTACAAGCCTAAATTTAGTTTTAAGGCGTTTTTACCTTATGCAAAAATTTACTTAATTTGGATTTTGTCTTTAGCTGCCACATTTTTTGTTTCTTTCCCGGCTATGTGGTTAAAACCCATTGAAATTTTAAGGAGGATTTTTATATATGAAGGTTGGTTTTTAGTTACAGAAGGGCGTGGTGGGGTAAATGGCTTTTTATACTATGCAGAACCCATTAGCCGTATTTTAACTCCATTATTTTTACTGTCTTTCTTTATTGGTACTTCAGTTATAGTTGTTAACTTTAAAGGCTATAGTCACACAAAAAAGAAGAGAATTTTATACGTAGTTGGTTTTGTTGCTTTTTACTTACTGCAAATGTCCCTTGTTAAGCAAAAAATGGATAGGTATTTGCTGCCTATGCTTCCCTTTGTTGCTTTTGTGGGGGGTGTTGGATTAGAGTATTTAAACACCCTTATTAAGAGCCCTATAGTCAAGAAGGCATTTGCTTTGCTGATACTAGCGCTAAACCTTAGCTTTATTTTGTACTTTTTTCCTAATTATTTGCTTTATCCTAGCGAACCCGGAAAAGATCAGTTTGGATGTTCGTTATGTAGTGATATTGGTGATTATTTTAATGCTAAACCAAACGGGGCAGACTTAAAAATAGCTACAACCTCAAAAAAAGTTCATAGGTTACGTCCTTTTGTTAATGGAAAGGTTTACCACGTTGATGAAGCCTTACCTGAGGGGTGGTCTATTGAGTATGTTGTTGCAGCAACTCAAGAGCAACTGCCAGAAAAATATTCTTACTGTGTTTTAGAAACAAGTATAGGTTTCAGAGGTACAGAGTATTGGAATATTTATAGTTGCAAATAATTTTCTTCTTACCATGTTTTTATAAAAACTTAATTTGTTTCTTAGGATAATTTATAACAATTGATAACGTGATAGTCTTTGCGCTGTATCTAAAAGTTATTTAATTGGAGACGGAGATCTTTATGAATAAATCTACTATTAATCATACTGAAATACGTAATTGGGCAGAAAAGCATGCAGGTAACCCTGCTTTAATTACTCCAATAGAAGTAGAAAACGTACCTATTGGAATCAGAATAAACTTTCCAGAAACAGCAAACGACAATTTTTTAGCATCTACACAATCCAGAAACATTTCATGGGACGAGTTTTTTAGCGTATTTGAAAAACAAGGATTAGCCTTTGTTTACAACACCGAACCCAAAACCGTTGACCCAACTTACTGGTATATGTTTGAGAAACGTTCAGTTTCTTACGATGATCTGCCTATTTTGGTTTTATCTTGATGTTGTATGTAGGTTAAAACAAATAGATGGTAGTATATATGTATGCAAAAAATCATTTCACATTTATGGTATGACAAAGAGGCTAAAGAAGCTGCTGAGTTTTACGTGTCTCTTTTTCCTAAATCAAAAATTACAAACATTTCGAACTTGAACGATACGCCTTCGGGTGATGTGGACATTGTTTCATTTGAACTTTGGGAACAACCTTTTATGGCTATAAGCGCAGGGCCTTACTTTAAATTTAATCCTTCTATTTCTTTTATGGTAAATTTTGATCCTGCACAAAATGAAAGTGCCTCACAGAAAATTGATGAGATTTGGGAAAAACTTTCTGACGAAGGCGAAATTAGAATGCCTATAGGCAAGTACCCTTTTAGTGAACGCTATGGTTGGGTAGCCGACAAATATGGTTTAAATTGGCAACTTATACTAACAAACCCCAACGGGGAATCACGGCCTCCAATAATACCTTCACTTTTATTTGTAGGTGATAAGGCTGGTTTGGCAGACGAAGCTAGGAAATTTTACCTTTCGGTATTTAAAGATTCAGAACCTGGAGCGCTTTTTCATTACGGTAAAGATCAAGAACCTAACAAAGAAGGTACAGTTATGTTTTCGGATTTTAGACTTTTTAATACTTGGTTTGTAGCAATGGATGGTGGTGGTGAACACAACTTTGATTTTAATGAGTCAATTTCATTTATTGTTTCATGCAAAAATCAAGAAGAAATAGATTATTACTGGAACAAACTGTCTGCTGTGCCTGAAGCTGAGCAATGTGGTTGGCTAAAAGATAAGTATGGCGTTTCCTGGCAAATAACTCCTAAAGAAATGGATGAAATGATGAATAAAGGAACTCCGGATCAGATAAACAGAGTTACGCAGGCCTTTCTTAAAATGAAAAAGTTTGATATTGAAAAGCTTAAAGAGGCATACGAAGGTCAAGTCAGTATTTGATAGTATACTTGTGTTGTGGAAAAACTTCATCCAATTCAAATAAGAATACTTTTTGACTTACTGTTTGTAAAAGACCTAAACTACGCAAGCATCAAACCTGTGTATATGGAAGGCAGCCAGTTTGTGTTTCATATGAACCGATTGATAGTAGAAGGTTTAGTAAAAAAGCGAGGTGCAACTTATAAACTGACCGAAATTGGTAAAGAGTATGCAAATAAAATTGATGCAAATTCTTTAGAAATTGCACTTCAAGCAAAGAATACTGCTGTATTTTGCGCTGTGAAAAATGAAAATGAGTACCTACTTTATAAAAGGCAAAAAAATCCTTTTTATGGGTGTTATGGGTTTCCCACGCAAAAAATTTTGTGGGGAGAATCTGCTTTGGAAACCGCTGTTAAGGGTTTAAAAGAAGAAACCGGTTTAAAAGCTATTACACCACCCCAGTTATTTGCTATTCGTCATTACTTAGTACACTTGGAGAACACGGAAATAGTAGAAGACAAGTTCATGTATTGCTTTTTAATTAAAAATCCTATTGGCGATTTAGAACCTAATTCTGAAGGGGATTTTTTTTGGGTTCCTGAGGAAAAAGTTAGTTCCGCAGTAAAAAAACCTCAAGAGGAGTTTTTTGATATATTTCAAACTCTAAAATCTTACAAAAGTGACATTTCTTTTAAAGAAATATCTGTAGTAACTAAAAACTTTTAGCAGGTACTATTCGCTGTGTCTAAAGCCAATCACATACTTCTAGGTATAGTCTACTTTACTTTTTAATATCTCCTTTCGCTCATAGTATGAACTCATAGTTCAATACTAATCACAAGGAGAGTGAAAATGAGCACCAAACCAATTACCCCATCAGGAGTTGGAAAAGCCAAATCAGCCAGTTTACCTGATGTAGTTATAGAGGTATTTAATGAGCTAATTGCACAAAACTTTTATGGTGGTTCTGCCAGTGTGAAGCAGAAAGATGCTGTTGCTATGCTAGTAGCTAAAGGTCTAGATCGCAACGAAATTTTTAAGAAAGGATGGCTAGACGTCGAAGAAGTTTACCGTAAAGCCGGTTGGAAAGTTTACTATGATAAGCCGGGCTACAATGAAAGCTATGATGCTTACTTTAGATTTTCGAAACGGTAACTTATACATGGCCTTAAAGATTTTATATGAATTTTTAAGGCCTTTTTTAGCTTATGCTAGACTACTTTTATGAACATGTTTAAGCCAAAAACGGCTGAAAATCCAAAAGACTACATTAATCAAATTGATGAACCAAGAAAAAGCGAAATAATAAAACTGCATGAATTTATAAAAAACGCACTACCCGAAATGAAAGTAGAAATGTTTCATAACATAATTGGTTATGGTTCTTATCACTACAAATCTAAGTCTGGATCCGAAGGTGATTGGTTTACTGTAGGTCTTGCTAGCCAAAAAAGCTATATTTCTGTATATGTATGTGCTGTTGAAGGCAAAGAATATGTTGCTGAAAAACATAAAGACTGGTTTCCTAAAGCCTCTATTGGTAAAAGCTGTATAAGGTTTAAAAAGGTTGAGGATATAGATTTACAAAAGTTAGAAGAACTGCTACTGCTTGCTAAAAAAGTTGGTTCAATGAATGGTGTTTAGTTTGTGTTGAAGGCGTTTCGTTATTTTACTGGTCGGGGTGACAGGACATGGGGCTTCGTTTCACTCAGCCTCCTTTTTCACTCATTGCATTCGTTCAAAAGAATGAACCTCAGCTGAAGCTAAGTTTCAATCCACACACCTACGATGCAAATTTGTTCACCACTTTGTGGTAATCAAATTTCCATGGTCGGGGTGACAGGACTTGAACCTGCGACCTCCCGGCCCCCAGCCGGACGCGCTAGCCAACTGCGCCACACCCCGTTATTTCAGCTACACTATTTTAGCACCCTGCTGTACATAATTTATAACATATGAAAGAATTCACATATGACAAAAGCATCCGCACCACAAATTCACTATGCGCACTTTGGAACCCGCTTTTTAGCGTTTATTTTTGATATTGTGTTTACCTCCGTTTTAAGTGGAACTTTGTTAATTTTTATAGCACCCGATGCTAGTCCGCTTAATCCTTTTCCTATGCTATTTTGGTGGGGATATTTAATTTTTACTGATGTGCACTACGGATACTCTGTTGGTAAACGCATGTTTGGCCTAAAGGTTGTAAACAAAGATACAGGTGAAAAACTAAATTACTTTGAATCCGGAATAAGAGAGTCTATAGGAAGAATGTTATCTTCAATTGTTTTGGGAATAGGCTACTTATGGATGCTTTTTGATAAAAATAAACAAACCTGGCACGATAAGCTAAGCAATAGTATTGTAATAACGATGGAAGCTTAATATTAGTTTGTATACTAAACTCCCATCATTTTGTTATTTGCATTTGAAAAACCACATGTCGTGGGGCTTACCTACTGCGTCTTTGGGGGCTTTAGCCTGGCCATTTACGTGCTCGTGAAGAAATACATGTGGATGCGCATCTTTTCTTACTACTTCGATGTTTGGAGGAATTTGCCCGTAAAATACTCCCGATGCTTTGGCTAATGCTGTATTAAGCTTAGTTCCAGCATTAACTGCTTGGTCAACACGCAACCAAAACTTGCTGTTGTTTCCGTGAAAGACAACAATTTTTGAATTTACCATTTTTCTCTCCTTATATTCGTAGATAAATTATTAAAATGATACCCTATAAAATTGTATAGTCAACTTTGGAAGATTAGCTTAAACAAGGGTCGTTGTTGCCCATACGCAAGTTTTTTACCCCAAGAAGATTCGACTTTGGACAATTCTTTTTTGTTTAATTCATCAATTTGCTTAAGCCTAAAATTTACTTTTTCAAATTCAGGTACAATTTGTTCTAATATTTGTTCTTTATTCAAGTGTTCAAGGTTTAATCTTTCAAATTCTGTGGGTTCTGCTTCGTTTGTGTATCCAAAAATTATTTCTAAGGTGCCTCTTGGCTTAAGTAAGTTTTTAATAAAATTTAACTGAGTTTCGTTAGGTTTTGCTACAGCTTGTAATAAACTACCCCAGGGTAAATTTATAGTTACTGTATCTGCTATATTTTCAAGTTCTTCAGGTAAGTTTTCTAAGCTTGCTAAAACAAACATAACATTTTGCACTTTGCTTCTTACTGCTTTTTTTGAATATTCTTGCAATTGTTTTTCATTTGGGTCTATACCTATATAAAGACTATTTTTGTTAGCTATAGCATTTTTGTACACAAATCTGCCGTTGCCTGTACCCAAATCAATGTGCGTTTTTTGGTACTTTCTTAACGTTTCTCTAAAATTTTCAGGTTTTTCTTCTATTAGTTTGTTTCCTTTTACTAGTTTAATCACTATAGTATGTTAAATTAATACCGTACTTATGGAATTATCGCACACAAAACCTGAAATAATAGCAATTTGGCAACCATTTGGTTTTTCTACTCACATTATTACTAAAAAGGTTTCTGAGTTATTACAAACACCCACCTCACATACGGGAACCTTAGATCCCATGGCTGAAGGTGTAATAGTTGTTCTTACTGGAGAAAACAGGCATAAAAAGTATGAGTATGCCTCTTGGCTAAAAACTTACGAATTCAACCTAGTTTTGGGGGTTTCTACCGATAGTTATGATGGATTAGGTTTGATGACTTCTAACTTTATAAAACCTAATTTAACCGAAAATCATATAAATTTAGCACTTGTACAAATAAAATCTCAAAAACCATATATACAAACAATACCTCCTTATTCTGCAATTAAGGTTAATGGTAAACCTTTGCATTGGTATGCCCGCAGCAATATGCTTGCTGAAGTTACGCTTCCAACTCGCTCTGGTGAGATTTACGAGTTGTCTTTGGTTAGCCTAAAAGAGGTGAATCTTGAAAGTGCCCTAAAGCTTATAATAAATCGAACTAATCTTGTGACGGGGAATTTACGTCAGCCTGTGGTTTTAGCTCAGTGGGAAAAATTTTTAAAAGACGTTGGGAACCTTTCTACATATGAGCTTGTTTTGAGGGTCAAGTTAACTAAGGGTCTATATGTTCGCTCGTTGAGTCAGGATATTTGCAAACAACTAGATTGTACCGGCTTTGTCTCTAGTATATCTAGAATTGATAATGGTCTCTACAATAAAAGCAATTGCGTAACCTTAGAGCAATTATTTGGTTCAAATTATAATAGAGATCAAAAGTTTGATTCAATAACGTAATTTAGTTCGTCATTTAGGAATCAGGTTTTATTTAACAGCTATAGTACTTGAACTTATTGGCATACCAAACTAAACTGATTGGGCTTAATACTTAATTTTAGGAGTAATTAAATGACAGAAGAAATGATTATTAAAAGGCTAAAAATAATTGACGATTTGAGCCAAGAACTAAATTCACTTAAAGAAACATTTGAAGGAATGTTAGAAGATGACCCTCAATATCAGGATTTTCAGGAGGAAGAAAACAAAATAAAAGAAGAGCGTAAAGAAAAAAAAGACAAAATAATGGCAAATAGTGCTTACAAAGACGTTAACGAGCAACTCAAAGAAAAAAGACAAGATATAAAAGAAAACAAGGAAGCATTGGCTCAAGAATTAGTAGAATACTATAAAGAGACAGGCTCTTTAGAGTTTACTGATCAATATGGTGAAACTAAAAGATTAAAATTCTCGGTTCGGCTGATTAATTAGTAAGATTCGATAAAGTTTTGTATTTATGTTATCATCGCAGCGATATGTCAATTAAGAAAAAGAAAAAAGAATCACAAAAGAATAAAAGTGTTAGACGTAGTAAGAAGAAAACAAAAAGAGTTTGTTAATATTTTATTCGTTTAGCTCTTTAAACTTGCTGTCCAGTGAAATTTAAATTTCCTAGCAAATATAAAATATACGTACTCATTTTACTGTTATTTTTAGCTTACTTATTTCCTAGCTTAACGTTTACAGTAGATAATACCTCTGAATTTGTTGTTTCTCGCGTAATAGACGGGGATACAGTTGAATTATCTAACGGTCAAAAAGTACGTTATATAGGAATTGATACCCCTGAAAGTGTTAAACCGGGCAGCCCCGTAGAATGTTATGCTCTTGAAGCTAAAGCAAAAAATTCTGAGCTGGTTTTAAATAAACATGTAGTTTTAGAAAGGGATGTAAATGAAGCGGACAAGTATGGTAGGTTACTACGCTATGTTTGGGTAGATGGCTTACTAATTAATGAAATTCTGATAAAAGAGGGTTTTGCCCATGCGGTTTCTTACCCACCTGACATAAAGTATCAAGAGCAGCTTCGTTTAGCAGAAAGAGAAGCACGTGATTTAAAAAAAGGTATTTGGGGGGCTAATTGTGACTAAAGATCAGCTACTCAACTATTAGATGAACAGCTGATCCTTAACTAAAGGCTAAAAAGATTTAGGTTTTCGTTTTAGCTCAGTGATGAATGCCCTCAACAAAACATGCCAGCGCCATAATGTTAAGCTTTGAGTCAATTCTTCCTCAGCGTCAAAAAATTCTATGTACGCAGATTCTCTTAAAATATCTTTTGACACAATAGCTATGTCTATGAAAGCAACTGCTTTGTTAAAGTTTTCCCCTCTAAAAACCCTAACTGCTAATACGCTTTTTTGCTCATCTTTTGGTAGTAGCAATAGTGTTACTGTGTATATTTCATTTCCCGGCCAAAACTTTAAGTGCTGAAACCATTTTCGTTGTGTTTCTATCACTCTAGTTGTTATAACCTGTATTTCATTTGTTTCGTGCATATATCTCTCCTTGTAGCGGTTTTGCTTTGCATTATAGGATAAATAACGAGGCTATCCAAACTTCATCACTCAAACTAAGCATTGTGTTTGTATTTGTAATATAATTGGCTTATGGAATTAGCGATTGTAGCTTTTTTGGCAGGTGTTTTAACTGTAGTAACACCTTGTGTGCTCCCAATATTGCCTATAATTTTAGGGGGTACATTAGCTGACTCTCAAGACAAAAAACGCCCATTTATAATTGTGGCCTCTTTAGGGTTATCTGTACTGGCTTTTAGCTTATTGCTTAAGTCCTCTACCTTATTAATAAATATTGACCCCTCTTTTTGGAAGTACTTTTCTGGAGGAATAATTTTAATTTTTGGTATTTTTACTCTCTTTCCTAATGTTTGGGAGAAAGTTTCTGAAAAAATAGGATTAGGGGGGTTGGGAAATCTTTTGCAACAGTCCCAAGCCAAAGGCGGACGTTTAGGTCAGGTTTTAGTGGGTATTTCTCTTGGGCCGGTCTTTTCTAGTTGTAGTCCCACATATGCTGTTATTTTGGCTGTAGTTTTACCCCAAAATTTTTCGTCTGGTTTACTTAACCTTATTATTTATGTAGTGGGTTTATCTTTAGCCTTACTGACAATTGCTATTTTTGGACAAGGTGCAATTGCAAAGCTTAAATGGGCGGCAAATCCCACAGGCTGGTTTAGAAAAGGTTTGGGCGTTTTGTTTGTAGTTGTTGGTGTGGCTATTATAACCGGTTATGAAAAAAAGTTAGAAATAGCCTTATTAGATAACGGGTTGTATGATTTTACTCGATTTGACCAGAAGTTGATTGAGCAGGTAGATATGGGAGAAACGAAAAATAAGCCTGCAATATCCTCAACTGATAAACTTCATCTTGCTGTAGAAGAGCCTTATCCTGCTCCAGAAATTAGAAATATTGCTCACTGGATTAATTCCGATGGTGAAAGCTTGGCACAATTAAAGGGAAAAGTAGTTTTAATAGATTTTTGGACTTACAGTTGTATAAATTGTATTCGTACCCTTCCCTATTTGAAGGCGTGGCATGAAAAGTATTCTGACGATGGGCTAGTAATAATAGGCTTGCATGCGCCTGAATTTGCTTTTGAGCAAAAAGTAGAAAATGTAGAGATGGCTGTAAAAGATTATGAAATCACTTACCCTGTTGGGTTAGACAACGACTTTTCAACATGGCGCGCCTATGACAATAGGTACTGGCCCGCCAAATATTTTATAGATAAAAAAGGTAACTTAAGACATTATCACTTTGGTGAAGGTGATTATAAAGAAAGTGAAGAAGTACTTCAGTTTTTGTTATCAGAAGATGGTAGTGCTGTGGATGATTCTATTTCTACCAATACACAAGATACTCCTCCTACCATTTCAGGACAGTCTCCTGAAACATATTTAGGCTATGAGCGCGCCAAAAATTTTAAAAACGCTGTAAGATTCAAGAGAGATGTTCCTTTTACTTACGTTCTCAATGTGGACTTAAAGCCAAATGAATGGTCTTTTGAAGGTACATGGGAAGTAAAAAATGAAAAAAGTGTAGTTATTTCTGATTCAGCAACTCTTGTTTATAACTTTTCAGCTAAAGATGTTTATTTGGTAATGGGTTCTGAGACTTCTGGTGAGGTTAAAGTTGAGGTTTCGGGTTATTCTAACGCCTATGGAGACTCTGTTTCTGATGAGGGTATAGTGCAGGTAAACATGTTTAAGTTGTATCATCTTGTGAGCTTGCCTTCCTTTGATAACAATGTGACTATGACTCTCACATTTCCAAAAGGTGTAGAAGTACACGCATTCACTTTTGGGTCAAAATAGCGCGGAGTTGATTTTACCAGCTACCTCCACCTCCACCTCCTCCAAAGCCTCCTCCTGACCCTCCGCTAAAACCACTTCCATAACCACCTGATGATCGTGTAGCCGACATTGTTTGTGCTACGCTTGTTCCAAACGAGTCTATTGTTGAAGCAAATGCTACTGCGTTAAACGCTTGTGTTCCGGTATACCAGTCGGGGATATTTTCTACCGTTAAATCTTTAAACCTATCTGCCCAGGTTTTTGTAACTTTAAAGGCAATCGCATACGGAAGCAGTTTTTCAAACATGTACCAATTTTGTTCCTGAAACTCTAACTGTGCCTCCTGTGATGATAAAAACTTTTTAAGACCCTTTGCATGTATTGTTAGTTCAACGCCTTTTTGTGTTTTTCTAGGCATTGCACTTGCCATTAAAAGAGAAATCACTCCAAAAGGTATATTTACTGTTATAAGACTTCCCATGCCAATTGCTATCCATGTGGTTCTTACTTTATCTGGATTTTTTACGAATACCCCATTGTTGGTTGTATTGCTATAAAGCATTTTAGTAAGTTTTTTATAGTAGGTCGCAAATTTGTATTTCAGCTCGCTTGTTTTTATTTCAGTCTTGTCTTCAAATAACTTTTCCAATAAATATTGCTCATGCTCAGCAAGCTTGTACTTATTCTTAGTAAGATGCAAATCGCTTTTTGTTAAAATATAGTCTTTTGTGTTTATTAAACCCAACATTTTGTTGTTTTCTTCTTTTATTTTTAAAAACCCTCTAATTGCCAAATCTACTATTGTTGCTGAAATGTCGCTTTGATCCACTTCTTCGTCGATTATTAACCCAACCTCTGCTGGAGTTAGTCTTACATTGTTGTCTTTAGGTTCATCAAAAAAAACTGGCACTGTGTCTATTGTTGGTTTAGGGTCGCGTCCATACTTAAAGTAATAAACTAGAACGCCAATAGGAAGTATGACGTACCAAACTAATGTCATTAAAAGGAATAAGGGGTTCACCTCATCAGTATTTACAGGATTATACTTAGTAGACACTTTAGGTGTAAGTGAAATTAAATTTTGGTCAAAGCTTAAAACTGTAGAAATACCTTCTCCCTGAGTTAACGGCTCAGCTGTTTCAAAGTAATATTCGTTAAACTGTTTTTGTGCGCGTAACGTACAATTTGAATCTACAGAACCTAATTTTCCTGTTATACATTTGGTTTTTATTTTTGCAACATCGATTTCTGCAGGTAAGTGAAAGGTAGCAGTTGCCTTAATAATTGGAACTTTCCATTCATTGCCTGTTACATTCCAATAAATCTCATCGTGATCACTAAACCTTTCTATGGCGCCTTCCACTTCATAAGAAATTACATATGTATGTACGCCTGAAATTGTTTTATTTGGGTCACCAATTTTTAAGGATACATTTTGTCCTTTTTTTGACTCGGTATAGCTATAGGGAGTGTTTTTTTCGTTAACAATACTTAATACTTTAAGTGGCGTTTCAAAGTAGTCTCCATCTTCGTTTTCGAATTTTACTTTTATATCGCGAAAAATGCCGTGCCTTTGATTTGTTCCAAAGTCATATGTTATTTCTTCTACAACAGTAACTACCCCAGTATTGCTAACAAACAAATTGGCATTAAAAAGTAATATCTGTTCAGATTCTTCTGCATAGGCGTTTTTGACTAATCCAAAGCTTAAGAGTAGCAATATCAAAAAAACTAGTGTTTTTTTCATAAATAGATAATCACTAAACTACTAAAGTTCTATGTCATTAATTGCAGCTTCTGCCTCTGACTCTGCCTCAATTGATAACATTAAGTCATCTAATTCTTTTACTGTTTCATTATCTACTTCTTCAGGTGTGCTTGATGATTCCTCTAATTCAGTGAATTCCATTTCAGTTTCCTCTTCCATAACATTTTCTTCTGTTACGGTTTTGGTTGAAGGCATTAAAGTTCCTTTTAGATCAGATTTTTTAGCATTAAGAATAACTGCTCCGCCCACTGCCAAAGCTAAAACTATTACTAGCATAATAATTCCTGATATTCCTTTTTGGTTACTAATATTTTTCATTATTCCTCCTCATTTAAATTTGCAGCCTGTTCTCTAATATCTTTAATGTGCTCCCTTACGGTGTCACGGTAGTACTCCATTATTTCACGTCTTTTATTTCGTGCTTCGTGCAACTTATCTTTTGCCTCTAGCACTAAATCTTTGTAAGCCCCGTCTTCGTTTCCACAATCTAAAGCTTGAGTATCGGTTAATATATTTATAAATTCAGTGTATAGCACTGTATATTCGTCTACCAAACCTTCTAATACTACTATGTCATTTTCTAAATCTGTTGTATCAAAACCCTTATCTTGAAGCTTAGTTACTATTTCGTTTAGTCTGTTTGTGAAATTCTCGTAATTTTTTAGGTGCCTATCTTTATTATCTTCAAAGGCGCTTATTCTGTTTGATATTCTTTGTGTGGCCAAGTCGCATCGGTTTTGAACTCTTTGCTGTACTTTGTCTTGAGCCTGTTCTTTTAATTCCATTTTTTCTTCACGAATTGAATTTTTTTCTTCTGTGGTTCTTTTCGGCATTAAAGAATTAGAGTTTTGACCTTGGGCGTTACTGTATCCCGGAAGCAAAAGTAAACTAAATACAACGGTAAGCGTTATGAGAGTTAGTTTTTTTAAAATAGACATAGTAAAAATATAGGCTAAATTCGTGTTTATATCAATATTTGATATAATTCGGCCAATTACAAATACACTTGTTCCGGTAAAAAAGGAGAAAAACTATGCTTAATAAGCTAAATGATCGAGTGACAAGTTTGAAACCTTTGGTACATTCGGTAGTGAAGTTTGCAAAAAAAGTGAAAAGTATCACATTGCAGCTATTGAAAATTAGAGACGTACGCATTGTTTTAGCCTGTATTGCTGGCTATTTTGCGCTGTTTTTCATTATGCTGAACATCTCTCTAAACGCTTTTAGAACATACGTTTTTTTGAGTGATGTTGTTTATTGGATGTTTCACTTTGCTGCCTTTGCCTTAATAGAGTACACACTTAAGCACGCTAAGCTTACTCTGCTTTTTATTAGTGTGTCGGTACTAAGCTGGGCGTCTGCAGCTTTGGTTGGTATGACAATTTTCGATGCATTAGGTAGCTACTTCGCACTTCGCGCATACGGCGAATACTTACCAATTGGGACATACTTAACTCACATATTGGCTCCCTACGGTTTAATATGGAAACCATTTCATAGTGTAATCATTTTGCTTGGTCTTCCATTTGCCATTGCGCTTGTTTTGCGTTTCAAACGGGGGCACAGTTTAAAAGTTACTTTAAACTAAAACCATTGGGTGCGAAGTTTTTTAAACAATAAAAACTTCCACCCATTAACTTTGTTAGAATATTCTAGTTATGTCAGATTTTGAAACCCCAATGATGGTTCAGTATAAAGAAATAAAAGATGCCTATCCTGATTGTCTTTTATTTTTTAGACTAGGTGATTTTTACGAACTTTTTTTAGATGATGCTAAGGTAGGTGCAAACGTATTAGGTATAACTTTAACATCACGATCTCGAGGAAAAGACGGCCGAATTCCAATGGCGGGAGTTCCTTATCACGCAGTAAATTCCTACTTATCTAAATTAGTTAAAGCAGGCCACAAAGTTGCTATATGTGAACAAGTTGGTGACACTAAAGGACCTGATTTAGTTAAGCGAGAAGTTGTAAGAGTTGTAACACCCGGTACTCTTATAGACCAAAACTCCCTGGATAAATCAAAAAATAATTATGTTGCTGCACTATGTATAGCAAATAACACAATGGGGCTATCTTTTGCAGATGTGTCTACAGGACATTTTCACTCTTTTGAAGAAACTACAAATGAAATTCAAAATGTGTTGTTAGATCACTTTTCTAAATACACACCTGCAGAAATTTTGCTAAATGATGCTACATATAATGACTCTAAAACGCTAAAGTTACTTACTGAACTTGGTATAAGCATTTACAATTATGCGTCATGGTCAAACTATTCTTCTAAACCAGAAAAACATTTGTTAACCCATTTTAACCTAACAACTTTAGCCAGCTTTGGTATGGGTAACACTCCTTTAGCCACTGAAACTGCTTCAGTTTTGCTTGGCTATTTAAAGGAAACTCAAAAGGACAAAGTTTCACATATAAATAAAATAAATTTTTCACCTGCATCTGATTATGTTGAGTTAGGAAGATCTACAATTTTTAATTTGGAATTATTTTCTACAATAAGAGAAGGAGAAAAGTATGGTTCGCTAATTGGCGTTCTAGATGAAACTCTTACCCCTATGGGAGCGCGTTTGCTACGCAAGTGGATTGCGCGCCCTTTAACAAATATTTCTTCAATTTCTGCCCGCCAAAATTCTGTGTCTGAATTTTTAGAAAATAGGCAACTAAGAAATAACTTACTGGGTGTTTTAAAAGAAATAAATGATATAGAAAGAATTCTTTCTAAAATATCAGTAGGCTTGGGAAATGCGCGTGATTTAGTAAACCTTAAAGATTCTTTGATCGCTGTTTTAGAAGTTAAGCAAGTTTTGAATTTAGCAAAATCTTCTTTAAATATGAAACTTAAGGGTTCTATTGATTCAAACTTACAAAAACTGGTAGATAAGATACATATCACTATTGTTGATGAACCCCCTATAGAACTTAAGCAAGGAAATCTTATAAAACCGGGTGTTTCTTCAAAGCTGGATGATTTAAAACGAGGAATAAAAACCAGTCAGGAGTGGATATCTTCTTTAGAAGAAAAAGAAAAGGAGCGAACAGGTATTTCAACCCTAAAAGTCGGTTATAACAAGATTTTTGGGTATTACATTGAAATAAGTAAATCTAATTTACATCTTGTACCTGAAAGCTATGTGAGGAAGCAGACTTTAGTGAGTGCGGAGCGTTTTATTACACAACGCTTAAAAGAAGAAGAAGAACAAGTTTTAGCTGCTGAAGATAAAATTAATGATTTAGAATATGAAATTTTTTCAAGTGTTGTTGATAATGTTTTGAATGCCTTACCAGCTATACAAGTAGCTGCAGAAGCAGTAGCCGAGCTAGACTGTCTTGTAAACTTTGCTGTTTTAGCAAAAAACTATAATTATTGTAAGCCTAATATTAGTACTTCAGGAAATATAAAAATTATAAATGGGCGTCACCCAGTAGTTGAAAGGCTTTTACGTGAGGTGCCTTTTGTTCCAAATGATGTTAATTTAAACCATGAAGACCATCAGCTAATTCTTATTACTGGACCAAATATGGCAGGTAAGTCTGTATACATAAGGCAGGTGGGTTTAATAACTCTTATGGCACAAATGGGCAGTTTTGTTCCTGCAGATTCTGCTGAAATTTCTGTAGTAGATAAAATTTTTGTTAGAAGTGGTGCAAGTGATTTTATTACATCAGGGTTATCTACATTTATGGTCGAAATGGTTGAAACTGCACATATTTTAAATAATTCCACAAAAAACAGTTTAATTTTACTTGATGAAATTGGTAGAGGAACCACAACTTATGACGGGGTAAGTATTGCTTGGGCAGTTGCTGAGTATTTAGTAAAAAATCAGCAACCCTTTGCGAAAACCATGTTTGCAACTCATTACCACGAACTTCAAGATCTCGCTAAGGAAAGTTCTTTAGTTAAAAATTATCAGGTGTTGGCAAAAGAAGAATCTGGAAAACCAATATTTTTGCATAAAGTAGCTCCGGGAGGTGCTTCTCATAGTTATGGTGTGGCGGTAGCACAGCTAGCGGGAATTCCTGACGTGGTTACCACACGTGCTTTAGAAATATTAAGTACTTTACAGGGTAAAAGCTTTGAAGATTGGTTGCATGAAGATAGCATTGCAACTGATAACGTTTCCAATGAACTGACCGCAAAATTATCCTCAATAGATGTAAATACACTTACTCCAATTGAGGCTTTGTTAAAGCTAAAAGAACTTAAAGAAAAGTTGCAAGATCAGGCGGTTTAATAACTGTAAATTCGCTCGTGTAATATAATACTCATATGGGAAACATTAGAATTTTGCCCAAAAAGGTAGCTTCGAAAATAGCCGCTGGAGAAGTAATTCAACGCCCTGCTGACGTTGTTAAGGAATTGATAGAAAATTCCTTAGATGCTGAAGCTTCTAATATACATTTAAAAATATCAGGAGCTGGTTTAGATATTATACAAGTAAGAGACAATGGTGTAGGAATGTCGGTTGATGACTTGGAAAAATGTTTTTTGCCTCATGCTACTAGTAAAATCTTTCATGAAGATGATATTTATTCCATTTCTTCTATGGGGTTTCGAGGAGAAGCTTTAAGTAGTATTGCAGCTATTAGCCGTACAACAATTCAAAGCAAACCAAATTCTTCAACTGAAGGCAACTTGTTAGAACTAACCGGTGGAATGTTAGAGGGTATTTCTCCGTGTGGTATGCCTAATGGTACTATTGTAACCGTAGAAAATTTGTTTTTTAATGTTCCCGTTAGAAAAAAGTTTTTAAAATCAACTCAAGTAGAGTTTGCCGAAATTCTATCTGTTGTAACTTCTTTGGCTTTATCTTTTCCTGAAGTGGGGTTTACGATTGAGAAAGATGAAAAAGTTGTATTATCGTTGCTAAAAAATTCAGCACTTGATGACAGAATTAGAGACATTTACGGAGAAGATTTATTTGCTCAATTATTGCCTGTAACTTACGAGGGTTCTCATGTAACACTGCATGGTTACATATCAAGACCTCAAGTAACTACCACTAGCTCAAGCAAACAAAGCTTGATTATTAACAACAGAGTAGTTTCAGAAAAGGTTTTGCTTTCTGCAATTAGAAACGCCTACGGAACTTTATTACAACCAAGAGTATACCCGGCGTTTTTACTGCATCTTAAGTTTCCTCCAGAGCTAGTTGATGTTAATGTTCATCCGCGTAAACAAGAAGTGAAGTTTATTAATCCAAAACTTGTCACCGAATCAGTCTCAAGTGCAATTAATAAAGCGTTGCAAGTAAATGACTTAACCTACATTAAATCTGGTTTTAGTTTTACTAATGAATTTTTGCTAAAAGATGCCGATTACGTTGCAAATTTAAGAAAACATTCTTCTTCTATTGTCTTGGAAGAAATAATACAGGTTCATAATCAGTACTTAATTTCAGAATCAGCTAGGGGCATATACTTAATTGATCAACACGCTGCCCACGAACGCATTATTTTTGAGCAATTGTTTGAAAAATTTAAGACTACTAACAAATCTGAAGCTATTAAGCTTGATTCCCCTCATATTTTTAACTTATCAAATGTAGAGGCTCTTTTATTAAAAGAACACTTGTATGTTTTTGAGAGTATTGGTTTTCGCATTCAAGAATTTGGTTCAAATGCATTTAGAGTCACACAGGTTCCTGTTTTTTATCAAGATAGAAACATTACAAGTATTTTGTCAGAAATGCTTGATGATTTAGTTAATGAAGGGTTTGTTTCAGATATAGATATTAAGTCTGAGAGAGCACTTTCATATTTGGCTTGCCGCAGTGCTATAAAAACGGGCGAAGTGCTAAACCTTGAAACCCGAAAAACCCTCTTAGAACAACTAGCAGAAACTAAAACAAAATATACATGTCCACACGGTAGACCAGTAAAAATCGAAATTTCTTTAAAAGACTTGGATAAATTATTCAAACGCACATAGTGCCAAAACTGCTTAAACACTTCATCCGTACTGTATAATTGCCCTGTTTACTATGAAAAGTATAACCATAAAAAACAAAGCATATGATTTTCCCATATTTCTACCAGACGCAACTAGAGCGGTAACTAAGAGTATTGATTCAAACGATATGGTGTTTGCCGAGGTAAGGGGTTGCGTGGTTAATACCTACCACTTAATGAGCGAACCCGGTGTTTCGGTTTTAAAACACTTTGGAGGAATAAAAGGATTTATGAAGTTCGACGGGTTAGTTGTATCAGACTCTGGAGGTTGGCAGGTTTTTTCTTTAATTCATAGAAATAAAAAAGCGGGTACTATAACAGACAAAGGTGTTACTTTTTCTTTAGGTGGGGCCAAGAAAAAACTTTTTACCCCGGAAAAATCAATCCAAGTGCAAATGGATATAGGTTCTGATATTGTAATTTGTTTAGATGACTTCAGTCCCCCCGAAGGTGATGATATCGCTATTGAAGAAAGTGTTGTGCGAACTACTAAATGGGCAAAGCGTTGTAGAGAAGAATTCGATCGTCAGTGTGAAGTGCGAAAGCTTGATGATTCTTCAAGACCTCACTTATTTGCCGTAGTTCAAGGAGCACGCAGTAAACCCATGCGAGACAAAAGTGCTACAGAATTGCGTGAAATTGGTTTTGACGGCTATGGTTTTGGAGGTTACCTAATTGACGAAGAAGGCAACTTAGATTTAGATATGATGGAATATCTTGCAAGTATTATTCCCAATGATTTACCTAAATTTGCATTAGGAACCGGTTCTCCACATGAAATTGCTATGTGCTATCAACTGGGTTGGGATATATTTGACTGTACTTTGCCTACGAGAGATGCTCGTCATCAAAGACTTTACGTTTTTACTGAAGAACCAAATTCCGTTGATGCCCTGCTTAAAGAAGAAACTTATGGCTATGTACAAATAAAACGGGAAAAGTATAGACGCGATGAACGTCCTATAAGTGATTTTTGTGATTGCTATACCTGCAAAAACTATTCAAGAGCTTATCTTCAACATTTATTTAGCATAAAAGATACTTCTGCTTTTAGATTAGCTACAATTCACAATTTATGGACTTATAACAAGCTAATAAGTTTACTATCAAAATGAGTTTAGAAAACGAGATTTTAAAAGCACAGCAGTCAAAAAAGTATTCTCACATTTCAGAAACAACCATTAAAAATATATTTGAAACTGAATTTCAAAATATAAAAAACGAAAAACGTGCGTTAGAAAGTGCAAAGAAAAAATTACACAGAGTGGTTGCCGAGTACTTAGGGGATCTTAATTATGATCAAGCTTTTTTAGAGTTGAAAACCGCTTATGAAACAAAAAAAGTGGAAGAAATCAAAAATGTGTGCATACAGCTTATGAACGCACATTTCACAACACGAGAGCGGTTACCTATTTTAGAAGATTTTTACAAAAAAATTTTCGAAACTACCGGAGAGGTTAATTCTATTTTAGACTTAGCCTGCGGAATTAATCCTCTTGCTTTGCCTTGGATGCCTCAGGTTAAACATTACCATGCTTACGATATAAATATACCTCGAGTTGATTTTATAAATAAGTTTTTAAACTTAAACGAACTGCCTGAAGATGCACAGGCTAAAGATGTTTTAGCGAATATTCCATCTGAGCAAGGCGATGTGGCATTACTACTAAAAGAAATACACAGAATGTTTGAACGAAACAAGGCACTAACAATAAAGCTTTTAGAGGAAGTGCAAGTTAAATGGTTAGTAGTTTCTATACCTGTTTCTAATATGAGAAAAGAATGGGCAATGCCCAAAAAGTATGAAGCTGCCGTTTTAGCTGTAATTGAAGAGCACAAATGGCCTTATTTTGTTTTAGAATTTGATACAGAAAAGGTATTTTTGATTAATAAAGAAGTGTATTAACAATGTCGTTAACCTATAGTATAATTAGAGAGTATCACAATATAATTTAATCAGTTCACAATTCATAAGGAGTAGATAGATCATGAATCAGCCAATGTATATGCGTATGGCCTACATTTTGGACGAAAACGGCGATACCTGTGGGTTTGTTAAACATGCACACAGTAGCGCATCCATTTGCCGTTTGGATTTTTCCTGGGTAAACTCGATGACGCAAGATTTGTACAAGGCTTTGGTTGCGGTATATGGAATCTACTATCATGACAATGAGGCTATGACTCAAGGTCATGTTGTAATCCCGCTTTTTGATGGGGAGATCCGCAACAAAAAAGGCTTTGTTATTTCCCAGGCAAATGCGATTCGACGTCGTTTAGAAGCATCTGCAATGGATGAAGTGGTTCGTCGTGCTATGACTGCATTATGCTTTACAGAGGACAGAACTGCTGTTTTGACCTCTATCGGACGTTTGTTGCAGACTTTGCACAAAAACCCTGCAGCTTTCGCCCAGGCCATAGAAGAAGTTGACAGTACTGTACCTGAAGATTTTGCCCTGCTCGTCGGCGCCCTTTCGTACCCTGATATGGCACATGTTGTTGGAGCAAAAATTACCTCCATTTAGTGCTCAATTGGTCCTTGATACTTGTTTGTCTAAAAAACTTTACAAGTATCTTGGGCCTTTTTTTTTCCTATAAATTCTCGAGTATTGTTTTGGCTTGTTTCTTGCGGTTTGTTAGTATTCCGTCAGGATCTGGTGTATTTATAACCGCACTGGCGTAAACTTCTGCAAGCAAGGGTTTGTTGCTTTTTGCATAAACTGCTGCAAAGCCTAGCATTACTCCGCTATTCCAGACTCTAAGTTTTAAATTACCTTGATCTTTATTGCTCATTTCTTCTTCGTAACCAGCAAATAAAGCTTGTTGTGCTTCTTGCAACGTCTTTAATGCTTTTTCGTATTCCTTAAGCAAAATCAAAGATTTAGCTTTGTTTCCTAATGGCCATGCTTTATGCGCCTTTGATCCTGGGAAATTTTTTAACGCGTCATCAAAAAGTTTAATAGATTCTTTAAGTTTGTTTTGTTCTTCAGTACCTTTAAATAGCAGTGCCTCGTCAGCAATTAAACTTCCCAAATGCACTTTTTGTATTGCTAACGTTCCTGGCTTTATACTTTTGTCTTTTTTACCTAGTTCAAGAGCTTCTTGTGTAGCTTCCTGTGCTTGATTCATGTGTTCTTTCTTTTTTTGTGCATTGTTAGTTTTTTCTGCCATAGAAACTAGTGTAATTTTTATATGTCCTAAGACATCCATTACATCTTTTGTTTCGTTTTTAGCTTTTTCCCATTTGTATACTTGTTCAAACATTTCTAGTGCTAATGAGTGCTTTCCTGACTCACGCAATTCAACTGCGGCTTTTTTATACTCATCTTTAGCTTTTTTCCCTGACTTTAGGTCTAGTGTTTTGTTTAAACCTTTATTCTTTAAATCGTTAATAATATAACGAGCTCTCTGTGGCGAAATGTTATATTTCAAAGCTAGCTTATTAAAAGAAATATCGGTATTGATGTATTCTTCATACATTTTTTTATTTCTTTCTACTTTATAGTCACTTCTAAAGTTTTCCATGGTTATTCCTATAAATTAATAGATGTCAGCAGTTTATGTTAATACTTATTAGCTGTCAACTACAGATAATTTATTTGCTTACTGCTAACCTTTGACAATTTTTTACTGTAACCGTAGACTAAAATCAATGTTGCCTGCTGCCTCTGAGAATTTGAATAAACTTTTCAGCCCAAAGTCTATTGCTGTAATAGGTGCTTCTCGTAACAAAAGGAAACTTGGCTATATAACAGTAAGAAATATAATTGATGCGGGCTTTGAAGGTACCGTTTATCCTGTAAATCCTAAGGCGGATAAAATCTTAAATTTGCCATGCTATAAATCTGTTAAAGATTTACCTGAAATTCCTGATCTGGCAGTAATTTCTCTTCCAGCTGAGTTAGTTTTAGAAACTCTTAAAGAGCTCAATGAAAAAAAAGCTAAAAATGTGGTTGTTTATTCTGCCGGTTTCAAAGAAGTAGGTAGTGATGGAAGCAAGCTAGAAAAAGAGGTTATTAGGTTTGCAAAAAATAATTCCATAAACTTACTAGGCCCCAATTGTTTAGGTTTTGCAAATACTATAGATAAGATCAACGTTACATTTGGTAAAGTAGTTAAAACTCCGGGAAACTTAAAACTAATTTCTCAATCTGGTGCAATTGCTGCAAGCTTGTTTGACTGGTTTGAGCATGCTGGTATTGGCTTTAGTGATTTTGTAACCTTAGGAAACAAGGCAACCATAAATGAAAATACAATTTTAAGTTACTGGTTAGATTATAAGCATGTGGACAAACATCTTGATAATTCGGTAATTTTTTCAAAATATCAGCCTATTGGCTTATATTTAGAGTCTATAGTTGATGGTCAAAAATTTTTAGATCTAGCTAGTCAAATAACTCCATATAATCCCATGTTTATTTTAAAGCCTGGAAAATCTGCGTCAGCAAAAAAAGCTATGCAATCTCACACAGGGGCAATTGCGGGCGAAGATACTGTTTTAAATGTGGCTCTAGAGCATGCAGGTATTATTCGTTGTTTTGGTATGGAGGACATGTTTGATTTAGCGCGCTCTTTCGCCTGGATGGAAGCACCTTCAGGATCAAACGTTGCTATAGTTTCTAATGCAGGAGGTCCTGCAGTAATAAGTGCAGATTTGGTTTCAGAGGCGGGACTAAATTTAATTCAATTAAGTGAAGAAACTAAAAAAACGTTAGAAACGCACTTGCCCCGCGCAGCAAGTTTGCTTAATCCTGTAGATGTTTTAGGGGATGCCCTGGCCGATAGGTACAAGTATGCCCTGGAGGCGGTGTTAAGTGAAAATGATGTTAATGCTGTAATTGTACTACTCACACCACAGATTATGACTGAAATACAGGAAACTGCGGAGGTAATTGGGGACTTAGCAGGAAAATACCAAAAACCCATATTATGTGCTTTTATTGGTGGAACTGATGTACAAAAGGGAATAGAGGTGCTGAATACGTTTAGAATTCCTTCTTTTCATTTTCCTGAGCGCGCTGTACGTACCTTAGCCAAAATGTGGTGGTGGCAAAATTGGACAAACACGCATGCTGAAGACGTGGGAAGTTTTATAAAACCCCAGCCAAATGAGTATGTGTCAAAAGCTACAGAAAGTGTTTTAACAAAGGCGATTGAAAGAAACAGAAAAGTATTAAATAGCTTTGAGGCAAATGACATTTTAAATATTGTTGATATAAACACTCCCCCTACGCGCGAAGTGAAAACTTTAGAAGACGCTAAGGATTTTGTAAGTGCTGAAGGGTATCCTGTTGTTTTAAAGCTATCGTCCCCCTTAATTTTGCATAAAAAAGACATAGGTGGAGTAATAACTAACATAAATGATGAAAATGCTTTGGTAGAAAATTTTAGTGCAATAAATTCTACTTTAAATTCTTTAGCTAAAGAGTTTAAGCAAAACACGAGAGTACAAATTCAAAAACAAGTAGCTGCGGGTATAGAAGTAATTGCAGGAATTAAAAAAGATTCTAGCTTTGGCCATGTTTTAATGTTTGGTGCTGGAGGTACTCTTGCCGAACTAATTGAAGATAGAAACTTATGCTTAATTCCGGTTTCAAATGTTGCTGCTCAACGTTTAGTAGCGCAGTCTAAAATTGGAAAAATGTTAGAAGGTTATAGAGGTGATAAACCATACAATTTAGAGGGGCTTTATTCACTTTTAGAAAAATTATCTAACTTAGCTGTGTCTGTTCCTGATTTGCAGGAATTTGAAATTAATCCCATTATTATTACTCATGAAAACATTTGGGCTGTAGATGGAAAGGGTGTTCTTTGAACACAAAGAAAGTAATCATTGTAGGTGGTGGCTTTGGCGGAATTAAGTGTGCTTTAGATTTATCTTCTAAACATTTGTCTAATACTAAAATAATATTAATAAGCGACAAAAGCCACTTTGAATATCATGCCGCACTATATAGAGTAGTCGCAGGAAGTTCTCCATTAGAAGTTTGTATTCCCCTAAACGACATATTTAAGGGTAAAAATGTAGAAGTTATTACAGATAAAGTTTTGAGCATAGATTTAGAAAAAAATACTATGTGTGGCCAATCGGATTGCACATATTCTTATGATTATTTAGTTTTAGCTTTAGGTAGCGAGACTGCTTATTTTGATATCCCAGGACTGCAAGAAAACTCATTTGGAATGAAATCTATTAATGAAGCGCTACGTTTGAATAAGCATTTACATAATGTGTTTTCAGAATGCGCTTTAAATATAGAAACGGGAGACACTGAGTGTGCGACACACATTGTAGTTGTAGGTGGGGGCGCTACAGGCACCGAGTTAGCGGCAGAACTTGCTATTTACACAAGAGAATTAGCTCAAAAGCATGGTTTAGACCCAAGATTAGTTACTATTGATTTAATTGAACTATCTTCTCATTTGGTGTCTTTATTGCCTGAAGACGCTTCGTTAAAAATTGAAGAACGTATGAGGTCGCTAGGGGTAAATATATTTCTTAACCGCGGTGTAGTAAAAGAAGAAGTAGAAAAAGTTTATTTAAAAGATATTGAAATGCGTTCTAAAACGGTTATATGGACAGCCGGAACCCGTGCTAACCGATTGTACAAGGATGTTGGTTTAGAGGTAAATAAAAAGGGGCAGGTTTCTGTAACAAATCATTTACAAGCTGTAGGGCATAATAATGTATTTGTTATTGGAGACGGCGCTGCTACAAATTACTCTGGTATGGCACAAACAGCCTTGTTTGATGGCGAATACGTTGCTGATGTCATATATGCGTTGTTTCAGCAAAAAGAGCCAAAAGAGTATTCTGCGCCCCCTCCGTTTTATTCTATACCCGTAGGTCGTGACTGGGCAGCTTATGTAAACGGCAGTAAACGTTATTACGGTAAAGTTGGTTGGTGGTTACGTAGGTGGGTGGATTTTCATGTATTTAGCACTATTCTTCCATTTGAAAAGGCTGTAGTAGCATTTCAAGATGGTAGAACAATTAGTGAAACGTGTGATATATGCAGTAAAAACTAAGTGTTTTGGTTGTCATTACTTTTTTTTGTTTAATATTTCCTTTACAATAAATTAATGTTAACTGCCTCAAAAAACCCCTTTACAATAAAAATAGGAGGCGAAGCCGGTTTTGGTGTTATGTCTGCCGGATTGGTTATTTCGAAAGTTGCAACACGTTCTGGATATTATACTTTTGACTATACAGAATACCCGTCTTTAATTCGTGGTGGTCATAATGTTATGCAGGTTTCTATATCTGCCGAGCCTGTATCCTCTCAGTTTTACTCTACCGAATTTTTAATAGCCTTAAATCAAGAAACAATAAATTTACATAAACATGAACTTCACGAAAGTTCTATAGTTTTGTATGATCCTGAAAATAAAATCGAATGCAGTGATTTACCAGACTCTGTAATTAAAGTAGAGGTTCCTTTACTACAGATTGTGCGTGATGTAGAAGGAACTTTTGTTATGCGCAACACTATTGCAGTAGGAGCAGCTCTTGCCTTACTAGGCGGTAACAAACAACATTTACTTGATTTAGTAGAAGAGCAATTTGGGCATAAAAACGAAGCTATTCTTCAAAAAAACCTATTAGCCTGCGAAAAAGCATTTAAATACATTGAGACTAATTATGCAGACAAAATTCATGAGATCTTAAAGCAAAAAAGCAAAGTAACTAAGCAAATTGTAGTTACAGGCAATGAAGCAATAGGCTTAGGAGCTATTGCAGGTGGAATGACCTTTGCTGCAATTTATCCTATGACACCAACTTCTAATATTTTACATACAATTGCGCCTTACCAAGAAAAGTACGGCTATATTTATAAACAGCCTGAAGATGAATTATCTGCAGTAAATATGGCAATAGGTGCGAGTTTGGGAGGTGCACGCGCCATGGTTGCTACCTCTGGGGGCGGTTTTTGTTTAATGGCCGAAGGATATGGCTTAGCGGGCTTAACCGAGACTCCTTTAGTAATTATTGAGGGTATGCGTGGGGCACCTGCAACAGGGCTTCCAACTTGGACTGAGCAAGGAGACCTTAGATTTGTTTTGCATGCCCATCAAGGGGATTTCCCTAGAATAGTTTTAGCTGCTGGGGATGTGGAAGAATGTTTTAATTTATCTATGCAAGCCTTTAATTTAGCAGACAGGTATCAAACTCCGGTTGTTCTTTTAGTAGATAAACATGTTTTAGAAAGCCATCAAAGTGTTGAACCTTTTGACAGTTCGCATTTTGAAGTTGATCGCGGGCGCTTTACTACTAAGGAAGAAAACGATTATGCGCGTTATCGAGACGCTGAAGATGGTATTTCTTTAAGAACAGTGCCAGGGGTGGGGAATCATTTTGTTGCAAATTCCGATGAACATGATCAGTTTGGTTATTCTAATGAAGAAATTGACAATAGAAACACTCAAATGAGAAAGCGCATGAAAAAGCTTGAAACCTGTGCTCAAAAAGATATGAAACCCCCCACTTTGTTTGGTCCTGAAGACGCTGAAGTAACCATAGTATCTTGGGGAAGTAACAAAGGTGCAATATTAGAAGCATTAAAGTATCTGCCTAATACTAACTTTTTGCATATAACATGGCTAAATCCTTTTCCTACTGAGGAAATAAAACAAGTTTTGCTAAATGCAAAATATTTAATCAATATAGAATGTAACTATTCAGCTCAATTAAGAGGGTTAATTGCAGAAAAAACTGGTGTGACCATTTTAGACATTTTTCTAAAATATGACGGTAGACCTTTTTATCCGCATGAAATTATAGAAAAGGTTAAAAGTATATGAATAACGAGGAAAATAAAAAAAACTTAAAAACACCTAACAAGCCTAATTGGTGCCCGGGATGTGGCGATTTAGCTATTTGGACCGCTTTTAAAAATGCTGCAGCTGAAAAAGACTGGAATAACCACAACACTGCCTTTGTAGCAGGTGTTGGATGCCATGGGCATATGGTTAATTTTGTACGTTTAACCGCTTTAGAAGGTTTACATGGTCGTGCTTTACCTGTTGCAAGTGGACTGAAAATGGCAAATTCTGATTTAAATGTTTTTGTTTTTTCAGGTGATGGTGACGGTTTGGCCGAAGGGGGAAATCATTTTTTACACACCGCACGTAGAAATCATGACTTAACTATGCTTTTACATGATAATGCCGTATATGGTTTAACAACCGGACAAACTTCTCCAAGGTCACCAAAAGGCTATATTTCAAAGTCTACACCTGATGGCTCTTTTGAAGAGCCTTTGCACCCTTTAACTTTAGCTATTGCCGTTGGGGCTAGTTTTGTTGCACGTGCTTATTCGGGGGATATAGAATATTTAACCAAGCTAATCATTGAAGCAAATGAGCATAAAGGATTTGCTTTAATTGATATTCTTCAACCTTGTGTAACCTTTAACAAAATGTATTCTCATATTTTTTATCAAAGAAACACCTACTATTTAGATGAAAATTACGATTTTACAAATAAAATGGCAGCTTTAGAAAAATCTATGGAATGGGAAGAAAACAGAATTCCCTTAGGAGTGTTTTACAAAGTAGATGCGCCATCTTACGAGTCACAAATTCCACAAATTAAAGATACTGCTTTAGTAAAGCAGAATATGAGTAAAAGAGATATTTCGGAATTGCTTGAAAAGTTAAGTTAGTTAGAAATTTCTTCTGCTAAAACTGTAGCCCATGCTGCAGCTTTTGCTTCATTGTTTGTTTGGTCAAAATAATACCCATCAATTTTTAAAGATGGAACAATCTGTACGCAATTAGCCTTTTTAAAGAAATCTTCAAGAATATCTACAGCACCACAAAAATGTAAGTAAGAAGTATCCCCACACCCAAAGAAGGCTACTTTTTTTTCGTTAAGCTTTACCTTTTTTAAGGAATCTAAGAATTCTGAAATTGTTTCATGTGGTTGACCTTCTGCATCGTTTACCTTCCAGCTTGGAGATCCAACTAGAATTAAGTCGAAACTGTTTATATTTTGCACATTTACATCGACTGCTTTTAAGCATGTTATGTCAAAGTTAGCAGTCTTAAGTTCGTTTTCAATTATTTTGCTTGTGAGATAAGTGCTTCCTGAATTTGAAGCATAAACAATGAGCAGTTTCATATATACAGTATAAAGGTAATAAGTTTATATTAAAACTTTTAAGTAGAAAAAGGGCTACCAAAAAATGAAAAACAATTTTTTGGTAGCCTTGATGTTTCTAAAGCTTTCTATGTTGCTGTTGCTTGTGACGGCACGTTAGCTGCTTAAAAAAACTTTAAAAACACCACATAGCGACAGGTACTAAACTTGCACGGGCTGGAGATCGGTGACCCTGATTGCGGTGCGGCCGTTTGCAGAAATTTCCATTGTTGCTTTCGCATAGGCAAAGTCACGGCCATTCATCCATGCGGGTTCTTTGCTCGGGGTTTCTACCACAACGGGGGAAAGAGGCCCACCATCACCGCGTTTGCGTCGTTGCGTCCATGGAATGTGGATACCATAGTCACGCATGGGGCATAAGCGCAGCACGATGGCTTCTTTGTCCTTTTGACGCGTCAGGGTTACAACACCCGTAACTCCTGCAAGCGCTGCTCCATGAGTCACACCAGCCTGGGTCAAAACTTCGTCCTTCATTTCACTTTTCTGCGAGCTGTGATCAGTAATTACTCTCATTTTTGTCTCCTTATCGGTTGTTTACTTCAAATCTTCGATCGAATATTTGCCGTCACTATAGTGGGAAGTATACTATACTTAGGGAAAATTATGCAACTAGGGTAAGTACAATAATAGTTATTGTGTGGTATGCTAAAAAAATGATATTTATTACTTATCTGCCTATATGTCGGAGTATCCTGCAATTATAAAAAGCCTCAGACCTTATAACTTTTACTTATTACACGGTAATGCTCATAAATCGATGCATAGAGAGCTTGAGTTTGTTTTATCAAAGTATGATTTAACTCCACCAGAATGGACATTACTTGGTCAGTTAGAAGAAATTGGACCATTAAGACTAACAAAGCTTGCAGATTTACTAAATGTACGAATGCCCTTTGTAAGTAATTTAGTTGCTACATTGAAAGATAAAGGTTTAGTAGAAATAGTAGATTCAAATACTGACAAACGCGTTAAAATTGCATCTCTTTCAGGGGAGTCACGTAGTAAATTGCCTGAGATTGAGGAAAATGTGCTTATGCATATGACTGATTTATTAAATGGTGTTTCGTCTTTAGAACTAGCATCTTACGCTAAGGTATTAAAGCTTATTGCAGCAAACTATAGCGAAGATTAATTTAGTAAATCGTTTAGGTTTAGGTCTTCTTCAGTTTCTGTGTCTATTTCGTAAACAAAGTCTTTTTTTATATCTACAAATTCGTTTTCTACTTCTTTAATTCTTTCTCTACATTGTTTTATTAATTCTTTACCTAGTTTTAATTTTTTTAAACCCTCATCTAAGTCGATTTCTTCTTCTTGAAACCACTTATTTATTTCTTCTAAATCTTTTATAGCTTTCGTAAAATCAAATTTTTTTGCTGTCATAGTTTTGTTTTAATTTTGTACTTTTGAAATTATTTTTCCATTTGCTAATTCGGTATTTAGTATATCACCCTGTTTTACTGATTTAGCATTTTTTAGTATTTTTCCGTTGGAATTGCGGGAAATGCTGTAACCCTGCTTTAGTTTAAGTTTAGGATCAGATACTTTTAGTAAGTTGCTGTGATTTTCTAGCTTTTTATTAATTTCTTTATACCATGTACCAATGCTCACACTTGTAATTGCCGAAAGGTTTTGTAAGTCTTTTTGAAATGAATGTTTCGCAAAGTTAAATGCGTATATATTTTGCATGTAGTCTTTTTCTAGTGTTTTAAATGTATTTAATACATGTTTAAAACTCATTATTTGTGAGCTAGCCAAGTTGTTTACACTAATTTTTATGCTATTTAGCTGTCGTTCAAACTGATTTGTGAGTTCTGTTTCTATTGTTTGTAAGTTGTCACATGTTGTTTTTAAAATTCTTTTAAATTCTCTTACTAGTGCTGTTTCTAACTGTTTTATTGTTGTGCTTAATTCAATCCAAGGTTCTGCCAATATTTTACCTGCATGTGTCGGAGTAGAAGCTCTTGCATCTGCAACTAAATCGGCTATTGTCACATCGTTTTCATGGCCTATCGCGGAAATCACAGGTATTTTTGATGCCGCAATTGCACGTGCCACCCCTTCACTATTAAATGCCTGTAAATTTTCTAAACTGCCTCCTCCTCGTGTTAGTACTAAAACATCTATCTTTTCGGGAAATTCGTTAAGGGTTCTAATGGCATTTATTATGCTGTCTATTGATTGGTTACCTTCTACTCTTACGTCATGAAAAAGTATTTTGTATCCAAAATTTCCTAAATGAGTTTCAAAGTCTTTTTTTGCATCGCTTTTGTCCGCGGTTATTAGCCCTACTGTTTTAACATATTGTGGAATAGGTTTTTTACTTTCTATATCAAAGTATCCTTGTTTTTGAAGTTGTTCCTTTAATTTTTCAAAGGCCTTGCGTAATGCACCTTCTCCTACCGGGATTATGTTATCTGCTACAAAAGTAAATTTTCCGGTACGCACGTAAATGTTGGCACTTCCAAAAATTTTTACTTCCATGCCTTCTTCAAGTTCTATACCTAAAGCACTAAACCGGCTTTTCCATATTAAACAACTAATGCTTGCATCATTTTTTGCATCAGTTAATGTAAAAAAAACTGTGTTGCCTCTATTTGTAAAAGAGCTTATTTCTCCCTGTATATTAAATTTATATTTTCCTATTACGTCGTTTAGTAATTCTATAAATTCAGATACTGAGAGCAAGGGCTCTTTGAATCGGTTAGGTAGTTCACCCATAAAAACATTATAGCTTACGTTTGTTGTATAATATGCATGATTGCTATTGTTTGCTGGTTACTGTAAAATGCCTTTTCGTGTTTAAGAGTAGGCATTCAAAAGGAGACAAAAAAATGACTACAGCAGCATTGCACACTCACACTTTGCGATTATTGATAAATTCTAAGCTTCATCGCTCTTGGGATTATGAGACTGCACCAAACGAAGAGCATTTGGACGTTGGTGCTGTGTTAGCGGTAATGATTCCTGTGATTCGACGAAACCTCGAAGGTGAAAAAATAACTATTTCGTTGCAGGATTATTGTCCAACAGCACAAGAAGCAGATACCTCAAGGCGATTTATTTTCCCTCCGTTTGCGTTAGAGCGTGTAGTTAAAATGGGAGGCTTAGAGCGGGTCGCAAAAGTTTTGTTATTTATGGTAGGGGCGAGCATGAAAGGCATTAGTTACTGGTTTAGTCAAGACAGCATTTTTGGACTATTTCTGGTACCTTTTGTTTTATTAGCTCGTTCTCGCTAATTTCTTTGCCAGAGGTCATTGTATTTTTGATTTCTGGCAAAGTTTTTTAATCTCATACCTGTTATTAAAACATTTTCTTATACATAAATAATAAAGTAAGTATTATTACGACCAATAAAGTAATTCCGCCAATCCAAGCGTATGCGAGTGCGTTGTTTTGCAAGGGTAAAGGTACATTCATTCCATAAAAGCTAGAAATAATAGTAGGTATAGTTAAAATAACAGTTATAGAAGTTAGCCATTTCATTCTTGTGTTTAGGTTGTTACTTGTAATTGTCGTATAGGCCTCCCTGACGTTTGAAATATGCCTTATGCTTGATTTTGCAATTTCTATTAACTGACCATTACTTAAAGATAAATCTTCAGCTAAATCTTCATCTTCTTCATAAAGTTTAATTGCATTATCGTAAATAATTCTCTCAAATACTATGCTTGATGGAACAAGTGCTGCTAAAAATGCATTTAGTGTTCTCTCATATTCAACAAATTTTATAATATCTTTGTTTTCTATTTTTTCTAATTTTGAGCTAAAGTTTGTAGCTTGTTTGTTTATTTTGTGAATGTACTTTTTATACTCCTGATTTACTAGTAATAGGGTACGCAGTAAAAATTTTGTTTTTTGGGTGGTATTAAACTCAACTTTGTTATTTAAAAAAAGTTGAAGTGGCGAGCTTTGATTATTGCAAACTGTTAAAACAAAAGAATCTGATATAGCAATCATCAAAGGTGCTGTATATATTTTATCGTTTATTTCGTACACATGTCTTGTAAATATGTATATTATCCCATCTTCTTGCTCAAACCTTGGCACTTCATACTCATCAGTTGCATCTCTAATAAGACCTTCTTCGAGGCCATACTTTTTTACAAGCTTCTCAATATCTTTTTCTGTAGGATTGCTAACATATAACCAACTACCCTTTTTAAATTGTTTGATTTCTTGCAATTCTATATTTCTAATGTTTTTGTAATAAATCTTAAACATCGTTTGAAAATTATATTAAACCTATAGAAAAAAAGCAAACTTTCACACATTTACACGTTTACATTTAGTAAAAAACTACTGTATGATAAATACAACGGGTAGTTAACTTTTAAGATAAAATTGATAGGTTAACTACCCACTTTGCGTTTTAGACCCTATAAATAACGAAAAAGCTTATTGCTAATTCGTAATATGCTCCTGTTTAGTGATAAAATCAGCCGGTGATAATAGGAAAAAACATATCAAAAACTTATATAGATTCTCCTATATTATCCAACATAGACTTTAAAATAGGTAACGGTATTAAGGTAGGTTTGGTTGGTAAGAATGGTTGTGGCAAAACTACTTTATTTAGGGTAATAAGTGGTATTGAGGCGTGCGATAGTGGTTCTATAGAGTATGAAAATGAAAAAATTGGTTACTTACCCCAGGAGTTTAACTTCCCCAATATTTTAGTGGGGGAATTTTTGAAGCAAAAATTAGATTTAACTTGGGAAATGTATAAAGTGGAAAAACTGGTTAGTCAGTTAGAATTTGTAAACTTTGATATATATCAAGAAATTTATACCTTAAGTGAAGGCCAAAAAATGAAACTAATGTTGCTCAACCTACTTTTAGATAACCCCACAACGCTGCTTATTGACGAACCAACTAATCATTTAGATATAGAAGGTATTTTGTGGTTTGAAAATTATATAAAAACCTTACAAAAGTCTGTTGTAATGATTTCCCACGATAGACAGTTTTTAAATAGTACTGTTAATGAAATTTGGGAAATAGAGAACAGCCAACTTTTAAAGTTTGTAGGAGATTATGATGCGTATAAAGAAAGTAAGCTTAAGTTAGTAAATAAATGGAATGAAGAATATGTGCGATTTTTAAAAAGAAAAACCCAACTTGAAAACTTACTATCTAGATCGAGAGAAAAAAACATTAGTCGTAGTGGAAAAGGGGTCCAATCAGTTAAGAAACGTATTGAGCGTGAAATAACCTCTAAAAAGAAAGAAAAGTACGTAAGCAGCAAAATGAATAAAGTGACTTTTGCTACAGATGTGCGTTCTCAAAAGCTCATGCTTAGTTTTGAAGATGTTACAAAAAGCTACGGAAACAAGCTTGTTTTTGAGAATTTAAACTTTGAAGTACGTGGGCAAGATAGAGTTTGGCTTTATGGCTCAAACGGTGCGGGTAAAACAACGTTAGTTAAAATAATCATGGCGGAAGAAAAGCCGTCTTCAGGCCAAGTTACTATCGGAAACAATATTAAAATTGGTTATTTTGCTCAAAAGCAGACACATTTAGATTTTAAAACAAACGTGTTTGATTACTTTATGTCAGAAACCGGGTGTCCTTATGAAAAGACATTCGGTGCTTTAAAAAGATTTTTGTTTGATGAAACCGATATAAAAAAAAGGGTAGGGGATTTAAGCCCTGGTGAAAGAGCCCGATTTGCTTTTGCTATTTTCTCTTACAAAGATTATGATTTGCTAATATTAGATGAACCTACAAATCACCTGGATATAGAGACAAAAGAGGTTATCGAGGAAAGTTTACTAGAATTTAAGGGTACGCTCATTTTAGTTTCTCACGACAGGTTTTTTGTTGAACGACTTAACATGGATAAAATGTTTAATCTTAAAGAAATGACTTTTTATTAGGAATTAATTACACTTTCATTATGCTACTGGACATAGGATTAAGTTTAATTTATGTAAAGGTTTTTGCTGAAATTTTTTCGGTGGAGCTTTCAGGACTCTATGTAGCTTTAAGCGTATTTTTTGGCTTACTTCCCGATATTGACACTCCCATAGAACTTTTACAGCGTGGTCGTATTGGAGGTAAGGTGCAGGGATTTCATAGAGAGTTAACACATTACCCTCTTTTATACATTCCACTCATTATTTTTGCTTACTTTTACTTTGGTATATTTTGGTTCAGTTTGTTAACTATAAATATTGTATCTCATTTTATTCACAATAGTGTGTGGACAGGTTGGGGTATAAAATGGTTAGCGCCCTTTTCTCAAATGCGCTATAAATTTTTTGCAGATTCAAACGATGGAGAACCAAGCACCAATTTTGTTGCAAGGTGGACACCCCAAGAACTTGAAAAAGTATCCGCAGAATTTGGTAATGACAACTGGTTTAAAGAGCAGTATTTAAGTTTGAGTCCCATATTACTAACAGACCTAGCGGTACTTCTTATTGGAATTGCTGTTTTACTACTTCTTTAACAAATTCTAATTTATGTCTTGGTGCACAAATTTCTTCCAAGTTATTTAAATCTGCTGTAGTAACAGCATTGGTGTTAGATGCTGTAAAGTACATAATGGAATTCGGATTTTTATTGTGTTCTACGCCTAAAGCATGCCCAAACTCGTGGGCGAGAACATGTATTAGTTCTTCTTTACTACCAAAAATGTATACATCTATCTCCATTCTATTGGGGTCAAAAATTCCGCCCTCGGGCTTAATTGCGAGCAGGTCATTAAAGGTGTCCACATTGCTGTTTAATTCATTTACTTGTGAGTTAAATGCGTCAGTTTTAGAATTGAGTTTTTGTGCATTGGCATTTACTTCGTGAACCTCATTTTTAATTTCCTCCTGCCTGTTTATTAAGTCTTCATATACATTTTCAGGAGCTCCTCCTTTATCATTCCATTCTTTTATTTCGTTGTTTAAAGCGACAAGCTTGTTATTTAGCTCTTCAACTTTTTTTTCGTGTTCTTGTGTTTGGCTAATAATTTGCTCTCTGTCATTTACTAATGCTTGCTCAGTTGAGTCTATTGAAGTTACAAGTGATTGTCTTTCGTCATAAACTAAATTCACCTTTAGTTGCGCATTAATATCTTCTTTAATTAGTGTTTTAGCTAGCGCACTATTCCATATATCACTAGCTTCTTTAGTATTATTTCTAAATTCTTCTTTAGAAATATCAAATTCCTTATCTATAACGCCCATTTTATATGTTATTGGTTCATCACAAACAGAATAGTAAGCATGGTTTTTATAAAATTGTTTAATTTGAGTGGGATACAAAAAATATCCAACGACAGTAACAGAAAGCATTGTTATAAGTAAAAGCAATCTTTTCATACATTAAGATATTAACATATTTCGTTATTATGTCGCTTTACTTCTAAAAAGCTATGGGGTATAATCTGGCTCAAATCTTTACAATACAAAGGAGATAGCAATGACATTTAAATGTTCTGTAATTCATAACACGCACAAAGCAAATGGAGCGTTAAAGAAAAGAGAAACAGACGTTGTACTTATGCGCAAAGGCCAGAATGCTTTTTTAATTCGGCTCTTGGGTTCAGGAAATGGCAAAATTGATCGGCAGTTGGCTCGGTTAAATGGGGTAACAAGAGTTGAAGAGGGAATGTTTACCACCTACGAGTTTAAAGGCGGTTTCAAAACACTTCAGCGCTCAATTCAACAGTTAGGCGGAAATTTTGGCTAACACCTTTTAGCTACTGTGCAAATTTAACATTTACAATTTGTGCAGTAGCTCTATTTTTTTTTATACAAAGAAAAGACACCTTTCGGTGCCTTTTCTAGTAATTCTCCTGTCCTAGCGTTTATCTATCTTATTAATGCATCCAGCCGCGCCCTTCACCCATGTGTTTTGGACCACGTCCTAAATCTAAGTCTTGCAAGTCAATTCCTTCAGATTCAGCCCAAGTTCTTAGTGCATCATTTCCTTGTCTAAAGTTATTTTGCATTTCCCCTCTGGTAGCATGCATTTCTTCCATTTTTGCAAGAATTGTGCTTTTTTGTTCTTCGGTAAGTTTGCCTTCTTGTACAGCTGCGTTTAGTCTAGTTTCTAGTTCTTGTCTGCGTTCTGCATGCATGGTTTCGCGTTCCTCTTCCATAAAAGTTTGTACTTCATTAGCATCTAGACCGAATCTTTCAGTTAATCTTTGAACAAAAGGTGGTAGAGTCTCTGCTGTTTCTGCGGCTACTGTTTTTAATCCTGCAGAGCCTAGTAAACCAATTGAACTTAGTACTAGTATTGGTATAACAATTTTTTTATTCATGTTATTCACCTCCAAAATGTTAATTAATTACTGGATATAATTTACTAAAGGTAGCTGAGAAACTGCTTAAATTTTTTGAGGTATTTCTATAGTGAAGGTGGTACCTTTGTTTAGTTCACTTGTTACGCTTATAGAACCTTTGTGTAATTTCACTATTTCGTTAGCAATGGCTAGTCCTAGACCAAACCCATGCTTTTTTCCAGAGTTTCTTGATTTATCTGCTCTATAAAATCTTTCAAATATATGTGGTAAGTCTTCTTTTGAAATTCCTATACCTTTGTCAGAGATCTCTATCTTTAAATTCCTTTTTTCTTTTGATGTTTTTACAGTAATTGAAGTATTTGGTTTACTGTACTTGACAGCATTGTCCACCACTATAGTGATTAACTGGAGTAACCTGGTTTCATTTCCGTATAATTGTGTTTGGTTAATATGTTTGGTTAGGGTAATATTTTTTTCTTTAAGTTTTCCATTTAAGCTTTTTTCTATACTATCAATTAGGTTTGTTATATCAAGTAGCTGAAAACTTTCCTTATTAAGTGCTTCTAACTGGCTTTCTTCTAGTAGCGTATTTGATAACAAAGTTAGTTTGTCAGTTTCCTCAACAACATTTTGTAAGGTTTCTTTTGCTTGTTTTATATTTAGGTTTTTGTCTCTTAGTGTTACTTCTACATCTGTTTTCATGGCGGTAAGAGGTGTTTTTAACTCGTGCGCTGCGTCAGAGGCAAATCTTTTTTGCTTAATAACAGTTTCTTCTATTGGTGCCAGTGTTTTTCCGGCTAAAAAGTAACCAATGCTACCAACAGATGCAACTATGATTATATTTATTGCGCTTAGTGTTATTAGTAATTTTTCACTAATGTCTTTTAGAGTCTGTTCTTTTATTTCTTTTTCTAATTCCGGAGGTAACCTATTTGGACCATCTCTTAGCTGCCTTAACCTGCTTTGCATTCTAACTTCATGAAAATCTAATGCTCTATTTGTAGCACTCATAACACCTGTATAAACGAACATACTAAAACCTAGTGTTATGCCTAGTATTGTTACCATATACCAAAGAGTTAATTTTAATCTTGCTTTTTTAAACATTAATTATTGCTTTCCCTTTTAAGAAAACACACTTTATGTGTTGCACTGCAATACATAACCAAATCCTCTAACAGTCTTAATGGTTTTTGTTTTATATGGTTTATCGATTTTGTTTCTTAAATAACCAATGTAAACCTCAACTGTATTTGGCAAAACATTTGCATCGTAGCTCCATACGTGTTCAATTATTTGGTCTTTAGTAATTGTTTTTCCTTTATTTCTAATTAAATACTCTAATAGAGCATATTCCTTTTTAGAAAGATCAACTTTGTCTGTTCCTACTGTTGCAGTGTAATTTAGGGTATCCAGTTTTATACTACCGCATTCCAGAGTTACACTTTGTGTTTCACTGGGGCGTCTTAGTAGTGCCCTTATTCTTGCTAAAAGTTCCTCAAAAGAAAACGGTTTAACCAAATAGTCATCTGCACCACAGTTTAAACCTTTTACTTTGTCTTCAGTGGTGACTTTTGCTGTGAGCATTATTATTGGGGTTTTAACATTTTCTTCTCTTAGAATACTACAAACTTTTATACCATCAATTTTAGGAAGCATTAAATCTAGTACGATTACGTCATAAGGTTCGGTGCTTGCCATATCTAAACCAGTTTGACCATCAAATACTATATCTACAGAAAATGTTTCTTGTTCTAACCCCCTTTTTAAAGCTTTAGCTATTTTTATTTCGTCTTCAATTATTAACACACGCATTTGTCCTATTATAGTAAAGTTTCTGAGAATTTGCTGAGGGCTTAAAATTTTTCTGTTCTATTTATATATTCTGATTCTACAAAACCTAATAAAAGCGCAAAAATGTAGTAGACTGGAGCACCAAAGATTAAAGCAGTAATAAAAGGAAAATTTTCTAAGATAATAATAATTTCCTCCTTAAAACCAATTAGTGGGGCTATAGAAATTGCTAAAAGCGTCCAATACAAGCTATAGTTTTTTGCCATTTTAGTAGCAAAAGTAAGTATAGCCACATAAGCTATTATAATAGTTAAATTTGGTAAGATTTTATCAATTGGTATTTGTGCTGATTCGAAGTTTTTAGGGTAATATTTTTGAATTAAATTGAATTTTTCAAAGATTGTTGCAAATAAGCTAGCTACAATTGTACTTAGTATAAAAAATGTTATTTCTTTCCCATTTATAAACTTCTTTTTTTTTAACTTCCTACTTGTGAATGAAATTAAATAGGCGAGTAACCAAAGAAAAACAAAAGACCAGTTACCTTTCATAATACTTTCCGTAGCAAACATGATTCCTACAATCATAAGCGAAATTATTAAAGCCCCATCTATTATTATGCTTAAGTTAGAATTATTTTGCTTCATTTCTTGTTTCATCACTTACTAATTTTCCATCTGCTAGTACTATATTACGATCAGCAATTTTTGCATATTCAGGTTCATGAGTTACCATTACTAAAGTAAGTCCTTCATTATTTAATTGTTGCAAGGCATCTAATACCACTTTTGAGGTTTGTGAATCTAGGTTTGCTGTGGGCTCATCTGCAAAAAGTATTTTTGGATTATTTACAATTGCACGTGCAATACTGACTCTTTGTTGTTCTCCGCCTGACATTTGGCTTGGTAGATTATTTATTCTTTCTTTAAGTCCCAACATACTTAAGGCTTCTTCTGCTTTTTCTTTGGCATCCTTCATGCCGCTGCCTTGCATTAGTAAAGGTAAAAGTACGTTTTCACTAGCTGTAAGTGTAGGAAGAAGGGCGTAGTCTTGAAAAATATACCCAAGATTTTTTAATCTGTACAAAGTTCTTTCGCTTTTTTGCAAATGAGTTACCTCAATGCCTGCTATAAAAACTTTTCCTTCTGTTGGATGGTCTAATAAGCCTAATTGATGCAGTAGTGTGCTTTTTCCAGATCCTGACATTCCTGTTATGGCAACAAATTCCCCTTCTTGTATTTCCAGTGTTACATTGTTTAAGGCTGTTAAGCTTCTTGGCCCAATTTTGTATATGCGTGTTAAGTTAGTTGCTTTTACCATGTGTCATCTTCCCAAAATTGCATCTAATGTATTTTGACTTACTATGTACCGTGCAGGCAAGTAGCCTGCTACTATAGTTGCAATAAATAACGTAATAGTTCTATTTATGGTTTCGCTATATTCTGCTACTAGTATTCCGTCAGAAAACGGAAAATCTATTGGATTTGCATTAAAGTATGGAACAAGAAATCCATACAAAATAATTAAACCGATTGCAGAACCTACTGTTGCATAAAATAAAGACTGAAACACATACGAAATTTCGATTGCTAGCGATGAAATGCCTATTCCTTTAAGAATGCCAATAAACTTTCGTTTTGTTACAGCTGTTACAAAAATTACTATAAATATTGTAATTGATGCCACAATCAACCCAATTGTCCCAATAACATCACCTAAAATTGCGAATGTGGTGACTATATCTTCTACAAAACTAGGTTGATACTCGCTGGGTGTTTCAATTTTTGCAAAGGCACCTACTCCTTTATTTAGGAGTGCTATTTTTGTTTGATTGTGTTCGTTTTTTCCTTCGAGACGCAGTACAATTTCTGCTGGTTTAAAATCTTCGTTGCTAACAAACTCTTTAAATAAAGTTTGTGACATTAAAACTCTACTATCTATTTCTCCAACTTTAGCGTTCGCAAAACCAATTACTTTTACTTTCTTAGTAATATTGTTAATCGTAATTTCAACCTCATCACCTATATCTACTGTATCTAATGTTGCAGAACTGTCTGATCCGGGGCTTGCAAACTTGCTTACTAAGTCTATGCCAAGTACTATTTCGTTAGTAGAGTCGGATTTAAATAATTCACCTTCTCTTATATGGGCGTTTAAATTGATTGTTGTTATTTCTTTAGAGGGATTAATTCCTAACGCTGTTGCAGATATAGAGTCTAGTTTTTCATCAGACTTTACTCGTTCATTAAAGTTTCCAACCACAACTGATCTCACGGCATATCTTGACGTATAACTTTTCACGTTATTTAGTGTGCTAATTGCCTCAAGGACTTCACTGTCCTTTTCTATATACTTTTTTGTGCTGAGAGTAGAGATATAAATATCACCGTAGTAGTTTCTTTCATTAGCATTTATAGCGCCTTGAGGTAATCCAATTAGTATTCCACGAACAAATAAGAGATTTAGAAATGTCAAAACCATTATGAAAATTACGAGTAAATTAGTCAAAATGCTGGACCTTGTTATTCTTTTGTAAGCAAGAAAATATCCTACTCTTATTGTTGTGAGTTTCACACCGTAAATTATAACTCAATAATTAGTTTTTTGGTCTTGCTTCAGATACTCTGATACTTCTACCGTCTATTTCTGTTCCATCCATTTCGGATATAGCTTGATCTGCTTGTGCATCATCTTCTAGTTCAACAAAGCCAAAGCCTTTGCTTCTGCCTGTATTTCTATCAGTAATAACACTTGCGGATACAACTGTACCGTAGTTAGAGAATAGTGATTTAAGACTATCATCAGTAGTACTGTAAGGTAAGTTACCTATATAAAGTTTTTTCATTTTTTTACACCTCCTAAATTAATGTAAGTTAGTACGGTTACTCATTCTAATTTAGAAAGCGTAACATGCGGTATTTTAGCATAACCACAGAATTTATCTATCAATCAAACTTCTTCCTGTCATATCTTGTGGTTTTTCAAGCCCCATTAAGTCTAATACTGTGGGAGCTACATCAGCCAATTTACCTCTTGGATATAACCAATATTTCTCTTCAGATATTACAACTAAATTAACAGGTTGGGTAGTATGTGCTGTGTGCGGTTCTTTAGTTTTTTCGTTAATCATTACTTCACAGTTACCGTGATCTGCTGTAACCAATGCTACACCACCTTTAGCTAGTATTGCACTAACTAATTTTTCTACACATTCGTCTGTTGTTTCTACGGCTTTAATACCTGCTTCTAAAACTCCAGTGTGTCCAACCATATCGGGGTTTGCATAGTTGACCAAAACAAAACTATAGTCATTTTCTTTAATTGCTTTTTCGACTTTTTCTGTAACTTCGTATGCACTCATTTCTGGCTGTAAATCGTAGGTAGCTACTTTTGGTGAATTTACCAATATTCTATCTTCGCCTTCAAAAGGTGTTTCACGACCGCCATTAAAAAAATATGTAACATGCGGATATTTTTCTGTTTCTGCAGAGTGCAATTGCTTCAAACCGTTTTTGCTTATTACTTCTGCTAATGGATTTTTTACTATTTCATATGGAAAAACTATATCGGAGACGTTTAGTCCTTCGTCGTATTCGGTCATAATTACTACATTTAGTTTATTTCCAATGTAGTTACGTTTAAATCCACTAAAGTTAGGATCGGTTAAAGCATATACTATTTGACGCATTCTATCTGCTCTAAAATTGAAGAATAAAACTCCATCGCCTTCGTCAAAAGTAACTTTTGATTTATTCTCGATTAATGCTGGAAGTATAAATTCATCTGTTATGTCGTTGGCGTGTGAAGCTTTTACTGCATCAACTGCTGAAGGAGCTTTTAACTCACAATCTCTTTCGAAAATAGCTTTGTATGCTTTTTCAGTTCTTTCCCATCGTTTATCTCTATCCATAGCAAAATATCTTCCGCTCACTGTGGCAATTGCTCCACTTCCTAGTGCATTTAGTTTGTCTTGCAGTTTTTTTAAAAATCCTTCGGCACTGTAGGGTGACGCATCTCTTCCATCTGTTAGTGCGTGAACAACTACTTGAATATTATTGGCTGTGGCAATGTCTAAAAGTGCAAATAAATGATTTATGTGGCTGTGAACACCCCCATTGCTTACAAGACCAATTAAATGCAGTTTTTTATGGGAGCTTTTTAATTTTGAAAATAAATTTGTAAGTGCTGGGTTGTTTTTTAGCGTATCTTTTTCTATGGCCATATTAATTTTAGTTATATCTTGATAAACAACTCTTCCACCGCCCAAATTTAAGTGCCCTACTTCTGAGTTTCCCATTTGGTCTTGAGGTAAGCCTACAGCGGTTCCAGAGGCATCAAGTACCGCCCGTTCATACGTTTTCAACCAATGTGAGAAGTTAGGTGTTTTGGCCTGTGCAATGGCATTGCCGTGTTTTCTAGCTCTTAAGCCCCAACCATCTAAAATAAACAATCCTACAAGACGCGTTTTTTTGTTCACTTGTTAGCTCCAAATTGCGTAAATGGATTTTTGTATGTTGCTTCGGTGCCAAGCTCGTGTTCTATTTGTATTAGCCTGTTATATTTGCTGACTCTATCACTTCTACAGGGAGCGCCCGTTTTTATTTGTCCCGTTCCTGATGCTACCACTAAGTCTGCAATATAAGAGTCTTCTGTTTCTCCTGACCTGTGGGATATAATAGCCGTCATTTTATTTTTTATTGCAAGGTCTATTGTTTCAACTGTTTCGGTTAAAGTTCCTATTTGATTTACTTTTACTAGTATTGAGTTTGCAGCTTTCAGGTCTATTCCTTTTTGCAAAAACTTTTTGTTAGTTACAAATAAATCATCTCCTACAATTTGCAGTTTATTTTCTAACTTTTGCATCATGAGTTTAAAACCGTCCCAGTCATTTTCTGCCAAGCCATCTTCTATAGAAACAATTGGATATTTATTTATCCAATCCTCGTATAAGTTCACCATTTGTTCTGAATTTAAAGATTTTCCTTCTGTTTTTAATTCATACTTATCATTTGTATAAACTTCTGAGGCAGCTGGGTCTAGCGCCAATGAAATTTGTTCGCCTGGTATATAGCCTGCTTTTGAAATTGCTTCTACAAGCATGTCTAATGCTTCTTCATGAGATTTAAGCTTTGGCATAAATCCACCTTCGTCTCCAACACCTACTGGTAAATTTTTTTCGAGGAGGATTTTTTTAAGCTTGTGATAAACTTCTGAACCCCACCGTATGGCTTCTGCAATGTTTGTTGCGCCGATTGGCATTATCATAAACTCTTGTAAGTCTATTGAGCCAATAGCATGTTTACCTCCGTTTAAAACATTCATCATTGGGGTAGGTAATAGCCATTCCTTGTTTTGAGGCCAGTAAAGATTTCGTAAGTATTTGTATAGCGGAATATTTTTTGAGTTTGCAGCTGCTCTGCTTATAGCAAGAGAAACCGATAAAATAGCATTAGCGCCTAAGTTAGATTTATTTTCAGTACCGTCAACTTCTATCATGGCATAATCTAATGTTTTTTGATCAAAAGGATTTTGTGTTTTTAAACCTTCTGCAATTTTTAAATTTACATTTCTAACTGCGTTTAAAACACCTTTTCCATTGTATCTTTTACTATCATTGTCTCTTAATTCTAAAGCCTCATTTGTACCGGTTGAGGCTCCTGATGGTACTAAGGATTCGCCTTTGCTACCGTCAGATAAGTGCACTGTAGTTAAAATTGTTGGATTTCCTCTAGAATCTAAAACTTCTATAGCTTTTATTTTTTCAATAGTGACATTGGGCATACACCAAGTATATTTCAGTTGAGATGCCTTGGCAATTTATGCAAATATTTGCTATTCGCGCATGTTATTATATAGATCATCATCAATATGAATGAGCAACATTTGTTTCAACAATTGCATAACTTTTTTACTAACGTATCACAAAATAATGATGCGGGACTTGAAAAGTACTTGCAAAAATTTATTCCTAGCGATTTAGAGCCCAAGGATGAGTGTTGTTTAAAATATTGTGAAAGACCCAATGGAAGATATTGTCATACGTGCCCTAACCACCCCTTGAGGTCATCTAACATTAACTTTTTACATCCAAAGTACGTTGAGGCAAGTGAGCTCATAAACAAAAAAGACTATGTAATGTACATAATGTTTTTGTATGTAAATAATTTACCGTATCCTCGAGTGAGCGAACTTTACGAAGTTATTTTAAGTAGTTAGTTAGTTTTTCGTAATAGTAGGCAGTTCTATTTCGACTTATTTTTTTTGCGGTCATAGATTCAACATCTACTTTAGTGTAATGTTCCAAAGGGCAATGTTCTTTATCTGTATGAAGATGTAATTTCTCAAGATTACTAGTTATATGCCCTAAAGCCTGACTAGTTGTAGCATAAAAATTTTTTCCGCCAACTTTGTTATAAAAGCCACTTTCTTTTATAGTTGCAAGCACTGGATTTTTTAAAGCAGAAAAGTAAATTCGCTTTTTTGCTTGCTTCAAATGATTTACAAGTTCTTCTAGCAAATCTTCACCAGTTGCATCAATTTCGTTTATTCCTGTTCCTACAAATAAAATGTCTGTTATTTTTTTATGTGACTCTAAATATCTAGTTACTTCATCTTCAAAAAACTGGGCGTTTGCAAAAAACAACGGTGCATCTAATCTTACAACTGCAATATTTTCGCACACATCTAAATGAAAAGCCTCAGCATTATGTAAATGTTTGTCTTTATACAATGATAAAAAAGCTACCTTTGGTTTAGTGTTTTTATAAAAAAAGTATCCTACAGAAAAGAAAACTCCTATTATTACACCTTTTTCAAGCTCAGGGGCAAAATATAAAGTAGTTATAAAAGTAATTATTGCAGCCCAGGCATCGTATCGATTTATGTGCCACATGACTACAATTTTTTTGAAGTCAAACAAACCCACTATAGAAATTAAAATCACTGCGGAAAGCGCAACTTTTGGCAAGTAGTAAATTAAGTCAGTAAAAAAAACAATTGATACCAAAACAGTCAAACTAGTAAATAAACTCGATAGCCATGACTTAGCACCCGCATCAAAGTTAATGGCAGTTCTTGAAAGTGATCCTGACGTTGGATAGCTATTACCCAAAGCGCCAATTATATTTGCTAGTCCTTGCCCTACTAATTCTTTATTTGGGTTAAATTTTTGCTTTGTTTTTAAGGCAATGACTTCTGCTACTGAAATTGCTTCTGTAAAGCCAATTAGCGCCATAATTGCAGCAGATTCTACTAATGTTTCTAGTACCTTTGCGTTAACCTCAACTTTTGATAAGGGGGTGAAGCCAGAAGGTATTTGTCCAACAATAGGTGTTTGGTACCTGGTTACCCAAGTAAAAAGTGTACTTAATATTAGCGCTATCAATACATATGGAACTTTTTTGTCTATTTTTCGTAGCATATACATGAAACCAAAAATAGCTATGCCGAAATATAGAGTATTAAAATTTGTACCTTGCTGAGCTTTATTAATGACCTCTATAACAGTTTTATATAGACGATCTTGATTTTGTACAGTGATTCCAAAAAAAGCTGAGAGTTGCGTGGCGACTATTACCAAGGCGGCGGCGTTAGTGAATCCGTAAATTACTGGGTGAGACAAAAAATTAGAGAAATACCCAAGTTTGAAAACTCCTGTTATAAGTAAAATTACGCCCATTACAAATGCTAATAGAACAGCATATGTAATGTATTCTTGTGTTCCCGGTGCTGCTAAGGGGGTTATTGCCGCGAGGGTCATTATAGACATTAATGCTGCGGGTCCTGTAGCTAATTGGGGGCATGATCCAAATAAAGCAGCTATAACAGGGGGAAGTAATGCGGCATAAAGACCGTATTGCGGAGGAAGTCCTGCTAATGTTGCATGGGCAAGCGACTGCGGGACAAGTAACAAAGCTACTGTTATTCCCGCAATCAAATCGTTTTTTACAAAAAATGTATCTATTTTGAATTTTTTAGCTAAAGTACCTTTTCTCATGTTTAATGTGTTTAATTTTTAGGCTCTTGCTAAAGCATGTACTGTTGGGGGTAATTTTCCTGTTACGGAGCCTGTTTCTAGCATATCAATTGCTTGTTGCAGTCTTTGTTGTATTTCAACAGCACTTAATTCTTTAAATGCTGCTATATTTTTTGCAAAGTCAGTTTCTAACCGCAGCGCTAATCTTTTAAGTCTCGCAAGCACCATATCACGAGACATTTCGTTTTGTTCCTGTTCTCCATTATTGTAACTGCTTTCATTAGAGTAACTTAAATAAGATTCGTTAAAGTGGGTGTAGTCAGTTAAAACTTCTGCAAAGTCATGTGTGCTTTCTGCAAAAGCCGCGCTTAGTTTTGACACTGACTGTTCTTCATTACCCATGCTTGCTAAAACTTCAATACTTTCTAATTTTCGCATATTGGTATCAAATTCTTCTAATGCCTCAGTTCCCATTTCTTGGTTGACCCTTTTTCTAGTTGATTCGTAGTTGTACATTTGTCCGCTAAAAACGTCTAACCTTATTGCTTCTATCTTATCTTCTTTACTAATTTCATCCCCATAGCGCTCAGTATAAAAATCGTAAGCACTTTGAAGCATTTCCTTTGATATTCCTTCTTTATCAAGCTCATACTGTTCATTGATTTCGTTGTAGAATGCAGAAAACTCAGGGTCAGAGTCAGTTTCATTATTAGGTACAAGGGGTTCGTTTGTTAATGTTTCTTTTGTATCTGGTTGATTACTTGTTAAGGGTAACTCACTTAAATGTTCTTCATTTTCAGTAATATCCATGGAAAAATCATATAGGCTGTGTTATGCGTTTGCAAGCTTAATCTTTTGCTGTCTACTTAATTTCTTAATTTTGTATTCTTCTTTCATAGCTTCTCTTTTTGTATCAAACTTTTTTATGAAAATTAGTTTCACGGGTAATCTTGGTTTAGTATACTTAGCGCCTTTGCCTTTGTTGTGTATTTCTACACGCATGTAGGGATTTGTAGAATATCCTGTATATAAGGTTGTGTCTTTACATTCAACTATGTAAACGTAGTGTGCCATATTTACTTATTTTACATGCTCACAAATTTTAGTATTTAATTTATGTACTAAGCAAACCTATAGAAGTGTGTTACAATGGTTAACGCTCTTTGGAAAAAGTATATGAAAGAAAGAAATACAAGAAAAACAGGGAATTCGAAATATTCTCATAATAGTAAATACAGAACTTCTAATAATAAGAAGCAAAAATCGTATGGAAAAGGAAACCGCTTTAAAGAAAAAATAGCGCATCACAAATATATTTCAAAAGTAACCTCTTCACAGCCTGAACCAAACTATGTACCTTCTAAAAATTTTTACGATTTTGGTTTTGATTCTAAGTTAGAACAAAATATTTTAAACCGTGGTTACATTAATCCAACAAAAATACAAGATCAAACTATTCCACATATTTTAAAAGGCAAAGATGTTTTAGGTATTGGAAGTACTGGTTCGGGAAAAACTGGTGCGTTTTTAATTCCAACTATAAATAGTGCCCTTAAAGATAAAAAAATGCGCACTTTAATTTTGAGCCCTACCCGAGAACTTGCTAGTCAAATTTATGCAGAGTTTCGTGAATTTGCACAGGACACCCCGTTACGTATGGTATTGATAATTGGTGGGGCAAGTATACGAGACCAGGTTCGTTTATTAAAAAATAGACCTGCATTTGTAGTAGCTACACCCGGTCGTTTAATGGATATAGAAGAAAGAAACAGCATAAACCTTAGTGATTTTAACTGTGTGATTTTAGATGAGGTAGACCAAATGTTAGCAATGGGTTTTGTAGAAGATATAAGGGGTATTATTGCCAAACTACCCGCAAAAAAACAAGCCTTGTTTTTTTCAGCAACCATGGGTGTAAAAGAAGAAGCTATTGCGAATAGTTTATTAAATACTCCAGTAAAAGTTGAAACATATAGGCAGTCTCCATTAAAAACAATTGATCAGGATGTTGTTAAAGTAAAAAACAAAGAGCATAAAATCACCGTTTTGTATGAACTTTTACAAAAAAGTGAATTTCATAAAGTATTAGTATTTTCGGGAACAAAAGTTGGTGCTGACATGATTTCAGATAAATTACGAAAAAGAGGTGTAAAAATAGATTCTTTACATGGGGATAAATCACAACACAAAAGGTCTAGAGTTTTGTCTAAGTTTAGACAAGATAAAATAGATGTTTTAGTAGCTACTGATGTTGCCGCCCGTGGAATTGATATTCCCGATATTTCACATGTTATAAACTTTGATGAGCCCGCAAGTTATAACGATTATATTCATCGTATAGGTCGTACTGGAAGAATAGGTAAAAAAGGTGTTGCTTTAACTTTTGTTTACGATAACTCTAATCGTAGCTAAAGCTCGCGTTCAATTACCCACTGCGCTGATTGTATAAAAAAATCTACTGCTTCTTTATTATAATTCGTCCAACTTTTTGCTTCATTTATAGCCTTTAGAGCGTATGTTTCTGCCTCATTTTGAGCGAAAACATCTGCTTTGTGCTTTTTCATTATTTCCTTAACTCTATCAATTTGTTTTTTAGTAGATTTTTTGTTTCCCAATATGCTATTTATTTCTTTTTCTTCTGCGGTAGAACATTTACTCAAAGTATATTTCACTAGTGCTGTTTTTTTCCCTTCTCTTATATCTGATAAAGTAGATTTTCCCAATTTTTTCTCATTTCCAAAAACACCAAGTAAGTCGTCTTGCATTTGAAACGCTATTCCCGCTAAAGAAGCGTACTTTCCTATTTTTTTAAAATCTGCTTCAGTTCCATTTGCAATTATTAAACCTAAATACATAGGGGATATTACTGTGTAGTTGGCCGTTTTAAGATTTGCAAGTTCTGTAATCATTTTTAAAGTTATATCTTTAATTGGATTCGCATCTCTTTCTAAATCATAAATTTGCCCGGCAAAGGTATTTAAACCTGTTTCAATTTGATTTTGTATAAGCTTTAATTTAATGGGTTCGTTAATTTTTGCCTTTTGAAGTACTTGCAAGGTTAAGTATGCGGCTATATCTCCTGTCATTATTGCCATTCCTAACGCATCTTTTTCAGAGCCCGTCATTTCTTTAAGGCTATAGTATGTTGAATTCATACCACGTCTTATTGGTGCGTCGTCTACTATGTCGTCATGAATTAACAAATGTGCTTGTAGTAACTCAATACTTATAGATGCGCTTAATAGCGCGTCAGTGTCGTGCTTGCTGGTTTTATTTTTCAAAAGTTTGTAGGATTCATATACAAATGCAACTCTTTGCCTTTTTCCTCCGTTTAAAGCTAAATTTTCAAGCAGTCTTAAACAAGCAGGAATTTGTTTACTGTTTTTTGTTGGAATAAATTCTTTTTTTAGATTATTAAAATACTGAGTAAAATGTGGTTCAAAGCTTTGCTGATATTTAGTTATTTTCTGGGCAATGGAAGCATCATGCATTAATGTCCTCCACCAAAACGACGTTGGCGGTTAAAGTATGCATCATAAGCATGTTTCAGTTTTGCTTCATCAAAGTCTGGAAAAAAACAGGGTTCAAAATAAAACTCTGAGTATGCGGCTTGAATTGGCATTAAACCACTTAATCTAATTTCCCCCGAAGTTCTAATAACGTAGTCTACGTAAGGATTCTGCTGTCCGCTAGTATCTAAATAGCTATTAAAAACGTATTCCTTTAGTTTGGCATCTTTATTGCCTACAATCTTTCCTATATCCTCAACAGTTAGCTTGCCGTCTTTAACGTCTTGAGCTATTTTTTGCGTTGCTCTAATAATTTCATCTACACCGCCATAATCGAGCGCTAGATTTAACACGTAATTAATATTGCTTTCTGTTTTTTGTGCAATTTCAGCTAGTTTTTCTACTAGTTTAGTTGGAAGTCTGTCTTTTCGGCCTAAGTGATAAATTCTTACTCCTTCTTTCATAGCATCTCCAACAAATTCATCAATGGCATCCATTAACAAATTTACAATGAAATCTAACTCAAGTTTTGGTCTATGTAACCAGTTTTCAGTGGATAATCCCCAAATAGTTAGGGTGTGAATGTTTAGTTTTTTTGAGGCTTTGGTTAATTCTATAATTCGGTTCATGCCCTTTTTGTAACCTTCTGTTGCCTTTACACCATTGGCATCTGCCCATCGAGAATTGCCATCGGGGATCACTGCTAAGTGATTAAGGTTTTGTTTTTCTTTTGCCATAACTGCGATGTTAGCAGTTTTAAACTAAAAGTTCAATTTGCATATGCTTACTTATCTTATACCGCAGTATTCAACATTTTTTGTAACGTGACTTGCAATTTGGCTTAGTTCTTCGTCTGTATATGTAGTGTAATTTTTGTATTTTGAATTTAATGTTTTGGTTGGAACAAACTTTTGCAAGTAGTATTTTTTTGCACCTAAGATTAAGTTGCTTATTTCGTATATGTCTGCTGGAGATAAGTCTTCTTTTACAACAGTAGTCCTAAACTCATAAGATATATTTGATTTCATTATCAATTGTATACTTGTAGTTATTTTTGCTTTTATGCCAAGTTCTTTGGTTAAGGTTTTATATGTTGTTAGTGGTGTTTTTATATCCATAGCAACATAGTCAATTAGTTTGTCATCAATAAGCTGCTTTAGTGTATTTGGATTAGACCCTTGAGTATCAAGCTTTACCATATATCCTAAGTCTTTGATTTTTTTAATAAACACTATTAAGTCTTTATGTAAGGTAGGTTCCCCTCCTGTTATTACTACTCCGTCTAGTTTACCCTTTCTTGTGTGCAAAAAGTCAAAGAATTCGTTTTCAGGTATTATTTTTGCTATTTTACGTGCGTCTAGTAGCTCTGGATTATGGCAATACCCACAGGCAAAATTACAACCTACTGTGAATACAGTACATGCAACTTTACCTGGGAAATCGATCAAAGTGGTTTTTTGTAATCCGCCTATAATCATTTTTGTTGAACATTAAAGCTTTTTCTACGTACATATTCAGCTTGTTTCCCATCGTTCCATTGTGCTAGTGGCCTTAAATATCCTACTATTCTGGAGTAAACTTCACACACGCTATCACATTTTTCACAAGTTACGTGCTCTCCGCTTAAGTACCCATGCTCTGGGCATACACTAAATGTGGGTGTAATACTAAAGTAAGGAAGTTTATAATTATTGCAAACATTTTTAACGAGCGACTTTACTGATTCCAAGTCGTTTATTTTTTCTCCAACGAATAAGTGCACTACTGTACCTCCGGTATATTTAGTTTGAAGATTATCTTGCAAATCTAAATAACCAAATATGTCATCTGTAAAATTTACAGGTAAATGGGTGGAGTTTGTATAAAACGGAGTGTTAGCTTCGTGTGCAATTCCCGCGGCTGTTACTATGTCGGGGTATCTTAAAGCATCAGCCTTAGATAGTCTGTACGATGTACTTTCGGCGGGGGTTGCTTCTAAATTGTAGTTGTGTCCAGTGTCTTCAATGTAATGATCTAGTTTATCAAGCATAAAGTTCATTACTTCTTCTGCAAATGCGTTTCCTTCAGGTGTAGTTATATCTTTACCTAAAAAGTTTACACATGCTTCGTTCATACCAACTAAACCAATTGTAGAAAAGTGATTACTCCAGTATTCGCCAAATTTTTTGTGGATATTTCTCAAATAAAACTTTGTGTATGGGTACAAATCTTTTTCTGTAAACTTTTCTAGCGTATGCCTCTTAATTTCTAGAGATTCTTTTGCTATATCCATTATTTCTTCAAGTAGTTCCAAAAACTCTTTTTTAGTTTTTGCTTTATAGCCAATTCTCGGCATATTAATGGTTACAACACCTACTGATCCTGTAAGCGGGTTGGCTCCAAATAAACCACCTCCTCTTACTTTCAGTTTAGTATTGTCTATTCTTAAGCGACAGCACATTGATCTTGCATCTTCAGGGTTTAAACTTGAATTAATAAAGTTACTGAAGTAGGGGATTCCATATTTCGCAGTAACTTCCCATAGTGAATTCAGGTTTTTATTATCCCAATCAAAGTCGTTTGTAATGTTTATTGTAGGGATTGGAAACGTAAACACTCGCCCCGAATTATCACCTTCTGCCATTAGTTCTAATAAACATTTGTTTAACATGTCCATTTCTTTTTGAAAGTCTCCATAAGTTTCACTTTTGTATTCACCACCTACTACAACATTTTGGTCTTTGTAAATTCCTGGAACTTTCAAATCTAGAGTAATATTAGTAAAAGGTGTTTGAAACCCTACTCTAGTTGGAACATTAACATTAAACAAAAATTCTTGTAGAGCCTGACGAACCTCTTTTTCACCTAAGTTGTCGTATCTAATAAAAGGGGCAAGTAAAGTGTCAAAGTTTGATAGCGCTTGCGCGCCTGCCGCCTCTCCCTGTAATGTGTAAAAAAAGTTTACTACTTGCCCTAGTGCACTTCTAAAGTGTTTAGCAGGGGCGCTTTCAATTTTTCCTGCAACACCCTTAAAACCTGATAACAGTAAATCCATTAAATCCCAACCAACACAATAAACTGCAAGTAAGTTTAAGTCGTGAATGTGATAATCGCCATTTAAGTGAGCATCTCTTACGTCTTCAGGATAAATTTTGTTTAACCAGTAAGTTTTTGTTACTTCAGAGGAAACATAGTTATTTAGACCTTGCAATGAATATCCCATATTGCTGTTTTCTTTTACTTGCCAGTCTAGTCTATCAAGGTATTGATCCATTAATGTTGTAGAAAATTTTGAGGTTATTTCTCTAAGTTGGCGTCTTTGCTCTCTGTATAAGATATACGCCTTTGCGGTTTGTTTAAACGATGATGCAAGTAATACTTCTTCTACTATGTCTTGTATTTGCTCAACTGAAGGAGTTTTTTCTTTAATTGTTTCTTGAGCTATGTTTAGTGTTTTTAAAGCTAGTGTTCTTGCTTTTGCGCTCTCAAACTCTCCGGTTGCTTCGCCTGCTCGTGTAATAGCATTTACAAGTTTTTCAAAATCAAATTTATTAACTCTGCCATCTCTTTTTTTGATAGTTTTATACATCTAATAGCTCCTAAATAAATCATTTACTTGTAAGTTTGGGCAGTATTGTTTTTTGGATTTTGACCAAAAGTTGTAAGTTATTTAAGATTACGCTAGTTCTTTTTTTTAAAAAAGGGTTTTTATAAAGAAGATATAGAAACAAGGTGGTTAAGGAATAAAAACAAAGTTCCCCACCAGCCAAAAAAAGAAATTATAAAACTAAGTGTTATAGAAATTTGCATAGAAGTTGGAAGTAGCTCTTCTGCTCTTCCATCCCTTTCTTGTTTTAAAAGTTTTGGGCTAATCCAAAAACTTAAAAAGCAGCCATTTAAAATTAACAGTGCAAAAATCCCCCAGTGAATGTAGGCTACATGTGTAATTCCTGTTAAGTTGTAGAACAGAGTGGCTCCAATTAGTGCTAAGATAGTTCCTAGCCATATAAGAGGTTTAGTCACTTTGTGGGCAGTTATGGTGGCGCGTGTCCAGTAGGGTGAGTTTCTGCCCAAAAACCCGTGAGTATCAATTACAGTTACAGCGCCTAGTCCTACAATATAGCCACCTATTAAAATAAACAAACTGATTACTTCTTCCATTTGCCCATTCTATAAATGTTTTTCTCTAGCAGGAAACAAAAGGCTGTTCCTGCAAATAGTACTAAAAAGTACACACTCATAATTTGAATATAGTTGTATCCATAGCCTTTGTTTATGGCTAAGAATAAAGCAGAATACCAGGAGGTTAAAGAAATAGCACCCGCTATTAATGTTTTTAGTCTTATCGCATGCTCTTTTTTGCTTATTTCTTTGTTAAAGCTGATTTTTCTAAGATTAGGTATTATTTTTTTATGCATAAAAATGCCGTTTAAAACTACAATGGCTACTATTGTTACTTTAGCTAAAAAACTGTCTGCATGTAGAAGATGTTCCATATTTGCATAAAACATTGTTAGTCCTGATAAGGTGAATAGCGCTATACCTGCCCATACCAAATGTGTAACTGCCGTAATTGTATTGTACTCACTTTCTGTTATTTTTAAGTCTTTTATTGATCTAATAAACAAATAGTCAGAAACTGTAGCAGCGCCTAATCCTATTATAAACCCTATGAAATGAACTTTAAGAAATAGTGCGTAATTGCTTAGTATTACTTCTTGCATTATTTAATTATAAATTACTTTTTTCTATATTTAAGCTTTGAATGAATTTAACTATGCCATTTGCAATTCCTTGTGCGGGTACTTCTGGGCTATTTATTAGCATTGTTGCCTCTTTGTAATTTGTCATAAATCCTGTTTCAACTAAAACTCCTGGCGTCATGGGGTGTATTGCGTGCTCGTATCTTCTGGAATTAAATGCATAATATCTAGTCATATTTCTTGTTATGTTTGGGTCTACGGGCAAGTTGGTTATTTTCCCATATTCCTCTTGAAGATAATTTGAGAGTTTTTGAGCATTTCCTGTGCGATCTCTTTGATATGCGGCGGTTTTGTAACCATTAACAATTGGGTTTACGTTTCCATCAGCGTGTATTGATATAAAAGCATCTGCCCAGTAATCTACTGGAACAGTAGCTGGGAGTATGTCTACTATATAGCCTTGCTCTTCTAAAATTTTGGCTGTTTCTTCAGCTATTTTTAAAACTACCTTCCACTCTGCAACTCCCTGGCCACTAGTTCCTCCTCCATTTTTTCTTATTCTTGTTTGTTCTTCTGGCATTTCATCGGTTTTCCAGTGCCCTGCTTGCAAGCCTATTTTAATAGGGCCGTTTGGGCGGGTCCAATTATAGTACTCATCAAAAAAATTAGTTGGGGTTTCGCTTTCTTGAATATCTTCAACATATGGTGGTGCTCCGTAGTCTTTGGCATTTTTATACAGGCCAAAAGCCCAAATTGCCCCTAGTATAAAAGTTATGGCAAAAAATAAGGTTAGTAGTTTATTCATGAAGTAAAAATAGTCTTTGGGCATTATACCATTATACTTTTTTAGAGTAGCAGCTCTTACAAAGTTCTTACCTGATGTTACTTAAATTTTAACTGCTTTTTCTTATCGTTACAGTGTATGAGCAGTAGTTTTAGTCAAAAAAGACAAAGCATGGTAGCTAAACAACTTATTTGCAGGGGAATATCCGATAAGCGTGTTTTAGAAGCTATGCAAAAAATTCCCAGGGAAGAATTTGTTCCTAATGTTCATAGAGATTTAGCTTACGAAGATGCTCCTTTAGAGATTGGGTTTGGCCAAACTATATCTCAGCCCTATGTTGTTGCGCGCATGTGTGAACTTTTAAATCTTAAAGGTGATGAAAAAGTTTTAGATATTGGTTCTGGGTCAGGCTATCAAGCTGCCGTCTTATCTAAAATAGCGGATCAAGTTTTTGCTGTTGAAGTTATTCCAGAGCTTGTGTCTTCAGCCAAAAATGTTTTTTCCAAGTTAAATTATGACAACATAACTGTTGTGGTAAAAAATGGAAGGTTAGGTTTAAGTGAGTATGCTCCTTTTGATGCTATTAAATCTGCTGCTGCCTCAAATGGGGTACCTGAAATTTGGTTTACCCAACTTAAAGTTGGGGGTCGCATAGTTGCCCCCATAGGAAAAAGCTTCCATCAAAATATTGTGAAATACACTAAAACAGAAACCGGAGTACACGAGGAAATATTTGAGGGTGTAAGGTTTGTCCCTTTAATAAATACTAACAAAAGCTTATAAGTCTGATTTGAAGAAAAGAGTTGCTAACTAATTTTTAGAATTTTATTACAGCATAAAGGGGTGCATAAGTACTGTGAAAGTTCTTAAGCACCCGGTATTTAGTTAAGGCATTGGTGTAGGTGGTTTATTGCCTTTGAAAGCCTTAATCCATGCTTCAAAGTTTTCAGGTGAACACGAGTAAAAATCTCGTGATTCGTCCCATTCTCCAGGAGCGTATTCCCATACAATTTTAAGCTTTGCACGTGGATGTGGTGTTTTATACTTGTTCCAATGTTCAAGTGCTGCCTTTGGACCTCCCCAGAATGCTGCGACAATAACGTCAACGACACCTTTTGCTTCTACCCCTTCAACCAATATCCTAACTTTTTCACCAAACTTAAGGCTTTCAGGCTTTCTTCCAACTACCACTACTTTAGCCTGTGATCCGTTTGGTTCTTGTCGTGTGTGAAAAGTACCCATTTATGTAACTCTCCTTTTTAATATGTTGATTTGTGGGGGTATTGTATTACTTTAGTTAGTGGTTAGCAAACTAAAGGACTACTCTTTTATATAGGTTGTTTGAATTGAAATAGCAATAACAAACTGGTTTTGTTTTGTTATGCCTTCAAAAACCTCATAAACATCTTTGAGGTCTTTTTCTTCATATGTTACTTCTACTCCGGCAGTTCCCGATGTTTCTTTTTGTGTATATTCAAAACTCTTTAAATCATGTGTAGCTTTTTCTGCTAAATTTATTTCTAGTGTTTGTCCAACTTTTAAGTAAGTTGCAATTGAAGAGGGTAAGTTTGATACGTAATATGTGCCTTCGCTATTTATAAGTTTTGCGCCGTGGTTTTTATCGTAATATTCCATAAGTGATTCCATGGGATATTTGTCGGTATGTGGAAGATACTTCCAACCTAAATTAACAAGACCGTCTTCAAAGCTAAACATAGTTTCTTTAAAATCCTCGTTAAAACCATAAAATTTGGTTATTTTATAAACACATGTGTTTGAGTATGCATCTGTTCTTTTCCAGCTACTTTTTCCTTTGTGGCATCTATCATGTGAAGATGTTGCATATTCAGTAAACAGTTTTAAATCATTTATTTCAGCAAAAGTTTTATAAATATTTTGTCTTGCCGTCGCACGTTGTGTTATTGCTTGTTTTCCATAAGGATTAATTGGAGGTTTAAGGTTTTGGATTGCGCCTTTAATGCCACCGTTAAAAGCGATCAATGCTAAAGCGTAGATAAGGGCACAAACCAAAAGAATTGTGATAGCAATTACTAAAGGTAGTTTGATTTTCTTTGGCATTGTGGATTACTTTAGCCTTTCTTTATTTATTTACTATTTCAGCTACTGCTCTACAATTTTTTCTAACGTTTTTTGCTTTACGCCAGGTACATCGGGATATTTTTTGTGTTGGTAGTATTCGTATGCAATTGGAATAAAAGAGAGACCAATAATTGCAAATACGGCATAGTGAAAATTTTCTTGAATTATTGGCAAATTACCAAAAAAGTATCCAAGAAGAGTAAACAAAGTTACCCATAAAATTCCTCCGGTGACATTATATGTTATAAATTTACTGTAATGCATGTTTCCAACACCGGCTACAAATGGTGCAAATGTGCGTATAATAGGTACAAAGCGAGCAAGCATAATTGTTTTGGCTCCATGTTTTTTATAAAATTGCTCTGTCTTATCTATATGTTCTTGATTTATAAACTTTATCTTAGGATTATCTACAATTTTGCGTCCAAATGTGTGTCCAATCCAATAGTTTGCGGCGTCGCCTAAAACGGCTGCAATAATTAAAAGAAGAATAATTCCTAAAATATTAAAAGATCCCAATGAAGCAATAGCTCCTGCGGCGAATAATAGCGAGTCCCCAGGAAGAAATGGTGTTACGACAAGACCTGTTTCTGCGAATACTATTAAAAACAGAATCCCATAGGTTAAGGTTCCATATTGGTTTACAAGCTCTATTAAATGAGTATCCAGGTGCAATATAAAATCGATAGCGTTTTGAAAGTACTCCATGGTAAGTAATAATAGCACTTTGTTTATTATAAAAATAGATAACTAATTATTGAAGCTGCGACTATAGTAAGAAAATTATATGTAAAATGTGCAAGCACACATTTTTTGTAGCCGTTGTTTTCTCTTATGAACCTCCAAAGAAATATTCCTAAAGCCAGTTGGGGAAATCCCAGATTTATTCCTGGGGTTCCTAGTGAATGCATTAACGAAAATACTACTGCAATTAAAGTTCCAAATAACCAGTAGTCAATTTGGGCTAATTTCTTTTTCCATAACTTATAAGGAATTAACCTAAATAACAGTTCTTCTACAGCAACAACAACTAACCCGTAGGTGATCATTGTTATAAATACCATTAAATAATTACCTTCAGTTATAAGGTTAACTATTTTTTCATTTCCACTTTTGGGCAGAAAAAAATCAATTTTAAAATAAAGTAAGATATATGAAATTGATAAAACAATAGTTGTAAATAAAACAGTTTTATACAAAGTTTTCAAATAAGTGGTTTCCATATTTTATAATAGTAGCATTCTTCTTTTTTAATTTAATGAGTTACTGATATATTGTTTATATGGAGTTAAATAACAATGTAAACGATGCTAAAGAAAGTACTTTTAATACGACTGCAAATATTGATAACTTAAACATTCCTATTCCAGGCCCTCCTAGCAATAACTCTGGTCTAAAATTTAAAAAAAGAAAAACTTTTATATTAGTTCTTCTAGTAAGCGTATTTGCAATTTGGCTTATAAAAAATTTTTCACAAAAACAAAATAATTCAACAAAGGTTGGTAGTCCTGCATTTACCTCTGATAGCGCGAACAACGCTGCAAAAGAAGATATATCTTTTTCTACCAAGCCACAAAATGACTACAATGCTACTCAAGTAAGTTTTGTACAAAAACAACAAACTCGTTCGAGCCCGATTAAATATAATACTGTGAGTGTTAATACTAATGTACCTTCTATAAAAAACCGAGTAATTCCTGCTAATGAAATAAGTTTCATTGTTTTAAACAATATGGTTTTGCTAAGGTCATCACTTAACGCATTAGAAAAAGCTAATTGGCCTATGAATGGTGATTACGCCAAACCTATTAATATAACCTACAAAGATTTGGATCTTTCCGTAGACCAGCTTCGAGAAGTAATTGTTGTAGAAAAAGCAAAAGCACAAGAAAGAGAGCTTCCCCCGGAGCTTGAGAGTTTATACACATCGGCAGCAGCTTCCCGTGAATTAAACGCCTTAACAAAAAAAGCATATGCAGAATATTTGTCTTATTTGCAAGCTGTTGGTGTGAATTCAATTTATATAGATGAAATGCAAAATATTGTACCTAACACAAACGAAAGAATATACTTTATTGACAATTTGCAAATACCCTCAAGCTCGTTTGCTATGCAAGATTCCTCAGGTGCTGTTGAAGATTATTCTAAGCGTGTAATTGAAATCACTAGCGGTAGTTTATTTAATAACACAAAGTTTTTATATAACTCTCGCGTTTTAGGTGAAGTTCCTACTAATTCTACTGATTTAAATTTTTACTATAAAGAGTTACGTGACATGGCTCTTAGATTAAGTGTTTATCATGAAGCTACACATGTTTTGCAACGCGCTTACATGACTGTTCATGCCCCCATAGAAGCACGTAAAGGTCAGCATATTTACTTAGATGCAAATAAAACATTAATGGATTTAGATAAAGCAGACAAATGGCAGTGGTCAAAATATCCACGCGAAAAAGAATTTGAGGAACTAACGCGTACTCAAGAAAGCCAAGCTGATGGAATAGCTTTTGAAGTTTTAACCAACGTATATGATATGAATACCAAGCAGCGAGATGCTCTTTGGACACATTTTTTTAGTAGACTCGACCCTACTTGGGAAATCATACAAGACATTAAGGTGTTATTTGAGCAAAACTGGCCCGATATGAGCTACAAAGTTGGAATAGGTGGTTCACTAGATGACGCCTTATTTAACTCATTTCCTGGAAGCTTAGAAGATAAAACAGTGTTGAAGCAAACTTTACGCTCTTCATCAAGTTTAGACAAAGACGCCGGCTATAATGACCCTTTACGCCCTGAAGAGACTTATGCTTTTTGGGAACTTTTAAAGGTTTTCGAATAGTTTTGTATATTGGCAAAAATCTAGTACTCTATGCACATGCAAAACATGGAAAAAAATTTGAAGACCGTTATGGAGCTTACCAAAGTAGATAAAAAGTATGTTGTAAACGAGTGTTTATCAAAGTTCAATAGTATAAATTTAGACCTTGATGCTTTGACTGAAAACTTGCGTAAAAAACATCCTGCGTTATTTAGTAGATCTGTTTCGCAACAGTCAACAGAACAAAACAAAGCAAATATTCAAACTACATTGACTTCACATGCAAAATTAATTGGTAATTTTAAAAATACTTCCGAAATTGAAAGTTATTTAGAAAATGCGCATGCCACAAAGGTGTCCATAGAAGTAGAATTAAAAAGTTTTATTGATAAAGAGAATATATGTATTAGCAGTAGAGTAAAGTCACCAGAAAGCATTAAAAAAAACATTGAAAATGAAAATCCTTTTACACTAACTGATGTAGTTGGTTTTAGATTAATTCCTGTTTCTAATGAGCATTTTGTTAACCTTTTAAGTGACCTAGAAACTAAACTTTCTAAGCTTTTATTTAAAATAAACATACTTTCATATTCAAAAGAGGAGGCTATACAAAACATTGGTGAAAATTCTGTTCACTACAAAAGCATTCATTATCATATTGTTGAAGGTAACTACATGTGTGAAATTCAAGTTCGTGGGAAATATACTGATATATGGAGTGAACTTTGTCATATTGGACTATATAAACCACAGGTTGATTTAACCTCAAAACAGTCAAAAGCTTTGTTAGATTTTGGCTATATTACCAATACCGTTGATTTCTTTGAGTTTTTAAATAGCTAATATTAAATAAAAGATAAAAGGGGAACATTTTTTTAAGAATATTCCCCTTGTTTTGCTAAAAACCTAATCTAAGGGTGCGCATGGTTGTAAGAAAGAATTTTTCACGTTTATACATAGCTATTCTTTTTAAATGCCACTTTTCGGGTTTGGGGATTCGCGTTATGTCAATGTTATGTGTTAAGTCTGCAATTTTAACGTTTAATGCCATTTTGGGTCCAAAGGCAATTTTCAAAATGTATGAAATGCGAGATTCCGCTTCTGCCTTTGTGAGCAAACCAAGTGCGTGTATTATTTCTAATGAAAACCCAGCATCCAAAAGATTTTGTGGTGTTATTTGAGTATCTTCAATAACATCATGTAAAACTGCGCAGATTTTTGTACTTGTGCCTTCCACATGATTCATAACCCATAAAACGTGATGTATGTAAGGATTACCCCCTAAGTCGGTTTGCCCCTCGTGTAGCTTTTTAGCTAAGACAATAGCTTTATCAAGTGTGCTCATTGCTAACTCTCCTTGGTATTGGAAAAGCCTCTTTTTATATTTGTTTGATTGAGTTTACGAAATCTTATAGCACGATGTTGGTAGTGTCAAATGTGCATACTTGCTACTTTGCTGGTATTCGTATTGCTTCTTTTAAAAAGGCTTTTAGAGGGTGTGGTTATTTGGTTAAAAATGTAATAAAGCGATAACCTTTGTTAGTTTTATTAATGTGTATTATTCTTTAACTATGCAGAAAGGTTTTACACCTCTTATTATAGTTTTGTTAATTACCCTCGTTTTGGGCACTCTGGTTTTGTTGTATAAACTTTTGCCTAATGCACACACTACTCCTGAGGTGAATAACACCATAGTTTTTAAAGAAACGCCTCCAGAGCCCCTAAAGCAGGAACTTCTTGAATTTAAGGCATCTGATTTTAAATTTCCCTCAGAAAAAATTAACTCAATATCTTCTGTTGAATCATGTGGCACAGGGTGTCATTCAAAGTATGCAGTCGAAATAGTAGACGGAATAATTACAAAAACAAATTCCTCTAGAGTAGCAAGCAATGAAACAAAGAATAATTACACTTGTACTATAAATGAAGATGCTTTGAATAAGTTAAATTTATTATTTAACCAGGCTAGTGCTGATATTAAAATGTCAGAAAGTGATGTTAGTTTATCTTGTTATCAGGGAGGATTTGGAAAATGTTTTGACTTAGCTATTGGAGAAGATCAATATAAATTTTATGTTGACGCTCAAAGTAATTTAACTTCTTTTTCATGTTTTGACCCTAGTAAATGCAAAAGTGCTGAAGGTTATTTATATACTTATGACGAAAATGGGCGTATTAAGTATAGAAGCTATGCATTCGAAAACTTTGAGTTTGGGGAGTTTATACAAGATCTTATTATGGGTGCTGGGGAAGACGCAAACAACTACTGCATAAGTGACTCAGTTAAACTAGATATAGTTCAGTAACGGTAGGGAAAAGCCTAAGTTAATCTAAGCTGAGTATTTCGGTTAAGCGGCATTAAGCACACCTTTTGTGATTTAGTTACCCCAATTTGTAAAAACACCTACAGCAAGTTCTGCCCATACCCAAAGGAATAACAGAATTAATAGAATCCCTAAAGCTAACCTATACTTTTTTGAAACTTTTCTTGCAATTAGAACAAATGTGCCTCCCGCGCCAAATATAAGAGTACCCATTACTACAAAGTCAAAAATATCCCAATTAAGCACTTCGTAGCTACTTCCAGGATCGAGTAAAGGTATTTTGAATGACATTAGTAAAAAAGGAATTGTAAGTAATAGAATTGTTAAAAGAGCTACCCAAATGAGTTTTTTGTTTGTGCTGGGTTTATTCATATGAGTATATTATAGCAATTATAAGTGTATAGACTGATCCGGCACGAATCAGATTAAATTTTTCTTTTTAAGTTCTTCTTTAATGCTTTTGGGCATATCCCTGCATTTACAATGCTTAAAATGTTCAAAATGCCATTTTACTCTGTCTTCAAATGTGGGGTTTTGAGGCATTTTATTGTTAAGATGCCATTTTTTATTAAGTTTCATAAATTTAGTATAAGCTGTTTTTTTAGGGTAAGTTGGCTGGGGAACAGGGAGTCGAACCCCAATTTCCGCATCCAGAGTGCGGCGTGCTACCATTACACCATTCCCCAATAAATACATTGTGGAATGATGGTAGCAAAGCGTCACACCATTCCCCAATAAGCACTAGAATTCTAGCATAAAACTAAGTTTTATTTGGTAACCTGCTTTTATGGGTTTTAGGAGTTTTTTGCGTTTCTTAGCGCTCTGTATCTTTGAGTGGGGTCCAGTAGTTTTTTACGAAGTCTCAAGCTTTCAGGAGTAATTTCAAGTAACTCATCATCTTCTAAAAAGTTTAGTGCTTGCTCTAAACTTAACTTAAGTGGGGGAGTTAAAATTATTGCTTCATCTTCACCTGAAGATCTTGTATTTGTAAGGTTTTTACCTTTACACACATTTATTTCTAAATCTTGTTCGCGTCCGTTTATCCCCACTATCATTCCACCATAAACCATTTCTTGTGGACCTATAAATAATGGGCCTTTTTCTTGCGCTACGTTTAATCCGTAAGACATTGCTTTTCCTTTTTCAGTTGCAATTAAAACTCCTTTTCTAAGTTTTTTAGGGGTACCTTGCATGTGTTCGTATCTTAAAAAGCTTGAGTTAACTATTGCTGTTCCTTTAGATATTGTCATTAGTGTACTTCTTAAGCCTAATAAATTACGTGTGGAAATTTCGAATATTAATCGTGTGTATCCAGTTTCATCCATATCATGTGAAATCATTTGTGCGCGTCTTTTACCTAATTCGCTATTAATTCCACCTACGTATTCTTCTTCTACATCAATTGTTAACTCTTCAATTGGTTCCATTTCTACACCATCTATTTTTTTTGTTATTACTTGAGGTTTTCCAACTTCTATTTCAAAGCCTTCGCGTCTCATATTTTCTAAAAATACTGATAAATGCAATTCTCCTCGTCCTGATAAAATATATTGTCCGTTTGCATCTATTTCAAACTTCATTGCTACATTAGTTTGAAGTTCTTTTTCTATTCTGTTTAAAATTTGTCTGCTTGTTAAAAATTGACCTTCTGTACCCTTTAGTGGAGAAGTATTGGCTCCCATTGAAATGCTTAAAGTTGGTTCTGCAATTTTCATTGAGGGTAAAGCTTCTGGTGTAGAAGGGTCTGTTAAAGTGTCTCCTATGTTAGCGTGGGGTATTCCAGTTAAAAGAACTATTTCTCCGGCAACTGCGTGATCTGTTTCTACACGTGCAAGACCTTGATTTACATAAATTTTGTCTATTTTAACTGTTTCTTGATTTCCGTTTCTATTTATTAAAGTCAATTCTTGTTTTGCATTAATTTTTCCGCGTTTAATTCGCCCAATTGCATATTTTCCCTTGTGTTCATCCCAGTCTAAAGATGTAACTAACATTTGAAATGGTGCATTTATATCTTTTTCAGGAGCTGGTATTTCGTTTAGTATTGTTTCAAATACGGGTTCTAAATCAGCAGTTTTTGTTGCATCCTGCGGAAGTTCTATCCAAGCTTTTTCATCTCTGCCTATGGCATAAACTACTTTAAAGTCTAATTGAGCCTCATTTGTGGCTAATTCTAAGAATAAATCGTAAATTTTGTTTAAAGTTGTTTCAATATTTGCATTTGGTTTATCTATTTTGTTTATTACAACTACAACCTGTAAATTTAATTCAAGTGCTTTTCTTAATACAAACTTGGTTTGAGGCATAGGCCCCTCTTGCGCATCTACCAAAAGCAAAACCCCATCAGCCATGTTTAGGGTTCTTTCTACTTCACCGCCAAAATCAGCATGACCTGGTGTGTCTATAATATTAATTTTTGTGCCCTTGTAGGTTACAGCAGTGTTTTTAGCCAAAATTGTTATGCCTCTTTCTCGTTCTTGATCGTTTGAATCAAGAATAAGCTCTTGAGTCATATACACCTCATTTTGTCTAAATGTTTTGGCTTGTTTTAGTAGTCCGTCTACTAGTGTTGTTTTACCGTGATCTACGTGAGCAATTATTGCAATATTTCTTATGTCCATAAGCTTTTGGATTATACAGACTTGTGGGAATAATACAAATAGTAAAGTGAAATAAAGGAGAACTTCGCCCTAGGGGCGAAGTGCCCCATTATTTTGTATGCAAATAAAATTCATTCGTTAGCTTCTAAAAAGCTTTTTTAGCATACCCATAAGACCGCCGTTTGATTCATTGGAATTGTCAGCTGAATCACCAGACATACCACCCATATCAGCAGGTGTATCTGTAGCTGGGGAGTTCATTTCTGGCTGTGCAGGTGTAGCTGCAGGGGTAGGTTCTGCAGGTGCTTGTGTCATAGGATCCATTGGTGTTGGGTTATTGTTCATTTCATCCATTTCTGGTTCACCTCCTTCACCGTGATTGCTGCATGCACATCCTCCGCCGCAATGACAACCGTTATTGTCACATTCGCAATCTTCTTTTTTGCACTTTTCACAAACTATTTTTTTATTATCTACATTGCCACATCCACATGTGTCGCACATTCGCAATCACCTCCTAGTTAAATAAAACCAAATACTTTTATACATTCTACATATTTATTCATTTAATGGGAACTCTAGTTTGTTAAAATCGTATAAATTAGCTAAAATCATAGTCATGGAAAGTACACAACATGAACAACAAAGAGTAGCAGTTTTCGTAGATGTCCAAAATCTATACTACTCGGCCAAGAATTTATTTCAGGCAAAAGTAGATTTTGGAAACGTTTTGACCGAATCCGTAGGTCATAGAAGGTTAATTAGAGCATTTGCATATGTAATAAAAGCAGATGTAGGTGCTGAAAAAGAATTTTTTGAGGCTTTATACCAAAGAGGCTTTGAAGTGCGTGAAAAAGAACTTCAAATTTTTTATGGTGGAGCTAAAAAAGGTGATTGGGATGTAGGTATTTGCATGGACATTGTACGAATGCTTCCAAAAATAGATACCATGATATTAGTTTCGGGGGATGGAGACTACACTGATGTACTTGATTACTCTCGTAGTCAGGGTGTGCGTACAGAAGTAGTTGCCTTTGCAAAAACTGCTTCTTCACGATTAATAGAAGAAGCTGAGCACTTTTTAGATATGTCTCAAGAACCCGGTAAATTTTTAATCAAAAAATCCGGTTTTCTAAAAAGGTCTCGTCGCGTAGCCACTACCAAGTCCGATAGTGACAGTGCACCATCTAGCGAAAAAGATGACTCACAAGACTACTAAAAAGGCTAAAAATATTAGAGTAAAGTTAGTCACTTTATTTAATTCTTCAGCATTACAAATGTTGTTGTGGGTTTTTAGTGGGTTGGTTTTGTCTGTTTCTATTTATCATGCCTACTATGCTAACAAAATTGTTCCTGGTGTTTACGTTGCAGGCGTTAACGTTGGTAAAATGTCTTACGATCAAGCAATTGGTGCTTTGCAACAAGCTGAAGAAAATGAATACACTACTGTTTCTTTAGCATATAAAGATAGAGCATTCGAAATTCCATCATCTACAATTAACTTACACTATAACTGGGACGCTTCTGTAAAACGTGCTTACGAAGTTGGGCGCACAGGAAATATTTACACAGATACAAAGGATAAAATCGCAGGTTTAGTAAAACCATTAAATATTCAAGCATTTTATTCTTTCGATGAAGAAACACTAAGTTCTATTTTGTCTAAAATTAGTGGAGAACTAAACCAGGAACCTTCAAACGCCTCATTTGTTTTAAACGAAAATGGTTTAGAAATCACACCCTCTAAAGACGGCTTGTTAGTAGAAGTAAGCGATTTATATAACAAAGTTGTATATTCGTTTTCAGCTATGGACTTTAAAATTCAACAAATCGGTGTAGACCAAGCAAAAGCTGATATTGCTGAAAGTGATTTAGAAAAAATGCGAGAATCAGTAGAAGCTCTAGTATTAGAACCCTTTACCATTACCTATGAAGATAAAAAATGGACAATAGATTCTAAAGAAATGTTGAATTTTATTTTGATCAGACGTGAGTCAGGAATTTTGACCTTAACCTTAGATAACGATCGCTTTGAAGCATATTTAGATATTTTAGCTCAAGAAATCAACCAACTTCCCAGAGGTCATGTAACAAAAACCGAAGGAGATCGTGTACTAGCTTTCGAGCTAACTCAAGAAGGTAAAGAGTTAGACGTAAAGCAATTTACCAACGATTTCAAACAAGCCTTGTTTGATGGTAAAAAAACAGTACAGGCAACTGTTAATGTAGTTTCAGGTCCAAGTGATCCTACAAAATATGGAATCTTAGCCTTACTAGGAGAAGGGCATTCAAAGTTTACAGGTTCTGCAGCAGCCCGTGTTAAAAATTTAACTTTGGCCGCAGAAAGAACAAATGGTGTGTTGGTTCCCCCAGGAGGTGTTTATTCATTCAATAATTCTGTGGGTGAAATTAGTGGTGCAAATGGATACGACTCAGCTTATATAATTTCTAACGGAAGAACCATTTTGGGAGAAGGTGGTGGTGTTTGTCAAACATCTACCACATTGTACAGAGCAGTTTTAAATTCCGGCTTACCTATTGTAACAAGATACCCTCACGCGTACCGTGTTTATTACTATGAAATAGATGCTCCTGTGGGCTTTGACGCGTCTATTTACCAGCCTTCTTTAGATTTTCAGTTTAAAAACGATACGCCTAACTTTATTTTAGTTCAGTCCACGTGGAACACTTCTACTCAGGAACTGGAATTTAAAATTTATGGTACCCCTGACGGGCGTGAAGTAGAAGTAAGTGAACCAGTTGTTACAAACGTAAAAGCACCTCCTGCGCCTTTGTATCAAGATGATCCTTCTTTGCCCAAAGGTGTAACTAAACAAGTAGATTTTTCAGCTTGGGGGGCAACGGTTGAATATACACGTACGGTAAAACGTGGTGGAGAAGTAATAAACCAAGAAGTGTATAAAAGCACTTATCAGCCATGGAGAGCAATTTATTTAGTGGGTACTAAAACCTAGCTTATATCTATAATTACAACTGTTGTTTCGAGCTTTTCCTGCTTATACGATGTAATAGTTACACGTTCGTTGCTTTCTTTAGTTTTATATTTGGTGGAAAAAAATACTCCCGCTTCTCCTTGAGATTCAACTTCCCAATTTCTTGAGCCAAATACGTTTTTGTAAAATTCTTGTATTTGTTCAGGTGAAATATTTTTGACGCTTAATGTAATTTGATAACCGCTGGCAGCATGTCCGCTGCTTATTTCTACAGCATCGTCAGGATAGGGAATTCCTAAGTTATTTAGTGTGCTTTTGCCTTTAACTTGTGTTTGGTCTGTAGCTACACCTACAGGTTTAAAATTTATGAAGTTTAAATAGGCCACAGTAGCGAATACCGCAATTCCTAACATAACAGCCGCCTGAGCCTGTGTTATTTTAGTATTCATGGTAAGAGTATATTTTAATTTGGATATTTAATCCAGGATACTCCCAAACTTTCAGCTACATCTGCTTCATATAAGTCGGCTTCTAAAGAGCCTCTATAAGCTGCTTTACATCTATCTTGTGTACAATTTCCAATAGGGAAATGATTTGCTTTTACTGGAACGCAATCTAACCCTGTTTGTGTACATCCTTCTACAATATCGCCGTATCTATTTGTATAGCCGTTAAATGTAAAGAAACCGTTTTTTTGGCCATCTTCGTCGTATTGTGACCCATCCATATCTTGGTATATTTTTACCCAAATTCTAAATAATGCTGCTGCACTATTATTGTTGTCGCAAGTTATTAAATTAGTTTCAGGGTCTACACACCAAAAATGGGGATTTTGCTCGGTTGAAGGTAATAATGCCTGTGTTGGGTCTGTTTCACCTATACTTTCACCTTGATCAAAGTGAATACCAAAACCAACCATTAATCTTTTTACCCCTGTTGGATCAGAACTTAGCAGGTTATACTCATTTCCTTCTGTTTGCCATGAGTCTAAGCTGTTTTTACCAATCGGATGAATTCTGTAAGGTGCTAGTTCTGCGGGAGAGTTTGCGAATTCAGGAGGATCCCCAGGCAAGGGTGCATAGGTGCCTCTATTTGGAAAGTTTAAACGCCCAAAATCAACCCAACCTCCGCCACTGTATGTGCCACAGTTATCAGTTACTACGCCTTGAGAGGCAGGATCTACGTTATCGCTGTCACAAGCTCTAATTTGTGCATAGGTACTATGAAATCTTGTAAAAGCGCCTAATTGGCCACCAATCTGGTGATAGTGAACTCTTGCATCTGTAATTGTGTTTGAACCAAGTAGTAACGATCCCGTAGAGGCATCTCTATCCTTTACGTATAGCCAGTGATTTCCTTCATGTTTAGCAGAGTTTTCGGTTGTAGTACCAGGAATATAGGATTCAAAGTTTGCGCCTGCTCCCGCAAATGTCTGCCAAGGGTAAGAAATATCTACAGGTTTGCCAACATCACTGCCAAACCAGTTGTACACTTCGGTACCAAACACATCGTCCATATCATGAGGATCTTGCTTATGTTCATGATCCCAATGGCATCCTTCTGCAGGATTCCAAATACCATGCCATTTTCTTGAGTCGTGCTCTATACCTAATTCTTCGCATGAGGGTGCTTCTGCATACGGCGGTGTACCGTTTCCTATTCCTGGAGGGGGTGGTGCTGTGTCCCCACCATCACCCTCATCGTCTACAGGTGGGGGTGGCGTTGTATCATCGCAAGGTTGTGGGTTTCTTGGGCGCCTTCCAAGAACTCTATCTACAAGATTTTGTACTCCTCTAACTGTTCTTCTAACAATGTTATCATCTTCGTAATCTCTACATTCTCGTGGATCCCCATCATCATTATCAGATTCCGTAACATTTATTGTTGTCTGATCTGTGGCTGTTTCACCAGTAGAATCAGCTATGGTTAAAGACAGTGTATAGGTTCCCGGTGTTTCATATGTATGATTAATGTTTACTGCTTGCCCTGTTGTACCGTCGCCAAAATCCCAATTATACGAAACAATATTTCCGTTTGGCGAACTTGATGACGATGCAGATGCGGTTATATCTAATGGGGCACTTCCGGAAGTTGGAGCTACACTTATTACAGCCTGAATTTCGTTTTCTACAGGAGGTGGTGGGGGTGGAGGTGTTGTTCCTCCACCGTTGTTATTAAAACAGCTCCAGTGAAACTGTCCTAACCTTTCGCCAATAGTAAGGCCGGGTGCTTCAGAATCAGCTACCCCTAAAAGTCCATTTAAATTATGACCTACACCTGCGCCTAAACTTAGCTCCCGGCTTGCTTCAGGAACTCCTGCAACAGCTAAATAGTCATTTAAAGTGTTAATGGTTTCTTCACTGCCTAATCCTTCTACAGACCCCGCTGACATTTTAAATATCATACTTTGTGCAATGTCAGCGCTATCGGAGTTAATGTACTCTTGTATTTCTGGCCAATTGCTTGTAAAAGCGGGGGACAACGGTGCTATAGAACAAAATAAATCATTGTGTTTCAAACCTAAACGCATTGTACCTTGACCACCCATAGAAAATCCTTGCAAACCTCTTCCAAATCTATTTGCTACAGTTCTGTAAGTACTGTCAATATGAGGTATTAGTTCGTTAATTAGCATTGATTCCGGACACTCCTTTGTAGTCGCACAGTCACCTGGCGAGTCAACATACCCTAACCCTTTACCACCATTTGGAAATACCAAAATGGTTGGTGGAATTACGCCTCTTTCAACTAGGTTAATAAGGTTAGATGCATTATTTTCAGTGGTACTTAAATAGTTACACTCTTGTCCGTTTACACCATGTAAAAAGTAAATAACAGGATACTTAGTAGTATTGCTTGGATTATCATACCCTTCGGGTTTGTAAATTGTGTAGCCAACCCAAGTATCCATTATGTTGCTGTAAAAGCTTTGTTTTTCTACTCTTGGTTCTGTTGGATTACACCACTGGGTGTTCCAAAAGCCGAATGTTTCATCAGAAGGTGGTGGAGGTGTTGTTCCTCCTCCTGAAGAACCCCCTACAAACCACATTTTTGTAGTTTCATCATTTTTAAAGAAATTTAACAGTTGCTGGCCTACATTGGTTCTACCACTAGCAGAAGGGTGTATACAATCTTGAGCTAAGTCCTGTTGAGTCCAGGAAGTACCATCTTGCCTTGGACTTTCATTAACCCAAAAATATGGACCCCATGATAACCACGGCGCCTTAACTACTCCAACATTTGGGTCGTAATTTAAGGTGGGATCTCCTTCTATTTGACTTTGAATTAGCCACTTAACGCTGAATCCGGTTTCAAAAGCGGTTGGTTCTGGGCTTAAACCCTCCCAATATCGGTACGATCTTGTTCTACTTGATATAAAAGCTTGCTTAATATTTGGGTACTTAGTTTTTAAATTTTGAACAATAAGCTCTAAATCTTCTTCTAGTGCTAAAGCTTTAGTAGGGAAGTTACCCGAACCCGATTGTGCTTGTTTTACCCAGGCAATTTGAACTTGCTCTGGGGTTATACCCGCACTAGCTAAACGTGCATCTAGTTCGTTCCATGTGGGTGCTGTTGGGTTTGTCCAAGCTACCGACGTTTGGCCACCTTGCGCGCCATTAACAATTACAAGGTTTTGGTTTAATGTAGAATCTTCTAAAGCCAAACGTGCAAACTCTGTAAATTCTGAAGAGGTATTAGACATTCCTACGGAAATTAGCCCTATTTTCCCACTTGCGCTTGGGTTTCCATTAGCATCAAGTGGTACAACTGAGTTTCCTAGCTCTACACCTTTTGAATTATGTGCTGTAGGTCTAGTGTTTTGCCCATTTTTGTACAAACCACCTCCAATTTCAAATGAAGTTCCTGGCACGATAGTAAAAGATTGTCCGTCCATACGTAGGTAGGGTCCTGTTAACTCATTAAGTGGCAAGCTTACATGTTGAAAAATTCCTTCACAAGTTGAAGGTGCCGTTGCTTGTAGTACGGCTTCACCGGAACTTGCCATACTAATTTGATTGGTACTATTAATACTTTTTGTTTGGTAAGTAATCCAGACACCAAAAATCCCAAGTATAAATAGCAGAGAAAATGAGAAAAGTGCTGTGTACTTGGTTTTAGACTTACTTTTGGGGGTTTGGAAAATTTCTGTTATTAGCTCATCTTGATTTTCTAATAGCTGTTCCGACATATAATAGTATAGCTATATGATACAAAACATTGCAACCCATCAATATGGGTTTTTGAGTGTGTTTCTCTATAATATTGAAAAATTGGTAGGCATCTAGGATAATAGCGGGGTCTGGCCCCATCGTCTAACGGTTAGGACGGCAGGTTCTCAGTCTGCAAATCGGGGTTCGATTCCCCGTGGGGTCACCATAAGAGACACCTTGCGTGTCAAAGGCAAAAATAGCTTGATACATTGGGTTTATTTGATGGTTCAATGTACCATCATTGTTGTAAGTAAGACCTGAAGGGAAGATTGAACCAAGTAAGGCTTTTATCTGAGGAACTGTTGATCTCCTGTGTGTTTTCCCTAAATCATTTAACGTATATTTTATAAAATCTGATAATTTATTTATGTCGTATTTTCCCAAGTTAGAATCAGATTTTTCCACATGTGCTTTAGACTTGCACGACAGAAGAGTTGAAAACAGATTAGAGGAATTTAGAAGGCCTGGAAACCTTCATTCTGAATTTCAAAGGTATTTTTCAGAGAAGATCTAGCACAAATAAAAACAAACCATGATGGATTCGGTTTAGGATTATCGATAGCACAGGATATTGTAAAAGTACACAAAGGTTCGATTAGTGTAAACAGTACTAAAAACGAAGGTTCTATGTTCACAGTAAAACTCCCCCTTAACTCTTAAGCGCTATCTCAGAATAATCCCCTAAAGTAACTATAGCTTAAATATTTAACCACTAAGGGGGTGATAAGTAATGAACAAGAAAATGATAATTCCAAGTCTAGTACTCGCCGCACTTGTTGGAGTCGGAAGCCATACAGTCGGCACTGTATACGCTCAGGAAAGTGATTCTATACCCACAAGGGTACAGGAAATAGCAGATAGATTCAACCTAAATGTGAATGAAGTTTCAGATTTTTTCAAGGAAAAAAGAAAAGCTCGTATGGTTGAAAGACAAGCAGCACGTGAAGAAGCTCTTAATACTGCTGTCTCTGAAGGAAAGATAACAGAAGAACAAAAAAATACTCTTCTAGCAAGGATGGAAGAAAACAGGCCAGATAGAGAAGCCATGCAAAATCTCTCAATGGAAGAAAGGCAGGCACAGAGAGAAGAGCACAAGGCAGGGATGGAAGCTTGGGCGGAAGAAAATGGAATCGATCTTTCAAACCTTAACCTAGGCAGAAAAGGTTTTGGAGGTGGTAGAAGATTTAATAAGGGAATATAAGAAAGATATATAATCTGCTTGCACAAGAACCCCCTTAGCTTAGGGGGGTTTTTGTTTTCAGTTATTTCTCAGAATACTTTTATACAATACATGCCATGAAATCATTAATCAGTTTTATAAAATCCAAAAAGCGTTACCTACTCATCGCACTTTCGATTGGAGGCATAATTTTTACAGGTCAACATCTATTAAGCGAAGATACTTCCTCGGACGCTCAGCAAGAAAGTATAACGGTAACTGTGGAAAGAGGAGCTATATCTCAAACTGTTTCAGCTTCTGGACAAATTGAAACCGCAAATTATTTAGGTGTGACAACCAGTGTAAATGGAATTGTTAAGGATGTATTTGTTAAGGAAGGAGATACAGTTACAAAAGGTCAGCCAATTATGGTAATCACTTTAAACGCGGATGGTGAAGAAAACCTAGCTTCTGCGTGGGGTTCCTATCTTTCAGCAAAAAATTCCTTAGAAAGTGCAACAGACAGTTTAAGTTCTTTAGAGTCCGCACTCATAACAGCTAAAGAAGCCTTTCAAGATGAAAAGGAGTCCAACAGCTATCAAACTCATGACGAAAGAACTTCCTATACACTTGCAGAAAATACTGTAGAAACAGCTCAAGCAAATTATGACAACAAGCTCGATGAAATTAACCAAAAACAAGTTGCGTTGAATAAAGCGTGGTTAACTTACCAAGCACAATCTCCTACAATTGTTGCACCTAGCAGCGGTATTGTTGCAAATATTGTAGTTGTTGAAGGTATGGATATTACTAACTCATTATCAGAAAGGACATCTTCAACTGTTGCTTCCATTAAAAACGAGGGAACACCGATTGCAACACTAAATATTAGCGAAGTGGACATAAATAAAGTAAAGGTTGGTCAGAAAGTTGGAGTTACATTGAACAGTAACAGTGATGAGCTGTTTATGGCTACTGTAGTAGGAATAGATAAGATTGGTAGTACTTCAAGTGGCGTATCTAATTATCCAGTGATTGTTAAATTTGACGAAGGATCCGACCTAGTACTTCCTAACATGGGCGTAGATGCAGAAATAATTATCCAAGAAAAGGTTGATATTTTGTATGTACCAAGCTCTGCAATAAGTTCAGTTAGAGGGAGTACAGTTGTTAACGTAGTTGATGGTGTTACAGTAAGACCTGTAGAAGTAGAAACAGGCATTTCGACAAATGAATATACAGAAATAACCTCAGGTGTAGAACAAGGTACAGTTATACAGATAGACACGTTACCGACAACAGGATTTACCTCATCTAGTAATGACCAAGAAGGCTCTGGGGGAAGACCAGGTTTGGTACCATTTAGTGGTGGTGGAAGGAGATAATACGTGCTCGAGGTTAAAAACGTATCAAAAATATACGAAAATGGTTCAGTTAAAACCATAGCCTTAGATGATGTTAGCTTCAAAATTGAAAAGGGTGAATTTGTTGCAATTATAGGGCCGTCTGGTTCAGGAAAATCCACTTTAATGCATATACTTGGCGCCCTTGATATTCCCACTTCAGGTGAATACTTACTTAATAATACAAATGTTGAACACATGGACGACGATGAACTGGCAGATATAAGAAATAAGGAAATTGGGTTTGTATTCCAAGCGTACAACCTGCTTGCTAGAAGTTCTGCATTAAAGAATGTTTCTTTACCTATGATGTACGCAGGAATACCCAAAAAGGAACGCTATTATAGGGCTGTTAGTGCTTTAGAGGCAGTCGAGCTTGGAGACAAACTTAATAATGAGCCTAATCAGCTGTCAGGGGGGCAAAAACAGCGTGTTGCTATTGCTCGCGCATTATCTATGAACCCAAGCATCTTACTAGCAGATGAACCAACTGGAAATTTACCTACAAAACAAAGTGCAGAAATAATGGATATTTTCGATACCTTGAATATTAAAGGGCATACAGTACTTGTTATTACGCATGAAGATGAAATAGCAGCAAGAGCAAAAAGGGTAATTACTTTAGTAGATGGTAAAGTGGTTAGCGATAAAAAAGGTAAACACGAAAGGGTTGAACATGCGATTAATTGAACTTTTTGAAGAAAGTATTTCGGTCTTAACCACAAACAGATTAAGAACGGGTCTTTCCGCACTCGGAATAATAATTGGTATAGGGTCTGTAATTACTTTAATGACTTTAGGGCAAGCAAGCCAACAAAGTGTTACTGAAAATATACAATCTTTGGGAGCTAATTTGTTAACAATATCTCCAGGATCTCAACAAGGGTTTGGATTTGTTAGAAATTCCAATAATAGCGTAACTACACTAACAAACGAAGACGCTAAAGCTATAGCAAAGTCACAAAGATTAACAACCATAGACAAAGTTGCTGCAAGCTATTCGGCCAATTCACAAGTCTCTTATGGTTCAAACAACGATAATATTCAAATTGAAGGTGTAACAGCGGAATATTTTTCACTAAGAAATATTGATTTGCTACTTGGACAACAAATTACAGAGCAGGACAATTTGCTTGTAAGAAAAAATGCAGTAATCAGCCAAGATGTTGTTGATGAGCTTATGGAAGGCACCGCTAACCCTATTGGCGAAACAATCAGGATAAGTGGGAATACATTTACAATAATTGGTGTTACAGAAGGACAATCTGGCTTTGGAGGATCAAGTAGTGTAATTTATATTCCTCTTAGTACAGCACAAAATATCTTATTCGGTGTAAGTCATGTTAGTTCAATTTATGTAGGTGCAGAAGATGAAAACCAAATGGAGGCAGCTGAAAATCAACTAGGTTGGCTTCTTCTAGAGTTACATGGGCTAGATACACCAACAGATGCTGACTTTTCTATTTCATCGCAAGGAGACATTCTAGAAACTGTTGGGGAGGTAACACAAACATTTACAACACTTTTAACAGGAATAGCTGCTATTTCGCTAGTTGTTGGTGGTATTGGAATTATGAATATAATGCTTGTTACTGTAACCGAAAGAACAAGAGAAATCGGTATTAGAAAAGCAATCGGCGCTAAAAGAAAAGTAATAATACTACAATTTTTGATTGAATCTGTTCTTTTAACAGTAACCGGTGGATTTATAGGTGTAATTCTGGGTTTAGGTTTGTCCTTTATACTTACAAATTCAATGTCCCTACCAAACGTTGTTTCCTATAACGCAATTGGTCTTGCGGTTATGGTGTCTTGCATAATCGGCGTGGTATTTGGAATTTATCCTGCTTACAAGGCTTCAAAATTGCAACCTATTGAAGCACTAAGATACGAGTAATTGTTTAAGCTTATTCTCAGGAAAAGGCGCTAACATTTTCTCATGAACAAACAATTAATAACTTACATAGCTCTTGCAGCAATCATTACCGGTCTACTTGGTTTCTATGGTGGTAGATTTTATGAAAGAAAAACCTCCCAACGCGATATGTCTCAGAGAATGCAAAACTTTGAGGAAGGAAACTTTCAACCTGAAGATAGACCAGCGCGTGGAAACTTTCCAGAAGGTGGGAATTTAAGAATTCCCGTACAAAACAATACTGAACAAAATACAGATCAGGAAACTGGTCAAGCTACCGAATCAGAAAAGCAATAGTCTATACAGAAAGATTACCTACTTAAGGAAACAAAGTCATTAAGTCCTTACAAATGATTAAAGCCCTATCCAGAATTGATGCGATGATTTTGCATTCTGTATAGGGCTTTGATGTAGTGGCTATTTATAGAAAATTCTTGATGGATCTCGACGTTTCGACCATTCCGCTTCACTTGCTTTGTATTTGTTGTAAAGCTTTTTTAGTTCGTATGCGGCCAGGTCAGGGATATCCACATTCTTCCTCGGGATTGCCAATGAAAACAACATACTATCGTCAAGATATATGCTGTCGCACCGGCGCACCTCTAAAAGAGCTTCGTGTAATGCAGTGGCGTGAATACCCTTCGGATTTGTAGACTCAAACTGGAACCATACCCTTAGGTATTCTCCATAATCGTCGCTGGTGTCAAACCCTAACAACGTGAGCTTTCCAAACCCTACTACTGAATACTGCCGTCCTATTTGTATATTCTTGTTCATTTCAATCTCCTTATATGGGTATTGTAACTTTACAAAAAAAATGTATGGTCTTGCCATAAACCACACCAGATAGGAGGTTAATCAGTAATGACGCTATTATACTATAGGTTGAGATGTGTTGCAACTAAATGTTAACCCATGATTCTTGGGATCACCAAAGAATAAGTTCTATTAACGCTAGAGATCTTCACAAACAGTGAGTTTAAGAGAAACAGACTCTGCAGGGAATTGGTCTAAAAGGAAGTGTTCTACTCTTATGTTTACCTGACCTAGTGGTCTTGGAACTGAGGTTTTCCAGGGTTGTCCTTGAAGGGGATACCAGCCATCGTCAGGATTTAAACCACTGTCTTGATAAGTTCCTATCAATTCCTCAGGAGGGCCTTCTACAAAAACTTTAAATGACTCTGTGCTTTGTGGGGGCTCTCCGCATCTTCCACCGTTTGGGCACGCATAGCAAAGTGCACCATCAGGACAATCTGATGGATGTCCTTCCCCACCATAACCCACAACCGTAACTCTTGAGGTACGCGTTAAATTAAATGAAAATGTTTTCACGTTATGAATCGTATGGTCTGTAGAACTAATGACAAAGTCATTTATAACTCCAATTTCTGTAGTTCCTGCGGGGCATGAAGTAGGCGATGGTTCGACCCATACAGAACAGTTTCCGCAATCAGTTGAGCATGTTGAGCACAATTCCGCACCATTGCAAATACCGTCACCGCATACAGGAGGCGGTAGGGAACATGTGCCGCAGTCAGACGAACAGGTGGAGCAGGATTCAGTGCCGTTGCAGGTACCATCACCGCATACAGGGGGAGGTGGGGAACATGTGCCGCAATCAGACGAACAGGTGGAGCAGGATTCAGTGCCGTTGCAGGTACCATCACCACATGCAGGAGGTGGTGGGGGTGGCGTACTTGGTACTGTGCATGAATTAACAATATAAGCGCATCCAGACACGTCTTCGAATATAGTTCTATCAATAGAGCAATAGCTTAAGCAGCCGGTATCAAAGCGCGTTGCGTCTACTGAAAATGCATTTGGAGTACCAGGTATGAAGTTATAAGTGTATATTGCTCCATCTGGAGTGCCACTTGGCCAGTTTTTTACATATGTAGATACTCCTTCTTCGTCTGCTATATCTCCGTTTCCATTTAGGTCTTGAGGAACGTATCCTTCTAGTTGTACAAAGGCGTGTAAGGATTCACTAGCTTTAAGCAAGTTTGATCTAACTACCGCGTTTTTGGCGGCATCAGTCTTTTTGTTTCTATTTACTACATTTAAGGCAATTGTTGAAAGTCCTCCTAGGAGAATCACAACGATTAATAGCTCTATTAGTGTGAATCCTTTGGTATTGTTCATTATTTTTATTAAAAATGAATTTTTGTTTATGCAATAAAGATACTTACTCTAAATCTATGCACATAATCACAATAACATAATTTACAGGCAGTCCAAATATTTTAAGAAAACAGATTTAATAGCTTGAAAGATGGGAAAGTGATTTTTATTCTTATGAGAAGGGGATGTACTTTTGAAAAGTTTATTAGACTAACTTAGGAGTATAGTTTATTTAATGAAAAAACTTTTCCTTATAATTTTCATTGTATTGTTGACCCTTGTTGTTGCTGCGATTTATTTTACAAAGCAGAGCCCCGCCACCCCAGACATAAAAGTACGAAAACCCGAATCTGAAGCTTTTCCCTCAAATACTGAAGAAACTGACTCGAATTTAGAGCCTCCATCAAAAGTGGATGATTTAATAATTTTGGAATCTCCACGCGTTGAAGATACAGTTTCTTCCCCACTTGTTGTGCGTGGTGAAGCTAGAGGGACATGGTTTTTTGAAGCCACATTTCCCGTTATTTTAACCGATTGGGATGGCAGAATTATTGCCGAAACCTATGCAACTGCACAAGATGAGTGGATGACAGAGGCCTATGTTCCATTTGAAGCTACTATAGAATTTGATGTTGATACTTCTGTAAGTAACCGTGGAAGTCTTATTCTTCAAAAGGCAAATCCTTCCGGCCTACCAGAAAATGACAATGCACTAGAAATAACTGTTTATTTTGAATAGTTAGTCCGGTATTAAACTTTTCCTGTGTTAAGATTATCCTATGCAAATCGGAGTATTTTCAGACGCGCATGATAATTTAGAAAGCTTTAAAGGTAATGTTCACGCCGTTTATGGGAACATCGAAGATTGATTTACCCTTACTCAGCTAGCATATACAGAATTAAATAATCTTCAATTATATGGCGAACATGCAGAACTAGAATTGGAAAGGATGTTTTATGCTTAAAGACAAAGTTGCTGGAGCAAAACCCTAACATGTTTGTTGAGTTGCCTCCTAAACTTAGTGTTATTTTTGGTGTAATATTTAAACATGCTTTTTTGGTCTGGAAAAGGCTATATGGTCTTTTTAATTTTAATTGGTAGTTTGGGCGCTACTGAATTATTGTCTGAACTTGTATTTAATAATTCCTCTTATTTTCAAACAACATGGTGGCCGGTTTTAACGGCTTTTTTGGTTGCTGCTTATTTAGTAAAAATCTACGTGGGACATTTAAAAAATAAATCTTCTAATGATATAGCACATGCAACCGCCTTCTTTATTGGTATAGACAAGTGGGACAAAATTTTAGTTGGCTTAGGTATTTTATTTTCACTGTATATATTATTTTAATTTAGAGTAATCCACCAAAAGTAAACATTAAGCTTAAAAAGGCTATTAGTGGTAAATATTTAGCTAATTTATATTGTTTATTTTTTTTATAAATTACTAAGGAAACAATATAAAACACTAACAATGCGTATAAAACTGGTTTTTGTGCTGGGCTATAGCTTAGCAGCGTAAAAAAAGAGTAAACTGCCCAAGGGATTAGCAGTATGTAATATATTATGCTCATTTGAATTCCTTTTTTAAATAATAGTCTTTAACATAGTTAGTGTAGCAGTTATTTATATCACATTGTTGTATTGCTTTACTATCTACCTTGCTTCTTTCGTAGGCTGCATTTTCAATATACTTAGCATGTAAGTCTCTTAATATGTACCCGGTGGAAAACATTACTACGTTTACTGCCCATAAAGTTAATCCTAAAGTTATTGCATATAAAATGTAGTAAGTAGTTACTTTTTGTATGCTAGACATCATTAAAAGAAAAAACATTAAGAGTATTAATGTAAGTAACATAGCTATTCCTATTTTGTAAGTAAGGCCATTAAGTAAATCGTTAAAGAGTAGTTCCCGCACGGTCAAAGTAGGCGCATTTGCATGTTCTACAACGTCTAAAAGTTTAGGTAATACAAAAACAAATAACAAATATATTGAATATCCCATATATATGGTTGTTATGAATAATGGAATTCCTAAAACAAGTTTGTGTTTTGGTTGCATATTAAAATTTTAGCATTTTATTTTATTGAGGAAAAAAATGAGGAGTCGGTATACAAGTTTTATTTTGTATACAGAGCTCCTCGTAGGGTTTAGGCCGGGTTTGCTTTTGCGTTATCTGCTGGAGAGAGCTTTTCCCAGGCTTTCATGATTAGGCCGACAGCAAAGTTTTCCATGGGGGTTTTCCAGTGGTCGCGAATGTAGTGTTCGGGAATTTCGATATTCCACTTTTGACCATCAGGAGAAGTGAAGGTTAGTTTGCCACCTTTGTCGTCTTCAAGCTGTTTGGTCAACCATTCTGCCATTAGAATTTGTCCGCCGGGAAGGAACTTAAACTCTGCATTGGCGACAGTTTTGCCGTTACGTTCAAGTTGCATACCAAAACGGTGCGCTGGGATGTTAATAGCATCCAAAACTTTGTATGCTAGTCGATACCAAGCCATTTGCAAATTCGTCAAGTTTTCGTCCATTTTTTATGGAACCTCCAATTAGTATTTGATTGTAAATCTACCCGTATTCTACACTATAGGATGTTGGGTGTCAATCACGATTAAAGAATATCTAGCTTATAAAAAAGGAATTTTACAGTGTGCTGTTAGCCCCTTTATTTTTATAGGTTGAAACGTTTTCATGTATGTATTACAATCCCTCTACCTTTAATTACAAATAAAAGAAGTAAGGAGCTAAAGATGGACTTTAATAAAGCCGATTTCGGCTTGCGTTGGGGTTTAATTTCGAAACGCGAGACTATCCCACTTGGGGGTTCTGCTGTTGAATTTGGTTCGGGGACTGGCCGTAATGTTGTGGCTATGGCTAAATATATTCCCGGAGCAATAGGATACGACTTGAGTCCTCATTTAATTGCGGGTGCAAAAAAGCGTATTTCTGAAGCAGGGGTTAATGCTCAGGTAGTATACGGAAACGCTTGGGACGTAGAAATAAAAAAAGGTTCGTTAGCTGTTGCAAGTGTAGACATGCTAATTTACCTTCCCAAGGGACGCGCCCGTAAAATGCTAAAAAAAGTTTGGCAGGGACTTAAACCAAATGGGTTGTTACATGTCGTATTTGCAATGCCTGATGATAATTCTCATCTGGATGAATTTTTTGAGTTTACACTTGCGCCTTTTCCCGAAGAGAAAGAACAGTTTTCGTACTATCACAGCTGTGGGGGATTTTACGGCATGTGTGAACATCAAGCTGAAGGTGTAGAAGGCGCAAGCTTTTGGACTCGCAGACAAGCATTTGGGGCACTACGTCAACTAGGTCCCTTTAGTTTTGTTTTCGCTCAACGTACCGCATGGTGGCAAAATAATGTTTACTCTGATGGTACAGAAAGATTAAGACGTGCTTTTTACCGCGTAACGGTCCAAAAAAAGTGATTTGTCGTTAGACCTAAGGTATTTGTTAAAACAACTGCTTTAGGTCTTTTTTATACTTTAATATTTCTCAATATTTCCACCAGTTGTGTTTGATGCGTATAAATAAACCACATTATATAAACAGCAACCGATGGCAGGACAACATAATTTTCCACCCATTTTCCGGTAGTAACTCTTAACGCGCGTATTGGCGGAAATCCAATATCTACTGTAAATGGAAAAAATAAAGGCAAACCATCTTTTGTTAGGGCATCTGCAATTAAGTGTGAAAAATAACCAATCATTATGCTCCATAAAATTATTTCAGGATTAACAAACTGTTCATTTAATACTTTAGGTAGAATAAATTCTAAAAATTTAAAAATTATAAAAGCGCCAAGAAACGAATGGGATAAAGTACGATGTTTGTAAAAAATTCTTCTAAAAACTTTTCCTAAAGTGTCTCCTGCAGGAAGTAGATCCCATAAGCGGTTTCCTGCTTGATCCATATCGGGAATTAATGCCCCTACAATGTTTGCAACTATTGCAACCGCTAGTGTTAATAGGTTTAAGTTTTGTGGAGGCATAAAAGTAGCAATAGTAACTAATGATGCAAATGCAAATGCGTCGTGTGTTCGGGCAGTCATATTTTAATTATAGCGTGCTTGTTTTATGTGTCATGTTTACGTTTGTACAGGCCTATAGTATAATTAGCAAACAAATCTATCCGTAAGGAGCTGAAAATGGCTAAAGATTTAACTGATAATCAAATTATTCGCCAAGCTGTTGATCTGATTCAAGGGCAATTAGTTGTACGAATTATTGACCAGGGTGGGGGTGCTTATCATGTTGTAACCCGCAACCCTAAAGATGATGGGCGCCGCTGGCTTATGGTTGTAAAACTGAGCGCATCTAAACAGAGTGCTTCAATGGAAGATCATGGTGTTACTGATGTTCCACTGCCAAAAGCTCGTGGTCTGTACAAATTTAACTGGCGTTGCGGTAAAGTGGTAGACGAACCCTAAACCTTAACGCCTTGAGGATATCGTTATGTTTTTAACCAAACATTTCGATATCCTTTTTTTGTATCAAGTTGTCTAATACAACAGCACATAATTACCCTATAGCTTGTCTAAGTGCTAAATATTGCTATAATAAAGCACTCACAAATATTGAAATACAAGGAGATAAACATGTTAGATGAATTAGCTGGCTTTCTTTCGTTAGTTAGTGCTTTTAAGCAAGACGGAGCAAAAATTGTTCCTCCTGCAGACGCACAAGACATGCAAAACGGAGCAAAGCGTATTCCTTCTGAGGTAACCGATGCGCGACGTGCGGGCAAAAACTGTACCTTTCACAGCATTGGTCACATGTCACAGTGGTACTGGGAAATGCCTGACGGTTCGCATTTAATGCACGGCGTTTACGATTAGCCTTCAAGGGATGATGTACCATAATTTTTTTGTACATTATCCCTTTATTTTTATGAGTCAAAATACAGTACGAAAAAAACCAAGATTAAATCATAAGTTTCGATTTCAGCTTTTGCATGAATGGCTTGTAGAAACTTTTGAACCCTGCAATGCTGCAGATATTGGCGGTGGTAAGGGTCTTTTATCTTATTTGCTTATTAACAGTGGTTGGAATTCTACGGTTATTGACCCCATACATCAGCTTTTACCTTGGAAATTTAGAGACATAAAAAATAATCAACGTATAAAACTTACTTATGAAGAAAGAAAGATTGTTCCACGTGTAAATGCTCCGTTTGAAGAAGAAATGGCAAAAGATTATGATTTGCTAATTGGTTTGCATGCGCATGGGTGTAACATGAAAATTATAAATGCATGTAGCACCTATAAAAAAGATTTCGTATTGCTGCCTTGTTGCGTAATTGACGAACCTATTATAAAAGAGCCGGGTATAAATTGGTTAAATTCTTTGGTTGATTACGGCATTGACATGGGATTTAATGTTAAAAAGACTAAACTAAACTTTGCAGGCCAAAGAACAGTAATTTATTCGGATAAATATTTGAAAAAGAAAAATGTCTAAAGAAGAACAATTTTTAAAACGAATGGCTTCGCTTCTTAACGTTTCTGAAAGTAAAGCAAGAGAGTTGTTTTCCCAAGAAAGAAAAAGTGTATTAAGATTAAACACCTTAAAAGTAGCCAATCCTTCCACCTTATTAATAAGCCTAAATAGTATTGCAAAGCTCGAACCAATTCCTTGGTGTGCAAATGCGTATTTTATTGTAGATGGTAAATATGAGCTAACTAAATCTACCGAATATGCTCATGGGCTTTTTTACCTTTTGAATGCTTCAAGTTTAATTCCCCCCTTAGTTTTAGATCCTAAACCTGGTGACGTAATTTTAGATATGTGTGCTGCCCCTGGTGGAAAAACGCTGCATATAGCTGAATTAAGCCACAACAAAGCTTTTATTTATGCAAACGATGAATCTTCGGCACGCATGGGAATAATGAAGGGTTTAGTTAAAAAACATGGCGCTGAAGTTTTACATTTTATGACAGTACCAGCACAGTTTTTAACTTCAAACACAAAACAAAAATTCGATAAAATTTTGCTAGACGCTCCTTGCAGTGGAGAAGGTTTATTAAGCTTAAATTCTTCGGAGCCAATGCGCTACTGGAGTACTTCAAAAATAAAAAGATTAGCAAAACTTCAAAAGAGAATAATTTTACAAGCCTTTGATTTGCTTTTACCGGGGGGAACTTTAGTTTATTCAACATGCACACTTGCACCAGAAGAAAACGAAGAAGTTGTTCAATACTTGCTAGAAAACAGACCAGCTGCTTATATAACCGAAATTAATTTACAATTACCTAATGTGCAAAAAGCTATAACCGCATGGAATGACACTAACCTAAAAGTCGATTTAAACAAAGCAATTAGGGTCATTCCTAGTGACTATATGGAAGGGTTTTTTGTTTGTAAGATAAATAAAAAAACCAAAAGCCCTAGTATTGAAACCCATAGTTAGTTTGATATAATCCCTAAGACGTGTAGTGAACAAAAAATAATAAAGGAGATCAAAATGACAACAGTTTCATCTACAACGCTGCTTGATGTTTCAATGCTTTTAGAGTTTGGTGAATTATTGGCTACAGTGGCTGATATTTCACTTTATGTACATGTAGAACAGCTTCGTACCGGGCGCATGCAGGCTACAAATGCAAAAGGTGTTTGGTTAAACGAGCCTTTGGCCTTGGCTCAAAATTATCCTGAACTTTCTACAGCACCTTTAGTGGCTCGTGTGAAGTCTGGAGAGCTATTGGTTGCCTCAAAAGGTCATCCTCAATATGAAGCCATGTTGCTAACGCCTTTGATTTCACGTGAAAAACGAGGCTCAGGTTGGGCAGGTGGTGCTATGTACGGTACTACTTTGGTGGGTGCTAGTAAGCTTGCTGCTTTGCAAGATAAAATGTTTGCGGCAGTCTTGGCTTATGCGTCTATGGATATGTACTTTGACTTGCATCACTTTGGTATGAGGTATTCTTCACGGGGTGCCTGGGAACAAGTAGTAAATACGCTTTTAAAGCTTGAGCCTGACCGCACTTGGGTTCTTCCTTCTGATGATCATTTGCGTGTTTATAATCTTGTTGGGCAGAATCGGCGAGGCGCCTCATACTTTGTTGAGCACCAACTGTTTGAAAATTCGTTAGAAACGCATGGGTCAGGTATTCATTGGGATTTTATGGTTTCGGATCCTGATCATTTTTTGCGCATTCTGGCTTTGGCTTTTGGTGTTGAACCAGTAGTTTGGGGAGAGCACGCTAAAGATCCATATGGAATGGTTAAGCTTCCTGCAATTGAGGGTCAAATTCCATGGATGGTAATGGCGCGTTCATACAAAAACCCTTGGGTTCCGGAAGCAGACTAATGTAAACATAGGGAACAGGTTTATTAATTCTTTTAGTAAACTTGTTCCCTAATTTTCTATGGGCTATGTTATAATCTTTTTTAACAAATCCAACATTTAAATAACAAATAAGGAGACAAAAATGACTAAAGAACGTGAGTATTTTGAGCGAATTCAATTGATTGGTTGGGTTGTTTACGTGGTGAGTGAAGTTTTGAGTTCGGCTTGGGAAGTCTCTGGCGTATTTTTACTAGGGGATTCAATTATTGAATGGACTATTGAAGTAGGCTTGGTTGCCCCTATTCTACTGATTTTGGTTGGAATTCTTTTATGGTCCAGCAAAAGTGATCGTCCTAGTCGCAAAAAACATTACGATGGTGCTTTTCTACGAGTTGTTTTGCTTTTGATGGCAGGCATTGTTGCTAGCATTCTTGGCGATAATATTCCTGAAGCATGGTATTTCACGCCGAATGTTTTTTGGACGCTCATCGCTAACTTAAACGGTTTGATTCAGTTTATCTGTTTCATTCTGCTTTTAGCGCCCTCTCCTGAGTGGTACGGTTGGTATCAGCCCTCTGATTCCCCAGGAGACTATACGTGGCATGATTTGGCGAAGCTTGCAGCAAACGGCAATTTTCCAGTTAGAGTTGCTACTCCAGTAAACAACCCTTGGTTACGCGGCCTAGGTTGGAATTTTACTGTTGGTGTTATGGGCAATCTTAAGTTGGTAGAAGACGGCAAAAACCATTGGTTGTTTAAACACCCCGGATTTGATGGAGGTACTTTTCAGCCTAGCAAATATGCTGATTCATCAACATACAACCGTTACTTAATTACCGAGAAGTAACCTTTAAGGCACATATATTGTTGTTTAAGCAATATATGTGCTTTTTTTTAAAAAAAATGCCACAAAAACTAATCAAAGCGTTTGTGGCATGTACTGTTACACTGCAATGGGCACATTTTTAAAATTTGGATGTGCTATGTAGTCTCGTAGTTCAAAACTTTCCAGTGTGAAGTCATCAATTCCTCTAATAGTTGGATCAATCCAAAGATTAGGTAATGGGTATGGTTTTCTTCCCAGCTGTATATCTACAAACTCTAAGTGATTCAAGTAAATATGCGTATCCCCTAAAATGTGAGTAAATATACCGGGCTTGTATCCACATATTTGGGCAATCATCATGTTTAGGGCAGCGTACGAAGCAATGTTAAAGGGTAACCCTAAAAGCATGTCCACTGACCGTTGATACCCTTGTAAATCCAAATAAGTGCCTGTTGCTGTTTTTCTTACGTAAAACTGGAAAAACAAGTGGCATGGTTGTAACGCCATTTGTTTAAGCTGTCCCACGTTCCAGGCGCTTACCAAATGTCTACGACTTGCCGGGCTGTACTGTAATGACTCAATTACCCCCGCTATTTGGTCTACAGAGCCATCTGGTGTTGGCCACGATCTCCATTGATATCCATAAACAGGCCCCAACTCTCCGTTTTCATCTGCCCATTCATCCCAAATAGTAATTCCTTGCTCTTTAAGCCACTTAATATTGGTGCTGCCTTGTAAAAACCAAAGTAGCTCACCTATGATGCCTTTAAACCAAAGTTTTTTCGTTGTTACTGCAGGAAACCCAGCTTGCAAGTCAAACACTAATTTCTCTGCAAACAACGATAATGTTCCTACACCTGTTCTATCATTTTCTACTAATTGACCCTGCTCTCTAACTTTTCTGAGAAGATCAAGATACTGGTACATTTAACTCTCCTTTATTTGGGATTTATTTGGGTTATTATATTTTTACGTTTTATGAGGACGCTAGTCAACCTTATATTTTTGATTTGTTAACCCCCAATTTTGTTAATTCTGAATAACACTCGCTTATATCTTTATTTAGTATGAATTCATGAAATGTTTGAGTGTTGTAGTTTCGTCCTGATTCAAGTAGTAGCCATAAAAACATGGCGCGAGCATCTTTAGTTTGCTCCCAGGTTTCGCCAAACCTTTGTTTAAATGCTGATGGCATATCAATTTGGCTATTTTTCTGTTTTTTTTCTGAATGGTTTCTTTCGGCTTCTGATTCCACTTCCTTTACTATATATCTTTTCATGTACACAAGGCCGTCGTCAGGGTTATATGGGTGTAAATAGCGTAGTCCCGAGGGAACTCTTCTTGTTGTTTTTAGCCCTAGTGTTTCAATTTCATCAGTTTTGTCTTCAAACTTCTGTTTTAGTTCCCAAAGCATTCTCTCAGTTAAGTATTGGTGTCCCTCCTTCAACCAGTTATCAAATATTTTGCGCACACCTAATTGTACAAGTGCAAATGGGACTTGTGCCCTAATAGTTATTCCGGTCATAAAATTGGGAAACTCTTCACCTTTGAATTGTTTTTTATATGGCAAGTGCTTGTCTTTATAAAACTGATGTTCCAGTAGCTGAGAAAAGTCTTCCATTACCGATGAAGGTACTCTATCTTGCGCACCTTTTTCTAGTATGTTGTGTTCCTCTCCTAAGCTTAAAATTATTCTATGTAAAGCATGGGCTGTTTCGTGTGCAAAAACTGGCAAGTATTCATCTTTCATCAGTACTCTTGGTGTCATAACAATTGCGTTTACTTGTAAGCCTTTAGTGTTTTTTGTCGCAGATTGAAATGCGCGTGTTGTAGCAGAGGGATGTGTTGGGTTAAACAATACACTTCTAGGTGAGTCTACCTTCGCAAGAGGAAATAGTTTATATACTTCTTTTTTACACGCATCAATCATCTTTTCAATTTCTGCAAGATTTCTTAATTTTTTAGGGTATTTTTTTCGGGTAGCTTCTTCGGCAAATAAATCATCAAATAAAATATAGCCCTGCTCTTTGTACTTTTTAAAACTTTCGGGTAAGTCGTCTTTCATATGTTTTTCAAGTTCACTTACATGATTTTTATCGTTTTGAAATGCAAGTAAATTTCTTTTTACTACTTCGTATTTTGGTAAATCATTTATTTGTAAGAATTCATCAACATTTAATCCTATGTAGTGGATTTTTTTCCATACCTCCCAGGCAAGTTGAACATCTGAAATTAGCAATGTTAGATCTCTTCTTAAAACATCAAAAATACCCTGAATATCTTTTCTTAATTCAACTGGAACATCACAGTTAGAATAGTAGTTAGATAAAACGCTTACGCGTCCTTCGCTTATTTCAAATATTTTGTTTCTAAGTTTTTTGTAGTCTTTGTTTGCAAAGTTGGCATACTCTTTTATTGCAAATTCTAATCTAGTTAAATTTATTATTGTTGGTTCAATTTCTCCGTTATCGCGTTGTTGAGCAGTTCTACCATAGTATTCGTCACCTCTACGCAAATCGTCTAAGTCATATTTTGCGTTTAAAGCACACTTCAACAAAGTAGAAATTCCTACTTTTAATTTGTTTTTATATTCTGAATCTTCCAACGTTTTATAGTATGCATAGGAATCTTTAAGTAATTCTATTATTGTTTCAAAACTTTTGTTTATATCTGAGTTAAACCCCAATTTTGATTTATATGGTTTTCTTTCAGGATGTTCAGAAAACTCTTTCCACTCCTTTAAATTCATAACGGTATCGTAGCGTATGCTGTTATAGTCCCATGTACTTTCAGTAGTATTTATTAAATCTGTGTGCAATTCAAGCCATTTTTCATTAAAGTTTGTTGATTTGGTTTTTTCCAAATGCGTTTGATACTTTTTTGATAGTTTACTTTTCATGTTGCAAGTATATAACATAGTTTATGAGTAGTTTCGATCTTAAAATAAGTAAATTGCAAAAAAATCCTGAATCTAAGGTATTAGAAAAGGGTTATATCAATATTTACTCAAGTCTGAATTCTAAGGAACGTAGGCAAATTTTTTATAAAGAGCTTTATAAAAGGCAACATTCTGATTGGGATGAAACAATGGTTTTTTTGTCAGAATATTTTAAAAAGCTATTTGTGGGTAAAGAACATGTAACCGTGCTAGATGCCGGTTGTGGCAATGGTAACTTTGTAATAGATGAGAACCGTGAGCTAATTTCATGGGCAGTAGGTTTAGACGTTAAGCCAGAGTTTACTTCAAAAAACATTTGCCTTGATCAAATTGAATATGGTTCATTAAATACTATTCCGTTTGAAAATAACTCTTTTGACAGTGTAATCAGCCTTTGGGTATTAGAGCACATACATAATGCCAACAACACTTTTAAAGAAATAAACAGAGTACTTAAGTTAAATGGAGTTTTTTTGTTTGCTACCCCAAACAAAAATTATCTTCCCTTACGTTTGCTTGATCTCTTAAAGTCTTCAAAAATTAATCATACTTTAAACCGAAGTTTGTTTGGTAGGGAAGCTAAAGAGGTATTTGAAGCTTATTACGAAGCAAACTCTCTAAAAACACTCAATCATTTAGCCGAAAAAAATGGTTTTTCTGTTGAAGTTTTAAAACTTAATTACGATCCAGGATATACCTCGTTTAATAAGTTATTGTATGAACTATTTTCTAAATTAAGCAAATTCTCTATTTTTCAACCTCACATAATTGGTGTACTAAGGAAAACTTCTAACAGTAGATAGTGCAACTATCGTTGTTTGACACAAATCCCCTTTTTTGATAACATCCACTAGTTGTGATAGTTAATTACTAAAAATTTCCCCGGCAATATGTGGGGGTTTTTCTTTTTGTGCCGAATATTTCGGTAAAGTGAAAGGCTCTACCACTCCAGGGTATATTATTTTATGTGCCCCCTTTATACCTCGAGTTTAAATGTTATTGAACTAGTGGTGTTTTGTGTGGCAAATTACTTAAGGAAATATGAGTGACATAGTATATCTAACAAAACAAGGATTAGAAGAATTAAAAAAAGAGCTTAATCAGCTTGTGGATAAAAGACCAGAAGTTGCAAAGCGCATTAAAACAGCTCGCGACATGGGTGATATATCTGAAAATGCTGAATATGTTGCAGCTCGTGAAGAACAGGCTTTCGTAGAAGGTCGTATTGCTGAACTTGAAGATATTATTAAGAATTCCAAAGTCAGTGAACAAAAGCCCGGTGACGGTATTTACGTGGGTGCTAAAGTAGTACTTCATATAGAAGGTGACGAAGAAACCTTTCATATAGTGGGTGCTCCTGAAGCAAATCCTTCTGCAAGAAAGATTTCGCACGAATCTCCTTTAGGTTCTGCTTTGTTAGGTAAAAAAATAGGAGAAAAAGTAGAAGTAGAAGCTCCTGTAGGTAAGCTTGTTTACACAATTTTATCTATAGAGTAAGATCGGCTTAGTTAACAACTAAATAATAAAGGCTTTGAAAAAGACAAGTAGTTATAAGCAGAAGCTATAAAGGACTAAATGTCCCGAGAGAGCGGCGTTAGGGTGAAAGTGTCGCATAGAAGAACTAATAATGAAAAGACTTTTAGCTGTTGGAAGAAAAGTGCTTTGCACTTAGTAGACCCAAACGGGGGCGCCCGTAATAGCGCTACACTGTGTCGGTGAAAACTGGAGCAGTTAATAAGGTTTGGCTGGCAACAGTCGAATAAATTGAGGTGGTAACACGACCTTTAATAAAGGATCGTCCTCATTTGGAAGCAATTATTTGTTTTCAGGTGAGGGCGATTTTTTTTGTCTTAACTACAACAACAAAAAAATAAGGAGATGAATCATGAATGACTTAAAGCAAAGCCTTTTAAATAAAAAGGTAGTGTATTCAGGCAGTGAACTAATTTTTATTCACCGCTGGTTAGTAAGTTTAATTTTATCGGCATATACCAGAAGGGCTAATAACCGGGGAGAGCAAATATTAGTGCAAAATCCATTCAGAATAAACATGCAGCTTAAAAAAGGCTTAAGCGTGCTCATTTTGGTTTATGGGTTTCCTATTGGTTATTTAACTACTTACGATTTAGGTGTTGATAAGCGCAATAGACGTTGGTGGGAAGTTGGTACTGGCTATGTTCCAAGACCTTTTCGTGGTTTTGGTTTGGGTCATGTTTTATATGATGGCGCAGCTCAAAGGCATAAAAAAGATGTACTTGTTGGTACTACAAAAAATCCTGTAGCTTTGCATTTAAGTGTGACTGCTGGGTTTAAAGTAGAATCTTTTGCCAAAGTCCCTGCAGTTATTCGCAAAAGTTTATGTTATGAGGCGCCTTGTTTTGTAGTTAGTAGCGCTTGCTCCGGGTGTTGCAAATCTGAGCATAACCTGAATGGTACTTGTTATGCTCGTGTGCGTTGGCCGGTAATGTAAAGTTTATATATGCAGAAACGAAATTTATTCAAGTAAATTCCGTTTCTGCACCACACAATACAAAATGATTAATGAAAAAAGATTACTTAATACATTCTTAAAAATAGTAAGCATTGATAGCCCATCTGGGTTTGAGCAGGGTATGGTTGCTTATGTAAGTGATTATTTAAATTCATTAAAATACAAGATTCAAATCGATTCTTATGGAAATTTGATTTGCAAAATTCCAGGAGAAAAAAATTCTACCCTTTTACTTACAGCTCATTTAGATACCGTTGAGCCCGGATGCGGAATAATTCCACTAGTAGAAGACGGCGTTGTAAAAAGTGTAGGTAATACTATTTTAGGTGCAGATAACAAAGTTGGTGTGGCTTGCTTACTAGAGGTAGCCCATACAATAAGCGAAAACAATATTGAGCATCCCAGCCTAGAACTTGTTTTTACCTTGTCTGAAGAGGTTGGAAACTACGGTGCCTTAAACCTAAATTACTCTTTACTAACTGCAAAAGAAGGTTTTTCATTTGATGGTAGTGACACATTTGGTGCTATCACAGTAGCTTCTCCTTTTTATAACAGGTTTGATATTTCTTTAGAAGGTACTGCAAGTCATGCAGGTAAACCCGAGGGAGCTAATAATGTAATTATGCCATTATTAAATGTCCTTAATTCTATTAACTTAGGTAGGATAACAGACAACACGCTATGTAACATAGGTGTTGTAGCCTTAGGTACTACTCGAAACACTGTTCCAGGTAAAGTTGAAGTAAAGGGTGAGGTTAGAAGTTATACAGAAGCTGAGTTAAATAAATATACAGATTTAATAGTTGGCTATTTTCAAAGTAGTGCTCAAAAGTTTAATGCTACTGTTAGTTGTGATGTGGTTAGAGAAAATGGTGGGTTTAAACTTTCGGAATCAGACAGACTACTAAGTAAAGGAGTTGCAACTCTTGAAAAACTCAACATAAAACCAATATTACATGAGTCTACAGGATGTTATGATGCGAATATATTTTTCGACCATGGAATTAAAGTATTAAATTTTAGTAACGGTTCAAAAAATAATCACACAATTGAAGAAGAAGTTTCGGTTGAAAACTTAAGCTTAACTGCTAAACTTGCATTCAATCTTGTGTTATCTTAGAAAAAGTTATGGCTACACTTAAAGAATTACGCGAAGTTCGTTTGCAAAAACTAAAAAAATTAAAAGAACTTGGTATTGATCCTTACCCAGCACGCGTGGAACGCGATACTGAAATTAATACCATACTTACAAAATTTGATTCTTTAGAAGGACAAACAGTTGCAGTTGCAGGTCGTATAAAAGCCATGCGTGAACACGGTAAACTAGCTTTTATTGATCTAAAAGATGCTAGTGGCGTAATTCAACTTTATATTAAAGAAGAAAATTTAATAACGGCCAATTATTCATTAAGCCAACTTAAGTTTGAAAATTTAGAATTACTTGATATGGGCGACTTTATAGAAGCAAAAGGTGTTGTTACAAAAACTCAAAGAGGTGAGCTTTCTATAGAAGTGACTGCTTTGCGTTTATTAACTAAGGCATTACGCCCTTTGGCAGACAAGTGGGAAGGTTTAAAAGACAAAGAAACCAGGTTAAGACGTCGCTACATTGATACAAATGTTAATCAAGAGGTTTTTGATCGCTTTGTTAGGCGCGCAAAATTTTGGGAAGCCCAGAGAGAATTTTTAAATGGTCACGGATTTTTGGAAATTAATGTTCCTGTTTTAGAACACATTCCCGGTGGAGCTGATGCTACACCTTTTGTTACTCATATGGATGCTATTGATCAGGATTTCTTTTTACGAATTTCTCATGAGCTTCAATTAAAAAGACTAATTGGTGGAGGTTATGAAAAAGTTTATGAAATAGGTCCTCGTTTTAGAAATGAGGGATTATCGGACGAACATTTACCAGAACACATCGCTATGGAGTTTTATTGGGCATATGCCGATTGGGAACAAGGCATGCAATTTGTTGAAGATATGTTTAAGTACGTAATTGATAAGGTTTACCATAAAGATGTCTTTGAAATTCGAGGTTTCTCCGTAGACTTTTCAAAAAAGTGGGAAAGAATTGATTTTGCTGAAATAATGAAAAAGCACTATGGAATAAATGTTTACAGTACAAGTGTTGAAGAAGTGTCAGTAGTATTAAAAAAACACAATATAAAAATAGAATTTGATATGAATGTGGCCCGTGGCATTGACTATTTGTGGAAAAATTTACGCAAAGATATTGCAGGTCCTGCATTTTTAATTAATCATCCAAAATTTTTATCTCCTTTGTCTAAATCTAAAGTAGAAAATCCAAAAATCACCGAAAGATGTCAGCCTATTATTGCAGGATCTGAGTTGGGAAATGGTTGGTCTGAGTTGAATGACCCATTAGATCAGCTAGATAGATTTACAGCACAACAAAAGCTACGCGAAATGGGGGATGCTGAGGCGCAATGGCTAGATATCGACTATATTGAAATGCTTGAATATGGCATGCCTCCTACTTTTGGGTGGGGACATAGCGAACGCGTATTTTGGTTTTTAGAAGATGTAACCGCACGTGAGGGTGTTCCTTTTCCACAATTAAAATTTGAGCTAGATGAAGTTACGCGTGAAATATATGGTGATGCTCTGCTTGCTGCTTCTCAATACAAAGAAAGCGAGGAAAAAGAGTTTTTAGGTTCAACAGTTGAAAAAAAAGTGACAGCTCCTAAAGATTTAGAACCAGTTGCCGAAGGAAGTTTACCCCTAACGGTAGACTCCGCTAAAGATTTATTAACCACAAATATGGAAAATGTTAATTTGCAAAGACACTGTTTAGCTGTAGGGTATACCTTGCAAGCCCTTAGACGTTACTATGTAGAAAATGGCAGAGAGCATGAAGTAGGGAACTTAACCGAAGACGCTTGGCAAATAGTTGGTGTTTTACACGATGCAGACTGGGAAAAAACTTCTGAAGCACCTGAGTTACACACATTAATGCTTTTAAACTGGTTAAAAGCTTATGAAGTTTACGAGGAAATTTTAAATGTATTTAGGTCTCACAATAACAAAGTAACTCAGCTTCGAGAACCTGAAACATTGTTGGAGTGGTCACTAGAATGCTGTGATGAGTTAACAGGCTTTATTGCTGCCGTTACATTAGTAAGACCATCAAGGCAAATATCAGACGTTAAAGTAAGTAGTGTTAAAAAGAAGTTTAAAACAAAAGAGTTTGCACGGGCTGTTCATAGAGAGCAAATTTCACAGTGCGAAGAAAAACTTGGAATTTCTTTAGACACATTTATTGAAATTACTTTAAATGCTATGAAAGAGCACGCTGAGGAGTTAGGTTTATGAAGTCCGCGCACTTTCGTATGGGGTTTTAAGATTAATTGCTATAAAAAAAGTAGGTAAAGAAATTACATAAGAGCGTAACTTCTTTACCTAAAAAATTTAGTTAACTAACCAGTGCTGCCAAGCGGTGTTTTACCGTAGAGGCGCGTGATTCTAAATGCCAGTCGCTGCGTAGACCAATGACTGTGGTGCATTGCGCACGCGTTTGATTGCATCCTTTTTCTGGGCTTACTCGCACCCAACGGCCATTTACAAAAAACTTGCCAGTTTCAGGGCACTTAATACCGTATTTGCCTCCTCTTTTTACCAAATGAACAATCGTCCTTCCGTTGTTGTTTTCCACATTTATCTCCTTTTCTATGGGTTTTAGATTTGTGCAGTATACATCATGATAATATTGACAATCAAGGGTAGTAACGCTATTTTAGTAGAAAGACAAAAAGCGCTGATAGAGGAAGTTTCCGCCTCTTGAGCTGCTAGGAGGAAATGCCTAGCCGGGAATGCCCGTGATAGCTGTAAATTAAGTTAAAAGTACCAGGTGGCACCGTCCACCATTAGGACCCTGGCAAATGGCCAGGTTTTTTTGTATCTGGTAAGTGTAAATTTAGGAGTTTAAAAATGTTAGATATTAAATATGTACGTGAAAACCCAGATGAGTTAAAAAAAGTTATTGAAGACCGCCAAATGGTTGGTAAGGCCAACGTTGATACTGTGCTAGAACTGGATGATTCATATCGGGCTTTGTTGTTTAAAGTTGAGACACACCGAAGCTTGCGCAATCAGTTATCTAAAGATATATCAAAAGTAAATACTGCTGAGCGTAATAAGTTAATAAAAGAAGCAGCTAAGGTAAAAGAAGAGCTTTTAAAAATGGAAGAAGAATTAAAAGAGCTTCAAGCTAATTTAGAACTAGAGTTAAAAAAACTTCCAAATACTGTTGCTGAAGATGTTCCCTTTGGCGTTGATGAGAACGAAAACAAAGTAATTAGAACTTGGGGAAAGTTGTCCGAATTTGACTTTGAACCTAAAGACCATGTGGATTTAGGTGAAGCTTTAGACTTAATTGACATAGAATCATCAGCGCGTATTTCAGGAAGTCGTTTTAACTACCTAATGAATGAGGCTGTAATGCTTCAGTTTGGGATTATTCAAATGACTTTTGAAATTTTAACAAACGAAGACATTATTGGTGAGCTCGCAGAAAAAGTAGGTAACCCGTTTACTAAGCCTTTTATACCTGTGTTGCCTCCTGTGTTCATAAAGTCCGATATTGCTCAAAAAATGGATAGGTTTGACCCAATAGAAGATCGTTACTTTTTTGAAAAGGACGACGCTTTATTGGTTGGTAGTGCAGAGCATACTTTAGGCCCATTATACTTAGACGCGTTGCTTGAAGAGGATCAATTACCTATTCGTTTAGTGGGTTATTCTACCGCATTTCGTCGTGAAGCTGGATCTTACGGGAAAGATACACGTGGAATTCTCAGAAGACACCAATTTGACAAAATTGAAATGGAAACGTTTACTATGCCTGAGCATGGTTTAGCAGAACAAAACTTAATAGTTGCAATTCAAGAATATTTGGTTCAGCAACTAAAAATTCCATATCAAGTAATGGCCATTTGTACAGGTGATATGGGTAAACCAGACTTTAGGCAAATAGACATTGAGTGTTGGATGCCCGGAGAAAATAAATATAGAGAGACGCATACCTCAGACTATATGACTGACTTTCAATCACGCAGACTAAATACCAGATATAAAGCTAAAAATGGAGAAAACTACTTTGTGCACATGAACGATGCAACAGCTTTTGCTATAGGTAGAATATTAATAGCTATATTAGAAAACAATCAACAAAAGGATGGAAGTGTGGTAATTCCTGAAGTTTTACACAAGTATGTTGGTAAAGAGGTTATTGGTAATAAATAATGTTTTAGGCTAAAATCTTAATTAATGTCTATATTCGCGGGAGTAGAAATGCCACGTGTTATACATCAAACTTCGTCGGAGTTTAATGGCAACATTGAGGTGGTAGAGAAAAATAACGTAAGAAAAATTTTTGTAGACGGACATTTACAGTCCGTCAGTGCAAACTCCCAAAATATAGAAAGGATGGTTTGGGGTAAAATTGCAAAGCTTATAAAAAGCGAAAATCCTGATATGCGCAGAGCTATGATATTAGGTTTGGGCGGAGGCACACTTCAGTGGCTATTAGCAACCAACTTTCCTCACTGTCATATGACTTCCGTGGAAATTGACCCTGTAATGGTAGATGTAGCTAAAAACTTTTTTGCTATAGAGCAGTTACAAAATCACAAAATAATTTTAGATGATGCCTGTCGTGTAATTGCTTCTCCGGAAGAATTTCAAATAGCCCAGCATTCTTATGACACGTTGGTAGTAGATATTTTTCAGGGCGAAAGATACCCGGATTTAGGTACCTCTGGTACTTTTTTGTCAGGAATAAAAAATGTGGTTGTTCCCGGCGGTTTAGTTATTTTCACTAGATTATATTTAGACGATCATCAGCATGACACTAATATGTTTATAGAAACAGTCGAAATGTACTTCAGCAATATTCAATCTTTAGTTGTTGCCGGTAAAACAAACTCAGATCATGCTTTAATATTTGGTCGTGCATAATACTTTTATGTCATTATTACAAGCATTATTGCTAGGGTTGATTCAAGGAATTACTGAGTTCGTTCCGGTTTCTTCTTCGGGACATTTGGTTATTGTTCCGCAATTAATAGATATAACAGTGCAGTCTTTGGTTTTTGATCTAATTTTGCATGTGGGAACTGTTTTTGCATTGTTAGTTTATTTTTGGAAAGATGTTTTTTCTATAACTCTTTCACTTTTTAAAGATTTAATTTCAAGAGGGGTTAAATTTTCTCAATACAGCAAAATGGGGAAATTAGGATTATATGTTGCAGTAAGCTTTATTCCTGCAGCAGTTTTTGGGTTTTTTCTTGACTCTTTAATTGAATCTACATTTAGAAGTGTATTTTCGGTGGCAGTAATTTTACTTATTGGAACAGTATTTATGTTATTGGCTGATTTACGCTATAAAGAAGGGCAAAACAAAGATTTTAGTTTAGTACCTTGCTTGACCATAGGTTTTGCGCAGGTTTTAGCCCTGTTCCCAGGCTTTTCGCGTTCGGGGGCTACTATTTCTGCAGGTATATTATTGGGCTTAAGTAGAGTTCAAGCAGCAAGGTTTTCTTTTTTAATGTCAATTCCCGTAATTTTAGGAGCGGCGGCATATAAGTTAATAAGTCTTCCTTCGTATAGTGAAGTACTAACTTTACCTACATTTGCTGGTTTTGCTTCTAGTTTTGTAGTAGGTATATTAGCTATTCAATTCATGCTTAAATATTTAGGTAAGCGAAGCTTGAGGTTGTTTATTATATATAGGTTTTTGTTGTTTATATTTTTATTTTTTTATTTTTTGTTATTTATACAAGTCCCATAGATTTTGGGCAGTAGTGTTATAATCACTGCGCTATGTTTTTGAAGAAATTTTTTGACTCAAACGAAAGACAATTACAAAAGCTTCAACCCATTTTGAATGAAGTAAATGCCCTAGAAGATAAATTTTCTAATTTTTCTGAAAGTGAAATAAAATCCAAAACTAATCAATGGAAAAAAGATTTATCTAATTTGCCTTATGAAGAACACTCCGCATATTTAAATAAAATATTACCTGAAGCGTTTGCATTAGTACGAGAAGCTGCAAAAAGAACTGTAGAAATGCGACCTTATGATGTTCAAATTTTAGCTGGAATTGTATTGCATCAAGGTAAAATTGCAGAACAAAAGACAGGTGAAGGTAAAACTTTAACTGCTACGCTTCCTTTATATCTTAACTCTTTAACTGGAAGAGGTGCTCACTTAGTAACACCTAATGATTACTTGTCTCGGCATGGTGCTGGTTGGATGGGCAAGTTGTACACCTACCTAGGAATAACTGTTGGTGCTGTTATTCAAGAAAGAGCATTTGTATATGATTTAGAATACGAAGGCAGTGAGTTTCAAGACGAATATACTGTTCATTTAAAAGAGGTTTCAAGAGCAGATGCGTATAAATGTGATATCACATATGGAACAAACCACGAGTTTGGGTTTGATTACTTAAGAGACAATATGTCTCGCAGTTTAGACAGACTAGTTCAAACTAATCCTAATGGGGAATTTGGAATTCACACTTTTGCAATTGTAGACGAAGTAGATTCTATTTTAATTGATGTAGCCAGAACTCCGCTAATTATTTCTACATCAGCCCAACAACCTACCGACCGCTATCATGATGCATCTAAAGTTGTCAAAAATCTTATTAAAGACACCGATTATGAAGTTGAGGAAAAATTTAGAAGTTCTTCTTTAACAGATTTAGGTATTCGCAAAGTAGAAAAGATGCTTGGTATTTCTAACTTGTATGAGCAAGACTTTGAAATGGTTCATTTAATTGAGCAAGCACTGACAGCACATACTTTGTACGAAAAAGACAAAGACTATATAGTAAAAAATGATCAAGTAATTATTGTAGATCAATTCACTGGTCGTTTGCTTCCAAGTAATAGATATTCCCAAGGGTTACATCAGGCAATAGAAGCCAAAGAAAACGTAACTATTCAGCAAGAATCGCGTACTATAGCTGAAATTTCTTATCAAAATTATTTCAGATTGTACGGCAAGTTAGCAGGTATGACCGGTACTGCCATTACTGAAGCCGAAGAATTTTACAAAATATATGGTTTAGACGTTGTTGTAATGCCAACAAATAAACCTGTAAAACGTACTGATCACAATGACGTTATTTACAAAACCGAGTCTGCCAAATTTAGAGCAGTAGCAGAAGAAATTGTAGAAAGGCACAAAAAGGGTCAGCCAGTATTGGTTGGTACTACTTCTGTAGAAAAAAGCCAAATGCTTCATGAACTTTTAAAGAGGCGTGGGGTTTCTCACGAAATTTTAAATGCTAAAAATCACGAAAGAGAAGCTATGATAATTTCACAAGCTGGTAAAAAGGGTTCGGTTACGGTTTCTACGAATATGGCAGGTAGAGGTGTTGACATTATTTTAGGGGGAGATCCCTCAACGGCTGAAGAACAAAGTGAAGTTAAAAAACTAGGGGGACTTCATGTAATAGGTACTGAAAGACATGATTCCCGCCGTATTGACAATCAATTGCGCGGACGTTCAGGTCGTCAAGGAGATCCAGGGTCTTCCAGATTTTATGTTTCACTTCAAGATGATTTAATGCGAATTTTTGGTGGCGCTCAAGTAGAAAGCTTAATGAATAGGTTTGGCCTTGAGGAAAATGTTCCACTTGAAGCAAAAATTGTTAGCCGTGCTATAGAAAATGCGCAAAAAAAGGTAGAAGGATTTAACTTTGATGCACGAAAGCGTGTGGTAGAAGAAGATGACGTTATAAATACACACCGTAGTGTAATTTACAAATTAAGACGAAAAATTTTAGAGGGTATGGCGGGTTCTGAAGAGTTTACTGATTGGTTTTTAGATCAACTTGATAAGTATGCTGACACCGAAATTGAATTTGAAGACAATTGGGAAAAATTTGAAAACAAAATAGGTGTGAAAAATTGGCTACAAGTAGTAGGGCAACTGAGTTTGCCGGTTATTGATACCTTATGGATGGAACACCTAGTGGATATGGATTACTTAAAAGATGGCAGCAAACTAAAAGGTTATGCACAGCGAGACCCAATAGTTGAGTATAAAAGAGAAGGTCATGAGCGTTTTGAAATACTTGTGAGAAAGATTTACAGCATTATTGCTGAGCGAATTTCAAATATAAAAGATACTGAAGAGGCAAATGCACGTGAAAGTACAGAACTCACCGAAGAGCGTAATTTATCATACAAACGTGGAAACTTAGAATCGGGAGTCGCTCAAGAAACTGCAGAAACTAAGCTTGCAAATCGTGTAGCTCCCGTTACTTCGAGTAAAGATAAAGTGGGTAGAAATGATCCTTGCCCTTGCGGTAGTGGGTTAAAGTATAAAAAATGCGGAATGATTAATGCTCCTGAGCATAAGGGTTAGTTTGCAATACGAACTTGGTTTAGTCCTATAACTTTTAAATTCCTCGTTTACCTAATATAATACTCAAAATTAGTAAAACACTAAAAACAAAGTCAGAAGGAGATTTAGACAATGGATAATGTGAGTCAGCGTACAATGTTGCGCAGCGCAAAGAAAAAGTCTGGTGATTTTACTCAAAAGGATTTAGCACAATTCGTGAGAGAACGTGCCCAGCCAGATGCCCAAGTTACCGTTTTGAAAGAAAACAAATGGGTTAAAGTTGGTAACTGGTGGTTAAAGCTAGTTAGTCAGGCTAGTAATATGGATGACGCCTGGATTACTGTTATTGTGCGTCCCAACACTCCCTACATGAACTGGGTTCGCCACCTCAACATTCATGAGAATGGAATGGAAACACTAACTGTATTATGGTGGTATGAAATTGGTAAGACCGGGCTTTTATTAGACATTTGGTATGTTGGCGATGGTAGTGAGGGCGTTGCCTTGGTTGTTCCAGCAAAGTAAAGAGTTTTATTTATAGGGTGCTGCTGTAGTTATTTTAAACGTCAGTAGCATCTATTTTTTTCGTTTCAATAGAGGTGGCGTTTAAAACTAGCTATAATGATTGCTAGCTAATAAACTATTTCAACATTAGCTGGTAAGCCTTGTTTTATAATGTTTAAATCCTGTTCAGAATATGCGTTTCCCGATAAATCTAACTTTTTCAAATTCTTAAGGTTTCCTAGTTCGTAGGGAAGTCCTGTTAATTTGTTATTAGCTAAGTTAAGTACTTCTAAATTTTTAAGTTGTCCCACTTCTGCGGGTACACCAGTCATTTGATTGTTACTTGCATCTAATACATGTAAGTTACTTAGATGCCTTATTTCTGCGGGCAAAGCGCCTGTTAAATTATTGTTTGAAATATCTAGCACTTCTAGTGAAGTTTTGTTTAAAACATATGAGGGTAGTTTATCGAGATTTTGTCCGCTTAAGTTTAATGTTTCACCATTTGGTTCTTCTTTAGCACTATCGTTTAAAGTAGTTGTTGTATTGGCTGGTTTATCTACAGTTTTTTCTTCATTATTTTTTTGAGTTGTTTTTGTAGAAACCAAAAAAAATGCAAGTGCCCCAATAAGGAGTAGAATTATAATGTTTTTTAACACGTTTACATTATAGCATCTAGATAAAAGTTCTACTGTGGTCTTTTTAATTAATACTTAACGTAGTTATAAAATCAGGAGTATTTGCATTGTCGGCGGTTGTAACTGTTTCTATATAAATCCCATCAATATTATTTTCAATATCGTTTACTAAATCACTACAATGATTCCAGTTAAACTTTGGTTTTTCATTAGTGCATGAAAAGTAGTTTTTATCTGCTAAAACACATTGCTTTGGGTTTAGGGTTACATACACTTTAATATTTGGATTAATATTTTTTAATTCAGCAGAGGTTCTTTTAACTTGCGTACTAACATTTGTATCGCATTGTTCAGCAATTTGAGTGTGTGTTCTCAAAATTATTCCATAAGCTTCGCTAATTAGTTTTGCGGTGTCTTCATTTTTTGAAACTGTGTTTAGCTCATCAAGAGTTGGAGAAAATATAAAACTGAAATCATTGCTTTTTGCATACTGTAAAAATTCTTCAGTATCTTGTTGTTTTATGTACGAATTGTATAAAATTCCTTTTGTACCTAACGATTTAGCTAGTTCTAAATAGTTAGCAAAATTACCTTTTGGATCTCTTTGTGATAAAAGCTTTTGTGCAACTTGAAAGTTTGTAAATTCTAACCATTTATCTTCTTCTACAAACTGTAATTTAAACATTTCTGAAGTAAATTGGTTTTCAGCTTCTGTAATATTATTTCCTTTTATTTTTGCTGTAATAATAAACGGTCCTAAGTTATGTAATATTCCACCACCAGTATATGTGTAAGCGTCTACACCCATTACATATTCATAATCCCCTTTGAGGTTAATTTTTGTTGTAGTTGTTTCACTACCTGTTTCGTTTGATTTAGTGACTTCTGGTGTTTTAACAGCATTACTATAAGAATCATAGTTTATGGCTCTAATTATTAATACAGCTACAAATAAGCCTACAAGTATAAATAGCACAATTAAAGATAAATAGCGTTTTTGTGCGCCAACACTAGGTTGCATAACGTAGTTACATTAGACCTTTTAGGAAATTTTATGTCAAGATACTAAAGTTAAATTTCCTTAAGGCATAATTATTTGTATACTAGTAAGTATGAGAATGAAGTTATTGTTGGTTACTATACTTATCCTATTGGGTATTGGTGTGATTGTTTTAAAAAATACAGGCCCGGTTGCTACTGCTTTGAGGAGTTGTTATGAATGGGCAGATAATGAATTTACTAAAGACAGGCTTGATTCTGAGGCCTATGGTTGGAGTGATGAAAAACTTTGTAAAGAAAACTCTAAAACGCTTCAATCTCTCGATTATTGCGTGTTAAATATTGGCCTTGATTTAGATAGAACAGAAAAAGAAGTGAAGAAAACTTTTGACTTTATGACCTTTATGCGCCCCAACATTAAAGATACCAATGAACGCAAAGCAGCTCACAATCGTTCTTGTATTGAGTATTCTGAAACATTGTTGAAGCTAAGAGTTGTTCAATAAATGCACATCTCTTTGAGGAAAAGGTATCGTTATGTTTTCTCTTCTTAGTGTTGCATAAATGTCTTTTATTAGCTCGTGTCTCACTTTTTCTGCTTGGGAGGGATTTGCTACAACAGCAAACGCCTTTAGCTCTATAGAAGATTCTCCAAAGTTTTTATATCGAACAATTGGTTGTGGGTGTTCAACTACACTTTTGTGGTTTTTTAGTGTTTGAACTATTACATTTTCTGCATGTTCCAAATTTGTGTTATACGCTATTCCAATACTTATACCTATTCGGAGTTTAGGATCAAATCCGGTTTCATTAATTACTGCGTTAGTTACCATTACACTATTTGGCACTGTTAATAAAACATTGTCTAATGTGCGAATTTTTGTACTTCTCATTCCTATCTCTATTACTTCTCCCTTGTACAAGTCACTAAAAATCACGAAATCGCCAGTTTTGTAAGGTTTGTCAAAGAATACAGATATTCCACCAAATAAATTTGCAATTGTGTCTTTGGCAGCGAAGGCAATTGCTAAACCTAAAACTCCTGCCGAGGCTAATGCCGGGCGTATATCTATTCCCCAAGAACTTAGTATTATGAGCAATGCAGCTAGAATTATTGCTAATTTCGTAAGTGTATATAAAAATGGCAAAACATCATTAATTCTGTTTCCTTGCTCTTTTAATGCTCTTTCTTCTATCTCTTGAAATATAACCTTTGAAACTTTGGTAAAAGCTAGTCCCCATAAAATTGTACTTATCGTAAACAATAAATTTTTGAGTAAGTTAAGATGATTGTGTAAAAATGTAATTCCGTTGAGCGCAATATAAATACCACCTAAAACAATTGACCAAAAAATTGGACTGCTTACTATTTTTAGTATTTTGTCATCAGCTTCTGTTTTAGTTTTTTTTATAAGCTGCTTTAATACGATTCCTGTGATAACATTTGTCAGTACAGCAGTTACTATTGCAAGTAACACAATCACAATTGGCTCAAGAAATGGATAGCTTTTTAATATATAAGTAAGTTCACTCATTAACTAAATAATACATGTATACAAAGGGTTTTTACAAAGGACAAACAAACGAAGAAATAAAAGAGGAAATAATGGCTGAGGGTTTTGTTCCAGTGAAAATAACAAATTCCTCAGGGTATGTTTATAATGCTCATTCACACTCAGAGACTAAACTGCTCGCTTTTTTGCAAGGGGGTATGGAAGTTCGTGTAGAAGAAAGCTTTTTTAAGTGTTCTGAAGGGGATAAACTAGTTATACCGGGCAACAAAGTACATTCCGCAATTGTTTTATCTGGAGGTTGTGTGTTTTACTGGGCCGAAAAACGGGTTAGTGTTTAGTACCAGTGCTTTAGTTTTCGTGTAGTGCTTTTAAGGCGGTTTGAGCCTCAATAAAGTTTGGATTTATTTCTACTGTCTTTTCAAAGTATTCAATTGCTTTTTCTCTATTTCCTCTCTGTGTTTCTATTAGGCCTAGCTTATATGTACTTTGAAATAGCTGTGGATTTATTTCGTACGACTTTTTTAAATAAGTTTCTGCATTGTCTAAGTCTCCTGCTCTCATGTAGGTAAATCCTAAATTATGCATTGCCTCAAAGTAGGTAGGATTAATTAGCAGTGCTATTTGAAATTCGCTCACCGCTCTTTCGTAGTTACCCTCAAGGGCATATACATCACCCAGGTTGTTGTGTACTCTTGCCGAGTTTGGTGACGTTTGGGCTGTTGCCTCCCATAGTGACTTTCTTGTTTTCCAATCGGTATTTCTCTTTATTGATCTGGCAGAATATGTTACTACCAGCAAAGTCAGTAATACTAAAGTTAGAGCATTATTTTTGGTTTTCTTTTCTAATTTTAGTAAAAACAGCGCTACTAGTATTCCAAATGCAATTGTAGAAATATACAAGTAGCGGTCTGCTATAAACCACGCAACCTGAATAGGGCTAAACACAGGACTAATAGCGATAAAAATCATAGCTATTAGTCCTGCATAGGTTCGTTCGTTTTTCTTCCATAAGTATACAATTAATGAAAACGTTATTATTGTTGCTATGATCATTAGGTTGTATTTAACTGTAGTTATAGGTTCTCCCTCGTGGTATATAGTTAGGTTTTTTGGGAAAATAAGTAGCTCCAAGGTTTTAAATATAGTGTAAGGAATTGTTTTATATAAAGGCTCTTGCCTTCCTGCTAAACCACCGGTTAGTTCGATTTTTGACTGTAGTACACTTTGCAAAAAAACTAGCAGTAGGGGAATGCTTAAAAACATAGGGCTAATTTTTATAGCAGATTTTATATTTATCTTTTTTTCTAAAAATAGCTGATCAATTAAAAGTATTAGAAAAGGAATAACCAATGACCAGGGATTTTGACTTATAAGCAACATACCAAAAAAAAGTATTGTAGGTGTAACGGGCCATTTGTATGCTTTTGTATTTTTGTACCAAACATATGAAATTGCCACAATCAAAAATGTTGTTGCGTTGGTTAAATAGTTTATAGCCGAAATCCAGGAAACCGCTTCTGTGTTTACTGGGTGTAGTGCAAATATTAACGATGTAATCATAGCAACTCTTTTTCCAAATATATTACTTACTAAAACAATTACTAAAACAGTGTTTAGTATGTGTAAGCATAGAGAGAATAAGTGTAAAGGCAGTTGCTCTGTTCCAAATAAATTATAAAAAAGGGAATAGATAATATTTTGTAAGTTAAATTGGCCAATACTTTGTGGATATTGTTTTATGCTTGGGTTATTTACAAATCCGGGTATATCGTCTGAAATAAATTCGCCATTAAGTGCAACGGCATAAACAATTAAGCAGAAAACAACCAATATAGTAATGAAGTCTATGTTAGCCCTGAAAAACTGTAAAAAGTCATCTGCGGTTTTTAGTTCAATCGCAAGATTTGAGGCTTTCATGTCGTTTTTGTATGCTGTAATTTTTGTGTCTTTTCCTAATTTTTTTAGATATGCCTTAACACTTTCTTGTGGAAGTTTAGTTTTTATAGCCAATTCTTCTAAAGTGAATTTACTGTAATTTGTTCTTATAAACTTTTTTTGACCTTTTGTAAGTTTCATTAATATTAATTTTAGCAAAAGTTTCTATGATAGTATTTTGTGCAGAGTTTTTGATAAACTTGCTTTAGTGTTTTTAACAAAACCTCGGTTGTACATTTTAATAGTGTTTTGTATTTTTTTGCTTTTGCGCTTACCTGGTTTAGGTACCGATATTTCAAACTCTGATTCACTGCGCTGGCATAGAAGATCTGAAAGATTTTTAGACGCACTAAAACAAGGGGATTTCAAACAAACATATCAGCATTATCAACCTGGTGTTACATTAATGTGGGTTAATTCTTTTGTTAAACAGGTAGGCTTTTCATATCAACTTACGTATACAGATACCCCTAAAACGCTAGAGAATGCTGATTGGTTTCCTATAATTCATGGTTTTTCTAAGGCAGTATTAGTAGCTTTTAACGCTATGGTGCTTGTATATACTTTTTATTTGATTAAAAAATTATGGAACTTTCAAATAGCCGCTTTTTTTATTTTCGTTTTGGCTTTAGAACCTTATGTTATAGGAATAGATCGGTATTTTCACTTAACTTCCCTTGAAACTTACCTTAGTTTTGCCGCTTTTTTATCTGCGTTGGTTTGGTATAAAAACAGCGCACGTAAGTATTTAATACTTTCTTCACTTTTTTTAACACTCTCTATTTTGGCAAAAACCTCTACGGGAATAACCTTGCCTATTTATTTGGTTTTATTTGCACTTAAGTTTATTAAAGAAAAAAACTATGACTTTTTATATTTTGGGATTTCTACCTTTTTCTTTGGATTTTTATTTTTTCCGGCATTTTGGGTAGATTTTATTTTTGTTGTGCAAAAGTTAGTTTTTGGTGTAACTAATGCCATATCTGATGATTCTCGAAACTTTTATACTGGATACTTTTCGTTTTTCTTTTATCCCTTAGTTTTGTTTTTCAAAACTTCGCCAATATTTTTTGTTTCTCTTATATTTAGCCTTGTAACTTTAGTTAAAGATAGAAAGACATTTAATAATAAAATGCTTATTTTTTACTTTCTTTTGTATTTTATTTCTTTTTCCATTTCAGTAAAAAAAATAGACAGGTATAGTTTTTCACTAATAATTCCGTTGGCTTTATTTGTGGCTCAAACATTTTCTAAATTAAATTTAAGGTCTCAAAGGCTAATAATTGCGTTGTACGTGGTTTTTAGCTTTTGGAGTATAGTTACATATTTTCCTGTATTTTCGGCATATTATTCTCCTTTGGGGGGAAATTCTTTAGCAAAAAGGCTTAACATTTTTGATAACAGTGGAGAATATTTTGCCCAGGCTGCTATTTATTTAAACAAATTTGGTAGGGATGTGGTTGTGTATGTTCCACATAATATAGAAACTTTTTCACCGTTTTTTAAAGGCGAGTTATCACGCAGCTTCACCTTAAATACTGATTATATTGTTGTGTCTTCAAACAGATTAAGTACAGTTCCGCCTGAATGTGGTAATCTTCATACCACCTTTGGGAATTATCTTTCGAACGAAGTATTTATTTACGAGTGCTACAATTAACCTATGGATCCTGAAACAAAGCAAAAACCAAGTGCAGTCGCAGAATTATTCGAAACTTTTATAGTCTCTATAGTTTTACTACTTATAGTGTATTTAGTATTAGCTTTTCCGGAAGTTGTATTTGGAGCAAGTATGGAACCCACTTTAAAAACTGGAGATAGAATTTTGGTCGAGCGCGTTACCAAAAGATTTAATGGGTTACAACGTGGAGATGTGGTAGTTTTACATCCTCCTGGTGATGATGACGTTGATTACGTTAAGCGCGTGGTGGGTATACCTGGAGATATTTTTAAAATTGATGACTGCAAAGTTTATATTACGCGTGCGGGAGAAAAGTATGAACTTGACGAACCCTATTTAGCATTAGAAACTTGTACTAGCGGAGGAGATTCAATTAAAGAAGGTAGAGCCTTAAAGTTAGAAGAAGATGAGTATGTTGTGCTAGGAGATAACAGAACAAGGTCAGTTGATTCCAGGTCTTTTGGGCATATTACAGAGGATCGTGTATTGGGTAAGGTGCTTGTAAGGTTTTGGCCGTTAAATAAGTTGAATGTTTTTTAAATAATTAAAGAAATTTAGTGTATTGATCCTCTAGCATATTTTCTGTAACATTTAAAATTGCAGTAACATATGCTGTTTAACTAAATAAGTTATTCAATAATTGTTGACACTGACTTTGTGCTGTGATAATGTTCACCAGCACAATTTAGTTGCGCAACTCTTGGCCAAGAAATTTCCAATAATGTTGCGTTTCCGTCTAGGCAGTGCATAATCATGCGCTGTTTGTCAGTATTTTTTTAAAATTTATGAAGGGTCAATTGAATGCGTCACAATTTATCCAAAAGGAAAAATGTCCTGCCACTACCTAATTTATCAATGGTTCAACAAAATTCCTATGATTGGTTGCAATCTTACGGAATTACCGAAGTTTTAGAAGAGCTGGGTCCTGTCGAAGATTATACAGGGCGTGGTTGGCTATTAACTTTTTCTAAACCAACTGTAGAAAAAGAAAACATTTCAATAGATGAAGCGTTAGAATCAGGAAGAACCTATGACGCACCCTGGTATTTAACGGCTACTTTAGAAGACCCTATTGCAAAAAAGAATAAAGTTCAACAAATATATATGGGTGATATTCCCTTAATGACATCTAAGGGTACCTTTATTATTAATGGAGTAGAAAGAGTCGTTGTAAATCAACTCACCCGTTCAGAGGGTGTTTTATTTACTGATAGCATTTCTCCCACTACTGGAAAGACTCTAGGTGGTGCAAAAGTACTACCAAAAAACGGCGTTTGGCTAGAAATTGAAACATCTAGAAACGGTGTAATTAGCGTAAAAATTGATAGAAGAAGAAAACTAACTATAACTTCTTTATTAAGAGTTTTCGGTTTAGAAGATGATGACGACATAAGAGATGCTTTTGCTGCAGTAGATGCTGATCCTGAAATTAGCTATATAGAGTCTACTTTAGCCAAAGATCCTGCATCCTCTGTTGAAGAAGCTGCTATCGAAATTTATAGAAAAATGCGTCCCGGCGAACCTTTAGTTTTAGAAAATGCACAGGCTCTAGTTGAATCTATGTTTTTTAATCCTAGACGCTATAGTTTAGGAAGTGTTGGTAGATTTAAACTAAACCAAAAGTTAGGTTTGAATTTTCCTAATGAACCTGAACATAGACTTTTACACTTAGAGGATTTAATCAAAATAATTGAAAGAATAATATTAATAAACCGCGGTGAAGCAGAAGCTGACGATGTGGATAACTTAGGTAATCGTCGCGTAAGAAGCGTAGGTGAATTGTTACAAAACCAAATTCGTATTGGTTTCTTACAAATGGAGAAGAATATTAAAGAAAGAATGAGTTTGCAGCCAAGAGACGAATTACCCGAACCTTCTGTTTTAATTTCACCTAGATCAGTTACTGCAAAAATTCACAGTTTCTTTGCTTCTGGTCAGTTATCTCAATTCCAAGACCAACAAAACCCACTAACATCTTTAGATCATTTGAGACGTTTATCGGTTATGGGTCCTGGAGGTTTAACAAAAGAACGTGCAAGTATGGCAGTAAGAGACGTGCACTTTTCTCATTACGGAAGAATTTGTCCTGTACGCACACCAGAGGGTCCAAACATTGGTCTTATCAATTATTTAGCTATGTACGCTCGTGTAAACGACTACGGCTTTTTAGAAACCCCATATTTCAAGTTAGAAAAAATGGAAGATGGTAGAGTAAAAGTTACAGACGAAATAGTATACTTGGCAGCTTACGATGAAGAAGGTATTTACATAACTGATGGATCAGTAAGTGTTGATGAAAAAGGTTTCATAACACAAGATCAAGTTCCTCTTAGAAAAGGTGGGGAATTTACTTTGGGCGCTGCAACACAAGCTGAATATATTGAAATAGTTCCTCAGCAAATAGTAGGTATTTCTGCAGGACTTATACCCTTTTTGCAAAACGATGACGTAACTCGTGCTCTTGTAGCTACACAACAAATGTCCCAGGCCGTGCCTTTAATTCATGCAGAAGCACCTATTGTAGGTACCGGTATAGAAGATGTTATAGCACAAAATGCAGGTATTGTTATTAGAGCTGAAGAGCCCGGTGAAATTGTTTATGCTGATGCCAATAGGGTTGAAGTTAAATATAAGGGTAGCAATTCGGCAGTAACTTACAAAACTCAAAAGTACATAAAATCAAACCATGACACCTGTTTTAATCAAATAGTTAAGGTTAAAACCGGTGATAAAGTAAAGAAAAACGATATCTTAATTGAGGGTCCTGCTTCTGTAAATGGTGAATTAGCAAACGGCACAAACGTTAAAGTAGCATACATGATTTGGGAAGGTTATGAATACGAAGACGGAATAGTCATTTCAGATAGATTAGTGCAGGATGATGTTTTAACATCTGTACATATTTCTGATTACTCCGTTTCTGTTTTAGAAACAAAATTAGGCCCTGAAGAAGTTACCCGCGATATCCCAAATGTTTCTGAGGAAGCATTAAGAAGCTTAGATGCACAGGGTATTGTTGCTATTGGATCAAAAGTTAAAGCAGGTGATATTTTAGTAGGTAAAGTTGCTCCAAAAGGTGAGGTGGAACTTTCTGCAGAAGAAAGACTATTAAGAGCTATTTTTGGTGAAAAAGCTAAAGATGTAAGAGACAACTCATTGGTAATGCCTCATGGTGAGCACGGTACCGTTATTGGAATTAAAACAGTCACTAAAGATGACAATAACAATTTATCTGCAGGTGTATTAAAAGAAATTACTGTTTACACTGCACAATTAAAGAAAATCCAAGTTGGTGACAAACTAGCGGGTCGTCACGGTAACAAAGGTGTTATTTCAGCAGTAGTTCCCGTAGTAGATATGCCAAGAATGGAAGACGGAACTCCTATTGATATTGTTTTTTCATCTGAAGCAGTACTAAAAAGAATGAATGTAGGCCAAATACTAGAGGCTCCTATTGGACTTGCGGGTAGTAGGCTTGGCAAAAAGTACTCAGTTCCCGTATTTGAGCGTTTCTCAGAAAAAGACTATGAAGATGAATTGGTTGAAGCCGGTTTACCTAAAACAGGAAAAATGCGTTTAGTAGATGGTCGTACTGGCGATTACTTTGATGGTGAAATAGTTGTAGGTGAAACGTATTTATTAAAGTTATATCACTTAGCTGAAGATAAAATGCATGCTCGTTCCACAGGACCTTACTCTTTAATCACACAGCAACCTTTAGGAGGTAAAGCTCAATTTGGTGGTCAAAGATTTGGTGAAATGGAAGTTTGGGCACTTGAAGCATACGGTGCAGCACATATATTAAGAGAAATGTTAACTATAAAATCTGATGATTTGGTGGGTAGAACTCAAGCTTATAGGGCTATATTGCAAGGCAATCCTATACAAGAATCTACAGTACCAGAATCATTCAAACTGCTGGTTCGTGAACTCAATGGTTTGTGTTTAGGAATCGAACCACTTTCATTTACTACCGAAGAAGAATCAGATGAGGAAGAATTGGTAAGTTTAGGGAGCGATGTTACTACCACTGTAATTACTGAATCTGACGAGGAAGCACTAAGTGCGGTAGACAGTTTAGAAAGTTCCGAGGAGGAAGAATGAAAACATTAAACGAATTAAAAGACTTCGAATCCCTAAGAATATACCTTGCTTCGTCTGAAGATATTCTAAATTGGTCGTTTGGTGAAGTAACAAAGCCTGAAACTATTAACTATCGAACTTTTAGACCTGAACGCGAAGGTTTATTTGATGAAAGAATATTTGGACCTGTTAAAGATTACGAATGTTATTGCGGAAAATATAAGAGAATAAGATATAAGGGCGTAATTTGTGACAAATGTGGTGTGGAAGTTACTCACTCAAGAGCACGTCGTGAAAGAATGGGTCATATTAAGTTAGCATCTCCCGTTGTTCATGTGTGGTTTTTTAAGGGAATTCCTTCTAAATTAGCCTCATTACTTGAATTATCTCCTAGAAATTTAGAAGCAGTAATATACTTCTCTTCTTTCATTGTTACTGAAATAGAAGGTGCTAAAAAAGCACAGGTTATAACTCAAATAGAGCTAGATTTAGAAGAAGAAAAGAAAATTTTATCAAACAGATTAGATGAAAAAATTAAAGAAGTTGAAAATGAAAGAAAGAAACTAGAAAAAGACAAAAAAGATGAATTTTCAGCTCAGGAGGCCGACTTAAAGCTTAAGCAAAAAATTAAGAATTTAAGAGACGCAAATACTGCAGAAGTTGATGAAATTGAAAAAGAATACAAGTTAATGCAAAAGAAAATTGAAAGTATAGAACTTCATACTGTTTTATCTGACAATGAGTACTTGAAATTAGCTGATTATGTTGATGAATTTTGTAAAGTAGAAATTGGTGCCGAGGCGATTCATTCAATTTTAGAAAAATTAGACTTAAATGCTTTATCTGCACAATTACGTGAGGATTTAGAAAAAGCAAAAGGTCAAAAAGCTATTAAAATATCTAAAAGATTAAAGGTTGTAGAAGGTTTTAGGCGCGCAGATATATCACCAACTAGAACAGTTTTAGATATAGTTCCAGTAATTCCACCTGACTTAAGACCTATGGTTCAGTTAGAAGGTGGTAGATTTGCCACTTCGGACCTAAACGATTTATACAGAAGAGTTATAAACAGAAACAATCGTTTAAAGAGATTGTTAGATTTAGGAGCTCCCGAAATTATTATTAGAAACGAAAAAAGAATGCTTCAAGAATCTGTAGATGCTTTATTTGATGCTTCAAAACAGCGTCAGTCAGTAAGAAACAGCAGAAGCAGAAAACAGCTAAGGTCTTTGGCAGATATGTTAAAAGGCAAGCAAGGTCGTTTCCGCCAAAACTTACTTGGTAAACGTGTTGATTACTCTGGTCGTTCAGTTATTGTAAACGGGCCCGACTTAAAATTAAATGAATGTGGTCTTCCAAAAGAGATGGCTCTTGAATTATTTAAACCATTTGTTTTGCGTGAGTTACTAGGAAGAGGTTTAGCTCCCAATGTTAAGAGTGCTAAGTACGTTTTAGAGCAAAGGGGTCCTGAAGTTTGGGATATATTAGAAGAATTGGTAAAAGATCATCCGGTGCTATTAAACAGAGCCCCAACATTATGGCGCTTAGGTATACAAGCTTTTTATCCAAAACTAGTTGATGGAAATTCAGTTCGCTTACACTTAGCTGTATGTCCTGGTTATAACGCTGACTTTGATGGTGACCAAATGGCTGTACATTTACCTTTATCTCAGAAGGCCATAGAGGAAGCAAAAACGCTATTAATTTCAACAAATAACTTATTGAAACCATCTGACGGTACGCCAATATCTGTTCCAACTAAAATAATGTTATTTGGTATTTACTATATGACTGCGATAAATCCCGATTTAGATTTATGGCCTGTTTCTTTCTCAAGTGCTGAAGAGGCGTTGTATGTGTATGAGGTGGTTAAAGATTTGAACCTAAAACAAAAAATTAAAGTTTTGGTGGACGGTAACCTTGTTGAAACATCTCCTGGGCGTTTACTGTTTAATAAGGTAATACCTAATGTATTTGGCTTTATAAACGAAGAAATGGATAAGAAAAAAGTTAGCGCATTGTTAGCTAAAGCTTTTGACGAACAGCCACATGAAGTAGTTGTTAAACTTATTGATGATCTTAAAGATGTGGGGTTAAAATACGGTACCATTTCAGGCCATTCAGTCGCATTATCGGATGTTGAAATACCAAACTCCCGAGAAAAACACATAGAAGCTGGCCGTAAAGAGGTCGCTGAAATAAACAAAAACTTTAGACGTGGTCTTATAACCAAAAACGAATCTCAAAGACTTTCAGAAGATGTATGGAACAAAATAACAGCAAACATCGATGAAGATGTATGGGGCAACTTACCCGAAGATAATCCTGTTAAAATATTGGTTAAATCAGGAGCTACTCGTGCTTCTAGAGACCAGGTTAAGCAAATTGGTGGTATGCGAGGTTTGATTGCTGATCCTACTGGTAAAATTGTAGAATTGCCTATTTTGGGTAACTACAAACTTGGTTTGTCAGGTATAGAGTACTTTGCAAGTTCAAGAGGTGCTAGAAAAGGATTAGCCGACCGTGCTTTGAAAACCGCCGACTCTGGTTACTTAACTCGTCGTTTGGTTGATGTTGCACAAGATGTTTTAGTTCGCGAAGATGATTGTGGTACTACTGACGGCAGGGAAGTTATAGTTGGTGAAAAAACTGTATTAAATGACTTCGCTGATCGTGTCGCCGGACGTTATTTAGCAGATACTGTTAAAGACGGTAAATCTATAGTCGCAAAAGCAGGCACACTATTAACTGAAGATGTAGTTGCTGCTATTGAAGCTGCCGGAATTGAAACTATAAAACTAAGATCCCCATTAAACTGTGAAACTAACAGAGGTATTTGCGCTAAATGTTATGGAATAGACTTAATGACTCGTGATCTAATAAAAGCAGGCTCCGCAGTAGGTGTTTCTGCTGCTCAAGCAATTGGAGAACCAGGAACTCAGTTAACAATGAGAACATTCCACACAGGAGGTATTGCAGGACGTGATATTACACAAGGTTTGCCAAGAATAGAAGAAATAGTAGAGGCGCGTGCTCCTAAAAACTTATCCATAATGAGTGAAATAACGGGTACTGTAAAGATTACCGAAAATGGAGACGACAGAAAACTATCAATAATTGCTACTGATGATACTGAAGATTTACAAGTTGTTGAATATATGGTTGATCCTTTAGCCGAGATACTAGTTGAAAACAATCAGTTAGTTGCTCAAGGTGAAAAATTAACTGCAGGGCACTTAGACTTAACCGAGCTTTTACGCGCGGTGGGTGTTAATGCAACTAAGCGCTACATAGTAGACGAAATTCAAAGAGTATATTCTTCTCAAGGTGTTGCTATTAATGAAAAGCACATTGAAGTTATTGTTAAGCAAATGTTTAACAGTGTAAAAGTTGAGGATATAGGTGATACTGACTTACTACCCGATGAAGTTGTTACAAAAGCAACGTTTGAAGAAGCTAATGAAAGAGCTATTGCTGAAGGCGGAAATCCTGCTACAGCAAAAGTAACATTACTTGGTATTACTAAAGCATCTTTGGGTACAGATAGCTTTTTATCGGCAGCATCCTTTATTCAAACAAGCAATGTGTTGACTGACGCAGCTGCGTCTGGTAAAGTCGATTCGCTTTTGGGACTAAAAGAAAACGTTATCATAGGTAGATTAATCCCAACAGGTGAAAGAGCATTAATTGAAGAATCTGAAGAAGATTAGAAAGAAATAATATGCCAACTGTTAATCAATTACTAAGAAAAGGTAGAAAAACAAAAATAAAAAAGGCAAATACTCCTGCGCTTTCTGAGATATTTTCTTCTCTAGCACGTAGAAGTAAGCCTGGTAACTCTCCATTTAAGAAGGGTGTTTGTTTGCAAGTTAAAACAATGACTCCTTCTAAACCAAATTCAGCCTTGAGAAAAGTTGCTAGAGTTAGGTTATCGAATGGTAAAGAAGTTACTGCTTACATACCTGGAGAAGGTCATAACCTACAAGAGCACTCAGTTGTGTTAATTAAGGGTGGAAAAGTTAAAGACTTGCCAGGAATTAAATACACTATTGTTAGAGGAACGTATGATTTGCAGGGTGTAGATAGTAGAAAATCTTCAAGATCAATTTATGGAGTTAAAAAGAGTTAACTTAGGAAATTATGAGATCAAAACGTATTAAAAAGAAACAAATATCCCCTGATGCAATTTATAAGTCTCGGGTTGTAACAAGATTAATAAACTATGTAATGCTTCATGGTAAAAAAGCTGTAGCTGAAGATATTGTTTATTCTGCTATTGGCCGTATATCAGAAGATCGTAAAGATGCAGCCGCTTTTTTTGAAAAAGCAGTAAAAGAACTTATGCCTAAGCAAGAAGTAAGGTCTAGAAGAGTTGGGGGTGCCACTTATCAAGTGCCCGTTCCAGTAAAACATGACCGTGCTGAAGCTTTAGCCCTAAGATGGTTAGTTGATGTATCTAGAGGAAAAAAAGGAAAACCAATGGCGGATGCCCTATTTGAAGAGTTAAATCACATTAATGAAGGCATTGGTGATGCCTTAAAGAAGCGTGATGACACTCATAAAATGGCTGAAGCTAATCGTGCGTTTGCACACTTTAGGTTTTAAAGTGGGTAAGCAACAGTTTTTTGCTGTTTATTACGTCAGTAAACTTTTACCTCAAACCATTTACTAAAGTGCACGCCGACTTAAGTTAAATAATTAGAAAGTTTATAAATAGAAAGTTAGAAATTAATATGGCTCAAAATAAAGCATCTACAAAAGAATATCCGTTAGAGAGAATTCGTAATATTGGTATTATTGCTCATATTGATGCGGGTAAAACTACAACTACTGAAAGAGTGCTTTTTTATACAGGCCGTTCCCACAAAATAGGTGAAGTTCATGAAGGCGAAGCTCAAATGGACTGGATGGCACAGGAGCGTGAAAGAGGTATTACAATTACTTCTGCTGCTACTACATGTTTTTGGCTCGATCACAGAATTAATATTATAGACACACCGGGTCACGTTGACTTTACTGCAGAAGTAGAACGTTCTCTAAGAGTTTTAGATGGTGGTGTAGTTGTTTTAGATGGTTCTCAAGGCGTTGAGCCTCAAACTGAAACTGTTTGGAGACAAGCAGAAAAATACAAAGTACCCTTACTATGTTTTGTAAATAAACTTGACAAAGTAGGTGGTGATTTTTACATGTCTTTAAAATCTATTCACAATCGTTTATCTAGTAAGGCGGTTGCAGTACAACTACCTATAGGTATTGAAGGTGATTTTAATTCAGTAATTGACCTTGTTGAAAGAAAAGCTTACACGTTTACAGGTAACTTAGGTTCTGAAATTAAAGAAGTACAAATTCCTGAAGATATGAAAGATAAAGTTGAGGAATACAGAGCAATTTTAGTAGAAAAAGTTGCAGAGTCAGATGACACTTTAATTGAAAGATTTTTAAATGGTGAAGAGCTCAGCATAGATGAAATAAAAAATGGCATAAGAAAAATGACAATGTCTGTTCAAATGTATCCTGTATTTGTGGGTTCAGCCTTGGCTAATGTTGGTGTGCAAAAACTTTTAGATGGTGTTATTGCATATTTACCATCTCCTAAAGATGTTCCTGCTGTAATTGGGCACAAACCTAATTCTGAGGAAGAAGTTCAGCTTCATGCTGATGAAAACGGTCCTTTTGCTGCGTTAGCATTTAAAATTCAAACCGACCCATATGTAGGTAGGTTAACTTACTTCAGAGTGTATTCAGGAAGCTTAGATGCTGGTTCTTACGTTATGAACACAACTAAAGGACAAAAAGAGCGTTTGGGTCGCATTTTATTAATGCATGCAAATCACAGAGAAGAAATAAAACATATTGGAGCTGGTGAAATTGCAGCCGCTGTTGGTTTGAATGCTACAACAGGAGATACTTTAGCAAGTGATGATCATCCGCTAGTTTTAGAAGCAATAAGTTTTGCTGAGCCTGTTATTGGGTTAGTGGTAGAACCTAAAACAAAAGTTGATAGAGATAGATTAGGTGAGTCTTTAAGAAAACTTGTAGAAGAGGATCCTACACTAAAAATTAAAACCAATGCTGAAACTGCAGAAACTGTGCTTTATGGTATGGGTGAACTTCATTTGGAAATTATTGTAGACCGTTTAAAAAGAGAGTTTAATGTAGAGGTAAATACCGGAACACCACAAGTGGCTTATAGAGAGTCTGTTAAAAAGACTGTAGAAGTAGAAAATAAGTATATTAGACAATCTGGTGGTAAAGGTCAGTATGGACATGTTTATATAACCATGGAACCATTAGAACCAGGTAAAGGTATTGAATTTGAAAACAAAATTACCGGAGGTTCAATTCCTCGTGAATACATACCTGCAGTAGAAAAAGGTATTAGAGAAGCGTCTGAATCTGGTGTTGTTGCCGGGTACCCAGTTGTAGATGTTAAAGTGACTTTAACTGATGGTTCATATCACGATGTGGACTCTTCAGAAATGGCATTTAAAATTGCAGCTTCTGGTGCCTTTAAAGAGGCACAGAAAAAAGCAGGATCTTATTTACTAGAACCAATTATGCATGTAGAAGTTTCTACACCTGAGGAGTTTATGGGTGACGTTATGGGTAACTTATCTAGTAAGCGCGGAAAAATTGAAGGTAACGAATCTAGAGGACAAGCTGTTGTTATATCAGCAAAAGTGCCTTTAGCAGAGATGTTTGGTTATGCCACAGAATTAAGAGGTATGACACAAGGTAGAGCAGGTTTCACTATGGAACCAAGTCACTACGAAGAGGTTCCTGCAAATATTGCAGCAGAAATCTCTAAAAAAACAGGGAACAGCTATTGATTTTCCTGTTATAATGCTTTAAAATCCGAAGGGCGCGCAGCCCACGGTATGTGGACTGCAGCTATTTGAAGCACAGCTTCGGTAAATTGCCTTTGGCAATAAAAGTAAGAAATTTTTTAAGTTTATTTACTTGATGTAACTTTAGTTAGTAAGTTCTATCAAGCAAGTAGAGAAAGGGTACAATGGCAGAATTTGTACGTAACAAGCCCCATATGAACATTGGTACCATTGGTCACGTTGACCATGGGAAAACCACTCTGACTGCAGCCATTACTAAAGTACTCGCCGACAAAGGCATGGCTGAAGCAAGAGCTTTCGATACCATCGATAAAGCTCCTGAAGAAAAAGAAAGAGGTATAACAATTAACATTACTCATGTTGAGTATGAAACAGAAAAAAGGCACTATGCACACATAGACGCCCCAGGACACGCTGACTACATTAAAAACATGATTACAGGTGCTGCTCAAATGGACGGTGCTATTTTAGTAGTTTCAGCCCCAGATGGACCTATGCCTCAAACAAGAGAACACATACTATTGGCTAAGCAAGTTAATGTTCCAGCATTAGTAGTTTTCTTAAACAAGGTGGATATGGTTCAAGATCAGGAAATCTTGGAATTAGTTGAGCTTGAAGTTAGAGAATTATTAAATAAATACGGTTTTGATGGTGATAATACTCCTATTATCGCAGGTTCAGGTTTAAAAGCTTTAGAAGGCGATGCTGAATATGGCGAAAAAATAATGGATCTTATGAATGCTGTAGACGAGTTTATTCCAGAACCAGTAAGAGAACTAGACAAACCTTTCTTAATGCCTATTGAAGACGTATTCTCTATAAAAGGTAGAGGTACAGTTGCAACAGGTAGAATTGAAAGAGGTGTTGTTAAGGTTGGAGAAGAAATAGAAATAGTAGGTATTAAAAATACAACAAAAACAACGGTAACCGGTGTAGAAATGTTTAAAAAACAACTACAAGAAGGTCAAGCTGGTGATAACGTAGGTATATTGTTAAGAGGTATTGAAAGAGATGACATCGAAAGAGGTCAAGTATTAGCTAAAACAGGTACAGTAACACCACATACAGAATTTGAGGCTAAAGTTTACATACTTTCCAAAGAGGAAGGTGGTAGACATAAGCAATTCTTTAGTGGTTATAGACCTCAGTTTTATCTACGAACAACCGATGTTACAGGTGAAATCACTTTACCTGACGGTGTCGAAATGGTAATGCCTGGTGATAATGTTACATTAAGTGTTAAATTAATTACTCCAGTTGCTTTAGAAGAAGGACTAAGGTTTGCTATCAGAGAAGGTGGTCAAACTGTTGGTGCTGGAGCAATCACAAAAGTAGTTAAGTAAGTAGAATCTAAGATGTGCCCCGGAAACGGGGCACATATTTTAAAGATGGCAAAAGAAACAAAAGAAACAAGAATAAGAATAAAATTAAAAGCTTATGATAGTCGTATTATCGATATAAGTGCCTCTAAAATAGTTGATACTGCGATTAGAACAGGCGCAAAAGTTGTAGGTCCTGTTCCTTTACCTACGCGTATAGAAAGATATACCGTAATTAGAGGACCTCACATTGACAAAAGATCTAGAGAGCAATTTGAGTTAAGAACTCATAAAAGAGTAGTAGATATTTTAGGTCCTACTAGCTCAACAATAGATAGCTTATCGCATCTTGATTTACCAGCAGGTGTTGGTATATCTATAAAGATGTAAGAAGAAATCGAGACAATACTAATATTCTTGTTGGAATATTGGGGAATTATTGCTACAATGCAAAACGTGTTAAACCAAGAAACATAATAAATTTAGGGCGATTAAGTAGTTTTTAATTGGCGCCCAGGCGCCATTTTTATTTGGAAAATGGAAGAAGTAATAATAAAAGGAAAAAAGAAAAATATGTCTCAAGTCTTTTTAGAAGATGGTACTGTTGTTCCTGTAACAATAGTTATAGCTGATGCCGCTTTTGAATCAGAAGACTTAGAAGGTAAGCCTATTACTATTGTAGGAAAATCAAAAGGAAAAGGTTTTACTGGTGTAATGAAAAAATGGAATTTTGCTGGGCAACAAGCTACCAGAGGTCAGTCTGATAAACCTAGAGCTGCTGGTTCTATTGGCGCACAAACTCCTGGCAGAGTATTTAAAGGTAAAAAAATGGCAGGACGTCATGGAAACAAAAAAGTAACATTAAAAAGTTCAAAAGTAATAAAGGTTTTTCCCGAATCAAATGAATTAATGGTTTCAGGTCCAATTCCAGGAGCAAGAAATTCTGCTGTAATTTTGAAGGTAAAGTAATATGAAGTTTGACGTATTGGATAAAACAGGAAAATCAATAGAAAAAGTTGAAGTTGAGGATACAATATTTAATGCTGAAGTAAACGAGCCGCTATTGTCTCAGTACTTAAGAATTTTTAACTTAAATCAACGACAGGGAACTTCATCTACTAAAACTAGAGGAGAAATTTCTGGTGGCGGTAAAAAGCCTTGGAAGCAAAAGGGCACAGGCCGAGCACGTCACGGTTCAACAAGAAGTCCTTTGTGGAGACACGGAGGTATAGTTCATGGCCCAAAGCCTAAAGATTGGACACTAAAGCTTTCAAAAAAACTAAAGCAAAAAGCTATAGTTTCAGCCTTATCCGCAGTAACACGTGATAAAGAGGTTTTTGTTTTAAATGAGCTTTCTATAAACGAGCCTAAAACAAAAGAAGTTGCTTCTATAATAAAAGCTTTAGGTTTAAATAGAAAAGTGCTATTAGTCGTAGCTGAAAACGATAATAACGTGTACAAAAGTGCTGGCAACATTAAAGATTTAAACATTTCGTTAGCAGATAATTTAAATGCTTACGACTTGTTGAACGCTAATAACGTTTTATTTATAAAAGATGCACTAATTAAAGTTAATGAAAAGTATAAAAGTTTATGAGATTAAACAACGTAGTAATAAAACCAATTGTAACTGAAAAAACAATGGCATTAGCTGCTGATGGAAGATACGTTTTTAAAGTAAATTTAAAGGCAAGTAAAAATGCTGTAGCTGAAAATGTTGCTGAAGTTTATGGCGTTAATGTTGAAAATGTAAAAACACTTATTATGCCTGGGAAAAAGAGAAGAATATCAAAAACAAATAAATTTACAAAAACAAAAAAGTGGAAAAAGGCAGTAGTGCAATTAGCTAAAGGTGAATCAATAAATTTAATTGAGGAGTCCAAATGATAAAGTCATATAAACCAACAAGCAATGGAATGAGATTTAGAAAAACCTTGGTTTTGGATATAACTAAGAATAAAAAACGTGAAAAGAAATTAAGCTCTCCTCTTAAAGGACCTGCAGGTAGAAATAATGGAACAGTATCAAGCAGACATCGACAACGTGGCCATAAAAAACATTATAGGGTCATTGACTTCAAACGAGATAAACGTGATATTCCGGCAAAGGTAATGGCTTTAGAATATGATCCAAATCGTGGCGCAAACATTGCCCTTGTTAGTTACGCCGATGGAGAAAAGCGATATATTTTAGCGCCCGAAAAACTTAAAGTAGGTACAAAAGTAATAGCTGGTGATAACGTTGAGCCTGTACCAGGAAACGCCTTACCGTTAGCCAATATACCTTTAGGTGCACCTATTCATAATATAGAGATAAATCCCGGAAAAGGTGGTCAAATGGTAAGAGGTGCAGGAAATAGCGCAATATTAATGGCAAAAGAAGGCAAGTATGTTAATATCAAGCTCCCAAGCGGGGAGATTAAAAAGGTTTTGAAAACATGTTATGCAACCATGGGTGTTTTAAGTAATGCTGATTTAAGAAATACTCAAATGGGTAAGGCAGGACGCGCCCGCCATAAAGGTAAAAGACCTCACATTAGAGGTATTGCTATTGCGAATCCTTCCGACCACCCACACGGAGGTTCATATAAAGATAATGGTATAGGTATGCCATCACCAAAATCACCTTGGGGATGGAAAACTAGAGGTAAACTAACAAGAAAGAGAAAACATACCGACAAATTTATAGTAAAAAGTAGAAGAAAGAAAAGGTAAAAATGGCTAGATCACTGAAAAAAGGACCATACATAGATGAAAAACTTTTAAAGAAAATTCAAAAGGCAATTAATGAAGGTTCAAGAAAGCCTATAAAGACGTGGGCTAGAAGTTCAACCATAAGCCCTGAAATGGTAGGGTTAACTATGGAAGTTCATAATGGCAAAGAGCATGTAGCTGTTTACATTACCGAAGCAATGGTAGGGCACAAATTAGGTGAGTTTGCTCCAACTAGAAAATTTAGAGGGCATTCATCGAAGAAGTTATAAAAGGGTATTATGCAAAAAGCACAAGTTTATGCAAAAGATAAATACGTAAGAACATCTACTAAAAAAGTAGGAATTGTAATGGATTTAGTACGTGGCTTAAATGCTTCTGAAGCAAAAAGAGTTTTGACTTTTGATCAAACAAAAGCTGCTAAGCTTATTTTAAAAGTTTTAAATTCGGCTATGGCTAATGCAAAACATAACTTTGATCTAAATGAAGATTCTTTGTATGTATCCGAATTGTTTGTTGAAAATGGCCCCACAATAAAACGAGGACATTTTGTTGGTAGAGGTAGATTTAGCCCAATTTTAAAAAGAACTGCTCATATAGTTGTTGGTTTGTCTGAAAGGAAAAAGTAATCGATGGGTCAAAAAATACATCCAACCGGATATAGAATTGGAATTTCAAAAGATTGGTCATCTAAATGGTTTTCAGATAAAGCTGATTATGCTTCTAATGCATTGGAGGATTACAAAATTAGAAACTTACTTAAAAAGCGTTTTGATTTAGCTGGTTTGAAAACAATAGTAATTGAAAGATCTGCCAGCAATTTAAAAATTATTGTTAAAGTATCAAAGCCAGGTATGGTTATAGGTAAAGGTGGCGTGATTGTAGAGCAAGTAAAGAAAGACTTATCTAAAATTACAAATTCTAAAGTTACTTTATCGGTTGAGGAAATAAAAGTTCCTGAAGTAGAGGCACAATTGGTTGCAGATTATATTGCACGTCAGTTAAAAAGACGAATGCCATATAGAAGAATATCAACAATGGCTGCCAACGCAGCTATAGATAAAGGGGCTAAGGGAATAAAGATTAGAATGGCAGGTTTGTTGGGTGGAGGAAACTCTATTGCTCGTAGTGAAGTTGTTTCAAGAGGAACAATACCAACCCAAACTTTACGTGCTGATATTGATTATGCGCAAGTTCACTGCAACATGCTATACGGAACCATTGGTATAAAGGTATGGATTTACAAAGGAGAAATTGATTTATGATTAATTTCGAGTTTGCAGCACAACGTGCTGACAAAGGGGAAATTGATCTGTAATAGATGATTAATTTCGAGAAAAACTATGTTACTACCAAAAAAAGTAAAATACAGAAAACAGCAACGTGGAACAAACAAGGGTTTAGCAACTCGAGGGTCTAGAATATCTTATGGAGATTATGCCCTTAAGGCAGTAGACCGTGGTTTATTGACCTCACGTCAAATCGAAGCTGCAAGAAAAGCTATTTCCCATAGAACCAAAAGAGGTGGAAAGCTTTGGATAAGAGTTTTTCCTGACAAACCAATTGCTAAAAAGCCTCAGGAAACAAGAATGGGTAGTGGTAAATCTCCTACAGATCACTATGCAGCCGTAATTAAGCCAGGAAAAATTGTATTCGAGATTTCTGGTGTGTCTGAGGAGTTAGCTAAAGAAGCTTTTAGACGTGCCTCAGATAAGCTTCCAATTAAAATGAAATTTATTTCTGTACATGATTTAGGTTAAAGGTATAATGCAAGTTGCTGAATTAAGATCAAAAACAAAAGAAGAATTATTAGAAATGCTTGATTCTTTAAAAATAGATTATAAGAATGCGGGTGAAGACTTAATAAAGGGTAATGAAAAAAACCTGAAAGTGCAAAAATACCTTAGAAAAGATATTGCCCGTGTGAAAACAATATTAAGGGAAAAAGAAATTTTAGAAAGTATTGAAAATGCCTAAGAAAATTTTTATAGGACAAATAGTGTCCGACAAAATGGAAAAAACTGTTGTCGTTAGCGTAGAAGTTCCTAAGCTTCACCCACGCTATGGGAAGAGCATAAAAAATACAGTTCGATTTAAAGCTCGCAACGAAATAGACGCTAAATTAGGTGATATTGTAACTATAGAAGAAACACGCCCTTTTAGTAAAACAGTAACATGGATAGTTAAAGATATAGTAGAAAGTTTAGAAGAGGAAGGATCAAAGTAATGGTTCCCGTAGGTACAGAACTAAATGTCGCCGATAATTCAGGCGCCAAAAAACTTAAAATGATCGGTATTCCGGGCTCTTCTATTAGGAAGTTTGCAAGCATAGGTGACATAGTTACCGTTGCTGTAAATGGTGCTTCTTCAACAGGTTATGTAAAAGATCACTCTGTTGTTAAGGCTGTTATTGTAAGAACAAGGAAAGAAGTTAGAAGAAAAGATGGAAGTTATATTCGCTTTGATGACAACGCTGCGGTTGTGGTGAAAGATGATAAAAACATGCTCGCCACACGTGTTTTTGGCCCTGTTGGCAGAGAATTGCGTGATAGAGGATTTTTAAAAGTAGTATCTTTAGCAAAGGAAGTTTGGTAAAAAATGTCATTAAAAATTAAAAAGAACGACAAAGTAAAAGTAATAGCAGGAAAAGATAAAGGAACAGTTGGTGTGGTTCAGCGTATTTATTCTTCAAAAGGTAAAATTGTGGTAGAAGGTGTAAATATAGTAAAAAGACATGTTAAGCCAGGCGTTGTATCTAAAGAGGGCGGAATTATAAGTATAGAAAAGCCTATAGACATGTCAAATGTTATGGTTATAGACCCTAAAACTGATGAGCCTACGCGTGTTGGCTTTAAAGTTATAGATGGTAAAAAATATAGAATTTCTAAAAAAAGCGGGGAAGTACTAGATAATTCATAATTATTGTGTAAAATTCTAGCTTGCTGGTATGAATAGACTACAAGAACAATATAAAAACGAAATAAAAGCAAAACTACAGTCCGAACTAAAACTGGACAATGTTATGGAACTTCCCAATTTGAAGAAGATAGTGGTTAATGCGGGTATAGGTGAATTTAGAGATAACAAAGAAGCGTTAAACTCTTTTCTAGAAGAACTTGCAGATATTACGGGCCAACAGCCTGCACTAAGAAAAGCAAGAAAATCTATTGCTGGTTTTAAAATAAGACAAAACGATGTTGTGGGGGTTTCGGTAACACTTAGAGGTGAAAAAATGTGGGCATTTTTAGACAAAATAATAAGTATAGTTTTACCAAGAGTAAGAGATTTTCAAGGATTAAGTAATAAAGCTTTTGATAAAGCAGGAAATTACTCTATTGGTATAAAAGAGCACGTTTTGTTTCCTGAGGTTAATGCTAATAAAACTAAAGGAATTAGAAGTTTACAAGTTACTTTGGTAACATCTGCTAATGATGCAGAGTCAGGTAAAGCGTTTTTAGCATCTTTAGGTTTACCGTTTCGAAAGGACAATAAATAAATGGCTAAAAAGTCACAAGTAGAAAAACATAAGCGTGGACAAAAATTTAAAGCACGTGAGTATAACAGATGTAATATCTGCGGAAGACCTAGAGGTTTTTTGAGAAGATTTGGAATTTGTCGTATTTGTTTTAGGGAATTAGCCCATAAAGGCGAACTTCCGGGTGTAAAAAAGGCTAGCTGGTAATATGAGTGTTGATACAATTTCGAACATGTTAAGTTCAATAAAAAATGCCTCAATGGTAAATAAAGATTTTATAGAAGTACCCCACACTAAAGTTTGTGAGGAAGTAGCTAAATCATTAAAAGGCGCAGGTTTTTTGGAAAATGTTAAGGTATTTAAAGACAAGGATTCGGGATTTAAAATGTTAAATCTTGCTTTAGCTAAAGATGAAGAAGGTAATTCTAAAATTACAGAACTTAAGCGTGTATCAAAACCAGGATTAAGAGTTTATAAGCCTAGTGATGATTTAAGACGTGTTAGAGGTGGTTATGGTGTTGCTGTAATTTCAACCAATAGAGGTATTGTCTTGGATTCTGAGGCACGCAAGAAAAAACTTGGTGGAGAAGTTATTTGTATAGCTTGGTAAATATATGTCAAGAATAGGTAAAAAACACATTGAAATACCAAACGGAGTAAAAGTTGATATAAAAGATGGCACCGTTACTATAAATGGTCTAAAGGGGACATTATCGTATGAGTATCGTCCTGAAATTGAGGTCAAAGTAGAAGATAATAGTGTTGTTTGTTTAGAAAAAATAAAAACGAAAGATTCTTATGCATACTGGGGCTTAACTAGAGCGCTTATTAACAATATGATTATTGGCGTAACCGAGGGCTTTACAAGAGAATTAGAATTAATTGGTGTGGGATACAGAGCAAAACCTATAAATGGAGGTATTGAACTTTCTGTAGGCTATTCGCACCCAGTTGAGTACATTGCTCCTGAGGGTATAAAAATTGAAGTTGAAGATCAGAAAAAGTTAAAGGTGACTGGGATTGACAAACAGTTGGTTGGTTTAACAGCTTCTAAAATAAGAGAAATAAGAAAACCAGAGCCTTATAAAGGCAAAGGAATAAAATATATAGAAGAAGTAATTTTAAGAAAGCCGGGTAAAGCTGGTAAGGTATAAACTATGTATCATGTAAAACGAAGATCAGTAAAACAAAAAAGGCAGCTAAGATCAATCAAAAATATTTTTGGTACTGCAGAGCGTCCAAGATTAACTGTTTTTAGATCAAACAAATATACTTATGCACAAATTATTGATGATGAAAAAAGAGTGTCTTTAGTTACTGTATTTGATGAGGCTGCTAAGCTACATGAAAACAAAACAAAATCTGAGGCTGCTAAAGAAGTAGGAAAACTACTAGCAAAACGTGCAAAAGAGAAAAACATTGATAAAGTAGTATTTGATAGAAAAGGTTATAAGTATCATGGTAGAGTTAAAAGCTTGGCTGAAGGTGCCCGCGAGGGTGGATTGGATTTTTAAAAATGACTGATGTATATAAACCACATGCAGAAGAATATAAAGAAAGAGTAATTCAAATTAAACGTGTATCTAAAAAAACAAAAGGTGGTAACAAAATAGGATTTACTGCACTTGTTTTAGTAGGAAATGGTGCTGGAAAAATAGGCGTAGCCTTAGGTAAAGCCCCTGATGTTTCATCTGCTATTCAAAAAGGTATTTCTAAAGCTAAAGTAGATATGACAGAGGTAAACCTATATGGAGAAACAATTCCGCATGAAATTACTCATAAGCATAAATCTGCAATGATTAAGCTAAGACCTGCTCCCGAGGGTAGTGGTATTATCGCAGGAGGTGCCGTTAGACATGTTATTGAACTTGTAGGTATTTCAAACGTTTCTGCCAAAGTTTTAGGTTCTACAAATAAAATTAATAATGTACGTTGTACAATAGAGGCTTTATCAAAAATGAAGCACCCTATGGAAAAGAAAAATAAAAATTCTGAAAAATAACTATGGATTTAAGTAAAATAAAAAAAATTAAAGGAAACAAAACGAAATCACTAAGAGTAGGTCGTGGTACTTCTAGTGGAAAAGGTGGTCATACTGTAGGTAAAGGTATGAAAGGTCAAAAATCTCGTTCTGGATACAATATTCCTGTTGGTTTTGAAGGTGGTCAGGTTCCTTTATATAAAAAGTTACCTACAATTGGTGGCTTTAAAAACCCTAATTCTAAAGATATAAAAACTATAGACATTACAAAGTTAAACTTATTTGAAAATGGGACAGAAGTTACTCCTGCGTCTTTAGTGCAGAAAGGTATTATTAACAAAATTCCCGGTTACTGTGTAAAGGTACTAGCTAAGGGTGAGGGTGTTTTAGGAAAGAAGTTAACACTAAAAGGTTTTACTGCCTCAAAAAAGGCTGCAGAACTTATAGAAAAGTCTGGAAGCACACTTTTGCCTTTAAAATGAAGACTACACGTACTAAAGTACTCGTATCTTCCTTCTTGGTGAGAGAAAGCTTTAGGGTCTTCTCGCTTAAGAAATAAAATCGGAGTATATTCCCATTTTATACTAAGTTTGTAACTGTATAATTAAAGTCATGTTGAATAAGATATTCAGAATACCTGAATTGCGAAACAGAATACTTTTTACACTATTTATTATTTTAGTGTTTCGTTTTTTGGCTCATATTCCAGTTCCTGGAGTGGATATTGAGGCAGTTAGAAGCTATTTATCGGGTAGTCAAATATTCGGTCTTTTTGATTTATTTAGTGGTGGCGGATTTCAAAATTTTTCCATTGTAACTTTGGGTGTTGGTCCTTATATTAATGCTTCCATAGCATTCCAACTGTTAACTTTAATGATTCCCCAGCTTGAAGAGCTATCAAAAGAGGGAGAATATGGACGTGAAAAAATTTCACAATATACACGCATGGCAACTGTTCCTTTAGCCTTGCTGCAATCTTATGGTGTTTATTTTTTACTCCGTTCCCAAAATGTTATATCTTCGCTAGCTTCTTTTGATTTAATTGTGCTTATTTTAACTTTAACTAGCGGTACTTTATTTCTTATGTGGATAGGGGAACAAGTCACAGAATACGGAATTGGTAACGGAATTTCTTTATTAATTTTTGTTGGTATTATCACAAGACTTCCAAGTTCTGCATTACAATTATTTACAAACTCAAGCGGTGAACAAATATTAACTACTTTAGCATTTTTAGGCTTTTCTGCTTTAGTTGTGTATGCCATAGTTTTAGTTAACGAGGGCGTGCGCAATATTCCACTAGAGTATGGTAGAAGATCTTTTTCTGGGCCAAGATCTTCGGGAGGAAATTACTTGCCTATAAAAATTAACCAAGCAGGTGTTATTCCTATTATATTTGCTATTTCCATAGTTTTGATTCCATCTTTTGTTAGCGGCCCTTTGTTAGCAGCCAATAGTCAGCTTTTGCAAAGCATTGGAGACTTTTTAGCGCGTAATTTTCAGTCAACATCAATGGGGTACAATTTGTTATATTTTGTTTTGGTTTTTGCATTTACATTTTTTTATACCTTTTTGCAATTTAATCCGGAAAAAGTAGCTGATGATATAAGAAAACGAGGTGGTTTTATTCCTGGAGTGCGCCCTGGGAAATCTACACACGAATATATAAAAAACGTGGTTTTACGTTTAACTCTAGTAGGGGCTTTATTTTTAGGTATCGTGGCAGTTTTGCCTTTTATTGTTCAATCTATAACGGGTTTGCAAACATTTGCTATTGGCGGTACTGGTATATTAATTGTAGTATCTGTAGTTCTTGAAACTGTAAGACAAGTTGAGGCTTTACTGGTTACAAGAAATTACGAAAGTTTTTTGGAGTAAAAAATGCTTGATAAATTAAAAGATTTAAATAATTTGAGAAAAATTCAAAGCGAAATGAAAAAGCAGCTTGAAGAGATTTTTGTTTCAGGGGAAAAGGGTGATTATTCGGTAGTTATAAGAGGTGATAAAAGGATTGAGCGTATAGAAGTTGATGGCGAGGAAGATAAAGAACTTAAAGACTTACTAAATAAAACAATGAAGGATGTAGATAAGAAAGTTCAGAAAAAGCTAAAGGGTCAGTTGGGTGATTTAGGTCTTCCAGGTTTTTAAAATGAAAGTATTATTAATTGGTCCACAAGGATCTGGAAAAGGAACCATTGGAAAACTGCTAAGTGAGAAGACAGGTTTGCCTCACATAAGCGTTGGTGCTCTTCTTCGAGAAGCTGCTGAAACTAACAAACAAATTCGGGATACTTTAAATAATGGCGACTTAGTTTCTTATGAGACTACTGCCGGACTTATAAAATCTCACATTGAAAAAAACAATTTAGGAAGCAATTATATACTCGATGGTTGGGTTCGTAACTTAGGACAGTTAGAGGTTTTTAATCCAAATTTTGACAAAGTTATTTATTTAACTTTATCTGAAAATGACTCTGTACGCAGACTGAGTGGTAGACGTATCTGTTCTAGCTGTGGTTGGATGTGCAATATTTACACTATGCCACCAAAATCTGAAGGTTCTTGTGATTTATGTGGTAGTAAACTATTACAGCGTGAAGATGATACTGAGGAAGCAGTTAAACACAGGTTAGAAATTTTTTATACTGATACTATGCAGGTGGTAGATAGATTTAGAGATGAAGGTATTTTGGTAGAGGTTGATGCAAGTCCCCTTCCAAAGGAAGTAATGGAAAATTTGTTAAATGAGGTAGTTTTGAATGAAAATTAAGCTCAAAAACAGTGACGAGTTAGATTTAATGCGGGACGGTGGAAAAATAACTGCGGCAGCACTAAGAGCTGCGCTATCTGCAGTAAAGACAGGTATTACTACTATTGAACTAGATAAAATTGCAGAACAACAAATACTTGATTTAGGAGGACAGCCTTCATTTAAAACTGTAGTAGGTTATGATTTTTCAACGTGTATTAACGTAAACGAGGGTCTAGTTCATGGATTACCAAATGATTACGTTTTAAAAAAGGGTGATATAGTTAGTATTGATTTAGGTACTTTGTATAAAGGGTTTCATACTGATTTGTCATACACAGTTGAGGTTGATGGTTTGACTGAATCTAAGTTTTTAACAATAGGTGAAGATGCCTTAAATGCAGGTATCAAAAATTCTGTAGCAGGAAAACATATTGGTGATATAGGTTTTGCTATGCAAAAAGTTATAGAATCAGAGGGTTGGTCAGTTTCACGTGACTTGGTAGGCCATGGTATTGGCAAAGACCTGCATGAGGATCCTTACGTTCCTGGATATGGAAAGCCTGGAGTAGGACCTGAATTAAAAGTTGGTATGGTTTTGGCAATTGAAATAATTTATCAAAAGGGAAGACCAAAAATAAAGGTTGCAGACGACGATTGGACTATTGTTACAGAAGATGGTAGTCTAGCGGGGCTATTTGAACATACAGTGGCTATAACAAAAGATGGACCCGAAGTATTAACGAGCTTGTAGTGTAGCTGTTTGTTGCATTAGCTGACTTATTTTGATACAATCGCACCCGGGTATTAAGCCGTAGTTAAAACATATAATAAATTTAAAATGTTTTTACATTATCCGCCAAATGGCGGTTTGAATTTCAAGTTTAACTAAGCTTTGATATCTAGTACTATATCAATTAATGAGTAACAAAAATGTTGTAACTAAAGATGGTTTGATAACAGAAACCCTTATGGGTGGGATGTTTAAGATTGAACTAGAAGATGGCGAATTTGCTATTGCTAGTCTATCAGGCAAAATGCGCAAGTTTAGAATACGTATACTAGCCGGAGATAGAGTAAAAATAGAGTTCTCGCCACATGACTTAACAAGAGGTAGAATTACCTACCGATATAGAGATAAAGAAAAGTCTATTGATTGAAGTGCTTTTGTAAGTTATTCACTAGCTTTTTTAAATGATTAGTGTTAACTTGCGTTAGTTAAAAGAAAGTTTTTATGAAAGTAAGGGCATCAGTAAAAAAAATTTGTAGAGATTGCAAAATAGTACGCAGAAAAGGTGTTGTTTTAGTTATTTGTGGACGCAATCCTAAGCATAAGCAAAGACAAGGTTAATTATGGCAAGAATTGCTGGTATAGATATACCTGAAAATAAAAGAATAATTATAGCTTTAACCTACGTTAAAGGAATAGGTAAAACTAAGTCTAAAGAAATATTAGATGCCTGTGGCATTAATGAAAGCATTCGCGCGAAAGATTTATCAGACGCAGATGCAGCAAAAATAACTAAAAAAATTTCTGAGTTGGAAATTCCTGTAGAGGGTGAACTAAGAAGAATTATTAGTCAAAATATTAGACGTTTAAAAGACATTAAAAGTTACCGTGGTTTAAGACATATGAAGGGTTTACCTGCCAGAGGTCAAAGAACCAGAAGTAACGCTAGAACAAGAAAAGGTAAAAAGAAGACAGTAGGGGGCATGAAGAAAAAGTTAACCAAGAAGTAATTTATATTTAAATTGAGTAATTTATGGCAAAAAAGGTAAAAAAATCAAAAAAAAGAAGTACTAAGCAAATACCTTCCACAGGTAGAGTTTATATAACTGCTGGGTTTAATAATACTATTATTACTATTACTGATGCAGAGGGTAATGCTTTATTTTCGGGAAGTTCCGGACAAGCTGGATTTAAGGGTTCAAGAAAATCAACCCCATATGCAGCTACAAAAGCTGCAGAATCGGTAGCTGGGCAAGCCGCAGATGCCGGATTAAAAGAAGTATCTGTTTTTGTTAAAGGTCCTGGTGCGGGGCGTGTAACATCTATAAAGGCACTTAAAAGCTCAGGTTTGCGTGTAACCGCAATTTCTGATGTAACACCAATACCACATAATGGTTGTAGACCTAAGAAACGAAGGAGGGTTTAATTTATGGCACGATATACCGGTCCAAAATGCAGATTATGTAGAAGAGAAGGTCAAAAGCTATACTTAAAGGGTTCACGTTGTGAAAGTGAAAAATGTGCTATAACTCGTAGAGGTCAAGCTCCTGGGCAACATGGAACATCAAGACGAAGAATGTCTCAGTACGGCCTTCAATTTAGAGAAAAACAAAAAGCCAAAAGAACTTATGGCATTTTAGAAAAACAGTTTAGAGGTTATGTAGATCAAGCTTTGAAATCTAGAGGTGTTACAGGTACAAGATTAGTTCAACAATTAGAGTCTAGATTTGATAATATGGTTTATAGAAGTGGTTTTGCAGTGTCTCGTGCTCAGGCAAGACAATTCATTAGGTCTGGATTTTTTACTGTTAATGGTAAGGTTGTAACAATACCATCAATGCAGTTAAAAGTTGGAGACATTATAAAGCCTGTTGACTTCGGAAGAATTCAATTAAGAGAAGGATTTATACTCCCTGAATGGCTTCAAGCCAACGTGAAGGAAAAGTTTGTAAAATTCGAAAGAATGCCTGAACTTGAGGACTTAAGTGGGGACATTAATGTTCAACTTATCGTTGAGTTCTATTCCAGGTAATTTCATTTAAAGGAGGCATTGTGCTTTTAAGTACTGCTGATGTAAAAATAAAAAAAGAATCGGAAAAAGGTAATGTTGGAGTATTTTCTTTTGACCCATTACCAACAGGTTTTGGTCACACACTAGGAAATTCTCTAAGAAGAGTTTTGTTGACTTCTTTAGAAGGTTCGGCAATAACTCAAATTAAGTATGAAAAAGCTCTACACCAATTTACGGGTATAGAGGGAATAAAAGAAGATTTAGTGGAAATAAATTTAAACCTTAAAGGTTTGCACTTCAAAATGCATACCGATAATCCTGTTGTAGGAAGAATTAGTGTTACCGGGCCTGGTGAAGTAACTGCTGGTGATATTGAAATTTCTTCTGAAGTTGAAGTGTTAGATAAAAAAGCACATATCGCTACTTTAGCCGATAAAAAAGCAAAATTTGAAGCTGAAATTATAGTAGAAAAAGGCGTTGGATACTTAACTGCAGAAGGTAGAGAAAGCTCAAAGTTAGGTGTAATACTTCTTGACGCTGTTTTTTCACCTGTTTTAAGTGCTACCTACGAGGTTGTACCAACTAGATTTGGAAGTGTAACCGGTTTAGATAAATTATTATTTACAGTCGAAACTGATGGAAGTTTGAGCCCTGAAGAAGCTGTAACACAAGCCGCAACTCAATTAAGAAACTTTTTTAGCAGATTCTCCGATGGAGAAGATGAGGAAATAGTGGAAGAAGAAGTAGTAGAAACTACAGATGCACTACCAACTGCTAATGAAGATGTTTCTTTAGATGAGCTTCCATTACCAACAAGAACAATAAATGCTCTTAAGAAGCAGGATATAGAAACACTACATCAATTAAGTGAATTATCTGATGATGATTTGAGTGACATTAAAAACTTAGGTGACAAATCGATTACAGAAATTAAGAAACTACTTAAGAAAGAAGGTTTAAGACAATGAGGCACCGCGTCTTTGGTAGAAGATTAAGCAGAGACATAGATCACAGAAGAGCTTTGCTAAAGAATTTGTCTGCATCGTTACTTTTAAACGGTAAAATGGAGACTACCTTAACAAAAGCAAAGTTTGTACAGCCTTATGTAGAAAAACTAATCACTAAGGCTAAAAAAAACAAGAATCAACACGGTGTAAAAATGGCTAAAACAAAACTTCCTACCGAAGAGGCAGTACGTGTACTATTTGAAAAGGTTGTTCCTGACTTTGAGTCACGAAACGGGGGTTATACACGTATAGTTAAATTAAATAGGCGCGCAGGCGATAATGCTCCGTTAGCCAGAATAGAACTAATTAAAGATAAAAAGTCTAAAAAAACTGACAAAAAAGCTGCTGTAGATGAAGAGAAAAAACCAGCTAAAAGTAAAAAAGTTACTGTAAAAAAAGAAGAAAATGAATAAAACACATTCAGTAAGTAAAAACGATATACAACCAAAGTGGCATTTTATAGATGCTCGTGGAAAAATATTAGGTAAGGTAGCATCAGAGGCCGCTGCCATATTGGCAGGTAAAAAAAATGTAACCTATTCACCTCACTTAGATATGATGGATAAAGTTGTAATTACCAACGCAAGTAAAATTGCTGTGACAGGAAACAAGTTAACCAAGAAAATTTATTACAGACATACTGGGTTTCCAGGTGGAATTAAACAAGAAATTCTAGGTGACTTATTAGAAAGAAGACCAACAGAAGTTTTAAGAAAAGCAGTTAAAGGAATGTTACCTTATAACAAACTAAGAAAAGCAAGAATTGCTAATTTATATATTTATCCGGGTGCAGAACATCCTCACACGGCTAATCTATCTACTAAAAAGGAAAGTTAAAAATGGCAAAAAAGCAAGAAATACAAGAAAAAACAAGTAAATCCCCAAAGAAAGGTTTTATAAGCGGAACTGGAAGAAGAAAAACTGCAGTTGCACGTGTTTTCCTATATCAAGACAAAGGTGATATAACAATAAATGATATGCCAATTGACGATTACTTTCCTACTGAAAATGAAGCACTAAAATGGAAGAAGCCATTTCACTTAGTTGGAATATCTCATCCTGAATCAAAATACTGGGCATCTATTAAAGTTCAAGGCTCTGGAAAATCCGCTCAATTAGATGCAGTAGTACATGGTATATCAAGAGCATTAGCTACTATTAACGAAGAATATCGTAAAATACTAAGTACTCAGGGCTTCTTAACTAGAGATTCTAGAATGGTTGAAAGAAAGAAATACTGGTTAAGGAAAGCTAGAAAAGCACCTCAATACTCAAAACGTTAAATACTTTTTGGCGTCTCAAGCTCAGTAACAATATATTGAAGTTCACTCAAAGCAGTGGTTATTTGCTGAATTTTTTGCCGAAGCTTATTTTCGCTTGATTCAGTTAAACTTAAAAAAGAAACATTGTAAGCTTCAGCAATGCTATTTAACACCTTTAGTGGGGGAATGCACTTTCCGGTTTCGTAGGCTGAAATAGTTTTTCCTGAAACTCCAATTTTGTTGCCAAATCTTTCTTGCGACAGTTTATACTTATCTCTAATTTCTTTAATTTTAAATCCTATATTTTTTTCCATAATCCAGCTTAATTAGAAATTAACACATTGCAATATGCATTGCAATAATTTAAATTGTTAAGTATGCCAATGTCAGACACATTACTAAATGATGAGTTTCCTAGAGAAAAACTACTTAAGTTTGGTGCTGACCATTTGACTGATGCAGAATTAATCGCCGTTTTGCTTAGGGTTGGAGGTCGCGACACTTCATCAGTTTCGCTGGCAAGGTCTCTAATACGCCATTATGGAAATTTAAATGCTCTTTTAAATGTTCCGCTGCTTGAGTTGATAAATTATAAAAATATTGGTGTCGCAAAAGCTTGCACACTAAAAGCAACGTTTGAGTTGGGATTGCGTATAAATTTTAATAATACATCTCGTAAAAAGGTTAAAACTCCTAGAGATGTATTCAATGTTTTAAAGAAAGATTTTTTTTCAAAAAATCGAGAGCACTTTTTTTTATTATCAGTTGATTCGAGAAACAGATTAATTTCTAAAGATTTATTAGCAATAGGAACTTTAAATGAAACCGTGGCACACCCAAGAGAGGTTTTTAAACGCGCGTTACAGGTAAGTGCTGTTGCCATAATAGTTGCTCACAACCACCCATCAGGAGATGTTACCCCAAGTCAGGAAGATATTGATTTAACAAATGTTCTAGCTAAGTCTGGAAAGCTTCTTGGAATACCGTTAATGGATCATGTAATTATTTCTCAAAATGAATATGTAAGTATACGGAGTTTGGGTCTTTTCACTATAGATAAAGTAGAAATTTAGTAAGAAAGGAGGTGTTATGAAAAAATTTATTGCAAGTTATGGTTTGATACTAACCATTCTTATCACGACTTTAGGTGTTTCTGCAGCAGCTTTCACTGACTCTGCAAAAATACTTGGTGCAACTTTTAGTGTTGGTAGTTCTGATCTAAAGTTGTTAATGGACTTAGCAGGTTCTTTAGATGCTTCAAATCTTTATGACGAACTAGTCGGGCCTACATTTGAGAATATAAGTCCGAATTGGGAAACTAACTATTTGGTGAAGCTTTACAATAATTCACCTGAAGATGTGGTGCTTTTTACAGTGGCAGATTACGAAACGGCTAACGACCCTAATGAATTGCGTCAGGATATAAATGTAGAACCGTTTCTTTGGGATGACAACAATAATAATGGGGTTTTAGATGCCGGTGAGCTTGGAAATTCCTTAGGTGTAAAAACCATAGTTAAGTGGAAAACAGAGGGGTTTGATTTAGGCCTTTTGCAGTCAGGAGAGGTATTACCTATGGTTTTTAAGTTTAGTACAGGTTCTGTATCTGCTGCTAAGCAAGGGAGTACGGCAACATTTGATTTTTTAGTTGAGTCAGTTAGTTTATAAAGTTTAATCACATTTCCCGGGAATGTGTTAAACATAATGAAATATTTAATTATTTTTGTTTCGTTCGTTTTGTTTGCAGCTGTAGGTATTTATAAGTTTGATACTTTTGTAATAAATGGTGCATCTATGGAGCCAACTTTGCAAAAAGGAGACTTAATAGTGACAAAAATCTATTCTACCTACGATGTTGATGATGTTGTTACATATAATCTATATTCAGGTACAAGTTTAATTACGCATCGCATTGTAAGTAAAGAAGTGTTTAAGGACAAAAATTTGTATAAAACTAAAGGTGATAACAATAATGTTGAGGATCCGTTTTATATTGCTGACTATGAAATTGTTGGTAAGGTGCTATTTGCTTTTCCATACTTGGGAGCACTAATTACGTTTATTTTCAAACCTCTAACATTATTAGTTTTATTCTATGTTCCTTTAGGGATAATATTAGGTTATAAGTTAGCTGAAATTAAAGGCTAATAATAAGGTTGTTGCTATGATATCCTATACTCATGCTTACTGTGCCCAAAGAGATATATGACTTCATAAACTGGTATTTTGTTAAAGCTCCGCGTGTGCTTTTTGTGACCTTGCTTAGAATACTGCGTCACACAAACAATGAGGTGGCTTTTACACTTAATATTCGTCTACTTTTCACCCCTTTGTTTGGTGACTATACCAAAGTGGGTAGAATAATAGGCTTCTTTTTTAGAATTATTTGGATGTTAGTTGGTTCGGTAGCGCTTGTTTTCATATCTATTTTACTTTTTATCGCTCCAATTATATGGTTTTTAGCCCCTTTATTATTGGCTATTTATATTAAGCTGTGGATTATACCTTTAATTGTAATGCTTTTTGTTGCACGAGAGTATTTTACTTTTGGTACCCCCTTAAGGCGTGTATACCAAGTGAATCCTTCAAATCCGTTGGAGTGTTTTAGACCTGAAGTTAAGGATTATATTGAACAGTTGAAAACAGTGGGTAGTGAAGCCTTGCCTTTATTTTTAAAGCATAAATCAAGTCAGTATATATTGAAAAGAACCGAGCTCTTAAAGCAGGATTTTCTTTTAGCTTTTGTGGAACTTTATTCAAGGTTGCAAAATGTGCCTTTAGTAGAAACATCATATGGACTGGCAAAAAAATATGAAACCAGGTATGTAGAAATGGAGCATTTACTTTTAGCAGTTTTCTTAAGTGTTCCTAATATTGATACTGTTCTATCTTCTTATGGGTCTTCTCTTGAGGACTTTGAAGACACAATAGAATGGGTAGTTTCAAAAAGAGAAGAGTTATCAAAGCTATATGTTTGGCAAGAAGACTATGAAATGCCTCTTATGGGAGGTACAAATCGTGGTTTAACAGGTCGGGTTACTAAATACCTTGATCAGTATTCTGATGACTACACCGAAATGGCCAAATATGGACGTTTCAAAAAAGTAGTTGGCAGAGATGCGGAAATATCAGAAGTTGCTGAAATACTGAGTAGTTCTAATAGTAACGTATTAATTATAGGTGAACCCGGAAGCGGAAAGTCTTCTATTATGAAAGGTATTGCCGATAGAGTTATAAGAGGAACGGATTTTGAGTCTTTAAGGTTTCGTCGTATTGTTGCTCTTAATACAGGCCTTCTTATAGCGGGTGCATCTACCTCGGGTGATTTAGCAGGCAGAATGGCGAACATTATGGAAGATGTTGAAGGATCTGGTGGCATAATTTTGTTTATTGACGAAATTCACACTTTGTTAGCAGGTTCTGGGCAAAGCAGTGCCGAAATGTCTAGTGCCTTTTCTGTTTTAGAGCCACGCTTAGCGGCAGGAAAAAATCAATTTGTTGGTGCTACTTCAAATGAAAACTACAGAAAGTATATAGAGCCTAATGGTGCTTTTGCACGCTTATTTGAAATTGTTCGTTTAGCCGAAGCATCTGAAGAAGATACCCTAGAAATTTTAAAAGTAAATGCAGATGAAATTGAAAAAGAAACAGGTGTAATAGTTTCGTACCCCGCATTAAGAAAAATTATTCAGCTGTCTAAAAAACTAATACATGAGCGGGTATTTCCCGATAAAGCTTTGGACATTTTAAATAGAAGTGTTGCTTCTTTTGGGAGAACTAAGGGTTATTTAACGGTTGATGATGTGGCCGATGAAGTATCTAAAATAACAAGTGTTCCTGTTTCGGCAATTTCTCAAGATGAATCTTCTACACTGCTAAACATTGAAGACAAAATGAGGCAAATGGTGGTTGGACAAGACCAAGCCATAGTTCAAATAGGGCGCTCATTAAAGCGCGCACGAGTAGGTATAAGAGATGAATCTAAGCCAATAGCCAGCTTTTTATTTGTAGGCACTACAGGTGTAGGGAAAACTCAAACTGCTAAAGCGTTGGCAAAAAACTATTTTGGTACAAATAATACGATGATTCGTTTAGATATGAGTGAATATCAACAACCAGATAGCATTAACCGCTTAATTGGGGATCCTTCAGGCAGTTCTAAAGGTCAGTTAACTGATGCTGTTCGTTCTAAGCCTTTTTCTCTTATTTTGCTTGATGAAATTGAGAAAGCTTATTCCAATGTTTTACTTACATTTTTACAAGTATTGGATGATGGTCGTTTAACGGATTCTGTGGGTCATGTTGTTGATTTTACCAATTCTATAATAATTGCTACCAGTAATACAGGCACGCGAGCAATACAAGAAATTTCTGATAAGGGTGGTACTTTCGAAGAAATGCAAGATGCTGCAATGCGTGAGGTTAGAGCTAAGTTTGCTCCCGAGTTTTTAAATCGTTTTACTGGAATTATTGTATTTAGGCCATTAACTATTCCAACAGTGCGTGCAATTGCAGACATACTTTTGGAAGGTGTAAGACGCTTAGCTGATGAAAAGAAAGTTAAAATTTCGTTTTCACAGCAGTTAATAGACGAGCTAGTACGTAGAGGATTTAACCCAAGCTGGGGTGCGCGTCCGTTAGCACGTGTTATAGAAGATACTGTAGAAACATACTTAGCCACAAAAATTTTACAAGGTGAAATTAAAATGGGTGACACAGTAGAACTAGGTATGGAAGTTTTTGAAGAAAGCTATTAAACTGCTTTTTAATATGGAAGAAGCACATCAGAAATTAGCCGAACTAGGTGAAAAATTAAATATAAAGTCCAAGCGTTTGAAAATAGATGAACTTAAAAAAGAAATGAGTACTGAAGAAGTCTGGAAAAATTGGGAACAGGGGCAAAAATTGTCCCAAGACTTGGCAGCCCTAGAAAGAGAAGTAACGGATTATGAGATGCTTGAGCTGCTGCTGGATGACGATGCTCTAGATGAATTTGAAAAAGAATTTAAGAAACTAGAGCTAAGTACATTCTTATCTGAAAGCTATGATAAAAATGCTGCGTTGCTTTCTATTCATGCGGGACAAGGCGGAACTGAAGCAATGGATTGGACAGAAATGCTAATGCGTATGTACGCACGGTATGCAGAAAAGAAAGGTTGGAAAGTTGAAGAAGTTACACGGGTTAAAGGAGATGAAGCAGGTCTTAAATCCGTGACACTAGAGCTTAAAGGTAAGTATGCCTACGGCTATTTAAAAAATGAGGCGGGTGCTCATAGGTTGGTGCGTCAGTCACCTTTCAATTCTGATAACTTACGCCAAACATCTTTTTCCTTAGTAGAAGTTTTACCCGTTGTGTCAGATGATATCGAAATAGAAATAAAAGATGATGACATTGAATTTGAAGCACATAGGTCAGGAGGATCTGGTGGGCAGAACGTTAATAAGGTTTCCACGGCAGTACGAATTAAGCATAAACCCACAGGTATAGTAGTAGAATGTCAGGAAGAGCGAACACAGGGAAAAAACAGAGAAAAAGCTATGGCATCACTTAAAGCTCAGTTGTTTGCACTTGAAGTTCAGCGTATAGAAGACGAAAAGAAAAAGCTTAAAGGGACATATAAGGTTCCTGGTTGGGGCAATCAAATTAGAAATTATGTACTACACCCGTATAAACTTGTTAAAGATTTACGAACACAAGTAGAAAGTGTAAATCCAGACTCGGTGCTAGATGGTAATTTGGATGAGTTTATAAGCGAAGAAATAAAGCTTTAATTATTAGATTAAAGAAGGGAAAAATGTCTCTAGTGAAATAGTAAGACATTTTTCCCTATGAATTTTTTCAGCAATATTGCAATATTAGTGTTTTTCCCAGTGCGAAGTACCGTTTTTTATTTCAAACTTTCGCATTCCTGGAGGTGGTTCCACAACGATTCGTCGCGAGTTCAAATACGTTCTGCTCATTCGGGCTAACCATCCAGCTAAGCGTCCTGCCCATTCATCAAATGCTGCTGCAGATTCTGGATCTGTGGTTGTACCGAATACATGGGTTACGGCCGTTTTTTCTGCATTTTTCCATGCGGGTTGGGTTGTTAGGTATCTACCAGGTTTGTTTTTCAAACAGAGTTGAAACCCATAGCCTGTTTTAACGCCAACAACTTTTAGTGCAAAAAAACTTGAACTTATCGATTGAAAGTCTGGGTACTGTGTTAATTCGCGATTTTCACCACTATACAACTGTGCATCCATATCATTATCTCCTTTTTGGAAAAGCTCTTATTTAAGTTTGCCCGCATTATATCACCCCATAGTATTTGTAACAAGGATCAGTTTTTATATTTAGCTTCATTTATTTAAAAGCGGTTAATAAAATTAAAGCGCTCTGATAGGAAACGTCATAAATATTTAACAAAATCAAAAATGTGATTGATACTACTGCAAAGACAGCAGTTTTCTTTAAATCCCGTTTAATATTTTTTATTGGAAGTTTATGTGTTTGAAGCTCTTTAGTGGGTGCTTTATTTTCTGCACTCTTTTTAATGCTTTGAGCTTTAAGTATTTCTTTATGTTTTCTTTGCTTATTTTTTGATTTTTTCTTTGACATTCCATGAGTTTATCATATTTTATAAAACATCTAGACAAAACTTGTACCCAATATATAATACAAACTAGATGCACATACCTACAAATGAACATGACGAACTAGATTTAAATAATGTTAAAATTACCCCTCCTACTTCTAATGAATCTGAGGTCAATAAAGCAAAAAGAAATGCATTTATTATTCCAGTTGCTGTATTAGCAGGATTAGTAATTGTTTTAGGTGTAATTTATTTTTTCAATTCAAAAAAAGAGGGTGGCTTTTTTAATCCTACCGCTATAAATGATTTAATTGATGGTGGTGATAGCAAAGAGGATTTATTTGAAAATCCTTTAACTGGTGAGCTTGTACCAATGAAAAATGCGGAACCGTGGAAAGATATACGTCCTATGGGTGTAATGGTAAACAATGCTGTTCCCGCAAGACCTCAATCAGGTTTGATTTACGCTGATGTTATTTATGAAATTGTTGCTGAGGGAGGAATTACCCGATTTTTACCGTTTTTCTTATCTAATACTCCTGAGAAAATAGGTCCTGTTAGGAGTACAAGAGAATACTATTTAGTGCTCGTAAAAGAAATGGGTGATGCAATGCTTATGCATATAGGTTGGTCTCCGCAAGCTTTAGAAGCAATAGAAACCTGGCCTGTCCGCAGTTTAGGTAGAGGTGGTGGTCAATTTTGGAGAGATCAGAATCGCTTAGACAGTGGCGTTGCCACGGAGCATACAGCTTATGTAGATGGTACTGAATTACGTGACTTAGGAAATGATTTGGGTTGGCAAGGCACCGATGAAGAGTTTAGACCTTATTTATTTAAAGATGAAGCCGATATTCCCCAAGAAACTGAAATGTGTTATGTAGGTGAATGTAATCCAATTACAATAGATTTTTGGTACGAAGGTGATTACTCTGCAATTTGGGAATACGATAGAACGTCAAATTCATACTTAAGGTTTATGGGATATGATTCTGAAGAAAACCCTATTCCTCATAAAGATCAGGAAACTGGCGAACAAATTAAAGTAAAAAACTTTATAGTACAGTTTGCCTCCGAAACACAGGTAGTAGGAGATGAAAAAGGCCGTTTAGAATATGAATTAATTGGCAGCGGAACTGGTATTGTTTTTATTGACGGAACTGCAAATACCGTAACCTGGTCAAAAGCCGGTAGAGATGATCGTACACTTTTTTATTATGAAAATGGCGAAGAGGTTGAGTTTAATAGAGGAAAATTTTGGATAAGTATTGTACCAGATAGAAATGTTGATCAAGTTAATTATTAAAACTGTCTTTATTTTATTAAGTTATGCCATGCTGCCTCGGCGAATTTTATGTTAAAGGATTTATTTGTTTCAGAAGTTAGAGTAAAAGTTTTAAAAGTTATGCTAGCTAATCCGTCGCAGTCTTATCATGTAAGAGGGTTAGTAAGAGCAGTAGGTACAGAAATTAATGCTGTCCGTAGAGAGCTTTCTAGGCTACACAAATTAGGATTATTACGCAAACGTCCAAGTGGTAATCGTCTTTACTATAGTGTTAACACAAGTTCAATTTACTTTCCTGAGTTACTGTCGTTAATAGCTAAGGAAGAAGGTTTAGGTGCCGCAATCATTAAGGCCTTGAAAGAATTAGGTGATTTAAAGTTTGCCGTACTATCTAGATCTTTTTCAATGGGACATCAATCTAACATGCTTGATGTAGACTTGTTTGTTGTGGGCAATCCGAACATGGATGTATTAGAGAAGCTAGTAAAAGAAGATGAAGCTGATACAAAAAGAGAAATTAACTACTCTGTAATGGGTGAAGAGGAATTCATGTTTAGAAAAAGAAAGAACGATCAATTTGTAAACAAAATACTAATGCAAAGCAGAACCATGCTTGTAGGCGATGAAGAAGAGTTTACTTCTCTCACTTGATGCTAGCTTCTTGATTATTGCAATCTCTCAAACTATTATAAGCTGTGTATCGTAACTGAAGTATTGTTGATATGTTTAAAAATTTATATTTTAGATTAGGATTAATAACTGCAATAGCCACAACAGCCATACTTATGGCTTTGCCAAGAATACCCATTAATATTCATAAATGGGGTATAAACCTAAACTCGTATATTGGAGGTTACTATTTGAGTTTTTTTGATGGTCGCTATACCTTAGATTTAACAGAACTAAAAAAAGGTTTAGATTTAGAAGGCGGGGTCAAGATTGTATTACAAGCAAAAATGGATTCTATTGCAGAAGAAGATAGAGACTCTGCAATAGTGTCTGCACGAGAAGTAATTGCACGTCGTGTTGACTTTTTAGGTGTAGCTGAAGCTTCAATAAATACCTCAAAAATTGGAGATTCTTACAGAATAAACGTAGAAATACCTGGGATAGATAATATCTCTGAAGCAATTTCTATTATTGGTAAAACAGCACAGCTTAATTTTAAGATACTAAATGAGGATGTAGAGTGGAGCGAAGAAAGGTTTCAAGAGTTAATTTTTGATTCAACACAATGGTCAGATTCAGGTTTAACTGGCGCAGATTTGCGTGGTGTTGATGTAGTATTCCAAAATCAAGGTTATGGAGGTTCTCAAGGTTTATCAAACTCTCCTTCAATACAATTGAGATTTACTAACGAAGGACGTGAAAAATTTTCTAAATTAGCTCAAACACAAATAGGTAAGCCTATTGCACTATATTTAGATGAAGACGCGTTACCCATATCCGCTCCAATTGTTAACGAATCCCTTGCTGACGATTTGTATTCTGACCCGATTATTAGTGGAAACTTTAATTTAGAAGAAGCGCAGGCACTAAGCTTGCAAATAAGAGCAGGTGCTTTACCTGTTCCTGTCGAAATTGTAGAGCAACAAAATATTGGCGCTACCTTAGGAGATGAATCGATTAATACAAGTTTTTTTGCGGGGATAGTAGGTTTAATAATAATCATGGTTTATATGGTTTTTGCTTATGGTCGTTTAGGATTTATTGCAAACATAGCTTTGGCAATTTATGCTTTTTTGGTTTTGGCAATATTTAAAATTGTTCCAGTAGTTTTAACACTTCCAGGAATTGCTGGTTTTATTTTGTCTATAGGTATGGCATCTGATGCTAATATTTTAATATTTGAGCGTATAAAAGAAGAAATTTCGTGGGGTAAACCTAGAGGTTTGGCAATAAAGTTTGGCTTTGAAAGAGCTTGGACATCTATAAAGGATTCTAATATTTCTTCACTTCTTACTGCATTTGTATTATTTTATTTTGGTACTGGCCCTGTTCGAGGTTTTGCTCTAACGCTAGCTATAGGTATATTAGTTTCTTTATTTACTTCTATTTTTGTAACTCATACTTTAATTCGTTTGTTCGATTCAGGTTTGCGTGGTTCTGAGGTTGAGGTCATTAAAACCAGTTCGCGTAGAAATCGCTTAAGAAGGAGAAGTTTAAAATGAATTTAATGCGTTTTGGAAAGTGGTACTTATTATTTTCTTTATTAATTATGCTTCCTGGAATTATTTCTTTGGCAAAATTTGGCTTAAATTTAAGCATAGACTTTACGGGTGGTTCTGTATTTGAGTATTCTTTTACTACTGATTCCAAACCATCTACTGAGGAAATAGTAGATCTATTTAGAAAAAATGGGCTAGATGTAAAAAAGGTTAAATATGTAACTGATTCGAGAATTCAATTACAGACTAATTCTGTAGATACTACTACTAACGATTTAGTGACCAATGCAGTATTAAATGTTTATCCAAACACAACACAAGACTTATTTGAAACTGTAGGCCCTGCTGTTGGAAGTGAAACCCAAAGAAAATCATTTATGGCTATTTTTGTTGCAATGTTAGGTATTTTGGTTTACATAGCTTATGCATTTAGAAATATACCCAAGCCCTATAAAAGTTACAAATTTGGTGTTTCTGCTTTAGTAGCAATGTTGCATGATGTGTTAGTTGTAGTAGGTATATTTTCAATATTAGGCGTAATTTATGGATATGAAGTAGATTCTTTGTTTATTACTGCTTTATTAACAGTAATTGGGTTTTCTGTACATGACTCAATTGTTGTATTTGACCGCGTTAGGGAAAACCTTCTAAAGCTTTCTAAAACAAGTACATTTGAGAATGTTGTTAATTTTTCTTTAGTTGAAACTTTAAACAGGTCGCTAGCAACTTCATTTACGGTTTTAATTGTGCTATTTTCTTTGTTCCTTTTAGGAGGTGCAAGCATAAAAGTTTTTGTTTTAGCCCTTCTCGTCGGAATACTATCTGGCACTTACTCTTCAATATTTACAGCCTGTCCTATTTTGGTATTGTGGGAACATAGAAATAAAAAATAAATATGAACAACTGGAATATACTCCGTACAAAACAAGAATCAGATGAAATATTGGATCTAATTTTAAGCAACAGAGGTTTATCTGAGAAACAAGCTAGAGAAGATTTTCTAAGTCCGCCTTCTGTAAAAGAACTTCTTAAAAAATTTCCTTTTGAGTTTAAAAAAGCATTAAAAGATGCAAAAAGAATAGTTACTGAGGCTATAGAAAAGGACATACCGATAGTTATTTATGGTGACTATGATGCAGATGGTGTTTGTGCTACCGCAATAATGTACAAAACTATTAAATATGAGTTAGCTTACGATAGGTGCTTTTACTTTATACCAAATAGATTTGAGCACGGTTATGGGCTCTCTAAAAAAGCAATAGATTTAATTTTAAAAAAGGCAAAGTCTGCGTACGATACGGATAATGGCATATTAATGATTACTGTTGATACAGGTATAACAGGTGTTGAAGAAGTTGCTTATGCTAGAGAATTAAACTTTACTGTAATAGTAACAGACCACCATCAACAACCCGAAGTATTACCTCCTGCTAATTGCATTGTATGGGAAGACCAAATAGTAGGCTCTGGCATTGCTTGGATTTTTTCTAGAGTTTTGGGTTCTTCAGATAATACCTTTTTGTCCTTAGCGGCAATAGCAACTGTCACAGATTTGCAACCGTTGCTTGGTTTTAACAGATCTCTTGTTAAAAGAGGGCTTGAACTTTTAAACAAAGAGGCTCCTTTAGGAATAAAAGTACTGTTGGAAGAGTCGGGTACAAATGCCACTGAAATAACAACTTATCATTTGGGTTGGGTTATTGGACCTCGCTTAAATGCTAGTGGTAGATTGGTAGATGCTTCTGAATCATTAGATTTATTAATAAGTAGAGATGCTGATAATATTAAGAGTTTGGCATCCCAACTGAATGAAATCAATAATTCCCGTCAAGAGAAAACACAAGAAATGTACACTTTAATAGGAAGTTATCGCACTGAATCAGTTCCAAATATAATTATTTCAGATCACGATCAATTTCACGAAGGAATAATAGGTTTAGTTGCCTCAAAGCTAGTACAAAAATACTATCGACCAAGCATTGTTATAAGTACCTCAGAGGAAATTGGTAAAGGGTCTGCTCGTTCCATACCCGGGATAAACATAATTGAAACATTAAGAAAATTTGATAACTTGTTTTTAAACTTAGGGGGACATCCCATGGCGGCTGGATTTTCGATTGAAAAAAATAATATCTTAGAGCTTAAAGAATCGCTGTTAAATTATGCTTTGATAGAGTTTACTGCGGAACAATTAATTCCAGAACTTACAGTAGATGTGGAATTACCTTTTGAAAGTATTGAGGATCATTTTTTGAACGATTTAGAGGAGCTTAAACCATATGGTATTGGAAATAAGGAACCTTTGTTTTTATCAAGAAAACTGGGAGTGTTAGATATAAGGTGGGTAGGGAAAACTGGAGCACACTTATCTTTGAAGTTGTTTTCTAAAGGCATTACCAGAAAGGCAGTTTTTTTTGGAGCTAAGGAACATAAAGTTGCTGCTTTATTGAAGGAAGGTGATTTAATAGACGCAGTGTTTAAAATTGAACGCAACGATTTTAATGGTAGAAGTTATTTAAATATTCAAATAGTTGACTTAAGATTTAATTAACCTGACTTTTATGCTAAAATTTCACAAACAGTAAATGCAAAAGAGACCGCTATGCGGGGTGACGCTCTTTAAACAATGTTATGCAGTCTGCTGAAAAGGCAGAACGGGTATGCCCGTAATAGCTTAAATTAAGTAGTCCTTGTGGGCAAGAGAAGGTTGGCACCTTCCATGAAAATGGAACCTCTCGCATATGCGGGAGTTTTTTTGTATTAAGCTTAAAAACTTCTTGTAAAAGTACTTATTTAGAAGGAAATTATGTCAAAAGAGCAAAAAAGGATAATGATTTCTGCCCTCAAAGAAAAAGTGGGCGAGCAAGTAGTTATAAAGGGTTTTGTACACGTAATACGAAATCAGGGAAAAATTAAGTTTGTGATTATACGAGATATTTCTGGTCAAGTGCAGTGTGTAGTGCTCAAGGATTCCACTGCATTTAATGTTGTGGACTCATTAAGCCATGAATATGTAGTTGAAGTGCACGGTTTAGTAAAAGAAGAAAAACAAGCTCCAGGGGGCTTTGAAATTGAAACAAAGGAAATTATTGTTTTATCCGAGGCTGACCCACAGCTTCCTATTCCCGTAATAGTTGAAAAAGGTGGTGAAGAACCAGAAACTGCAAAAAGATTTGATTATAGATGGTTAGATTTACGTAGAGAAGAAAAAAGGAAGATATTTGAAGTATGGACCTCGCTAGAAAAAGGTTTTAGGGACTTCATAAACGATAGTGGTTATATTCAGGTTTACACGCCGTCTTTAATGATGTCTCCAAGTGAGTCTGGATCCGAGGTGTTTGAAGTAAAATATTTTGATCGTTTAGCTTATTTGGCGCAATCGCCTCAATTTTACAAGCAGCTAGGTATGGCCGCCGGATTCGAAAAAGTTTTTATGATTGGCCCTGTTTTTAGAGCTGAACCTTCATTTACAACTAGGCACATGACTGAATTTACTGGGTGGGATTTTGAATTATCTTACATAGAATCTCACCACGACGTAATGGATGAGGAAGAAAAAATGCTCATAGCAGGTTTTACTCGTTTAAAAAACGAAGCTTTAGTTGATGTCGAAATTCCTTCAAGACCTTTTCCTAGAATCACTATGAAAGAGGCTAAAGAAAAATTGAAAAAAGCAGGAATTCTCGGCGATAAAGAGCACGACTTAAGTCCGGAAGAAGAACGTGAAATAAGCAACATAGTAAAAGAAGAAACAGGACATGATTTTGTATTTCTAATTGATTGGGATATTAGTATACGTCCTTTTTATCACATGCGTCATGAAGATAATAAATCGTTAACAAAGAGCTTTGACTTATTGTATAAAGGATTAGAAATAACAACAGGTGCTCAACGTGAGCATAGGGCTGATGTATTAATAGCGCAGGCCAAAGAAAAAGGTATGGAATTAAGCGAAATTGATTACTATATTGAATTTTTCAGGTATGGATGTCCTCCACATGGTGGGGGTGGAATAGGCCCCGGAAGAATAATTATGCAGTTATTAGATTTGCCAAGTGTAAAAGAAGCGACTTACTTACCTAGAGATGTGAAGCGCTTAGCTCCTTAGAATGGAAGTATTAAATAAAATAAAAGCACTCTTAAGCGAATATGAAATTCAGTATGAACTGCTTCAGCATGAAGCAGTTCATACAAGTGCTGACGCTGCAAAAATACGAGATACTGATATTTCTATGGGAGCAAAGGCGTTAATATTTTATGCTGATGGATCAAATATTTTGCTTGTAGTTCCGGGAAATGAGCGAGTGAATACTAAAAAGTTTAAAAAACAGTTAAACGTAAAAGACATGTATATGCTGCATCCCGATGAAGTTCACAAAATCACTGGTTTAAAGGTAGGTTCTATACCACCTTTGGGTAAAATACTAGGGCTTAAGTCATATTTTGATATTTCATTTAAAGAAAAGGACAAAGTTGCATTTAATGCAGGCTCTTTAACCCATTCAATTGTTATGCAGGCATCTGATTTACTTAAAGTTGAGAATCCTCGGATTTTGGAGATTACATGAGTTTCGGAATAAAAATACGCATTTGGTTTATTTTAGGCATGTTACGTGTTTTGTTGTTAATTGAGTACCTTGGAACTTTTCCTGAACGCTTATTATCAAGCAGTTCTCGCTTAATTGCTTATGCAATAATAGTAATTTCCTTATTTACCGGATTTTATTTAGAAACTAAAAATGCGGGTGATTTTATTTACTACTATACTCCGAAACATCACCACGGAAGCATTCAGAAGGTTTTAGGTGCTTCAAAAGTAACCTTACCTATCAAAATTAGTGAAAACAGTCTTCCTGACTTTGATGCTCAGGCAATATATGCAGTTGATATAGTAAATAATCAAGTTTTGGTAAGTAATAATATATATACCAAACTTCCACCTGCTTCAACCGCAAAGTTGTTAACAGCTTTAGTATCTTTAGATATATACAGGATAGATGAAATAATTGTAGTTCCTGAGTTGTGTACTTTAGTTGAAAGTCAAAAAGCAGGTTTATACGCATTTGAGAGCCTTTCTGTAGCTGACTTACTTGATCTATTGCTTATTGGATCTGCAGGAGATGCTGCATGTACTTTATCAGTGGGTAAAATATCTCAAGAAGAATTTGTTGTAAAAATGAACCAAAAAGCTCAAGTATTAGGGTTAAAAAATTCTAACTTTACCAACCCCGTAGGTTTAGATGATGAACTTGGCAACAATTATTCTACTGCCTATGATTTATATTTGCTTTCTAAAGCAGCTATTTCTGATGATTATATTAAGCAAATTGTTGTTAAAAAAGAAGTAAGCGTACTTACGAGTTTAGAACGCGCTGTTTACATGAATACCACTAACGATCTTCTCTTAGAAATTCCCCAAACTTTAGGTATAAAAACAGGACGCACTACAGGTGCTGGTGAGGTTTTATCCTACATGTATGGTGACGAAAAAAAGAAGATAATAATAATTGTTATGGGTAGTGCTAACAGAGCGCAAACTACAAAACAGATACTTTCATGGATCCTAGAAAATTATAGTTGGGAACTGCCTACTGAAGAATCAAAATAAGGGGTCGTCGCTACCTGAGTTGTTAGTAGAATTCTCTTTAATGTAACTGCCGTCTAATGCAGGGAAATATATAACAATATCTCCCTCATCCCCACTTGAAATATAATTTCCCTCAAATACATATATAGGTTGCAAGTATTTTTGTGGTTTTTTACTGTCGTAGTAGGCTATATATATTTTGTTTATTAGTACCCTTTCTACCCTTAGGGGTTTGTATTCTTCAAATGGGCTTTTGTCATTTGATGTAACGCTTGCAATCACTCCTTGCCCTGAAGAAACAGCATTCCATGCTTCGGTAACAGAAATAATGGGGTACGTCGCGTTTGATGTTGGGTTGATTTCCCAATAATTGGCCTTAACGTTTAAAAAATCTACATTACCTCTTCCTCGCATGCCTAAAGTAACGGTCATTAGTCCTTCTGTTGGGTCAGGTCCTAAAATAGGATATGTTTTAATCTTTCTTGTAAAATCCACTTTTGCTATTTGTGCGTCTAGTGCAGTGCTTGTTTCTAAAATTTCTCCTCTTACAAATTTGCCTAAAGTTACATTTTTAGATCCTTCAATATAAAGCTCATCTTCATATCTGTTTAGGTTAGTAACTAACTCCTCAGCCACTTTAATTGCTTCCTGTGCCGTTAAAATACCTGTAGGGTAAAGAGTTCCTTTATTGGTGAGGTTAGTTATCTTTTCTAGTTCCCCTGTGTTTATTATTATTTCTAACTCGCTTCCAAATTGCGCATTTCTCCATGTATATACATCGCCCTCTAAGTTAGATGTCAGATCTGCATCGGTGAAGCCCAAAACACTTGCATCTCGTTGGGCATCTTTGCCTGCCGAAAAGGAAAATCCCGATTCTACGTATGTATATACTGTAAGTTTTTCAGGGATATTTCCTGGAAGCCTTCCTGACTGTGTGTTTAATTCAAATCTGATAGTTGGGTTAACTACTCTTTTTTCAATAAATTCTAGGGGTTCTAGCAAACCAAAAATTGGTGTAGGTGGATCATCCGGAGGAAATAAACTTAAATAAATTTTTTGTAGTCCTGGCCTTGATATATAGAAGACAATAAGCAAAAGCACAAATATAATTGTGCCGGCAATAATCTTTCGTGCCACAGAAGACATTTGTACTAAATTCATAGACATCAAAGCTATCTTACCACAGTAGTAAGTGTGTTAAAATGCCCATATGAAAGTAAGAACTAGAATGGCACCAAGCCCTACCGGTGGGTTTCATATTGGAGGTATGCGTACCTTACTGTATGATTTAGCACTTGCCCGCCATTACAATGGGAAATTTATTTTACGAATAGAAGATACAGATCAGAATAGGTATGTAGAAGGTGCCGTAGAAGAGTTATTAAATCTTTTAAAAGATATGGACATATCTTACGATGAGGGTCCTGTTGTAGGTGGCCCGCATGCGCCCTATGTTCAGTCTGAGCGTAAAGACATTTATAAAAAGTATGCCCAAAAATTAGTTGACTCCGAACATGCATATTATTGTTTTTGTACTTCTGAGCGTTTGGCTACTTTGCGAAAAGAGCAACAAGAAAATAAACAACCCACCCGATATGATAGGCATTGTTTAAGTCTATCAAAAGAGCAAGTAACTTCTAACTTGGAATCTAATATGCCCTACACAATTAGGTTTAAAATGCCTCACGGTGAAAAAGTGTTTTTTAAAGATATGGTATATGGAGATTTAACCTTTGAGGCCGCTGAACTAGATGATCAAATTTTGCTCAAATCGGATGGTTTTCCAACTTACCATCTAGCGGTTGTTGTAGATGACCACCTTATGGATATTACTCATATACTAAGAGGCAATGACTGGTTACCTTCTACCCCTAAGCACATACTGTTATATAAAGCCTTTGGTTGGGATATTCCGGTGCATGCTCATTTACCTAATTTAAAAGAAGCTGGTGAATCCAAAAAACTTTCTAAAAGGCATGGTGCTGTTTTAGTTGAACAATTTTTGGAAGAGGGTTATTTACCTTCGGCACTCCTTAATTTTTTAATGTTTCTAGGGTGGAACCCGGGAACAGACCGGGAAATTTACTCCCTTGAAGAGTTTTATTCAGACTTTACTGTAGAAAGACTACACAAAACAGACTTGGTTGTTTTTGATAGGCAAAAACTTTTATGGCTAAATGGCCAGTATATTAGAAACCTTTTACCCGTAGACTTGTTTAATGAAGTCAAAAAGTGGGCAGATAGAACAAATACGCTTATATACGGGGAAAATGCTAATTCTGAGTATATTTTTGCAGCGTTAAGCTTGGTTCAAGAAAGAATGAAGCTTTTATCTGAGTACAATGAATTAACGCATTATTTTTATAAAAAGCCTACTGTAGATAAAATGCTATTGATTAAACAAGCAAAAGATTCTAAAAGAGCAAACAATATACTAACTGAGTTGAGTAATATTCTTCAAGAATGCAGCGATACCTGGAACATTCAGACTTTACACGATAAATGTTACGAATATGTGCAAGATTCAGATTATAAACCTAAAGAAGCATTTATGACTCTTCGTGTTGCCATTACTGGAGAAGTTGCTTCCCCTCCCATTTTCGATGTTATACACTTGTTAGGTTCTCAAGAAACTATTTCCAGGATTGGTTTAGCTCAAGAACTTCTTGAAAGTTAGTTTGAGAACTCTTTAAATTAGTTTTATTATATTAAGTAGAAGTTAATTATGGATACTACTGTGGTTACTGTTAAGAAAAATACTTTACTCGACGCTATTACGCCCCAATATTTGGAGTTGACTCTAAAAGAATTGGGTGAGGAAGATGTGAAAAAAGTAATAAGAGGTAGATTTGTAAATTTAGGATACACTCAATACGGTTATGATGTTTCTAGTTTATCTTACTCTGAAAAAGTCTCACTAATATCTGTATTATTAGGTTTGAGCAAAGCCAAGTACGGTGGTGAAATTGCAAGTGTTAAGCTTCAAGATTTAATTATTGCTGTTAGAGACCGTTTAGGTGCAGATAATGACTATATTTCGTTGTTACAGGATTTACCAGCAGGTATTTTTGAAGAACAGAAAATAAAAGTTTTATCAAGAGAAGCATTAGAAGAAACAGCACTTAAGATATTAAAAGAATTAAGAGAAACTAAGGAGTCATTGAGTAATAGTGTGCGCGAAAGCACTGTTGAACTTGCAACCAAAAAAGACACGTTAGAGGCTATTTTATACAATACAAGTGATGGAGTATTTGCTTTAGATACAAATAACAAAATAATTACCTTTAATAAAGCAATGGAAGAAATGACGGGTTATGAAGCAGGCGAGGTAATAGGCGCTTCTGTTGATAATATTGTTCGTCTCTTTGAAGATGAAACACCAGTTACAAGTGATGTGTTTAGTCCCAAGCTCAATCGTGTAGTTGAACGAAATGTTTACGTTAACAATAGACTTACTTTGATATCAAAAAGTGGCGTTAAGAAGTTTGTTAGACTAGTTAGTTCTGTTACAGGTGAAGCAACTTCTGTAGATTTAGGCTGCATTATAACTTTAACCGACATTACCAAAGAACTAGAACTTGAAACAATGAAAATGGATTTTGTTTCTATTGCTGCGCATGAGTTACGCACCCCGCTTACTTCGATGCGTGGATTTTTGGCTTTATTAAACGATGGCTTAAATGATGGTTCTATAAACGAAGAGTATTTACAGTATTTACAAAAAATTATTGTAGGGGCAGACAAGTTATATTCTCTAGTAGAAAACTTACTTAATATTTCTAGGATAGAGCGTGGTACCTTGAAAATAGCGCGCATAGAAACAGAATGGTTACCAATTGTAGATGGTACTATTCATTTGTTTGATGAAGCCGCTCAAAATGCAGGTGTCGATTTGTCTTTCGTAAGACCAAATAAGCAGTTGTCGAAGGTTTTAGTGGACACTACTCTTATTTCAGAAGTTGTATCAAACTTGGTAGATAATTCTATTAAAAATACCCCAACAGGGGGACGCGTTTCAGTTTTAGTTGATGAAATAGGTGACGAAATAGTAACCTATGTTAAGGATACAGGTATAGGAATACCCCCGGAAGCAATTCCTCATCTTTTTAAGAAATTTTACAGAGTTTCAAATGACCTTCATGAAGGCAGTAAAGGTACTGGGTTAGGTTTATTTATTTCTAAAGAAATTGTTACTATGCATGGGGGCAAAATTAAGGTAGAAAGCGAGTTAAACAAAGGTAGCACTTTTAGTTTTACATTACCTATTAAAAAGTCTGCATAATTTGATATTATAATGTAAGTATATGGCAGAACAGAAAAAAATATTTTTAATTGAAGATGAAGTTTTTATAAGAGACCTTTATAAAAAGATTCTTACCGATGCAGGGTACGCTGTAAAAACAGCAAATGATGGTGAAGAGGCTCTTGAGGTATTAAAGACTGATGAAGTTTTTGATCTTATTTTGTTGGATATTATGCTACCCAAGTTAACTGGCTTAGAAGTTTTGCGCGCTTTACGAGAAGGAGAGGCTAGTGTTGGTAACACACCAATTTATTTGCTAACTAATTTAGGTGAAGACAATATTATAAACGAAGCTTATAGATTAGGTGCCGACGGATACTTGTTAAAGGCAAAATATTTACCTCGTCAATTAGTCGAAGAAATTGATAAGTTTTTTGTTAAATCTACTGGGGCAGGTATTGTAGATTTAAGTGCTTCTTCTGAGTAATTCTATTTTTAATAGAAAGAAGCCTATTGTTTGCAAACTTTTTCTTGCTATATATTTGTAATACACTTAACTGCTCCTTGTACGTAATAAATTTTGGAGGATAAATGGCAGCCAAAAACTCAAATACACCGCCCGACAAAAATAAGAAATTAGCATTAGAATCTGCTTTAAGCCAAATTGAAAAATCGTTTGGTAAGGGATCTATTATGCGTTTGGGAGATGATGCTTCTAACAAAGATATTTTAGTGATTCCTACAGGTTCTATTGCTTTAGATGTAGCATTAGGTGTTGGTGGTGTACCCAGAGGCAGAATTACAGAAATTTACGGTCCAGAATCTTCAGGTAAAACAACAGTAATTCAACACATTATGGCTGAAGCCCAACGTATGGGAGGTACTGCAGCCCTTATAGACGCAGAGCACGCCTTTGACCCTTTGTATGCAGCAAAAACAGGTGTAAATGTTGACGAATTACTTGTTTCTCAACCCGATACAGGTGAGCAGGCTTTAGATATTGCCGAAACTTTAATAAGGTCCAATGCTGTAGATGTAGTTGCAATAGACTCTGTCGCAGCGCTTGTTCCTAGAGCAGAAATAGAGGGCGACATTGGTGATAGTTTTATTGCGCTGCAAGCACGCTTAATGAGTCAGGCTTTAAGAAGAATTACAGGTGCAGTAAGCAGATCTAACTGTGCCGTTATATTTACTAACCAGCTTAGAATGAAAGTTGGAGTAATGTTTGGGAATCCTGAAACAACCCCAGGTGGTCGTGCTTTAAAGTTTTATTCCTCTGTGCGAATGGAAATAAGAAAAATACAGTCACTTAAAAGCGGTGAAGAGGTAAAGGGAATTAAAGTACGCGTTCGTGTTGTGAAAAATAAAGTAGCTCCTCCCTTTAGAAATGCTGAATTCGATATAATGTTTAACGAAGGTATTAGCAAAGAAGGTAATTTGTTAGATGTTGGTGTAGAACTCGATATTATAAAGAAAAGCGGCTCCTGGTATGAGTTTAATGGTGAAAAGTTAGGCCAAGGACGTGATGTTGCTAAGCAATCAATAAAAGACAACCCCAAAATTTTTGAAGCAGTAACTAAGCAGGTTCAAGATAAGCTCAAGGATAATCATGCAGTTCCTCTAGAGATAGGTTCTGATGCAGATAACGAAGATTAACAAGCAGAAAAGTCGCAATAGATACAATGTTTTTGTTGACGGCAGCTATTCCTTTTCTGTGTCAGAGGATACTTTTTCTAAATATTCCTTAAGTAAAGGTTTAGACCTTACTTCTACCTTGTATGCAGAAGTTATTCAGGAGGAATACTATCAAAAACTTAAATTTAAACTGTTAAATTACTTGTCCAGTAAACCCCGTACAGAAAAAGAAGTGCGAGATAAAGCTATTCATTACTTGTATAAAATGGTGGCTCCTCAAGATAGCTACGAATCTTTACTTGTACGTGCTTTTCATTTTTTGAATGATCTACATCTTCTTGACGATGAATATTACACTAAAAGGTTTATAGAAGAACATCTAAATTCTAAAAAATTTCTTAGTAAAAAAGCAATTACTAATAAGCTTTATAAAAGAGGAATTGCTAGGGGTTTGGTGGAAAAGCATATTTCTGTGTATAATGCTGACGTTGAGCAAAATAATGCTAATTTATTAGTTAGAAAAAAGCTTAAGAGTATAAAAGACACTGACGTTATGGTGCAAAAACAAAAAATTTGGAGATATATGTCAGCAAAGGGATACGATTACGATACTATCAACAAGGCAATCAATACAGAGATCAAGTAAAAAAATGGATTGACAGAGAAACTTTGTATGAAACCAAGTAATAGTAAAAGAAAACTAGAATAACCTTTATTTAATCAGGCCTTTGGTCCTGGTGTCTTTGTCTCTTGTTTTAAGTGCTCAACTTTAATCTGAATTAGTTATAAGGAGTTATATGGAACAGATATTAATAACAATAATTACTGTTTTTATGTCTGCTGTTGTTGCAGGCATAGCGATGTATTTAGTAAGTCTAAAAAGAGGTGATAAATCAGTATCTACAAGAGATTCTATTGCTGATGATAATCCTGAAGTAGTTGATGCAAAGACCAAAGCTAAAGAAATAGTTTTGGAGGCAAAAGATTCAGCTCTGCAAATTAAGGCGGAAGCTGAAGAAGATATAAGAAAAAGTCAAAGAGATGTTGTAGAGCTTGAAAAAAAGTTGGAGTCTCGTTTATCGAAAATAGAAGATAGAGAACGTGAAATAGATAAGAAAGCAAAAGCTTTAAGGCAAATGAAAGATAAGATTGAATCCAGGGAAGCAAATATAGATAAACTTTACAAAGAACAGCAAAATAAACTTGAAAAAATTGCTTCTCTTACAAAAAAAGAAGCTAGAGAGCAGCTTTTGATATCATTTGATAACGAACTAACGCAAGAAAAGGGTCGAAGAATACGTGAAATGGAAGACGAAATTAAGCGGGATATTGATGAAAAAGCTCGTCAAATGATAGTTGATGCTATGCGGTATGGTGCAACCGATATTGTAGTCGAATATACTGTGTCTAAAGTAAAGCTTCCTGATGAAGATGTAAAAGGCCGTATAATAGGTAAGGAAGGTCGTAACATAAGAACTTTTGAAGAACTTACAGGAGTTGAACTTGAGCTTGATTCTTCACCTGGTGAAGTCATTGTATCTTCCTTTGATCCTGTACGTCGTGAAATTGCAAGATTATCCTTAGAAAAGCTAATTGCAGATGGACGCATTCAGCCAAGCAGAATTGAGGAAATAGTAAACAAAACTACATCTGAGGTTGAAAGCATAATGTTTAAAGCGGGGGATAATTTGTGCCACAGAGTTGGTGTGTATAAATTGCCTAAGGATTTGGTTCAAATGTTAGGGCGCTTTAAATATAGGTTCTCATATGGCCAAAACATGTTAGAGCATACGCTAGAAGAAACAAGAATTGGTATTGCTCTGGCTAAAGAGCTTGGCGCGGATGCAAATGTAGTTAGAATGGGCTGTTTGTTACATGATATTGGTAAAATAGTCACCGACGAAGAGGGTTCCCATGTAGACTTGGGTGTTGATTTGCTTAGAAAATACAAGTTACCTAAAAAGGTAATAGACTGTGTTGCAGAACATCATGAAGATCGTCCTTTTAGTTCATTAGAATCAGCTATTGTAGCTTTAGTGGATCATATTAGTGGTGCCCGCCCGGGCGCGCGTGCGGAAGACTACGAATCCTATGTAAAGCGTATGAAAGACCTTGAGAGTGCTGCTAAATCTTTTGATGGCGTAGATAAGGCCTATGCAATATCGGCTGGAAGAGAAGTACGTGTTTTCGTAAAACCAGAAGTTGTAGATGATGCATCTACAGCATTATTAGCTCGAGAAATTGCAAGAAAAATAGAGTTAGAACAAACATATCCGGGAACGGTTAAAGTAATAGCGATACGTGAAACTAGAGTGGCTGAAACAGCCAAATAGGTTACAATAATAATATATGTTTTATCTATTTGCTGCGCTGTTTTTTATACTTTTGTTCTATATAGTATCTAAAATACTAAGTTCTATTTTGAAGGGATGTTTAGTTGTGGTACTCTTGCTTGTGGTTACAGTCATAACTGCTATACTATTAAAATCTACTAAAGAACCTGTGCGTATATTAAATGTTATGACTATAGATAATTTTAAAGTTATAAGAAACGAGAATTAATGAAGTTATTGTTTATAGGGGATATTGTAGCAAAACCAGGACGCCAAGTGGTGTCTGCGGTATTGCCAGATATCTTGGCTAGTGATAATATCGACTTGGTTATAGCGAATGCCGAAAACCTAGCGCATGGACGTGGTGCTACTGAAGAATTAATTATTGAGCTTAAAAATATTGGAATAGATTATTTCACAGGTGGTGATCACATATTTTGGCAAAGAGATTTTGAAACCGTTATAGATAAACTGCCTGTATTACGCCCCGCAAATTACCCAGATCCGGTTCCGGGAAAAGGGTATAACGTAATTGATTTAGACAATGGAGAAAAAGTATTGCTAATAAACGTTATGGGCAGAACATCATTTTCGTCAACTAATAGCTATTTAAATGATCCTTTTAGGACAGTAGATACTATTTTAGAAGAAACAGCTCCCTTAGATGTGGTCTATAAAATTGTAGACTTTCATGCAGAAGCAACAAGTGAAAAACAAGCTTTAGCTTTTTACCTAGACGGTAGAGTAACAGCAGTATTTGGTACCCACACACATGTTCCAACATGTGATCAGAGAGTACTTCCAAAAGGAACTTTAGCAGTAACTGACGTAGGTATGTCAGGAAGCATTGATTCTGTGATTGGCGTTAAAAAAGACATTATTATTGATTTATGTTTATCTGCTCGAAATCAACGTTTTGAGTGGGAAACTTCGGGAGCATTAGCTTTTAGAAGTGTTTTAATAGATACTGACGGTTTGAGTATTAAAAGAATTGATAAAGAAATTAATTAAGAAACCTTGAAAGGGGGTGCATTAGTACATGACTAAGCAAGATCTAATAAATGCCGTTGCTGATAAGGCCGGCTTAACAAAAGTTGATTCTGGTAAAGCACTAGATGCTTTAGTAGAAGTAATTTCTTCTGCATTAGCAAGAGGAGAAAAAGTAACTTGGACCGGTTTTGGTACCTTTGAAGTTAGAACAAGAGCCGCAAGAATGGGTAGAAACCCACAAACTGGTGCTCCTCTTCATATACCCGCTGGAAAGAGACCTGCTTTCAAAGCTGGTAAAGGTCTAAGAGATGCTGTAGAAGCATAAATTTCTTTGACTAACAAAAAAGGGCTGGTTAAAACCAGCCCTTTTTTATACTTATCCCCGGGGGTTAAAAAGACATTTTCACAATTCTTTTCAATTAGTCACTTTTTTTGTAGGTATAGTAAACCAAAAGGTGCTTCCTTTACCTTTACCTTCGGAAAACACACCAACACGTCCACCCATGGTTTCTACTATCAATTTAACTATATAAAGCCCAAGTCCTGTCCCGCCTGTTTCAGCTACTGTTTGATAAGAGTTATCCAGTCTACCAAATTTATGGAATAGTCTTTTTATTTCGTCTGGAGTTAATCCACTTCCGGTATCTATTACAGAAACCTTAATAAATTGATCTTCAGTTTTTTCTGCTTTTACTGTAATTCCTCCTTCAGTAGTAAATTTCAGTGAATTACCTACAAGATTTATTAATACCTCTGTTAATTTATTTCTGTCGGAGTATCCAATGTTTACATTTTCATCAATTTCTATATTAAAAAATAATTTCTTTTCTTCTGTTTTGATTCTGAAGTCACTTAAGGCATCGTTAATTGCCTCAGGTATATTTGTAGCATCTACTTCAATCTCCATACGCCCCTGCTCAATTTTAGATATATTTAACATATCGTTTATTAAGTTCAGCATTCTTTCTGTACCTCTGGCTGCTTTTTCTATGTATCCTTCTTGTTTTTCTGTTAAAGGCCCTCCTTTTCCTGAGGAAAGCATCCAAAGATAGCTTTTAATTATAGACATTGGAGTTCTTAACTCGTGCGATGTTATTGATATAAAATCATCTTTTGTGCGTTCAAGTTCTTTTTCTTTGGTTATGTCAACCATGGTGACTAAACATTCTTCATCTTCTACCCCTTCTGTAATTAGTGATGTTTTAACATTTACATAAAATGATTTACCATTAGGATTTTCTAGTACAACACCATCAAGGCTTCTTTTTTCAAAGTTGTTATTAAAGCAGTACTCCTCAGGTTTTATATAGTTACCATTTTCATATTTCAGTTTTATTATGTCCTGAGCTTTTTTTGTTAAAGCGTCTGTAACGGCAACGCCAAGCATTTCTTCTATAGTGTGGTTGAATAAAGTTATATTGTAATTTTTGTCTACTGCAAACACTGCTTCGGAAATACCATACAGTAATTGTTCTGCCCTTCTTCTTTGGGTAAGAAGTTCCAGATTTTTTTTGTAAATTTCCTCTGTAAGAGTTTGTAAATTATCATTTACAGGAGAAAGTATAGTTTCTTTTGCACTCATTTCTTAAGGGGTTGTATCTGAGGTTTTACGGTGTCAGGTAGGTATGGTTCTATTTCTTCGTAAGGGAATTTTCTCAGTACACTTAAACAAACATCTACTGAAGCTTGGCCAAATATTTCTTCATAGGAAGTTAGTAGATTCTCAAGGGCTATTTTAGGTTCTTTTGTGACGTTTACTTCGTTGGAGTTTTCTTTTGGAAATTGTACGGCGCCTGAGCTAAGGGCGCGAGCGTGAGCCAATCGTTTTCCTATGATTTGGCTTTGTTCTTCTATTATTGTTTGTATTAGTTTATGTGCTTCCATTGTTACCACTACTGAACTCCTTAAACTTTATTATTCCCCATATGACACAAGAGATGGAAAGGAAAAATATAAAGTCTGCAAGTATGCCATTAGATACTAAATTCTCAAGTTCTGCTATGGAGTAAGCTATATCTCCTGAATACTGGAGCACTATTCCTAAAAAAATAGCATATATTGCTGTTCTTAGCTTTCCACCTAATTTACCAATACTTAAAAGTATGGTAAGTACAATCAATATCATAATAGCAGTACTACCAAATGTATATATCAAATCAAAAATTACTGATGCATCTAATTCTTCAAATATAGCGGTTTCGCCAAAAAATATTTGATAGTTTAGATATATTGCGAATAGTGGGATTACAAAAAGTAAAAAATATGAAGAAGGTTTTTTTAATTTATCAGTTACTCCAGAGTATTTCATAATGGAAAGCATACTTATTGCATAAAGTGGATCTATAAACACGAAGAAGTAATCAGGTAGTCCGGGAAAGGGAACATCTCCGGTTGTTTGTATGTAATATAGAAACGCGGTTTGACCAAGCACCCACATCAATAGACTTAGAGAAATAAACATAATACTTTTACCCACGGCAGATCCCATACCACCCCATTCAGTTGAAGTTTTTATACCTAAGAGTAGCCCAGTCAAAGGTAGTATTGCTAGTAAATAGCCAAAAATATCAAAGTAAATTGATTCCGTAGGATTAACTATGGAAATAATTATCCAATATGCTATTGAAAATAGTATAAATATCTTTGTTAAAAGTATTAAAACCTTCATAATCTTATACTAAAATGTTATAAGACTTTAACCCACACTGTCAACATCTATTTAGAGATGTTGTAACTGTATTGTATACTTCATGAACTATGGACTACTTAGCAATTGCAAAAAAATTTACAAATTTAGGTACTGCAAAATCAGTTATTCTTCCTATACCTTATGAAGCTACAGCAAGTTATTTATCGGGCTCCTCAAAAGGACCCAATTCTATTCTAGAGGCGTCTGCACATGTAGAATTATTTGATGAGCAATTAGGTTATAAACCTCATGTGCATGGTATACACACAGCACCCCCGTTCTCTTCTTACAGTGCTGACCATGAGATTAACTTAAATATGATTGGGGAATCTTATCTTAAGTATTTCAATATGGGGAAATTTGTGATTGCTCTTGGAGGTGAACACTCAGTTACTATAGGGATATTGAATGAGATAGCTAAGAAGCATAAGTTTTCTTTAATTCAGTTTGATGCGCATGCTGATCTGCGTAATTATTATCAGGGGAGTTATTTTAGTCATGCGTGTGTTGCACGCCGTGCTCTTGATGTTGTTTCTTCCGTGTATCAGCTAGGAATACGTAGTATGAGTGAGCCAGAGTATAAGTTTCTAAAATCTTCTAAAGGTTCGGATAAAGTTAAGGTAACTTTTGCTCAAGATTTGCAAGAAATTGATACTACAGTTGTTTTGGAGGAATTGGTGGATTTCACACTAGATGATGTTTATATAACTTTCGATGTGGATTATTTTTCCAACAATATTGTTTCATCTACAGGTACTCCTGAACCTGGGGGGATTGATTGGTTTACAACTATGGAAATTCTGAATGGGATATTTAAAAATAAAAACGTTTTAGGTATAGATGTAGTTGAATTAATAGGGGATACAGATACATACTCATCTTTTAATGTGGCATTGTTGATAAGGAAAATGTTAGGTTTTAAGTTTATGCCTAGGCAATAGATGTTCTTAGGATTTAATATATATTTTCTGCTGGGTACTTTAAGCCCCTATCCATCTTTATTACACTTACATCTTCTGGTTCAAATATTGCTCTTAAATATTCAACTATTCCTTCAGAAGGAAATTTTTTACAAGAATATAAGTCAATAGTTACAAAACCTCTTTTTTCGAATGTATGTATACTAATATGAGATTCATGTACCATTAGTATGCCACTGAATCCCCCAGGATCTTTTCCTCCTAGTGTTTCATTACCCTCTGCTTTAAGCACATAAGGTTCATGGAATTTTCTCATTTCTGCCATTTCAGCAAGCTTATTGAGGACATCAAAGCATAACTCCATGTTACCCAGCCTATCGGGATTGCAGCCATATGCATCAAATATTAAATGTTCACCAAATTTAATTTCATTCATAGTTGGTTAAGATTTTAACATAAAAATCCAAATGCTATAATTTCTTCAATGTCTAACATCAAAGAAAATAACGCAATAGAAAAATACCAATTCATCCATCACTTTTTACCACATCCTAAACACAAATCAAGAGCAAAGCTATTATCACACAAATCCCTCTTAACTTACATAGTAGTATTAGCAATCGTCTTCACTACTATGAGTATTATACCAGCCCAGTATCCTGGTGTCCTAGGTTATGCATCTAATATTAATGTTTCTGACTTGTTAAGAGAAACAAATGAAGTGCGTGCTCAACATGGGCTTAATCCCCTAGTTCTTAACGGACAGCTATCTACAGCTGCACAAAAAAAAGCAGAAGACATGTTTGCTGATGATTACTGGGCACATATAGCTCCTGATGGCCGTGAACCCTGGGATTTTATTTTAGACTCCGGTTATGATTACTTATATGCAGGGGAAAATTTAGCTAAAAATTTTAACTCTTCGTCTGCCGTTGTTGATGCCTGGTTTAAATCACCTTCACATAGGGAAAACTTGCTAAATTCAAACTATGATGACATAGGTTTTGCGGTAGTTAATGGTGTTTTAGATGGATACGAAACTACTTTAGTAGTTCAAATGTTTGGGCGTCCTCGTATTCAAGTACCAATTACCAACTCTGGGGATTCAGAGGGTCTTAGTCAAGTACGTTTAATAAATGAGGAATCGTTACCTAACGTTATTCCTGTGGGTTCTCCCGCTTCTTTAGAAAATAACGAAACACCTTCTTACTCAGTAGTTCCAATAATGGCTTTTGATACTCAAAATGCTGCAGTTTTGCCTGCTATTGATGTTGCAATTGCGTATCGATCCATTAGCATAGCCTTTGTATTGTTTTTAATTTTTCTTTTGACTCTAGACGTTTGGTATTCAAAAAGGCATTCCATACCTAAAATTAATGGCCATACTTTGGTACACTTGACGTTCTTACTAATTACACTTATGGGGGTCTTAATAGCTATGGCTCCGGGAAGGGTTTTATAAATGACACATAAACACTTATCTCATTATATTTTGCTTGTATTAGGCTTAGTGGTTACTATGCTTTTGTTCATTTATTTCAAATACAATCCTGCTGCACAAACAATAGTTGCTGGAGTAGGGGCTTTGTATTACATTTCATGGGGTTTAATTCATCATGGTATAGAAGGTCGTTTAGATAAAGCAGTATTGCTAGAATATGTACTATTTGGAATTATAGTGTTTGCTTTAGTGTTTGCTTCTATTTATTTTTTGTAATTCTTTGGAATAGTAGTAATATAACTGCGGTATGAAAGTTGTAATAGTAACACCCACATATAATGAACGTGAAAATATAGGCCGTATAATAGAGACGGTTGCTGGTGTTGCAAAAGAACTTAGTACACATGATTTGATTTTACTTGTAGTAGATGGTAATTCCCCGGATGGTACAAGTGAATATGTGACTTCTCTTTCAAAAACGTATCCATTTGTACATTTATTAAGAGAAAAAGAAAAAGCGGGATTAGGCGCAGCCTATGTTCAAGGTTTTAAATATGGAATGACTGAGCTAAATGCAGATGTGTTGGTTGAAATGGATGGTGATTTTCAGCATGATCCTAAAGATATTGTTAAATTTGTTAACGCTATTGAGCAGGGTGCCGACTATGTTATTGGTTCAAGATATGTTTCAGGGGGTCGTATACCAAAAGAATGGGCATTTTACAGAAAGTTTCTAAGTTGGGGCGGTAGCTTATTTTCCAAAGTTGTCTTAGGCATTTTCTCAATAAATGATTTTACTTCAGGTTATAAGGCATCAAGAGTTAAGGGTTTTGTAGATAAATTAGATTTAGATTCCATAATGTCTCAGGGCTTTGCTTATAAAATTGACCTTCTTTTTAAAATGCACAAAATTGGTGCGAAATTTGTGGAGGTACCAATAGTTTTTGGGCTTAGGGACAGAGGGGATTCAAAAATGGAAAAGGGCAATTTTATGGATTCTTTAAAGGTTGTAATTCTATTACGCATTAGAGATAATCCCAGTTTTTTTAAATTTTTAGTAGTTGGATTAGTTGGTTTAGGTGTTGACTTAGGTTTGTTTAATGTTTTACGGGTAACGCTTTTAAGTTCGGAATATGCTAGTGCTTTTTCTGGTTTTATAGCCATGTTGACTACCTACATTCTTAACAATGCTTGGTCATTTAATGATAGAAAAATTAATTCATTAAAGGGTAAGTTAACTTCTTTACCTTTTTACATATTAGTGTCTTATATTCCAATTTTATTAAGGAGTATACTAGTTAAATATTCTATACTTTATTTAGGTGATACTTGGTACATATCAAATAGCGCCTTTTTCGTTGGTGTTTTATTTGGTATTGCGTGGAATTACACCATATACAATAAGGTAATATGGAGGAAAAAATAAAATGACAGAGTTTTCTATAGTTATTCCTGCATACAATGAGGAATCAAGAATTATTAGCACTTTAACGCAAACTATTAATTTTATGAATTCCTTTTCAGATGCTTTTGAAATAATAGTAGTCGATGATGGAAGCAGTGACTCAACAGTAGATATTGTTTCGAAATATGCAAAAGAGCGTTCCAACATAAAATTAATACAGAATTCTCATAAAGGTAAGGGCTATGCTGTGAGAACAGGGGTATTAAATGCCCTTGGGGAATATATATTGCTTTCCGATGCCGATATGGCAACTCCAATTGAAGAACTAAAGCGACTGCACGTGTGGATGAAAGATAGCGATTTTGATGTTGTTATCGCATCTAGAGAGGGTGTTGGCGCTCGAAGAAATAAAGAACCGTTTATTCGTCACTTAATGGGTCGAATTTTTAATATGATGATTCGTTTACTATTGGTGCCTGAAATTCAAGATACCCAATGTGGGTTCAAGCTTTTTAAGAAAAAAGCTGCCTATGATATTTTTAGGCGTTTGGTTTTATACGGAGAAAATGCTAAAGAACTTAAACATCCACGCGTAACTGCTTTTGATGTAGAAGTTTTGTTTGTTGCAAGAAAACTAAACTATCGCATCAAAGAAGTTCCTGTGACATGGACATATGATGCCGGCACAAAAGTAAATAAAATAAGAGACTCTATAGTCAATTTTATTGACATTCTCACTATAAAAGTAAATTCCTTGCAAGGCAAATACAATTAGTAAGCTTAAGTGCTTTACTAATAGGTGGTACATAGTTTAGAATCTAATCCCGTTATGAAACTTTGTGTAATTGGTACAGGTTATGTAGGTTTAGTTGGTGCCGCGATTTTCGCGGACTGGGGTAACGAAGTAGTTGGTGTTGATATTGACGCTACCAAAATTAAAAAAATCCAGGAGGGCATTATGCCTATTTATGAGCCTGGTCTTAAATCCATAGTTTTAGACAACATAAAATCAGGACGTTTAAAGTTTACTACAAAGCTTAAAGCAGGCATGAAAGATGCAGATATAGTTTTTATATGCGTTGGTACTCCTCAAAGCGATACCGGAGCTGCCGACTTATCTTTTGTAACTACTGTTGCCAAAGATATTGGTAAAAACTTGGTACCTGGTGAATACAAACTAGTAGTAACAAAAAGTACTGTTCCTGTTGGGACTAATGAGTACGTAAAATCTATTATTTCAAAAAATGCGCATAAAGATGCCGAATTTGATATAGCTTCCAATCCTGAATTTTTACGTGAGGGTTATTCTGTGGAGGATATGCGCAACACCGATAGAACCGTAATTGGTTTTGAAACCGAACGTGCCGGTAAATTGTTGCATAAACTATACCATCATTTGCTATCTCCAATTGTAGACTGTGATTTGCGTTCCGCGGAGATGATTAAATATGCTTCTAATGCTTTTCTGGCGACAAAAATATCTTTTATAAATGAAATAGCACAACTTTGTGAGCGCGCGGGTGCCGATGTAGACTTAGTTTCAAAAGGTATGGGTTTAGATAGCCGAATTGGCTCAAGGTTTTTGCAAGCAAGTACTGGTTATGGAGGAAGTTGCTTTCCCAAAGATGTGGCTGCTTTATACAAAACCTCAAGTGATCAAGCATATGACTTTAAACTTTTGCGCGGTGTTATGGAGGTTAATGAACGTCAAAAAGAGTTTTTTGTACATAAAATCACCAAGTTTTTAGGTGAGAACTTGTCAGGTAAAACCATTGCATGCTTAGGGTTGGCATTTAAAGAAAATACAGATGACACTAGAGAGTCTGTAGCAATCAGTATTGTACAGATGTTACGCGGTAAAGGGGCACACATACGAGCTTTTGATCCTGCGGCAAACGAGAACGCAAAAAAAATTCTGGGTGAAGGTCAAATTCACTATGCTACAAGTATTGGGGATGCCCTAAAAGGATCGGATGTGCTTTGCATTTTAACTCCTTGGGATGATTTTAGAGGTTTGACTACGGAAGAATTACTTCAACTAAATGATAAAGTTGTATTTGACGGTCGTAATTTACTTGATAAGGACGAAATACAGGAAGTTGGAATTATGTACTTTGCTATAGGTAAAAGAACCAACGGAAGCGAAGAAATATCCCGAAGTGGGCCGTACGCTATTTTAAATGGTGATAAACTTAAGTAAACTTGTCTCATGAAGACTGTTCTTTATTTTATACCTGAATTTCCCCGAATTTCTGAAACTTTCATTGAAAGAGAAGTAGCTCATTTGCTGAATAATCCTGAAATTGATTTGCATGTGTTTTCTTTACAAAAAGCATCTGGAAGCACTAGCGCTGCTGTGCTGAAAAAAACTACCTATAAAAGACTAAAGATTAAACATTTACCTCGTTTATTTGTATTTTTTGTAAAAAATGTGCACAAGTTACCCTTACTTATAAATTTGGCATCCGGTCCTGATAGGTTATCTTACTTAAGAAGGTATTGGCATGTTATTAAGTCTTTTGGTTATGCTATGTTTTTTAGCGAATTTTCCCCAGATCATATTCATGCGCATTTCTTTTCTGAACCATCAAACATTGCAATGTTTGCATCAAAAATTTTGAACGTGCCATTTAGTGTTTCTGCCCATGCAAGAGATATTTTTGTAGATGCAACCTTACTGCCTATAAAAGCAAAAGAAGCTAAATTTGTTGCCATTTGTAACCAAAGAGCCTGGGGTAGAGCTTTAGAACTAGTTGGAAATGAGTATAGGCATAAGTTACATATGATTTACCATGGTATAGACCATGAAAAGATATTTTCATTTCCTCCTAGCTTAGATAAACCCGCCAAACCAGTCATATTTCTTGGAGGTACGCGTTTGGTAGAAAAGAAAGGGATTAAATATGTAATCGAAGCTTCCAAATTGTTGAAGGAACGCGGCATTGATCATGTAGTTAATTTGGTAGGTCCCGGACCATTATTTAAAGAGTTGTCAGAATTAATTACACACTTAGGTTTGGAAGACACCGTTATTATACATGGTGGTGGAAACGGAACCCCGTTTGCTGTAGTAGCAGATCACTACAAAATTGCCGATATATTTGTATTTCCTTCATTTGAAACTGGTGAAGGAGATATGGATGGTGTGCCAACCGTTGTAATAGAAGCATCTATGGCAAAACTTCCAATTATTACTACAAATGCAGGTAGTATTTCAGACTTAATTACCCGTGAGAATGGCATAATAATTCCTCAAAAGAATTCTCAAGCTATTGCAAATGCTATAGAGGAATTGCTTTTAAACCCTGAGTTACGTGAAAGCTTAGGTAAAAAAGCATATGAAAAAGCAGTTAAGATGTTTGACATAAATAAAAACATATCAACTCTTGCTTCCTATTTTCTTCAGAAAACAAAAGCTAAGGATTTTTGTTAAAATACATACCATGAGAATAGCTGTGTTTATAAAGAACACTACACTACATAGTACATATGGCGGTTTAGAGACCCAAAATAAAGTTTTATGTGAGTCTTTAGCTAAATTTGGTCACGAAGTATATGTTTTTGCTCCGAAAAAGGGTCTTTCCCTTGAAGAGAAAGTTGAAAACAACGTTAATTATATATTTGTTCCTGCAATTTTTAAGAGATTCAGCTATTTATACTCTTTGAGTGGTGAAAGTTGGATAAATAAATCCTATTCAGTTTTTGCCCATACTAATGCACAAAAGAAATTTGATATAGTTGTTAGTCAGAGCTCTGCGGGATTAGGAATAATTAAACATAAAAATGTACTTGAAGTTCCAATAGTTGCTATAGCACACGGATCAAAAATGGGCGAGCTTAAAACCCGGTTACGAGAACTTAGTTCTTTTAAGGAAGTTTGCCGATTAGGTATAGATATTCCACATATATTTCGAGCATTCTTTATTACCCAGCGTGAATTTGTTTTAGGGTCAAACAAAATTGTGGCAGTATCAAATGCTGTTAAAGTGGCGCTGATTGAAGAAACATTTATAAACGATTCTAAAGTTGAGGTTATACACAACGGATTAGATCCCGAGCTTTTCTCCTTTAAAAAGAGCAGCGCTCATAAGTTTACTCGTTTGCTTTACGTTGGGAGGCTTGAGCAGTCAAAGGGAATTCATATTTTACTAAAAGCAATAAGCTCTAAAAAAATTGATAATGTAATTTTAACTATTATTGGGTCTGGGCCTTATGAAAAGCAACTTAAGCATTTAGTCAAAGAGTTAGACTTATATAATGTGGTGAGTTTCAAAGGTAGCCTTCCGCATGATAAGGTAATAAATGAATATGCTGAGGCTGACATTTTTATACTTCCTTCTTTGAGAGTAGAAGGATTTCCTATGACCTTGGTAGAAGCTATGCTTTCTGGGTTGCCGATTATTGCTTCAAATATAGGTGGGAATTCTGATGCCGTGACAAATGAGGAAACTGGTTTTTTAGTTACTCCTGGAGAAACTAAAGAGTTAAGAGATCGTATTCATGCCCTAGTTAGTTCACCTAAATTGCAGAAGCAGTTTGGTAAAAATGGTAGAATGATAGCCCGAAGTCATTTTTCAGTAAACATTATGACCAAGAAGTATTTAGATGTATTTAAGGACCTAATAAATGAAAATTCTTAGAATTATTTACGAGTGGCCCCCTCCGTGGGATGGGTTAACCGCACACCCATACGAGCTTACTGTGTCGCAAAGCAAATTGGGGCATGAAATTGAAATAATTTGTGGAAGATGGCCTCGTGCTGGTGATATAGAGCAAGTAAAAAATGTAAAACTACATCCTTTAATTAGAGAACCTTTAAATGGTTTGCTTTTAATTACGGTTGCTCCTTTGGTTTTGTTTAAATATTTATCAGTTTCCAGGCGTTTTAAACCTGATGTTGTTCACATTCACGGGCACTTTGGTTTATATGTGTACTTGTATAGAACCTTTTTAGGTAAGTTTTATAAAAAAAGCTTAGAGTTAAGTGTTCCCATAGTTTCACACTTTCATAATACTGTCGCCGGAAGATGGGAAGCCTCTCGTGAAAATAATATCGAACTCAAGCCTTTAACTAAATTGGTACATTGGCCTTTAGCAAAAGTTTCCGATTCATTGGCAGTTAAACATGCTTCTGCTTGTGTTTTTGTTAGCGAGGCAACTAAGCAAGAGGCAATAAAGCACTATAATGCTTCTCCCGAAAAATGTTTTGTCGTAGAAACTGGGGTAAATCCCATTTTGTTTTCGAGGGTTTCTCAAGAGGAGAAAGAAAAAACACGAAAAGACTTAGGGTTAGATAATTACGATAAGGTGATTTTAAATAATGGAGCCATGGTCGAAAGAAAAAACATACACTTGCTAGTAGAGGCGTTAAAACATCTTCCCATAGAATATAAATTACTTCTTGTTGGCCCTGGAGATCCTGACTATATGTATAAACTAGATACATTAATAGCTGACAACCAACTTAATCATCGTGTAGTAAAAGTGGGCTATACTCCGTACCCTAATGTTCCTATTGCATTTCAAGCAGCCGATATATTTGTTTTACCATCAGGTTGGGAGGGTCTTCCAAAAGTTGTAATGCAAAGTCTTGCTTGTGCTGTTCCCACTCTTGCATCTGGGTTTAAGTTGGCAAATCCCGTTGAGGGTTTATTTTATATACAAGAGCTTACTCCCGAAACTATTGCACGCCAAATAAAACAAATAGTTGAGGATGATCCATTTGTTGATTCAAATACAATTGCGTTGCACTATTCCTGGGATACTAAGGCACAGCAACTTGAGCAGGTTTATCAGTTTGTTCTTAATCAAGACACCAATGTTCAACCTCAATAATTTATTTAAAAAGTTTCTATTTGTTTTCATACTTTTGCACTTAATTTTATTTAACATTAATGCTGCTGAGTGGGGTGATTCTTATCGAATTTTACGTGCATCTAATTATATTCGTGATTTTAGTTATCCTGCTGATGAAAAACGTCCTCCTTTATTTTCTTCAGCCTTAGCAACTTATCCATCCTTTGTGGATCCTGTTGTTTGGGGTCGTTTTATTATGCTTATTATTAGTGTTCTGGCTTTATACTTTTCTTACAAGATCTTTAAGTACTTCAGGCCAACTTCTTCAACTTATGAAAATTTGCTTTATTTAATGTTAGTAGGATTAAATCCAGTTTATTTATACTGGTCTATAAGATTAATGGCAGATGTTCCTTTTTCTTTAATAGTACTAGTTAGTTTTTACTTGTATTTAACTTGGAGAAATGAAAACTCCGTTTTAAAACCTTTTATTGTAGGGTTGTTTGCGGCTTTATCGGTACTTACTCGTTTTGAAGGTTTTATTTTATTTGGCTCCTTAGGACTAGGGTATTTACTAAATAATGCCGATTTAAAAAACTTACTTAACAATACAAAAAAGCGTTTTTATACTCTTTTAAGTTATGTATTTGGTTTTATTGCAGTTACATTTCCTTATTTCTTAATTCGCAATCCATTTACATCTTCTTACTTTGAAGAACCCGGACGTCGTTTATATGACATTAACACTGCTGCAATTTTTCTATTATCGTTAGTTTTCCTTTTTGGGTTTACAAGTGCTTTATTTTTTGTTTTGGCAGGATTAAATAATCACAAGTTATTAAGTCAAATTAAACAACTGTTTATTTCTATTCCTGGGTTGTTAGTTTTTATTTTAATTGAGACTACTCTTGTGCTTTTATGGCCTGCCGCAGTTCCAAGACTATTTGTTGCAATAATTCCGTTTATTGCTATTCCAATTGCTTACCTTATAAATGCTTATTTTGAAAATAGCAAAAAACCTAATTTGCGCGATCTTTTTCTTTTAGGTTTGTTACTTGGCGTATTTGTTTTGGGTCAATTTCACTATCGTTTACAGTTTTTGGTGGTAATGAAGTATGTCTTTGTTTTTGTTGTTATACTTCAACTTTTTAATATCTTCTTTATTTATTTAAAATTTTATAAAGGGTTTTTATTTACTTTATTTATGTCATTGCTTATATGGAGTTTTTCTTCTATTTGGATTCATAAGGATATATTTAGTGTAATAAAAGAAGCTAATGTGTTTGTAAACTCAAGGTTGTGTGGAACAATTGGTCATAATGATGTTAGCAGCGTTTCTGATTGGTATTTAAACCAATTGCAGCCTAATACAAACATTAGTGCCTGTAGAAAAGGTGTATATTTAGATATAACTGATAAGTCCAATAGAGAATATGATGTTTTGTTAGAAAAGGGCATAGATTATATATTAGTAACTAATGAACATAATACGGACACAACAATAAACTTAAGCGAGTGGCCACATCTTGAAGAAATTGCAGAATTTGAAAAAACTGTGAATGGTAAAAGGTTTTTTACGAAAGTTATAAAATTTAACAGGTAAAAATGAAATTATCGGTAGTTATTCCCGTTTACAATGAAAAGGAGACCTTACTAAAAATATTAAAAAAAGTAGAGGCTGTTGAAGGTCTTGATAAGGAGATTATTTTAGTTGACGATGCCTCAACTGATGGAAGTACTGAACTACTAAAAAAAATACAAAAGAAAAACCCTGAGTATAAAATAGTATTTAAGGAAATTAATAGTGGAAAAGGGGCAAGCTTGCGAGAAGGTTTCAAACGCACCACAGGAGATTACGTTATAGTTCAAGATGCTGATCTTGAATACTATCCTTCTGATTATTTAGTATTATTACGCGCTTTAAATGAGAGTGGGGCGGATGTTATTTACGGCTCCAGATTTTCGGGAAATTATGAAGACATGTCTAGTTTGCATTACTTTGGTAATAAGTTTTTAACTATCATTACAAGTATTTTATTTGGAGTACTACTAACTGATATGGAGACATGTTATAAGTTACTACCTGGTAAATTTGCCCGAAACGTAGATATTAAGTCTAATAGGTTTAACTTTGAGCCTGAAATAACTGCTAAAATAATTAGAGCAGGGCTTCGCATAAAAGAAGTTCCTATTAAGTACAGTGGTAGATCTCATTCTGAAGGTAAAAAAATAACTTGGCGCGATGGCTTTTCGGCGATTTATACTTTACTTAAGTTTAGATTTTTTAGTTAAATTATGTTTTTACGTAAATTATTAAAACTAAGTAACAAATACATCCCATTTTTGGCGGTATTTGTTTATTCAGTCGGCATTTTTTTTATTGCACTAAGAATAAACATATTTAGATATAACAACTTTGATTATGGAAAATTTGATTTGGGCAATATGACTCAAATGGTTTGGAATACAATGAATGGTCGTTTTATGATGCTTACTGACTTGTTTGGCACGAATCTTCCTCGGTGGTCAATGAGTCATGTAGACCCAATTTTGGTGCTTTTTGTTCCAATTTTTGCTTTATTTCAATCACCCTTGACTTTAGTTATATCCCAATTGATATTAGTGATATTTTCGTCGTTACTTATATATTTGATAGCAAACATAGAATTGAAATCAAAGTGGGCAGGTGCAGTTTTAGGAATATCCTTTTTGTTTTATCCAGCAGTGGGCTTTATTATTGCCTGGACCGGATTTCACGGCATATCCGCAGCAATCCCTTTTTTTCTTGGATCTTTTTACATATTAGAAAAAATGTGCAAAGAAGAAAACTTTAGCTCACGTATGTTGGCCTTGTTTTGGATTTTAACTATTATTGCCATGTCAGGTAAAGAAGAAGTTTCTTTGTTTTATTTTGTTTTAGGCTTGTTTGTTTGGTTCATTAGAAAGAAAAAGAAATTTGGTTTGTTATTATCAGGTTTAGGCATTTTTTGGTTTTGTATGACCTTTTTCGTTATAATTCCTCACTACGCACAACAGCGCATTGACGGATACAACGAATTTGCAAAGTCATTAGATTTGGTAGACGCAAACACGACTGACGTTGTAAACGACAACTTCTTTTTAAGCCGTTATGAAGCGTTTGGTAGTTCTTACTCAGAAATAGCTGTAAACATGGTAAAAAGTCCTGATGAGGTGGTTCGTGTTATTTTCTCAGGAGATAAATCTGAAAATTTTAGTATGACTTTTGCACCCATGCTTTTTTTACCATTTTTATATTTACCTTTATTTGCTGTCGCATTACCTGAGCTATTTATTAATTATTCAACTACTGCGGGTGGAATAGGGACTTCTGAAATATATAACCACAGAATTTCTCTTATAATTCCTGTTTTATTTATTGCAGCAATTTATGCAATTGGCTTACTAAGTCGTGTTTTTGGTAAAAACCAAGTAAGGAGAAAAATTATAATTCTCGCTCTTTCTTTGGGTGTTTTGGTTGGTAACGTTCAAACTAGTTTTGCATATGAGAATCCAATATATTTATGGCTTACCCAGGCAGTGCAAAAAAGAGTTCCTGCTTTATTTGGTTCGTTAGTATTTGCTAAATCTGATGAAATTTTAGCTAAAGAAACACTTAATATAGGCGATATAGTTAAATTATCCCCTGTAGAAGTAAAAGACAGAGAATGTGCTTTGCAAATTGTCAACTCTATTCCAGAAGATGCTTCAGTTTCTGGGCCTGACTATTTAGGTGCTCACTTATCTATGCGTGAAACTTACGCTATTTTTCCGGCACTATATAAAGAGGCTGATTACGTAATTGTAGACGTGTTTGCTGAGAAAATCTCTAGAATATTAGAGGTAGATAAATCATTAGTTAGAAACGTGGTTTCAGATATGATTACTAGTGGAAGATACAAGCTGACAGCTGCTTGTGGAAACTTATATGTGTTTGAGCATAAAAAAACCGAGGTGCTTGAATTACTTCCTCTTCAAGATGATTTTGATTACACAGAAGAAGTCAACTTTGAAATGTTAAATACCTTGGCTGTTGTAGATTATTCGATTCCTGAGGAAATTATTCGTGAAGAACCAACTCATGCACAGTTTGTGTATATTAAAAGAGGGTCAGACTCACTAGATGGTTATGTGTTTTTTACCACTTTTGTTAATGAAGATACAGGAGATTTATATCAATTTGCTAATATTCCTTCGTATAGCTTAGAGCAACCTGCAGATTGGGAAGAAGAGCGTTACTATGTTGAAGATGTAGATTTAGTTTTACCTAAATACTTAAAGCCAGGTACTTATAAAGTTTTTGTAGGAATGAGTAACCGTATTAGAACACGCAGTGTTTACTTAGGAAATACTGAACTTCGGTAGTGTTTGGGATTATAATGGCCAGAGTATGAGTGAATTATATAAATGGCAAATTATTAGTTTTTTGTCTCGTATGGCCGCAATGGTCATTGGTATTGTCCAAACCTTTTTCATTATCAACATAATATCTAAAGCTGATTATGGTGTAGTCCAAATAGCCCTTGCAATTGGGGGTACTTATGGAATTTATCAACATTTAGGGTTGGCTTCAGGAAGCACTCGTGAAATAGCAAGCGCAAAAGATGATACTGAAGTTTTTAAAATATTCACTACCGCCACGGTTATAAGATATTTTGTTACAATACCCATAGCTATTTTCATTTATCTTAGAGCGCCTTATTGGGCGTTTGAAAGTTACAACGAGCCTCAACTTTTATTGCCACTTAGATTGTTTGCATTTGCGCTTTTATTTCAAGGAATGCAAAGTATGCTAAATTCAATAATATCTGGAACAAAACGCTTTAAACATTTGTTTTTGTACCAAGCTTTAATCTCATTCGTTAGTATTGGGCTTTATATTCCACTTGTTTATATATATGGACTAAACGGTTACTTTTATGCGTTTACAGCATTTAATATTATAGCTACACTTTCGCTTTCTGTAATTGCTTTAAAGCCATTAAGGGCAAGTATTGAATTACCCTCGCGCGAAGACTTTAAGCGCTTACTAAAGCAGTTATTTTCTATTACTCTGGCAATTTATGCTGTTAAGGTTATATTAACTGTTTGGGAAAAAACGGGTCCTAGAGTTTTGCCTTTTGTGGTCTCAGCCGAATTAGTTGCAGTGTTTTCTGTAGCTTTGCTTTACGGAAAGAAATTAATGAATATTTCGGATTCAGTTACAGATGTAAATTTGCCGGTTTTTTCGGAAAAGTACGCTAGTAATTTGCAAGAGTTTAAGTCTGAATTTGTGTCTAACTTTAATAAACTATTTGTTTTGACAATATTTACTGCGGTAGGTGCTGTATTTTGGTCACAAGAAGTGTTTCATATTGTTTTTCAAGAAGTTAACTACGACGAGGCTTTACCCTTGGTAGCACCTTTAGTTTTCACTTTCATTTTTTATTCCTTCGTTAATATTTTAAAATCAAGTATTTTAGTTCCGGCAAGGCTTGTATTTGAGTTAATAGCAGGGTTTGTAGCATTATTAGGCGTTACTTATGGGTTTTATTATTATTTTTTACACACAATAGGCCCCTTAAACGCTATGGCTTATGGAATGCTAGCCGGAGCGCTCGCAGGTTTTTTTGTAATATTAGTTGGTTCTCAGAATAAACTGTCTTTTTCATATTTTGGATTCTGGCATGCACTATTACTATTGTTTGGTGCTTTCTTTAGTTTTTACACTATTAGTACGGTATTTTTTACCAAGCTTTTAGTGTTTTTTGTGTTTTGTGCTTTGTATGTGTGCTTTGTGATTTATTCTAAGTTTGTTTCGTATTCTGATATTAAAAAGCTACTGTTATTACTTAATAAATTTAGGTAATTACGGTTTTTCTTGTAAATTAGGTATAATTTACTGTGCCTGCAATATTTATATGAAAAAAACAATTATAAAAATATCAATAAGTGTAATTTTGTTTGGAATAGTTTTATTTAACATAGATAAAAATTCTTTAATAACAAATATTTCCAAAATGAATATTGCATATATTCCATTACTAATAGGATTTTTAGTAACAAATTATTTAGTAAGCTCCGTAAGGTGGAAAAAGCTATTAATTCATAAAGATAGCCATAAAGTATCTGTAAAGTATTTAGCAAAATTATATTTTGAAGGTGCGTTTTTTAATAATTTCATGCCCACAAGCGTTGGGGGAGATGTATATAAAATATACAAATTGGGGAAAAAGCTTGGAAGTACTGCTCACGCATTTAGTTCTACTTTTATGGAACGTTTTACCGGAGTTATTGCATTAGTACTTATTTCTTACGTAGGCTTATTTACTGCACTAGGAACTTTTATTTCACTATTTCCAACAGATATAACATCTAATGAACTTTTATTAACTATTGTAAAAGTGCTATTGTTTGCGGGGTTTTGGGTAGCTGCCTTTGCAGGATTCATTGGTTTAAAAATAATTTCATTAAGAGTAAATAAAATTAAAAAAATTTATGATGCGTTAATGGAGTATCGAGGTAGGTATGCTGTACTAGGATGGGCATTTTTAACTTCTTTTATAGTACAGTTTTTAGCTGTTTTTACTCAATATTTTATTTTTAAAGCTTTAGGGGTTGATTTACCTTTAATGTATTCGTTATTTGTGTTTCCGGTAATAACTTTAGCAAGCTTTTTTATACCTTCATTAAATGGCTTAGGTGTACAAGATACTTTATATATACAGCTTTTTACATTAATTGGAGTTAATAAAGAATTAGCGCTTAGTGCTTCAATCTTATATCATATCTTTAGGTTACTAGTAAGTTTGATAGGCGGTGTGATCTATGCTTTCAACAAAGAAAATTAAAGCCATTTTGTTTTGTGTATTTGTTTTATCTTTTTTTGGCTCTCATATTCCTTACCTTGGTCGTGATGTTATAAATCCCGATGCCGTTAACTGGCACAATCGCTCAGAGCAATTTGTTGTAGCTTTAAAAGGAAGAAACTTTGAAAACACTTACCAGCATTATCATCCGGGTGTTACACAAATGTGGTTAACAGGGTCAGTAGTAGAAGCAGTGAAGCAACTGAATGGGTTTTCTACATATGATAAAGATAACTACCTTTTGTTGCATACTGTTGCTAAATACGCTAACGTTGTTGTTCAGTTTGCTTTAACCTTAACTTTGTTTTTTGTTTTAAAAGCATTATTTTCAAAAACAAACTCTAAATACACTTTTGAAAAGGCAATCCTAATAGTTACGCTTCTATCTATAGAACCGTTTTTTCTTGGAAATGCAAGATTGATACATTTAGATATTTTTCTCACACTTTTTGTGTTTATAGGACTAAGTTTTAGCTACTTGGCGATGCTTGAAAAGAAACTTTTATTTACGTTTTTATCAGGAGCATTTCTTTCGGCAGCTTTTTTGTCAAAAAGCATAGCTATAGGAGCTTTGCCTTTTGTATTAATTGTTTTCGGTTATTTAACTTATATAAAGCAAGGTAAAGGATATTTATTAAAATCCCTTGTGCTGTTTTTAGGCACTTATATGGCAACAGCATTTTTATTCTTTCCAGCATTGTGGGTTTCTCCTGCAAAAGTTTTGATAGATATTTTTTCAGAAGGGGAACGCATTGGCGTTAGAAACGGACATACACAAATAGTTATGGGTGAATCTTCGGAGGATCCGGGTATATTCTTTTATCCGCTTATACTGTTAATGAAGACTTCTCCTTTTGTTTTATTTGGAGTTCTAACATTTATATTTACGGCTCTAAAAAATGTAAAAAAAATACACAGGCCATTAACTCAATACTTAAATAGTACTTATGGGTATCTTTTTTACTTGGGAATATTTTATTTAGGTTATTTTAGTGTTATGACTTTTCCAACAAAAAAACTAGATCGTTATATGCTTCCGGTATTTCCTTATTTGGTTTTGTGTTCTGTATTAGGCTATTTTCTTTTTTCTTCCATTTATAGGCATGTAGTAGCTAAGTTACTAATTGTCCTTTTATTATTGGTTTTTATACTTTGCCCGTTGTTTAGGTTATACCCCTGGTATTTTACTTATACTAGCCCTTTATTTGGATCCGCCCAAAACGCAAACAGTATAGTTGCACAAAAGCCTTTTGGAGTAGGTATTCCTGATTTAAAGGAATATATTTTTAACACATATAACGAAGAGTATCCTAACATTGGGTTTATTGACACAAAACCCATGCGTGCAATTTATAAAAATTCTTCAATTTATGACATTAGGGTATCAGGAACCAGTGATTATGATATTTTAGTACTAGCTATAAACGAGGAAATGCCTGAAAAAGTAATTGAAAGTGACAATAATTTTATTTATGACCGGTCTTTATTTATTAATGGTTTAGAGTTTTGGAAAATTTATGTTAAAGAAACCTCGAGATTTTATAAAAACTAAAGAAGCCAGGTACTTTTGGTTACTACTTTTTGGTGCTTTTTTAATACGTGTAATTGGTATTGGCCATGGATATCCGTTTGTATTTCATCCTGATGAACCTTCTGTAATTCGTTCTGCATTAGGTTTAATGTTTGAACCTAATCCAAAGCACTTTGATTGGCCGCATTTTCACTTTTATTTAAACTATCATTTATTTTGGAATTTCACGAAATTTCGTCGTATATTTACAACTAGCACAGGTGTTTTTTCTATTTTATGGAAAGAACCAATAATTTTTTATCTAGTTTCACGTGCTTTTAACTCGTTACTTGGCGCTCTAACCTTAATTCCTGTGTATCTTACAGGCAGGTCTTTATTCAACAAAAACGTTGGATTGATAGCTGCCGCGCTTTTGACTATACTGCCGTTTCATGTGCATGCCTCTCGACTTGCTTTAATAGATGTTCCTATGACTTTTTGGTTATCTATTGGCGTATTTTTTTCTGCCAAAATACTCACCAACCCTAACTATAGATACTATATATTTTCTGGATTCTTTATTGGATTAGCAGCTTCTACCAAGTATAACGGTGGGTTAGTTGCTTTGGCAGTCCCAACAGCTCATATACTTAGAACCATGTACTCAAAAGACGAAAAAGTTGCAAGTGTTCGTGGTGCACTATCTCTTGTTTTTTCAGGTATTTTTGCAGCTTTTGGATTTATATTAGGCACACCCTATGCGCTTCTTGATTTTAAAACGTTTTCTCGAACAGATAGCCCAAAGGGGGCACTTTGGCAATTTACTAATGTTGGTAGTGTTTCGGGAGCGGATCAATTTCATCAGTTTTTAAATGTTATAACATTTAAGTTATCCGATGATTTTGGGTTTACTATATTAGTTGCTTATTTTATGTGTGCGCTAGTTTTTATACTCGCCGCTGTTTTTTATAAAAGCGGAAGATTTACTAATTTAAATATTTTAAAAGAGAAATCAATTGAAGTTTGGTTTTTACTTATACCATCATTGTTTATGTTTTATTACATTTCCGGGTTTGCTAAACCTCGTTCTCACTACTTTATGATGGTGTATCCGTTTGTCGTTTTATTAGCAGGCGCATTTTTACTTGAATTTTTAAAAATTTTTTCCAAATACAAAAGTGTACTTTTAATAGCTTTTTTTGTGCTCCCACTTTATATGACTAGCTTAATTACTGTGCGTGCTTTACGCGCAGACACTCGAGTTTTGCTTTACAAGTGGTTGGAGAATAATTTAACGAATGAAGATTTAATTTATTATTCCAACAAAGAAACAAAAACTGTACTAGAACCTTTTAGTAATAAATCCAACAGTATTAAAGAAGTAAATACTCCGACCCAACATGATGTAATGATATTCACATTTTCCGATCATGAGTACAGTAATTTTCTACATGGAAACAGTGACTATGATTTTGTGAATAAAACCGCGTCCTTAAAAGAAGAAATAAAGCCTTATTATAGAAACGGACCAAACATACTAATATATAGAGGCACCATAAAATGAAAAAAATAGCCAGTTACTATAAAAAGTACAAATACCTATTGTGTGTTCCATTTTTATTTATTCTCTTAAGAGCACCTACTCTTGGTTATGATATGTTCAACACCGATGTTTTCAAGTGGAAGGCTAGAATATTTGATTTCGGTAGTGGCATATTTTATCTAGATTTCGCAAAAACAATACAAAAATATCATCCTGGGGTATCACTAATGTGGCCTGGGGCTTTAGCTGTAAAGTTTTTTAATCTTAAGTATGACTTATTTAATGGTTTCCCTCCGCCTGACAATGACATAAACGTTGTTTTCGAACTACACGCTGTTCAAAAGTTTGCTGTTGTTTTTGTAATAGCAGTAACTTTAACATTCATTTTTTATGCTTTGGAAAAAACTATTGGTAGAAAATATGCAATATTAGCAACTTTCTTGATAGCAGTTGAGCCTTTTTATGTAGCATTAACACGTGTGATACACCTTGAAGGTATGATGACTACTTACATGCTTGCATCATTTAGTTGGTATTATTACTTTTTACAAGACAAAACACAGCGCAAGCGCTTACTGTTTTCAGGGGTATTTGGGTCATTAGCTGTTTTAACTAAAACTACCGCACTGTTTATGTTACCATTTGTCTTTTTGATTTCGTTTTTAAGTAGTTACTTAAAAACACATCAGTCAATAAATTCTTTAAAATTTAGCTTCAAACATGGATTGCTCTGGCTAGCAATAGCTTTTTTTGGATTTGTACTATTATGGCCTGGTGTTTGGGTTGCACCTACTGAAGTTTTTAGTGCGTTAACGCGTGGTGTAGATACAATAGGAATCGAAGGCGGTCATGGTCAGTTATTTTTAGGAAATTGGATAGAAAGCGACCCGGGTGTGATTTTTTATCCTGTAGTTTTATGGCTACGAAGTTCACTTTATCTGCTAATAGGTTTAGTTGGCTTTCTATTTATTGCAAAAAATCTTAACAAAAAAGAAAAAGAATTTGCGCTATTTGTATTTTTATTCGCAGTTTTTTATACTATTGAGCTTTCAATCCCGTCGAAGAAATTAGATAGGTATTTACTTCCATCTATAGTTTCTCTGTTACTATTGTCTACTTTTTTTTATAAATATTTATGGGAAAAGTTAAAAGATGCTAAGAATTTAAGACTTCTATTATTTATACCCGCACTTATTCATTTAGTTTATTTACATCCTAACTATTTTGCTTACTACAACCCTTTGGCAGGTGGTTTATCTAAAGGGATATTCATGCTTGAACCAAAATGGACATTTGGGCAACAGGAGTTAATGCAATATTTAAATGAGCTTGTGGTATCTGAAAATCTTGAATTATTTAGCAAAGGAGAATCTTTTCATAACTCAGATAGTTTAGATAACAAGCTTACTGTTGCTTTTCCTGAGAAGTACTATACACAGCTTGAACCATTCATTAAGCTAATAGGTGGTTGGGCAGTAATTGAAAGTTTAACTGCAGAGGCAATGGAAACAAACTTTTTTATTTATCCTGTGTGGGATGACTACTCAGCAAACGAAACAAGATTTGATCTTGAAAAAATTGGCACCGTAAAAGTTCACGGTGTAGATATATACAATGTATACAGGAGATACTAATTAGTGCCTAACGAAATAGTTGCTAAAGCAAAAAACATACTTTTTTCTGGAACAATAATAGTTACTATTGGGTTGTTTGTTACCAACATTTTAAGCTATTTACTCCAGCTTTTTTTAGGTAGATATTTAAGCCTGACTGATTATGGCGTTTTTACCGCACTTTTATCACTTTTTTCAATTTTAGGTATAGCTACAACAGCTTTAACTACTTCATTAATAAAACTAACTTCTGAGTTAAAAGCAAATGAAGATTACGAAAAGCTAACAAACCTTTTTTGGCAGTTTGTAAAAATATCAATTCTTGTAGTTTTTGTATTTGTCACGGTGCTTTACTTTGCACGTGACTTTTTAGGTTCTTACTTAAATATAGAAGATCACTATATTTTTCCTGTGTTTGGTATGTACATTGGTCTTACTTTTTTAAATGCAGTGCCTTCTTCGTATCTGCAAGGTTTATTACGTTTTAAAGCGTTTGCTTTTTTTAGTGTTTTAAGTAGCTCGCTGCGTTTAGTAATTTCAACACTTTTTGTAATTTTTGGTCTTTCTGTGGCCGGTGTTTTTTATGGAATGAGCATTGCTGTAGTTTTATCCTTTTTCGTTTCACTATTTTTGTTAAGTAAAAACTTTATAAAATACAATAACAATAACCTTAAGCCCTTTTACAAAAAAGTTTTGGTTTTTAGTACCCCTGTGTTATTTGTGAATGTTGGTATGATGATACTAAATAACATTGATGTAATTTTAGTAAAGCATTTTTTCGATTCAGAAACTGCAGGTTTGTATTCTGGTGTTGTTACAATGGGTAAAATTTTGCTTTTTGGTGCTGGGACTATAGGTATTGTTATGTTTCCTCAAATTTCCGAACTTTACACTAAAGGAGTTCCTTATTTAGCTAAATTTAAAGAATTTTTTTTGATACAACTTGTTCTAATATTAGGCGGTTTGGCTTTTTTTACCCTTTTTCCTGAGTTAATAACCAAAATCATGTTTGGGCATAAATTTTTGGAATCGGTCTCGTTAATTCCAAAGTACACTTTATTTGTAGGAATTTATGTTTTGATAAACTTTATGATTCTGTTTTTTTTAGCTATAAACAAAACACGCGTGTTTTTACTTCAGGTTCCTATAGTGATTTTTCAATATGCATTTATTAATTTAAAGCATTCAACATTAGAAGAAATAATAAATATCAATATTTTTGTGTCAGCACTTCTTTTACTATTAGTTTTGTTGTACTTTTATTTTGTGCTTAAAGAAGAAAAACCTTCACACACTATTGTTGTAGACTAAAAAGTGTTTTTTTAGATTAATCATGTGGTATATTTGTCCTAATGTTAGTTTCCGTCATTGTTCCAGCCTATAAAAAGGAAGAATCCATCATAGAAGATATTACAAATATCTTCAATGCAATGTCAGAAACTCGCTATGATTTTGAACTTATAGTTGTAGAAGATGGCTACTTAGATAACACGCATGAAGTATTCTCAACTTACTTAAAAGAAAATTCAAATATTTCGTCAAAAGTAAACTTCATAGGTTATAAGAGAAACAGGGGAAAAGGTTATGCCCTTCGCTATGGTATGGCGCGGGCACGTGGTGATTATGTGGCTTTTATAGACTCAGGTATGGAGATAAATCCAAATGGGATATCGTTAATGCTTGAACACATGATTTGGTACGATGCCCATATTATTGTTGGTAGTAAAAGGCATCCTGCATCACGAACTAACATGCAACTAATGCGAAAAATATACAGTTGGGGATATTACTGGTTTGTTAAGTTGTTATTTGGTTTGCATGTGTCTGACACTCAAACCGGATTAAAAGTTTTTAGAAAAGATGTATTGCAAGATGTTTTACCACGCTTATTGGTAAAAGAATTTGCAATAGATATAGAAATACTGGCAGTAGCTAATTACTTAGGGTACACCCGAATATACGATGCGCCAGTTGAAATTGATTTAAAGTTTACTCAAGATTCAAAATTTTCTGCAAAAAAACCGTTATTTTTAGATAAATTTGTGCGCATGATGGTTAGGGATACTTTAGCCGTGTTTTACAGAATGCACATTTTAGAATATTATTCGGACAAAAGTCATAGAAAATGGACGTATGACGAAGAGTTAAGGATGCGAGTAAACACAGGAGAAATGTTTTCTGAAGGAGAGTTTATTGGGATGCTCTCTGACTTAGGACAAGAAATACCCAAGGAAACAGCATTTCCAAAGTTTAGTATTATAATTCCGGTTCGTTCGGTTAACGATTACTTAAAAGAAAATATTAAGCACTTAAAAAAGCTTGATTATGATAATTTTGAAGTTCTTATAATTTTAGATGATCAGCCAACATATAAAGTTAAAGATTCAAGATTTAGGTACATTGCGGTAGGTCCTTTAAGCCCAGGTGAAAAACGAAATTTAGGTGCAAGAAATGCCACAGGAGAAATATTAGCCTTTTTAGACGATGATGCTTATCCTAATACTAATTGGCTTAGTGAAGCTGCAAAAGTATTTAGAGATCCCGAAATATATGCCTTAGGTGCTCCTGCCATTACACCAAAAAATGCTGAATTTTTAGAAAAATGCTCGGGTAGGGTGTTGGAGTCGTTTTTAACTAGTGGAGATACAATTCACCGCCATGTTCCTCAGTCACGTAGACTTGTAAACGATTATCCAACTGTTAACTTTTTTGTTAGAAAACACGATTTTTTTGGCGTTGGTGGTTTTACAAAAGATTTTTGGCCAGGAGAAGACACCAAGCTGTGTTTAGATTTAATTAAAGAAAAACAGCGCGATTTTGTATATGATCCAAACCCTATTGTTTACCATCATAGAAGAAAGCTATTCGTACCACATTTAAAGCAGGTTTCTCGTTATGGTAGACATAGAGGACAGTTTGCTAAAGTGTTTCCCGAAAACTCACGTGTGCTTTCATACTTTGTACCCTCTTTATTTTTATTAGGTGTAATTTTTGGTCCGATAATATCTTTAATTTACCCACCTTTATTTTTGTTTTATACCTTTGTAATTTTGTGTTATTTAGGCTTAATTGTTTACGAATCTACTCGGGTAATTTTGCATGACAAAAACTTATTAGCAGGTTTTTACGTGGCATTAGGCATTATGGCCACTCATTTTATTTACGGTTTAAACTTTATTGTTGGACTAGTAAAAAGGCCTACGTTACAATTGAGAAGCTTCGATTCAAGCACTGGAAATTATTTAGGAGGATAAATGAAAAATGGGCAAATGGAATTTGCTTCCAATCCTGATTCAAAAGTAAAAATCAAAGTAATTAATGCGCTTTGCATTAGCGCTGCAACCTGTATTATTAATGCTCCCGAAACATTTGATTTAGATGAAGATGGTATAGCTTATGTAAAAGAGGGCACTTGGGACGATGCGCAAGCAATTGTCGCAGCTGCAGCTTCCTGCCCTACTACTGCAATAATAATTGAAGATCTAGAAGGTAATCAAATTTATCCCGAAGTATAATTTATGCATAAATCCGCCTTTTTGTTTTTTAAAAACAGTAGAAAAGCATGTGAAAGTTTTGACAAATATCCTTCTACAGAAGAATTAATTAATGCAGCTTCAGAATTAAATTTAGATTCCATATTTGCACAAGACTTTACATTAACAAGTGAAGTAATTAGTGAAATTAAGCAAAAAATTCCAAATGTAAAAATTTACGGAAGTGTTACCGTTTTTGCACCAAAAAATGAAGAAGAAAATTTATTTGATGGCGAAGCAGTAGAAGTAGCGGGTTTAAAAAAACCTAACTCCGACTTTGTTGGAGTTTGCCCAACGTACAAACCTGTAATAGAAAGAGCACTAAATGATGTTAAAGACTTATTAAAAAAAGATGTAGACGGTATTTGGCTGGATGCGTTACGTTATACTACGCATTGGGAAACTGAAAGCCCAGTTGTGCTTGATACTTGCTATTGCGACAGATGCTTAAGTATGTTTGAAGACTTTATAGGAGAACCTATTGAAGGTGCTGACTTAGAAGAGAAACATTTACATATTGACGGCAGTTACTACCACGAATGGTTAAAGTTTAAAACCGAGCAAATTGTTTCATTTGTTAAAGCAGTAAAAAAAGTGATTTCTGAGTCTGGAAAACAAGTTGAGCTTGGTTATTTTGCGATTCCTTGGGAAGACAAAGATTATGGTGCTGGTATTAAAAGAATAATGGCTCAAGATTTTGAACTTCTTTCTGGTTTGACTGATATGTTTAGTCCTATGCTATACCATAAAATGTTGGGTAAGCCTGTAAGTTGGGTTTCACATATGGTTGATTATTTTTGGCAGGTTGGTGCTCCCTTTTTGCCTTTAGTTCAAACAGAAAATATTGAAAGTAATTTTGATGCTAACGAGTTTAAAGAATCGCTAGAAGGTGCAGTACAAAAACCTTCTTCCGGTGTGTGTATTTTTTATTTAGATGACCTAATGTTGCAGCCGGATAAATTGAAGATTGCTAAAGAATTTTTTTCCTCCAATTAAAATAGAATACCCCAATTTGACACTAAAGACCCTTAATGTATTATGCCCTTATTACAATAGTCGTTGATACAAAAATAAAATAAAGGAGAGTTAAATGAATATTCGACGATTTGTTACTTTTTTGTCTCTTGTTTTGTTGCTGCTGTTACTCTTCGGATGCAGTGGTGACGAAACAAACGAGACACAACCTTTTGCTGCAACAAATGTAGTTGAAGGTAGTAATGGTGCTGAGGATGCTCCACAGAATGATCCTTCAGAAGAAACTTCTTCTGACAGTGCAGATGCTAACGCTGATGCGCAAGTTGAAAATGTAGGTCAAGGTTGGATTGGGTCAGAAAATCCAGGGTTTCCTCCTATAGATTTATCTGTGGAAAAGCTTTCAATTTTTGCACCTCCTTATGTTGCTATTGCAGAATTAAATCAGCTTCCGCCTTTTGCAGGTATTACAATTCAAACGACAAGTGTTTTTCCTGAAAACAGTTTTGAATCTTCTGCGTGTACAAGTGAAATCCCTGATGCAAATGCAGAGTTAACTGTGTTGAGCTATTTATCGCCCGGTATGGAGTATTTAGTAAGTGAGGTTCGTTTTAAAGGTGTTAGATATCCTTACTATACATTGTTGCTAAGTGGGGGTGACTTAGCACAACCTTGTTGGAACTCAAATCAAAGCTTTGCTGTTCTGCCTTACGAATATGGGCGTTTAATGGCAGATGGCAGGTATTTGTTATACAACATAAACTACATCAACTACATTAAAGACCGTTTAGCAAGCGATTCCGGTTTCAGCATTGAAGATGTTCCGGGAAAATTAGAAGGTGAAGTGACTTTGGTTAGAGTTCCGCAAGATAACGAGCTAGGTATTGAGTGTACTTCGACTGCAAATTTACCTGCAAATGTTGTCAACCAAAATATGGATGAATTTTTAGTTAACAGCAGTGAATACTTACCGTTGTGTGGGCTTGCGTTTGAAACCGACATTGTGAATTTGTTGGTTAAAAGTTGTGTTCCCGAAACTGCATTGCCTGTTGAAGCGCAAACGAATCCTAACTGGTTGTTTTTGTATGGTAAACACCTTTTGCCGGTCTGTGGAGATCATTATGAAGTGGTTTTAATTGAGGACGTGATGAAACAAACTGTGCCGGGTGGAAAGTCTGTGTTTGAGGTGGTGATTGCTAATTTGGGTACAGACGTTTATGAAGGCTTAATAAGCCCACAAATTACAATGGTAGATTCAAATGGAAATGAAGTTACATCAGATACATGCCAATATGCAGTTTGTGCGGGTACTCAAGTAGTAGGCAGTGCGAATATTGGTAAGTTTGAAGCAGTCAAGATTACTAGCAACTACTTTTATCCCAAAGATAGTGCTTTAGGTAGGTGGCATGTAGGTAAAGTAACTTCAGGTGATTTTGTCTGGAACCTCAGTAGTGACGCTTATGCGTTTGATGTGTATAAGGTTGCACCGTTTTTGGATATACCTGTTGCGTACAATGTTAAGTGGTGGGGTGAAGATACCCAACTAGAAAGTTCCTACTATTTAACTGGCAACTGTACCGATGCTGGCGTGTTCACTTGCCATGGTGGAGAGATTAACTCTTGGATTACACATTCACCAGATGCGGGTATTTTTACGACATTTAGGGGGATATCAGGAACAGATACAAAACTAGGATATCCTGGCGTTTATGGTCCAAGACATGACGGTATAGACTATCAGGCTTATTCGTTTGCTACATCGCCACAGCAAAATCACCCACTTGGTATGGATTTTGGTACAGATACGACTCTTGCAAATGTGAATACATGGGATCCAATCTATGCTGCTGCCTCAGGCACCGTATGGGTCATATGCGACTTAGCTGATGGGAGTAACTATAGATTTGGTACAGGTAACCCTAGAGAACACTACTTAGATACAGATCTTATGCAAGAGAGATGTACTTATGAAACGATTGAAACGAAACTTGGCTTAAGAGAGGTACCAATACTTTACGGCATGGGGGTTATAATTCGCCATGACGATAATCCATGCGTTGCCACGGCATATCACCATCTGCAGGGTCTAAATCCAGCACTAAAAGTCGGAGATCACATTGAACACCATGATGCTAACGGAGATAGAACAATTCTTGGAGAAATGGGACGCTCTGGTGATGCAAACCTAAACAAATTCATTCACCTACACTTTGATGTGAGATGGGATTGTGCAGAGAACCCAACATTCACACATACGACTAAGTTTGACCCATTTGGATGGTCTGGTAACGGTGCTGATACACTAGGTTTGATGTATAACAACCCAGCTAGCCTTTATTTATGGGGGTGCACAGAGGTTTATAAAGAAGGGGACGCCTATAAATATGATTATAGTTCGTCTCTAAAACCTTGCGTAAACAGAAACAACTAAATATAAAGGGGTTAAGTTTACATAGATATACTTGATCCCTTTTTTTTGCTACCATGATAGCAATGGAAGTAATACTTCAGAAAAAAACACCTATACTTATTGTACTACTCATATTTTTGGGCGCTATATCGTATGGGGCGGTTGAGCAAAATGCGAAACCCCAGTTTGGAGAACATAGTACTGATATAAAGGAGAACATAGTACGGTTCGAAGGTGTGGATAACTCACCAAAATTCATTACTGAATACGACTGTACTATAAATACCGACTTATATAATACCTCCTATGATGGTTGTTTGGCATATTTCCAAAAAGGTGTAGATAATGAATTAGCCTTCAGTATAGTTATGCCTATAGAGTGGCTTGGAAGTACAGCTACCTTTGAAAAAGGACAGGGAGGCCGTGTGTCAGAATTTATAGTTGGGAATAAGGATTATTTCATTAGAGTCGGTCCAGGTTTAGAAGGAGGCAATATCAACGACCTGTGGTCAGAGTATGAGGGAAATCACCCGGTAGATTATGGTAAAGGAATAGACTATGATAGAGATTCAACTTCATTTGCAATAAAATCTGCAGAAGGATATAGCAATATTATCGAATACTTTCCAGAAAATTACGGTAAAAATATAGACCACTTTGATCAAACCAAAGTAATTTCACCAGAAAAAGATTACAGATACTTAAAATTTATAAAATACAAACCTTATGAAAACAATGGAACAACAAATGATTATTGGGAAATATACGATGTGATCTTTAATAAAAATAAAACCTCTTACGAAACAGTGCTAGAAGTAGTAGATACTATTGATACACAAAATCTTGCAGAAACATATAAATTGTTTAATGAGTAGAAGCCAAACTTGAACTACCTCAATATGCATGCTTCGTTAATATAATAGGAAATGAAATTCCTCTACAACAAATACGTTTATATATTTCGGATTATCACAGTATATGTATATAACTAAGGCAAGTAAAAGCTTAATAATTGTACTTCTGTCAGCTATAACACTTGGTGGCATAGCATTAGCATGGAAAAACAACCCTTATGGAAACGATGTACCTGCACAGGTAAATGAGACGCCTAAAGAAAATAAAGACGAAACAGTAACCTACAAAGGAATAAAATGCTTCACTGAAGATAGCACATTTCCTTATCTTAATAAAAACATAAAAGATGGGCTTTGTGAAAAATACTTTAGTAGATACTCGGACAGGAGCAAAACATTTACTATATTTACTCAATGTTAATTCCAGAAGAAATTATACAAATCCAAAGATACTCTGATTTTCCAAGTAGTTATAGAGGTTTGGAATTATATACACCTAACTTAGCAATCGCAATTTCTTATGTAGTTGAGTTTAATTCCGGAAATTATCAAGACTTGATAAAGATTAGCGATATCCCATTAACACAGCAACCAAATTTTTTAAGTGAAAATTACACATATGCACCAACTACATATTTAGGGAATACTGCTATGAGAATTTACCCTAAACTGGAAAATTCGGAAGTAATTGAAAAAAGTGTATTTGGGGAAAACTATCCAGATGACCTAATCTACGTTAGATATATAGTAAACTCATTTGAGGAAGCTTTAGTAGTAGCAGATATAGTGTATTCCCCTAGTGGAATTTCACCCAAAGAGGTTGAAGGCATTATGTCTACGCTAACATTGCAGGAACTACCTTCTACACCTATACAACCTTCCTCAAAACCCCTAAATAATCTATAATGCCCCCATGGAACAACCAATTCCTACTAATCAAGATTCTGATCCAGTTTTAAACTCTGCCTTCACAAAAAAAATACGCAAACAAGGTTTGCGCTTAATTGGCCTGTTTTTCCTTTTAGTTATTTTGGCTTTGGCACTAAATTACGCTTCTACAAGAAATAGCAAAAATACTCAAAATCATGAATCTGCAATTTCTCAAGAAACTCAAACTGCAGAATCAACAACAAACATAGTTCCCGAGTCAATACCTGAGCAAAACGAAATTTCTGCTGAAGAAAAAGCGAACGCTACAGAACCTTTATATATTAGTTATTTAGTTCCTGTTGATGGTAAAAAGTTTATATACTACGTAAGTAACGGTGATTTATGGAAACTATCTTTAGTTGAGCCTTACCGTAAAACTTTGGTTTTAGATGCTACTAGAGATATTATAGATTTTGATGTTTCCCCTAACGAAAATCTAATTGCATACACGTTTAATACAGATATAGCCCCTGATAATTCAGACTACTATTTAAATGGTGTATCTATTTACAACCTTGAAACACAACAAGAAAGTGAAGTTTGGCGTGCACAGGATGTAACTAAACACAGAAATATCAGAAGTATAAAGTTTTCTCCTGACGGTAATCAATTATTTTTTACTGGTAATGCTATTTGGGTTACCCCAGTTTCAGAATCAAATATACAAGAATGGCATTATGTTGAACCAAATAAGTTTTGTGGTTATTACTATATAGATGATATTAGCCCAAACTTAGAAAATATTTTAATTCGTAATGGCTGCTATGAAGGAAGTGAACAATGGGTAATAGACTACAAAACAGGGGAAAAGGTAACTACGGTTTCGAATGGTTATATAGGTGGTGGTATATGGTTAATTGGTTTTATTGATGATTTTAACCTGCTTGGTTACGATAATCGAACTTATTTAACAGACATCGACCCTGAAACTCAAAAAACGCTAAGATTAAATACGCTAAACGTTGGTACTGAAAAATTAACGCCTTTAGAGGCTACCATTAATACGCTATATTTTGATTCTTCAATACTTTATACCTTTAATAACGATTTTTACCTAATAAATAGATGGGAAGATATTTATTTAGCTTTTAACCCAAATACAGAAGAAGTGTACACAGTTGACGAAACAACCCCTATTTTAATTGTTGATAACATTGCAGATGCTCTATGGTTGTCTACACTGGAGCAAGATACTTACACAAAAATTGATGCAGAATATTACGGTGACATAGATGTTTATACGCCACGGTTTAAGTTATACTAAACGCAAATTGACTACGACTTATATTTGCGCTAGTCTATATGAAGTTCCAAGTTTAAGGATCAATTAGTGTCTTATGGCAAAAAACACCACTAAAAAGAAGTCTAAAACAACAAAGAATTTTAAGATAGCCGTAGGGTATCCGCCCATACAAACAGACAAAGGAGTTCCGCTACTTTCTCAAAACAGACAATTTCAGTTTTTTAATGCTAAAACTTACATTTACCCTATGGTTCCAGCTTATGCAGCATCGCGTGCACAGGAGCAGGGTTATGATGTTGTATGGTTAGACGGAATCGCAGAAGAACGGTCTTATGATGAATGGATTGAGCAGCTAAAACAAGAGAAACCCGATATGCTAATGGTAGAAACAAAGTCTCCAGTTGTTAAGCAGCACTGGAAAATCATAGATGACTTGAAAGCTAAATTTCCAAATATGATTTTGGTTTGGGTGGGAGATCAAGTAACCTTCAGACCCAAAGAAACTATGGATAATAGTAAAGTCGATTATATTATTACCGGCGGTGATTACGACTTTATGCTAACAGATTTAGCTGATTCTATTACTAAAGGAAAAGAATTAGTTGGTGGCATTTGGGGGCGTGCCAACGATACGAGAGTGAAGCTTTCGGATTTTATAAAATATGAGGACTCTGATATTACAAATGAAAAAGAGGCATACTGGGTGAGTGGTCCCTTAAAGCAAACTCATAACTTAGATGAACTCCCTTTTGTTGATCGTGACTTAACTAAATGGAAACTATACGCATATGCAAATGGTAACTATAAATATACTCCCGCAACTTACATGTACAGTGGAAAAGATTGTTGGTGGAACAGGTGTACCTTTTGTGTTTGGGATCATACTATAAATCCAATAGGTACTTACCGCAGATTTTCTCCCGAAAGATTATTCGCAGAAATAAAACATGTTGTAGATAATTACGGTGTAAGAGAAATATTTGATGATGCAGGAACTTTATTTGTAGGTCCCCCTTTAAAGAAATTTTGCCAATTAATGATTGATTCTGGCTATAACAAAAAAGTAGTTTTAGGTTGTAACATGCGTTTAAACGCCTTAACTCAGGAATATTACGATTTAATGGGCGAGGCTAATTTTAGATTTATTTTATACGGAATGGAATCAGGCAACAAAGAAACTTTGGACCGTTTGGACAAAGGGTTAAAAGTACACCAAATAGAAGAGGGTGTTCGCATGGCAAAAAAAGCTGGATTAGAACCTCACTTAACAATAATGCTTGGTTATCCTTGGGAAACTAAAGAAATGGCTCAAAACACAATTGCGGTTGCAAAACGCTGTTTTAAAAAAGGTTATGTAGACACAATGCAGGCTACCATTGTAATTCCTTATCCTGGAACACCTTTATATAAGGAATGTGTAGAAAATGATTGGTTACTTGTAGATAAAGATGATTACGAGGCTTTTGATATGAGAGCTCCAGTTATGAAAATTCCTTTTAGTCAGGCAGAACTTATGGAACTCACTCAAGAGCTTTATTCATCATTTTTTACCCCTCAATACATTTTAAGAAAAGTAATGTCTGTGCGAAATTATGATGATGTTAAGTTTTTAGTATATTCTGCCTGGAAAATTGTTGGCCACTTGTTAGACTTTGACGAAGAGCAAACAAAAGTAAGCATGGCTTCCCCTAAATTTTGGGGTAGAGCAGCAAAAAGCTTAATAACACATCTATTGCCAAAGAAAAAAGATAAAGAAGTTGAGGAAATGATAAAAGAATCTGCAGAAATTGAAGCCAAACAAAAAGCTAAAATTAAGATTTAGGCTATACTTGTAAGGTGAAAAATATACTAAAGCAAGACCCTACTATTCCTGTGCATGGGCGTGCAAAAAGAAATTTAACCTTTGTTAGCGATTCTTCCATAAAAAATAAAGATATCCTTGATATAGGTTGTGGTTATGGGTGGTTTGAACTTAATGCACTAAAAAAAGGTTGTAAGCATATTACTGGTATTGAAATTACAAAAACCGACTTAGCTACAGCAAAAAAGTGCATTAAAGACTCACGCGCTGCTTTTAAAATAGGCAGTGCTATAGAATTACCTTTTGAGGATAGCTCCTTTGATACGGTTGTGTGTTGGGAAGTACTTGAGCACATCCCTAAAAACACGGAATCGCAACTTTTTGCAGAGGCATATAGGGTTTTGCGCTCAGGTGGAGCATTTTATTTATCCACCCCTCTTCACTCAATTAGCACATATTTAGACCCTGCATGGTGGTTAATTGGGCATCGTCATTATAAACCTTCTAAAGTAAAAAATTTTGCGAAAAAAGCAGGGTTTGCAATTAAAAAAGTTGAAACTGGTGGCGGATTTTGGGAGATAGTGAACATAAACAGCATACTAATTTGCAAATGGATTTTTCGCCGCGAACCCTTTTTTTGGGATTTTATAAATAAAAAACGTGATCAGGAATACAAAGGCAAAGGTATTATCAGCATTTTTTTAAGAGCTAAAAAACCTTAAAAACTTTTTCCGGTTTTCCATAAACTTAAATCTCTTTTCAGTATTTTTTCCAACTCTTCTATGTCTTCTAAGTAATATTCTCGTAATTTATTCTCTAATTTTTTGTTCATTTTTGGATATTTTTTATTAGTATGTGCAATTTTTTTGTAAATAGTTTTAATAGGATTTGATGTATTTATTATTCTATTTATTACCGGACTAAATCCGGTTTTGTATGCGGTATTTACTACTAAATAAACTAAACGCATTAATACCGGAGATCTTATTTGACGTGTTGGGTTTACTCTTTGATGCAAAAATTTTGGTTTAAAGTTTTTGTCTACACCTAAAAATTTAAAAGCACCTTTTACTACTTTTTCCGGATTATCTCTTATATCGTCCTGCAATATAACATGAACGTTTTCTTGCCCAAAAAGGCTGTAGAGTTGTTTAATCAATTTTGCCCACTTTGGTTTGCTAGGGTGATAAAAATCGTCTTTAATTTTTGTTTTTAGTGCTTCTTCAAACGAATTGGGAATTAAGTGATAAATATTAGAATATTTCATATACCAGTACATAGAATGCAAAAAGCTTACTGGGTCTCTAATAGTTACAATTACTTTAATATTTGGAAAAGCCTTTTTTAATTTTTTTTGAGCTTTGCTATCAAAAATATAGTGAATACTAAACTCACCTTTTGTCTTACTTTTAGCATGAGAAAACTCTTGCGCATATTTTTCCCAAGATTTTATTCGCTTATTTTCGTAAACAATATTAGTCCAACCTTTAGAGGGAGATAAAAAAAAGTTAACTTCTTTGTGCTTTGAAAATCCAATTTCAGGGTGTTCTTTTAAGCATGCCCAAAGCCATTCGGTGCCACATTTTGGAGTTCCTATTCCTATGAAATCTATTTCAAAATCTTTAGGCTTTTTGTCGTGCATTCTGTTGATTATACCGCAGTTTTGTTTATTAACTTAAAATGTTAAAATTTGTGCGTGACTGAAGGAATAAGGCAGGAAATAAATACGCATATAAACTTGTTAAGAAGTCACTCAATTGAGCCTGATTTTAAATCTATTTACGATTTTCCAGTTTACAATAATATTTTAGTAGAAGACTTACACCTTATAAAAAAGTTATTTCCACAGGGGAGTAATATTTTAGATTTTGGTTGTGGTCGAGGGACTATTTCATATTTGCTTTCAAATAGTGGCTACAATGTAACAGGTATCGATATTGGTTATGAAGATTTAGGCTCAGAATTTACTTCTTATGTTTTTTCTAAAGAAAAACAAAAACCCCTTTGGGATATAACAGCGAAGGCAAGCAAAAAAAACATAAACTTTGAGTTTTATGCGGGTTTAGACATGACGCTTGAGGATAACAGCTTTGATGCTGTTGTAGCCTATGCAGTGTTAGAACATGTTGCTGACCTGTCTTTAACTTTGAACGAACTTCATAGAGTTTTAAAACCAGGAGGTCCTTTGTTTATATCTCGCACGCCAAATAAGCTTTCTCTTTTAGAAAACATGGCACAGTTTTTAGGGTTTCCTGCGCACGAAAATACATATAGTTTTAAAGCAATGCAAAGTTATCTAGAAAACTCTGGTTTTAAGGTTATAAGTATTGAACTGGTGGATTTTTTTCCATCAAATTTACCAACTAAGTTTATAAATAATTTTTATCAAAGTTTTAGTGATGCTCTAATGAAACTAGAATTGTTAGTGAGAAAAACTCCTATAAATAAGTTTAGTCATCATTTTAGAATAGTTGCTCAAAAGATTTAACATGCAGGAATTTAAATACTATCCTAAGGTTTCTTTTATAATGGGTACTTTGAATGCAGAACGTACTTTACGTGAATGTTTAGCATCTATTCGAATGCAAAACTATCCTCAAGAAAAAATTGAAATTGTTTTGGCCGACGGCGGTTCTACTGATAAAACTTTAAAAATTGCAAAAAAGTATGGTGCTGATGTGGTGGAAAACAAATTAGTTACATCTGAATCAGGGAAGGCGGTGGCTTTAAAGGCTTCTACCGGAGAATTAATATGCTCTATAGATTCAGATAATATTCTTCCAACAAAAAGTTGGTTAAAAAAAATGGTTAAGCCCTTGGTTAAAAACCCTTCTTATATTGGCTCAGAAGCTATTCGTTTTACTTACAGAAAAGAAGACGGTTATATTGATAGATACTGTGCGCTTATAGGCATGAATGACCCTTTATGTATGTGGTTAGGAACCTATGATCGTATAAATACACTAACCGGGAAATGGACGGGGCTTCCTGTTAAATACAAAAAGAAAAATGGTTACATTGAAGTTTTGTTAGAACACGGAAACATTCCAACAATTGGTGCTAACGGTTTTATGCTTAGAAAATCTATTTTTGAAGAAAACTCTGCTTTAGTGGGGGAATATTTGTTTGATGTAGATTTACTAGAAATGATAACTGCAAATAAAGGACCCCAAAAATTTGCAAAAGTTTACGTTGGAGTTATACATTTGTATTGTGGATCAAGTTTAAAAAGGTTTTCTAAAAAACAACTGCGTCGTGTCAAAGATTATTTATACCGAAGAAATGTATCTGATGTGTTTATTACCAATACTTACAATGATAGAAGCTATACTTATGGGCAAGGTTCTGCATTAGCTTTATTTAAAAATATATTAAGGTTTGCTATTGAAACAGTTTTAGTATTCCCGCTTTTAATACAATCAATACGGGGCTACCTAAAAGTAAAAGATAAAGCCTGGTTTGCCCACATTATTTTGTGTTGGTTAACTCTACTAATGTATATGTATGGTACTGTCCAAAGTTTTTTTTCACGTAAAGAATTATCTAGGGAAAACTGGAAACAATGAAACTACTTAAAAAAAATTTAAGCACACTTTTAGTTATTGCCCCAGCGATTGTTTTACTTTTACTTGTTTTTGCTACTAACTTAAAAGAAATTCCTGTAGAAACAAAAGAGCCACTATTAAATTTCACAGGAAACGAATCTTTACTATTATCTCCACTAGAGCCTGGAGATGGTTTTGCTGCACAAGCACAAGGTGCTCCAATTGACATTACTTTTAGCATTCCAACTACAATAAATGGGTTTTCATTTTTGTTTGGAGGCAATTTACATGAGGTAAGTTCATATTTAGCGGAAGATTTTGATATATATGTTTTATCTGCAAACGGTGAGTGGCACTCAGAAGCAGAAATTAGATCTAATAAAAAGGCAAGCTTTGTATATATGTTTGAAGATTCTCGTGAAGTGCTAGGAATTCGCTTAGTAATTCACAAGGCTCCTTTTAGTAATGCTGTTTTAATAAAGGATCTAAAATTTTACAACTTGAAAACAGTAACAGTATTAAACGGCTTAACTCACTTTTTACAATCACAGAGTAAGTCAGTATTTTCATACTACTTTTATTCAATTATTTTTTACTTTTGGCTCATTATTCCTGGTTTTGTAGTTATGAAGTATATGAATACGCGACTGAGTTTAAAGTTTTCGGGAGAAAAATTATATGTCTTTGCTCCTGTTATATCCTTTTGTTTGTTGGCTGCGGTAACAACATTTTATTTGTTATTTAGACAAAAAATAATTTTTGATTTGTACTGGCTATATTTCTTGTTTAGCATTTATTTGCTGATTAAAAATACATATTGGAAAGAAATAAATATTTCTAAGCAAATAATATTTGTTACCGCCTTTGCTTTGTTAATTACTACTTCCTTGCAAATAAAAAGAGATTATCTGTTTAATTTAAACTACATTGAGCATCAAATGGATGCTTTACAATATATGCCACACTATTTTTATGGAGGCTATTTTGGATACCACGCCGATAATACTATGCCTTGGGGAATTGCGCGTGCCTACATTAATGATGCCCCTTTATATTCCGAAGAAGCCTCCCGTTATAGAATTGGCTTTGGTCCTGAAAGCGTTATAGACAGGACACCAATGCTACCTCTTATGGTAGCCCCTATATTGCGTACTTTCGGAGAAAGCCATTTCATTTACCAAAGATTTCTTACAGTTATTATGCTTTTTTATTATCCAGCGGCGTTTATTTTGCTTAAAAGATACTTTAATGAAAAAACTGCGACTATTGTTTCTATTTTAATGCTTCTTAGTGTGCAGCTGACTTTTCAAGTAAATAATGTTGAAATTTATTATAAGTTTATAGCAATATTTCCTACGTTTTTGGCGCTAGTTTCCCTAAAGTCTAGTAAAACTAGTTTATTTACTAAACATGCATTAGCAGGTTTATTGCTTGGGGTTTCGTACTTAATACACCCTATTACTTTATTTTTTGTGATTACTTTAGGTGTTTTACACTTAAAAGGAATAAAACTTAACACGAATTATATTAAAAGGTCATTGTATCTTTTTGGGCCTGTGTTGGTTTTGTTTGCTGTTTGGATGTTGTTTACACTTTACATTAGATCAATTGCTCCAGAGCACGCCTCTTTAAGGCAGGCAATTTATGTGGAAGAAGTGTCACGTATATCAACAGAGCCTCTTTTAAATAAACTATATAATGTTGTAAATATTTTTGTTCCTGATTTTCAACGACGCGCTAATTCATATAAGTTGTTTTCTTCTGATTATTTCAGAATAGAATTTTCGCGATTATCTTTAATTGCAGCAGTCACACCTTTCTTTTTGTTAACTTTGGTTTTAAAAGGGTTTAGGAAAAAGTTTTTTCGCAAATACTTTGCACACTTTGTTTTTGGGTTATTTCCATTTGTTGTTTATTTAGCATTTTTTCACAAATACTCACTTGGGGGTTACATATTGCTTTACCCTTTCACGCTTCCATTTTTGTTTGGCTTAATAGTTACTTTGCTACAGCGCATTGAACTTGAAAAAAGAATTTACATTTACCTTTCGTATCCGGTTTTTATGTTGGTTCCTTTTTATTACATTTCCGAAGTTTTCACAAAGTTACTGCACAAAAATTTTACTGTTTATACAATGTCCTTTATATTGTTTTCACTCTATATTTATTTGTCGTTCTTGCTAATTGCAAAGGTTACAAGGTATAAAGGAAACCAATGATTATTACACAAACACCTTTAAGAATAAGTTTTGTTGGTGGAGGAAGTGATTTAGCCTCTTTTTATAAGCACTCTTATGGTGCTGTAGTTTCTACAAGTATTGATAAATACATTTATATAACTGTAAATAAAAAGTTTGATTCAAAAATTAGAGCATCTTACTCTAGAACTGAAATGGTAGATAATGTTAGCGATCTTCAACACCAACTAATTAGGGAAGCATTAAAGTTGACTGGAGTAAAAAACGGAATAGAAATCACTTCAATTTCAGACATTCCCTCTACGGGAACCGGACTGGGATCTTCAAGTTCTTACACTGTAGGTTTAATAAATTCGTTGCGTGCTTATAATAATAAAATATCAAGTAGTGCTTATTTAGCAGAGAAGGCCTGCCAAATAGAAATAGAAAAATGCGGAGAGCCTATTGGTAAACAAGATCAATATGCGGCCGCTTATGGTGGTTTAAATTACATTAAGTTTAATTCCGACGGAACAGTTGACGTTTCGCCCATATTAATTTCAAACAAAGTGAAAAATAAGTTACAAGATAATTTGTTAATGCTTTATACTGGCATCACTCGTTCGGCTTCTAAAATTTTAGAAAACCAGTCAAGAAATGTGCAAGGAGAAGATACAAAAAAAATAATTTTGAGACAAATGGTTCAGCTAGCTGAAGAAATGCGCCTTGTGCTGGCTGAAGGAAATTTAAGCAAGTTTGGTAATTTACTAGATATTAACTGGGAATTAAAAAAACAACTTGCCGGAGGTATTTCAACTCCCATAATTGATGAATGGTATAAAAAAGCTAAAAATGCAGGAGCTTTGGGGGGTAAAATTTTAGGTGCCGGTGGTGGTGGCTTTTTGCTTTTATATGCTCCTAAGTCTAGACACCCAGAAATTCAAAATGCACTAAAAGATTTAAAATCAATACCTATTAAATTTGAAAACGACGGTAGTAAAATTATTTTCATAAAGGAATAATCATGAAAACACATGTTGATTCATATATAAAAGGTTTAAAGACTCAACTAGACACTATTTCTCCAGAAAAAGTGGAATCCTTAGTACAAATGATGTTAAGCACGGCAGACAATTGCGGAACTATTTATATTGCTGGCAACGGAGGCAGCGCAGCTACATCCTCTCACTTTGTGTGTGACATAAAAAAGACAGTACTTGGTAAAGCTCCTAAAAGGGTAAAAAAAGGTAGATTTAAAGTAGTAAGTTTAAACGATAATATTCCTTTATTAACTGCCTGGGCAAATGATTCTTCTTATGACGATGTTTTTAGTGAGCCCTTACTTAATTTTGCTGAGGTGGATGATTTATTTATTGTTATAACAGGAAGTGGGAATTCTAAAAACATTGTTAAAGCCGTTAAAACAGCAAAAAAACTCAAAGTTAAAACTTTTGGCTTGCTAGGATTTAATGGAGGACTATGCAAAGATCTTCTCGATGACCACATAACTATTCCCTCAAATAACTATGGCCACATAGAAGATGCTCACATGATTCTTGTACATTTGGTTACAGATTATTTAAAACAACGATTTAATGAAAAAAAATAAAAAACATGTCTTAATTATTTGTCCATTTTCCAGTCCAAACTTAGGTGGTGTTGAAACTCATATTGACAAGCTAATAAGATACGCAACTAAAAAAAACTACTTTGTGACTTTGCTTACTTATCAACCCTTAACAAGAAATGTTAAAGGTAAAAAGGTAGAAATACACAAAAATTATGAAGTTCACCGTGTTTCCTGGTTTGGTCGTGGTTGGTTTCCTGTTTTAGAGCACTATTTTCCGCTGGTTTTTTTTTATATGTTTCCTGGTTTGTTTTTTAAATCTTTAATATTTTATGCTAAAAATTCTGGCAATATAGATACAATTCACGCTCATGGTTTAGTTGCAGCTTTAATTACCAAGATAATCACTAAATTTAAAAAAACTAACATAGTTGTAAGTACCCATGCCGTTTACAGATTTGGAGAGCGTGCTTTACTGGCTCGTTTAGTGCGGTGGGTGCTGTCTGACTTCAACACGGTTTTAGCTGTTTCTGAAGTTTCAAGAAAAGAACTAATTTTGCTGGGCTTGTCTAAGAAAAAAGTTAAGGTACATCCCAACTGGATAGAAACAGATTTAATAAAACCCTTAAACAAAAAAAGTAGCTTACAAGCTCTTAATTTAAAACCAGGATGCCATGTTCTTTTTGTGGGGCGTCTAATTGATTTAAAAGGGGTTGAGCTTTTACTACAGTCATCTAAATTACTTAAAGAAATCCATTTTCACTTTGTAGGTAACGGTCCTTTAGAGTCTAAAGTTGTCTTAGCGAGTAAGCAACAAAAGAATGTTACTTACCATGGTGTGCTAATGCAATATAAAAAAAAGGAATTCGAAAAGTTAATGACTTTATATAGTATTGCAGACTTTTTTGTATCCCCGTATTTATATGATGAGGGTTTTTCCGCAGCGTTAATTGAATCTGCTGCCATGGGAATCCCTGTTGTTATACCAAATAGAGGATCTCCCCCAACATTTTTAAGTAAAGATTGTGCGTACTTTATGTCACCTAAGCCTACTGTTGATGAAGTAGTTAAGACACTTAAAAATTTATGTAGTACCATAAGTAATGGTAAAAACACCTTTAGTTCAGACGTATGCAGAAAATATGCAGAAGATAATTTTGGTTCGGCTAATGCCGATGTAATTACTAATAGTTATGCATAAAAAACAAAAAGAAAAAAATAAAAATCCAGTGCCTTCAAAAATGTATGATTCGGAGTATTACGAAAAATATAATCACGGTTACGACGAATTTGTAAAAGATAAAAGCTTAATGCCCGATTTAGAAGCAAAGGTTTCTCAAATTAACTTTAAAAATAAAAAAGTATTAGACGCTGCATGTGGTAGAGGGGAGTTCGTTCGATATGCAGCCTTAAAAGGTGCAGAGGCAACCGGTTTTGATTACTCTCCCTCTGCAATAAAAATATGTAACGACATGATTAAGGATTTGGATAAAAAAACTAAGTCTAAAATAAGTTTTGATGTAATGGATATAAAAGAACTTGGTTATGGTGATAATGAATTTGATTTAGTAGTTATGTTTGACATTATTGAACACTTGCATCATTGGGAATTAAAAAAAACAATGCATGAAATTCACAGAGTATTAAAGCCGGGCGGTGAAATATATGTACACACTAGCCCTAACAAAATAATGATGGACTTAGTAAGAAAGGTAACCCGGCCTTTTGGGGTTACTTTGAAAAGTGAAGAATTTCATGTTAATGAAATTACATACAAGTCTATGCTTGATTACACGCAATATTTTGAAGGTAAAGTAATGTTGGAGAAAGATAAAAATTATTGGTCAAAGCAAATGGTTTTTAGAGGGTCTTTTCTAAAGGGTGTTGCAAAAGTGCTAGATTTATTTGTAGATTTTTACCCTATTCATAAATTAATGTCTATAAAACCTTTTAGTGTTGTAACTGCTACAGACATTTGGTTTTTAGGGAAAAAACCCCTTTAGCCGTTACTAATCCCATAGTATAATAACTCAGACAATTTTTTACCAATGTCCAATAAGGAGACAGAAAAATGAAAACAAAGCTTGAATATGGCTTTTCAATTGGTTGGTCGGCACTGGGAACATTAGCATCAGTTATGCTCGTTGCTTCTCTAATTAGTTTTAGCTGGTCGCTTATGAACAGTGGTGATGCTGCTTCTGCAGAATATATTGTAGATCGATTCCGTGGTATTAGGTACTTTGTTGAGCATCCAACAATGTACTATTTATTTGCCCTATTGCTAGGACTGTTTTCAGCTGCTTTAGAGGTAGCTTTAAATTTGTCTCGTGATTTAAGTTGGGCTAAGAGGTTAGGTGTAAATTACTTGGTTATTGGCACTGCGCGCGAATACAATATTCATTTACTCAAAGGTGGTTCAACTTTAACGCCCGCCCGTTTCAAACGAGTGTTTGAGGCTGTCACTGATATTAAGCTTCCTGAGCAACCAACAGAAAACTAAACTGCCAGCTCCGCGTATTTGTGTTTGAATACAACATAAATACGCGGTTTTTTTATGCGTTTTTTTAGTGCTACAATCCTTATATGAATTTAACTTCAACTCAACAGCAAAAGTTAGACCAAGTACTGTCTAAAGTAGGAGATCTAAATTTTAAACGGCGTATTTTAACAATGCTTGACTACATGAATATTCAGCCTGGTGACAAAATTTTAGATATGGGTTGTGGCGAAGGTTTTTATTCTATGATTTTTGATCAGCTTTTTGATGTTGAAGTTACAGCGGTTGACTATGATGAGGAAATTCTTTCAATGGCTCGAGAGTGGCTAAACAACGCAACAAAAGTTACCCTTATGCAGGGTGATATAACTAATCTTCCATTTGAAGATAACTATTTTGACAAAATTGTATGCACCGAAGTGTTAGAGCACATTCCAGATGATGTTAAAGCCGCCAAAGAGTTATTTCGTGTGTTAAAGCCTGGGGGTGTATTAGCGGCTACTGTTCCAAATTGGAACTATCCTTTTATGTGGGATCCCCTTAACAAAGTGCGTGAGGCTGTGGGCTTAGGGCATTTTAATCCTCTAAATGGTTTTTGGGGAGGTATTTGGGCTTATGATCACAAACGACTGTACTACCCAAATGATTTTAAGATTCTTTTAGAAGGTGCAGGGTTTGATGTTGAAGATTTAAAAGTATTGACGCATTATGGAGTTCCTTTTAATCACTTGGTTTTATATACAGGTAAGCAGTTTTATACTAGCCTTCCGGTTTCTGCTGATGTAAAAAACTCTATGGAAAAGTTTAAGTGGGATTCTGCTGGCGAAGGTAAAAGTGGTCGTCAATCTATTTTATCTTATATTTTAAGTAAAGGACTTGCTGTTCTTAAATGGGTTGATAAACATAATGATAAGGAATTTACCTTAGATACTTCAGCTATGGCTGTTGCGGCATTAGCCAAAAAGAAAAAATGAAGGTTTTGTTTTTATTCAATCAGCTTTTGGTAGAAGAGTTTTCAAGTGGAGGCGATGTAAAAGGATTTACAATTTTTGAAGAAGCTATGCATGATGAAAGCTTGCATCCTGGCGTTATGTGTTCGGCAGTTGCTAAAAAATCTTTTTCTGTAGCAGATAAATATTTGGTTGGTAATTCTTTTGTAGAAAGTATATTTGACCGCAAGTTCGTTCCATTTATTTTTGTATTGTATTTTTTTAGGGCTATCGAAGCCATTAGTTTATTATCAAAAGTATCTACAAATGTTATTTACACTACTGGAGACTTTTTTTGTAATGTTTTACCTGCTTATAAATATAAAAAAAACAATCCGGCAGTAATTTGGTGTGCTTGTGTTTACCACATTAACGAGAGTCCGTTTAATAGAAAATCAAACTTTTTTTTACGTAGTTTAATTTCTTATTTAATGCAAAAGTATAGTTTTAGCCTTATAAAAAAGAAGGCGGACTTAATTTTTGTTTTAAACGAAGGCGTAAAAAAATCTTTAATAAACTTAGGGTTTAAAAATAAAATAGTTGTTTCGGGGTTAGGCTTAAACACTTCTGAAATAAAAAATAAAGTAAATAGTTACAGCAAAAGCGATTTTAAGTACAAAAACTCCAATTTAGTGTTTTTTAATAGAGTAAACCCAACTAAAGGGGTTTTTGATTTACCAAAAATATTAAGTGAGGTTAAGCTCTCACATTCTGATGCGTATTTGCATATTATAGGTAGTGTTGATCCTTCTATAAAAAACAAGTTGAATGTAGAATTTGCTGCACTAAGCTGTGAAAACAGCTATAAGTTTCACGGATTTCTACCTAAAAACGATGTTTACAAAATAATTAGTGAATCTAAAGTTTTTTTGCAAACTTCATACGAAGAAGGGTGGAGTTTAGTATTATTTGAGGGTATTATGTGTAGAACAATTCCGGTTGTTTATGATTTACCAGTTTACCGTGAAGTGTTTAAAAATACCTTAAATATTGCCCCTTTAGGAGATATAGCAGCATTTGTAAATTTAATTAATGAGGTACTTGATTTAAATAAATCAGAGTACGAAAAAACCCTACATGATTGCTATACTATAGCGGCAAGCTATGATAATAAGCAGGTTTATGAAAAGGAAAAATTGGCAATTGAATCACTGAAAAATGAAAGAATTATTAAAGCGTAGAAGCATCAAAAACATTTTAGCTATTTTCTTTTATTTACTAGTCGGTTTACTTCTTTTTAAGCCTATATTTTCATCTAAGGGTATAATCACCGGTGGGGATTGGTCTTTTCCCTATACATTTTTGCAATTGAATAATTTTTTAATTGATCGTATTTTTTCCTGGGGGAAAATTGAGTTAGTAGGCGGTTTTAGAATATTTTTAGTTGATTTGCCTTTTGCACTACTTCTTAAAGGATTAGGTTTTGCAGGTGTTTCTCCTATTTTATATCCAAAGCTTGCATTGTTAGGTGCTTATGTATTAGCGGGCTTTGGGATGTTTTATTACTTAAAGTACTTGAAGGTTAAATTTCCTGTAGCATTGTTTGGCGGTTTACTATACGTATTCTCTCCATTTTTCTTTAATTATACTGTCATGGGGTGGATTTATGTTTTGATCTCTATGGGCATATTTCCTTTGTTTTTAACTTTTTTTGATAGAGCAGTTAAAGAGCGTAAGTTTCATTTTGCGGCACTTTGCGGAATTTTGTTTTCTCTAGCATTTATGCAGTCTACCTCAATAATTTGGTATTCGTTTGGACTGTTAGCAATTGGAATAACTTATGTAACAAACAAAAAACACCTTCAAAACTTTATTTTAATGAGTATTGTTACTTATTCTATTCTATTTCTGACCCACTTATATTGGGCTTATAACCTGTTTACAATTAGAGATTCCACAATTTTTGGTTCAGAAAATGTTTTATCCAGCGTAAGTTTGGGCACTTGGGCTCATTTAAGTCTTCAAAATCTTATACGCGGGTGGGGATCTTTGTTTAATGCTACCTATGAATACAGTTACTTTTCTGATTTTCCTCTAGTTTCGTATGCTTTAACTATTCTTGCACTTTTAAGCTTGTTTATTCCTAGAGAAAGAAAACACGTGCACTTGCAGTCGGTTGTACTGTTTCTTATTCCAATATTTTTGTATCTGTTAGGCCCTGAACGTATTGCACTTCTTCCACTTGGAAATGTAATGCGCGATGTTGCACGTATGTCTGTTTTAATTTCATTTAGTTTAACCGTGCTTTCCATTTTGTTTATAAATTATTTGTATAAAACGCAAAAATATTTCCTATTAATTATTTGTATCTTTGTGTCGTTTTTAAGTGCTAATCCCTTTTGGTCGGGTAAATTTTATGCAAACCCCAAACTACCGCAGGATATTCGTTTAAGAACTTATGTTTATCCTGAAGACTACTCAATAATTGAGTCTTTTATAGCTAGCAATAGTGAAGCAGATAAAGTTATGTATATACCTACCTATTCATCTTTTAGTGATTTCACAAATCCTAACTTTAGTGGTCCCTATAGAGAAATGGCTTATGTTTTTGCTTCAATGTCCCCTAAGCAAGGCATAATTTATACAACTGATAAAGAACGTCGCGGAATCAACGGCTACTATGGAAATTTAGTAGAGCAACTTAAATATAATTATGATGAAAGTATTAGCTATATATTAAGTTCTTTAAATGTTAAGTATTTTGTTTTCTACTACAATTCTATGGGAGCAGAAGATTGGCGTTTGTATGAAAAAGTTTCTACAGATAATAATCGCTTTAATGATATAACGGCGAAAGTTTTAGGTAATTCTTCAAATAAAGTATCTGTTTTTGAAGTAGCTACCCCATCAGCAACTATTGAAGCTGTTAACTATGTTGTTTCTAATTCCGACCCCAAGGAGAGTATAAAAACTAAAGCCACTATTTTTTCAGATAATCCTGAATTACGAATATTTACCTCTCCATATAAAGACGTAACTACTATTGATTCATTAATTTACAAAGCCAAAGTTGCTCGGGAATTTGATTTACAAACTAAAGCGGTTAATTCAGGGTGGTTTTGGCCAACAGTGCGTCATAAACCAGGTACCCTTACTTATAAACTTATTAGATTTTTAGAAGATAAAAAAGTTACTACTGCAAAAGACAGAAAAATACAACTAGAATTACTTTTGTGGCATGCTTCCAAAAGAGCAGCTGAGGTTGCCACATTTGGCGACGCAAATAAAGAATCACTTACTACATCTTTTTATGCTAATCATACAGAAATAAGCGAATTACTTTCTTCGTTTGATTTTGATGATAAGGATGATTGGTACTATGGTTACTTGTACAAATTGGACTATTACTTAAACGAAAGTGATCCCTATATCGACACAGAAGTTCTTCAAAATGATTTAGAAAACAAGTTAAAGTTTGAGCGTTTTTCCATTTTAGATTCAAACCGTATAAATTGCGAAGAACTATGCTACGGTGTTAATTTGGGCGTAGAAAACTTTGATTCACTTTATTTTGTGTTAAATAACTCGGTAGTAAAATCACCTTCTTATACTCTGATTTCGCCAAACGTATTGGAAATACAGAAAAGCAAAGAGATACTTATAAATCAAAATGATTTTTTGAACTCTACCTATGTATTTAACTCTAACGAAGCTAAAGAATTACTCTCAGCACATTGGCAGGCTTTTGAGCAAGTGCTGTCTAGAGATATTTTTAAATATATATTCTTTTCGCTATCGAATGCTCAACTAATTTCTATAGAAAACTGGGAACCTTCAACTACTTATGACATTTCTTTTGATTATGTTCAGGGAGATCTTCCAATTAGAGTGTTTATTGTAGAGGATGTGGAGCAAATCACTTCTGATTTTGTAGAGGGTGTAAAAAACGAAAACATTATTTTAAAGCCAAAAATTAATGACATTAAAGAAATAGCCTCTCTGGCTAAAGGTACTACTTCTATAGAACGACCATTCAAAATGTCATTTACAACGCACCCTCTTGCACAAACTGGATATATATACATTTTAAATGGTAATCCAGAAACTGCTCCGGCCGAAACCTTAGAAACGATAAAAAATTTTGAAATTTCCAAACCTTTTGCACCTGATTTATACCTAACTAATTTTGATGCAAACTCTTCAAGTGGCTTGCCGGAAATAGCCTTTACATATATTAATCCAACAAAATATTTAGCTTCTGTTAAAGGTGCTAGTTCAACATTTGGGCTTGTTTTAAAGCAAAGGTTTCATCCAAGCTGGGAGGTTAAATTTGCAGATTCTGGTACTATCTTAGATGAAGAAAATCACTATATAAGCGATGGTTATGGTAATGGGTGGGTAATAAATTCAGAAAGTATAGGAAGTGCAGACTTTGATTTAGTTATAGAATTTGCACCTCAAAAATACACTACTATTGGTTTCATGATTTCATTAATAGTTTTTGGAAGTTCTATATTATTTATTGCATACAAACTACTTAAGCCTTCCCCTATACCGGACTATTCTGCATATGAAACAAGCTTTTTTAAAGAAAAGCTGAAAACTTTGGGGTATGTGTTGAAAGAAAACGGAATAAAAGGGTTATTCTTAATAGCACTGCGCACTCTAACCTATTTATATTACAAGGTTTTTAAGAAATCTACATTTGTATTTAATAATAAACGGTACTCTTACTTTTATCACTGGTACAACGTAACCTTTAGGAATGAGCGTTGTGTAGAATTACCTATAGCCAAAGAGTATTTAGACAGGTTTCAAACTAATTCAGTGCTAGAGGTTGGAAATGTTTTATCTCATTACTTCGATGTATCTCACGATGTAGTAGATAAGTATGAAGATAGTTCAACTACAATACGAGAAGACATAGTTGACTTTAATACGCCTAAAAAATATGACTTGGTAATAAGCATTTCTACACTAGAGCATGTGGGGTGGGATGAAGACAAAAGAGACCCAAAAAAGTTTTTGAAAGCTCTCTCTAAAATGCGTTCGTTACTAAAACCGGGAGGAAAACTGTTAGTTACAATGCCCATGGGGTGGAGTGACTTTGTGGATAACTATGTGAAGCAAGGGGAGTTTCTTGACTATAAAGTTAACTTTATGAAAAGACACACTGCTGACAACAGCTGGAAGCAGGTTTCTCGTGAAGAGATAGTAGGTTCTAACTATAATGAGCCATTTCCAAATGCCAATGCAATCATTATTATAGAGCTATAATATGTTTGTTTTAGGCGGTCTTGAAGATCAAATAACTTCTATAGTATGGGGATTAATATCAAGCTCACCCTTTTCGCTTGATAATACTGCTTTACTACAGCATCTTCCTTATTATGTGCATTTTGAGCCTTTTATACATCCGTTAAGTACTAATCAGCCTATACTTTGGTTTTTTATTTCTATAATTTTATCTATATTTGGAACAGGCATATATAATTCTTTGGTTGTCTTGACTATACTTGCTACACTTTTAACAAGTTATCGCTATTTTAAAAAATACAACTGGCCGTATGCCTATTCTCTAATATTTACATTCTCTGCTTATACCTGGAGTCATTTAGGTAGGCATATAGCTATTTCTCAATTGTGGCTCATTCCTGTTTATTTTATTTTATTTGAAAAATTAGAAAAGGAAGTTAAGTTTAAAACTATTCTAATTTCTGGACTTTTTTTAGCTATTTGCGTTTTGATTTCTAATTATTTGGGATTCTTTCTTTTGCTGTTTAGTTTTATTCACATTGTATGTAAGGAATTTTATTACCTATTTTTCAAAAAAGCTTACAACTTTAAACTACTAAAAAACTATTTTTTAACTTTTTTGTTTGGTGCTATTTTTAGTGTACCGTTTTTGCTACCTTTTTTACGTGCAACATACTTTTCTAGTACTACAGTTTCAAATGTAGTTCCCATTAGTAGGGGAATTGAAGATTTTGTTACTTTTAGTGTGCGTCCTTGGTATTTTGTGGCTCCACCAATAAAAAATCCGTTTATAGGCGTAGTAGGAAGCAAAGTTGTTACAGCTGCTGAAAAAACCGGTTATTTTTTGGCGGACGACTACTTTGCAGGAGAACACTCTGGTTTATTTTTTGGTTATACATTTTTAACACTTCTAGGATGTGGTTCATTTATTTTATTAAAAACGGGGAAAACTGCACTAAAAAGAAAAGTTTATTTTTATTACTTACAAGTGCTTATTGTGCTTAGTTTTATGCTCCCTCCTTTTTTTACTATTTCTGGTGTAAAAGTTTTAACTCCTGGATATTTAGTATATTTGCTATTTCCTATGTTTAGGGTTACTTCAAGAATGGCGCCAATTGTTTTGTTTTTATTACTAATAATATTTGCAGAGATAATTAGCCACCTATATTACAAACTAAGTAAGAAAAAATTATTAATGAGTGTAGTTTTTGTTGTTGCTGTTACCTTGGCAGAAGTTTTTGTTCCAGTTAAAGTATTTAATTACTCTAATACGCCAGAAGTGTATACCGCACTATCAGAACTACCTCCAGAAGAATCTTATTTTGCTGTATATCCCTATAGTGAATCTGATGAGGCATTTTTTTGGTTATGGCAGCACAAACGCTTGCTAATAAATCCAAGGTTTTATTCAACAGCTACCTTTGACTCGGAGACATTTACTAAAAACCTTGCTACTGACCAAGGACTACAAAGTTTAAGTGCGTATTCTAATGCCTATCTAGTTGTAATTAAAGAAAAGACTGAAGTGTCTACCTTAGATTTTTTTGAAAGTTCAAATAAACTAAAAAAAATCAAAGAGACCGCAACATATTCTATATATAAAACTAATGTTTCAAACTAACCTGTGTGTATTGCCCCTTACTGAACTTATAGTATAATTCTCGCATCTTGTAAAAAGAAAAAAGGAGATGAATATGACACCAAGATTTAATGTGGGTGTTAGTGTGGCCTCGTTTCTGCCTTTTTCCGCAATTCCCGCTGTTGGCGTGGCTTTGGCTGCTGCAATGCGTAATGCTGTCGGGTATAAATTTACACAAATTTTACCTTTACGCAGTTTTACATCTAATTCTATACAAGCAGTAGATCTTAATCCTGTTTATGCTGAGCACGCTTGGAATCCAAATACCTTTTCTAGGTTTTTAATAGGATTGAAAGGGTATTCAGGAGAACCATCTAAATTGCACGATGTTTTGTTTTTTCCTAGTCCAGGTCGTGCGGAAGATCGTATTTATAGCATGGTAGCTTTGCAATCCTTGCGTTTAATACATCATACATGGAAGGATCTGCGTTCGGGCTTTAAAGATTTGGTAGAACTGAATGCTGCTTTGCCTGAGAGATCCCTGACTGCTTTGGTACAACACGCAATGACTTTTTCGCATAAGGTCGTTGTTATTGACACTAGGCACATGGCATACAATAAGTATTCAGATAAATGGCACCCTTTTGGGTTATCCGTAGATGTTTTAAATGCGTTGCTTCCGTATACAGGTGCCATTCAAGTGCAAGCTCGTCCAGATGAGGGGTGGGATTTTACCTCGGGCTCATGGCTTAGCATGGTTTTAAATCACATTGGGGCTTATTACCAAATACATGGTGGGTTTATCGACTTAATTGTAGAAGCGAATCCTGCTGAATTTGGTAAAAGAGCTTTGGTTGATCCTTTTTACCTTGTTGAGCAACATAAACAATTGCGGCAAAACATACTTAAACGGTTGTTTCTAGACACATAGTATAAAAGAGCAGCGAAAACATTTTAATGTCTTCGCTGCTCCTTCTTTTTTGTTATCATTTACTAATGGGATTATTATTAGATGAAATTGGTCACGGAATTGCGTTCTGTCTTGTATCTCTTTATATTTTTCAATTCATTCCCAAGCTTTATAGTGACCGGGCGTTTGTTTTTGGATTAGTTTCTACGTACTTCATAGACTTAGATCACTTGTTTGATTATTTTCTCAACATGGGGTTTTCAGTAAACTTTTCAAAAATTCTTACCGGTAGTTACTTTGGAGAAAATCAAAAAATTTATGTTTTGTTGCACTCCTGGGAATTAGTGGCGCTATTACTGGGGGTTTTTTTATTCTCAAAAAACAAACTTAATCATAAAGTGCTTTTTTTTATTTTTGTAGCCTTTGCAATGCATTTAACCTATGATCTTGCCTCTTATGGATTTGATTACAAAGTATACTTTGCTCTTTATCGCCTAATAAATTCTTTTGATATAAATGTGTTCTTAACCTGATAAAATATACCCATGAAAACGTTTCTTACAATTGTAGTTAGTTCGCTTTTAATCTTTTTTTTCTCATGGTTTTTGGTTTTTAAACTAAATATAAACGATCTTTCTTTGCAATCTGAAGACACAATACCTGCTTTGTTTCTTCCGGTAACACTAATTAAAGAGAGAACACTTTATGCTGATACTTACTACGAAATGATTCGAGAGCGTTATCCGCATCCTGATGATAAAAATCATGAAAAAGGCTTAACTCCGTTTTACTTTCGAAAAGTAACAAATGGCGAAAAACACTACATTTCAGCATTTCCCTTAACTACAGGACTTTTAGCCGTTCCAATATACTACTTACCCTTAAAGTTAGGTATGGAAGTTACTTTTGAAAACTTGATTTTGTTAGGTCACATTAGTGCCTCCACAATTGTTGCCCTTGCGGGTGGGGTTTTTTACTTACTGCTAAGTAAATTTTTTGGTTTATCTCGCTCGCAACGCCTTTTGTTAACAACCATTTATTTATTTGCCACTATAAACTTTGCCTTAATTTCACAAGCGTTATGGCAACATGGCACTGTACAGTTGCTATCGTTACTTTCTTTATACTTTTTGTTTTATGGAAGCATTTCTGTTAGGGTAAAAAAATACTTGTTTTATTTAGCTAGTGGTTTGTTCTTAGGTTTAACTATTTTAACAAGGCCAACAGCAGCGCTACTTTTACCTTACTTCGGGTTACTTCTAGTTTATAAAGATCAAAAGCAAGATTTTTCTTTGTCTTTAAAAAACATAGACTTACTTTTTAAAACCACTATTGGGTACGCATTCAAGCTGTTTCTATTGCTGGTAGGTTTGTTTCCTTCTTATTTGTTTTTTAACTGGTATACAAATATTTGGTATAAAAGTATTTCTAATAACGGTTATGCAAATCAGCTGTTTAATGGTTGGTTATCTCGGTTTCCAGAGGGGTTACTCGGTATTTGGATTTCACCAAGTAAGGGGATTTTAGTTTATTCACCTGTTTTTATTTTCATTTTTGTATCCTTAATAGTTGCACTTCGTTCTAATGTTTGGCGTAAAAATGTAGAGTATCTTATATATTTTTCTATTGTTGCCGTACACACTCTTGTAATGAGTCGTTGGAAACATTGGTACGGTGGTTGGGGGTTTGGTTACCGAATGGCTTCAGATGTTATACCTTTTTTAGTACTTTTGTTAATTCCATATTTAAAGTCAGATTTTTTTAAACGAACAAAAAAGTTATTTTTTTTCATAGTAATTTTTTCTGTTCTAGTTCAAATATTTGGGATAGTCTTTTTTGATGGCATTTGGCATGCCGCATATGACGGTGGTTTTGAAAATACTACGTGGCTCTGGTCAATAAAAGACTCTGAGTTTGCTTTTAATATTCGCCGCCTTTTAGTAAAAGTAAATTTATTAGATAGAGCCTGCCCGAAGTGTATGTAATATAATGGCAACAATGAAGAATTTGGAAAAATACAATGTAATATGTTTATCAAACCAACTGTGGGACTTTCCTAATTGGACAAATAAAAAACACGTTATGAGTCGTTTAGCTAAATTGGGGCACAAAGTGCTATTTGTTGACCCTCCCATTAACACTGGTTTTGTTTTTTTCCGCCAAATAAAACGCGGTCTGTGGAATATGCAGCGTTTTATAAATCGTTATGTAAAAGATTTTGATGGAAATGTTTTAGTATTTACTCCATTAAATTTAGTTCCTGTTTCAGCACTTACTTCTTTAATTCATATTAGTAGAATTAGATATTTAGCAAAGCGGCATTTTGATTCAAGTAATAAAACAATTTTATGGGTATATCATGTTCAGATTCCTCAAATAGAGAAGTATATTAAATACTTAAACTACGACTTACTAGTATATGACTGTGTAGATAATTATGAAGCATTTCCTGAGCAAGGATCTTTTTATAGAGCATCTTCCAATATTAGTGAAACCTTGCAAAACGAAGACTATTTAGCTGCTAAAGCTGACTTGGTTTTTGCTTCGGCTCCTGGTTTGGTTGAAAAGTTGAAAAAATTTAACAATAAAGTTTATTTCACTCCAAATGTTGGTAACTATAAAAAGTTTAAAAATGCTCAAAAGTATAAATATCATTTGCCTTCCGACATTCGTAATATTTCTTCACCCCGAATAGGTTTTATTGGCGCTTTAGATGACTACAAATTTGACTACAAATTATTTAAAAGTTTAGTTGAAACATATCCAGATTATTCTTTTGTGCTAATAGGCTCAATGGCAATTAAAGATAAAAATGCAGATTTACATTCACTCGGTTTGACAGGGTATAAAAATGTTCATTTGCTTGGATCAAAGCCTTACGATGAGATTGAAAAGTATATGGGTGGATTTGATGTATTTATTATTCCTTACGTTTTAAATGATTACACAGTTGGAGGATGTTTTCCTGTTAAGTTCCATGAGGGACTAGCTGCTGGGGTTCCGGTTGTAGTAACTGATTTGCCTGCATATTATCCATTTGATGAGGTTTGTTATATATCTAAAAATGATACAGATTTTGTAGAAAACATTAAAAAGGCTTTAAGTGATAATTCTGCGCAAAAAATGAGAGAACGCCAAATAGTCGCAAAAGAAAATGATTGGGATGGAAAAGTTCAAAGGCTTTTAGGTTATATACAAACTTCACTTAGTTAACTTTCTCTTTTACAATCTTATTAGTAACGGAAATAAGTAAGGAGAGTGTGAAATGGACTATACGTTATTTTTGCCTGGAAGCCCTACCGCCATGAAGCAAAGTAATAAAGGTCGTGCACGGTTACCCGGCCTTATGATAACGCTACAAAGCATAAGGGGAGATCAAGCTGAGTTTGTTATAAACAGTGTTGTAATACATACAGTTAGTAAAGGTCATCCTGCTGTTTATGATCACTTAGGTACCTTTTTTGCTTTTAAACTAAAAGAAATTGGACCTGATTTTGTAAGAGTTTCAATTTCTAAAGATGGGTTTATTGTTCCAGCATATACGTAGAAATATGGGTGTGCTTTGAAAATTCAAATCACACCCATAATGTTTGTCAATTTACGTTATAATTGCCTATATGAATATTTTGTATGTACTAAACTCAGGAAATCCAGGTGGAATGGAACAGCATGTTTTGGATTTAGTGAAAGGAATGCACTCTAGGGGATATCGTGTTCACGTTTGGTGCTCTGAGGGAAGTATAGTTGAATTGTATAAAAATGCAGGCGCACAAGTTACAGTTAAACCCATATCCTTTGATATTGATCCATCTTACATAAAAGAATTACATACGTACTTACTGACTAATAATATTGATGTTTTGCATTCTCATGAATTAAAGGCGGGAATAAATGCTCTTATAGCGGCCACATTAGCCGGAACCAAAGTTAAAGTTAGCCATGTACATACACCTATTAGCGAATGGAAAGTTCCCAATTGGAAGAAAGTTGTAGATATACTTATTTATACAATGTCGGTTGCTTTTTTATCTAATATTGAAATAGCTTTAACTGCGTCTAGAAAATCTGCAAAACTTAAAGAAGGTATTCCATCTAATAAGCTTGGTGTAATACCTAACGCAATTAACGTTTCTGATTATACCTTTAGCAGTGGTACAAAATCGCAGTACAGAGCAGAAATTCTTACAAAACATAATATTCCTGCTAACCGTTTTATTTTTGGAAATATAAGTAGAACAAGTGTAGAAAAAGGACATTCTGTTTTAATTGAGGCTTTTTCAAAATTTTTCGCAAACAAACATGATAAAGAAAATTTTCATTTACTTATTGCCGGGGGAGGAGAGCTTGAAGAAGCTTTAATCTTCCAAATAAATGAACTTAACTTAACAAATTATGTTACTATCACAGGACGTTTTGCAGAGTCTGATAAGCTTAAATACTATGCCTCATTTGACTCTTTTGTTTTTCCTTCGTTTGCTGAAGGTTTTGGCATAGTTCTTATTGAAGCAATGGCTGCTGGTTTACCTGTTATTTGTTCTAACTTGCCTGTACTGTGTGAAGTGGCACAAGATAATGTTGCTTACTTTAATGTAGGTGATTCGCAAGATTTAGCAGAAAAGTTAAACTCTTTAGTTGTAGACCAACAAAAGTTGAATTCTATTGGTCAAAATGCGCGTATGTTTGTTAAAGAACACTATTCTATGGACAAGTTTATTGAAAACTACATTAAGTTATATACTTATTTACTAAATAAGGGCAAAAAATGAAAGTTTTAATGCAAGGCCGTTATGAGCTGTTCGATGTAGGTGGAGGAGATAAAGTTCAAATTGAAAATACGGCAAATCAATTACGTAGTCTTGGTGTATCAGTAGATGTTGCTACTCAAAAAGTCATAGATTTATCCCAGTATGATATTGTTCATATATTTCAACTGGATTGGGTAGCTGAAAACTACATTTATGCAAAACAGGCTCTTAAACAAGGTATACCAATAGTTTTATCCCCAATTCATCATACACTTAAAGAAGTTGAACGTTTTGATAACGATTACGCCTTTGGTTTTCGCAGACTATCTAAGGCGCTTTTTAAAAATCAGTTTGCTCGAGACACTTTTAAAAACGTGTACCGTTCAGTACTTGATTACAGAAAAATCCCCCCAACTGCATTAAGTCTTATTTTAGGGTTAAAAAACATGCATAAAAAAGTTTTATCCTGGGCTGATATTGTTTTAGTGCAAACAAATATTGAAGCTTACGATCTGAAAGAGGTGTACGACGTAGATTTTGAATGGCGTAAAATACCAAACGGAGTTTCTTCAAATTTTATTCGAAGACAAAAGTTTTCTAATCCGTTTGAATTTGAAGACTATATTTTATGCGTTGGCCGCATTGAACCAAGAAAAAACCAACTATCTGTAATTGAAGCTGTGCAAAAACTTCGCTCTGAAACGAATAAAGATTTGCAACTAGTATTTGTAGGAGCACGTAGCGGAAGTAAACATATTGAATATTCGTTAAAGTTTAATTCTTTAGCGCATACATATCCTTGGGTGCATTATGTGGGGCAGGTTCCCTATGAGCAGATTCCGTCTTATTATCACTTTGCTAAGGTTGGAGTTTCTGCTAGTTGGTTTGAGTCAACCGGTTTAACAAGTTTAGAAGCTCTTTTTTGTGGTGCCAACGCTGTGGCTTGTGGTTCTCAGGCAAGGGAGTACTTAGGGGATTTAGCTTCGTATGCCGAGCCTTATAATATAGATTCTATAAAAACCGCTATAAAAGAAGCCTTGCATTCAGAACGTCCTAATATTACAAGAGAGTTAAAGCTTGAATATACTTGGTTAAATGCTGCGAAAAAAACTTTAGACAGTTATAATTCAGTTCTAGCAGCACGGAAAAATTTATGAATATTGAAGTTATCTTTCTCATTTTAATATTTGTTGGCTCGCTTTACGTAATACATCGTAATTTACGTGACTCTTTGCTTTTAGCAATGCTTCTTTCTTTACTTTTGCATAAAGAACTATTTAGTATTTATAGATGGGATGTGTTACCTGTGCGGGTATTTATGCTAGCTTTGACTTTTTATGCCTTCCTTTTTATAGTGCACCGCTACAGGCACAAAATTAACTTCAAAGAAATTTCTAGCTATTTACGGGATCCGTTTATCTTTTTACTTGGAAGCATTTGGGTGGCTCGTGGAATTTCTTTATTAAATACGAAAAACTTGCAAGCAAGTATATTTTTGTATGGGTTTTTTACTACGGTTATTGTACTTGGCTTTGCAATTTATTATACCTTTAATTCCTCATCAGATATTTTGTCTTTTATAAAAAAATACATTTATCTACTGTTTTTTACATGTTTATTTGGTTTTATTCAGTTTTTTATTTATCTAAAATTTGATTATATAGTTGGTGCTCTTTGGAATGTTCCAGGGCATTTACCAAGAATCGGGTCAGTGTTTTGGGATATAAATCATTATGGTGGTTTGTTAGCTAGTCTTTTGCCTGTAGTTGGCGTGTTGGTTTTAGTTGAGAAAAAAGTAAAGACTAAACTTTTGTACCTGCTCATTCTAATTCCCATGACGGGAATATTGCTCATGACTAGTTCACGCACTGCTTGGTTATTAGGTTTAACTGCTTTTTTGGTTTTTGTAGTAGTACTTTTAGTAAGAAAATTTAAGTTAAAAGGGATTTTATACTTAGCAGGGTTTTTAATTTTGATATCTATACCTGTTATACGCGAATATAATATAAAATCTAGCCCTTTTAGAGCGTACGTACGCCAAAATTTTCACTATAGAATTGATTCCTTTGATTCTCACTTTTTATTAATTCAAGGAGCTTTTCAAGTTTTCGAAAAGTATCCCTATATTGGAGGCGGTTATGGTAGTTTTTTTGAACACTTCAGTAAAACAAAAATTGCCCCAACCTATTTTGCCCGGGATCCCGCTGGTTTAAACACACGTGTTCCGGCACATACTATTTGGGGAGAAATATTCTCAGAAACTGGGATTTTGGGATCTTCTTTATTTATTCTTCTTATGCTGTTGGTAATATTAACTTTACTTTATGCTGCCTTGACCTTGCAAAACAAGCGTGACTATTTATTAAGCACTGCAATGCTTGGTTCTACTATTGGCTGGGGTGTGGCGGGTATATTTTATTCTTATAACTCTGAATTTTTCTGGCTTATATTCTTTTTATATTTTACTTTTGGAGTAAAAGTTCTTGGGGATTCTTATAACGTTACTAACATAGTAAATTATTTTTTCACCTCTAATAAAACTTATTTAGCTTTTGTTGCAAGTGTAAGTTTTTGCCTGATTTTCATAGGTTTAGGAAAAAACCATTTACTGCCTTGGGATGAAGCAATTTACGCAGAAATTGCAAAGAATATGAATGTCACGGGGGATTATATAGTTCAGTACTGGAAGGAAACAATTCCATGGTTTGAAAAACCACCTCTTATGATGTGGCTAATGAGTTTTTCTACGAAACTATTTGGGATGTCGGAATTTGCTGTGCGCTTACCTTCTGCTTTACTAGGTTTTGGAACAGTTTTAGTTACATACTACTTTGGAAGAAAGCTATTTAACAAAACAGCAGGTCTATTAGCAGCTCTTGTTTTAGTTACAACTACGCAATTCCTCTATTATTCTCGTACTTCTATGCTTGATGTAAGTCTCACCTTTTTTATAACTTTGTCCTTGTATATGTACTATTTAGCACGGTCAAAAAATACTAATAAACTGTTTGTGTTTTCGGGGGTGTTTGGGGGCTTGGCCTTTATGGTTAAGGGTGTAGTCGGTTTACTTGTGTTTCCGATAATTGGTTTGTACGAGCTTTACTTGCTTTTTTCCGGTGAACTGAAACTAAAAAGTAAAACTATTTTACAGTACATTAACTTATTCATTAGTTATTTAGTTATTGCACTGCCTTGGCATATTGCTTCTTATGCAATTTATGGGAGGGAATTTTACGATACTTATATTGGTTATCACGTTTTAACACGTGCTACTCAAGAAATAGAAGATAAGGGTCAACCATGGTACTGGTATTTGATAGTTATGAAAGTTAGTATGCGTATTTGGTTTGTTGCTTTACTTGGTGCATTTCCTTTTAGTTTAGTAAGTGCCTCTTTTGCTAAGCTCAAATACTTTTCTTCTAATGCCAGGCAACACGCCTTTTTGGTTATTTGGGTATTAGTAGTTCTAATATTTTTTTCCAGTTCTAAATCTAAACTAGTTTGGTATGTAATGCCTTTATATCCGGCAGCGTCTTTAATGGTGGGTGCTTTCATGGAAAGGGTGCTAACCATAATAGACTCAAAGTTATTTTCTACCAGAAATGCTTTGTTTAGGTATTTAGCAGTTTATTTTATAGTCTTAGGAGGTTTGTTTTACTTATTCTTAAGCAAAAATCTTGTTTACACTTCTGATTTAACAGGTTCTCAAGCTGAATTACTTCAAGTTAAAGATGCTACTTTTGGAACAGAGTCCATTGTGTATGCCGATAGAATAGAACTTCCTCTAATACTCTTTTACTCTGACAGTCCCTTTGAGGTAGTAGACTTTGGCCCTTTAAAAGATACTTTGTCTTCAGCTAAATATTCTCAAGAAATAATATTTATTACAAAAGAAAGCAGATTTTCTGACTTTGCAGATATTTATAATCGCTTAGAGTTAGAGGGTTCTCGTAATGAGTGGGTTTTAGGCAGACTTCCCTCAAAACATGAAATTGACTTAGAGACTCTCCATGAGCTAGAAGTAGAGTTAGAACGTTTCGACAAAGATATTGCACAAAAAAGAGAAGACAATGAGTTTATACCTCCGCATGTAACTGGTGATAGAGAGCGTATTTTTAATGAAATAGAAACTTTAAAGCAAGAAATTGAGCTTAAATTAAATGCTTCTTAGCTTGCTCTGTTTTAAAGTAAATATAAGAACCTGAAATCAGTAATGCACCTAAAGCAGCTATTAACTGGGCTACAGCTAATCCTGGAAGTTCATACAATGGTATTAGCAAATAAGATCCTGCAATTAAAGCAAATAACTTAACTAATGTAATTATTAATAGCGGCATTGTATTTTTTTCAATAAAATAATAGCTTTCCATAAACGTGTGAATTGCTGTAATCGCAGACGCAATAATTAATATATCAAGAAGTTTTTTAGACTCTGCAAATTTACTTCCAAAAACTATTTCTACAAAAAATTCTGCACTAAACATTGCAAATATTGCTAAAATCAAAACACCCATTCCTAGTAGTAATGTTTCTCTCCAGTTATATTCATTGTTACTACGCTTCTGTTTCGCTTGTTTTGGTAGCAGGACGGTAAAAATCCCCAATGCAACTAATGTGAAAATGTTTGCAATTTTATCTGCTAATGAATATATGCCTACATCTGTGAAAGTTTTAAAAAGTTTTGCTAAGCCGTTGCCTATTGCAGACCATCCAAACCCTATTCCCTGGGCAGCGCCACCAGATATAGATTTGCTTAATAAAGATAAAGTTTCAGTTGTTACAAATCTTGGTTGTTTAAGTTCTTTTGGCACCAGCACATACATAACTGTGCAACTTAACATTGATAATGCAAAAATTGCGAAAGCACTTGTTAATGTAAGGTTAAATATACCCACGAAAACAAGCACAGCAAATAATCCTTTAATTGCAGCCGGTATAGTGTTTATTAAAACCAAATGTATAAACATTTCTACCCGTTGAAAATACGCAAAAAGTAAAAGATTTATTCCATAGGCTAATAACCCTACAATAAAAAGCCAAGTTATATTTTGATCTAGTAGGTTAAAAACTTTTAACAGCACTAATGTTATTGGTACCGCTACAATAAATTGCATGATTTTTAAGGAAAACAGTGTATCTTTTAGTTTTCTTGTATCTGCAATAGATTCTGCTACAAAAATGGAATTGGTTCCCAAATCCATTAGTTTCGACAAAAAAACCAACAAACTTGTCATTAATGCGTATTTGCCAAAATCTTCAACAGCCAAGTTTTTAGCTACAGCAGTTAAAAAGGTAAAACCTAAAACTGCATTAAATACATTACCTCCGCTTACTATAGAAATTTTTAAAATTGATTTTCTCAGCACGTTTAAATAATAACACTTACCCTTTTAGGGTAAATCTCTATTTGTAGTAAAATTACATTATGAAAATAGGTATAGATTGCAGAATGTGGAATGAAACGGGGGTGGGGCGTTATATTCAAAATATTGTTGGGATAATTGAAAAGCAAGATAAAAAAAACCAGTATGTACTTTTTGTGTTGAAAGATAATATGGGTATGAATTTGCCCAGCAATTTTGAGTTGGTAGAAGCAAATATACGCTGGCACTCTGTAGCAGAGCAATTTGTTTTGCCCTTTATTATGCTAAGGCAAAATTTAGACTTGCTACATTCACCACATTTTAATGTGCCCATTTTGTATTATAAAAAGTTCGTCGTGACTATACACGACCTTACTATACTTCGTGTTAAAACCGGCAGGGCTACTACTTTGCCTTTCCCCATTTACTTTTTAAAACGGTTAGCTTTTAAACTTGTTTTGCTTAATTCTGTATATAGATCAAAAAAAGTTTTTACAGTTTCTAAGTTTGTGCTTAAAGATATATGTAAAACTTTTAAAGTACCCGAAAGTAAAATTGTACTTACACCAAATGCTGTTACCGGTAAGTTTTTCAAAGTAAGTGCCCCTGAAGTAAAACCTGTGCTAAACAAATACAATATAGATTGCCCATATATTTTTTACATAGGTAATGCACACCCACACAAAAACTTAGAGCGGTTACTTAATGCTTTTGAAAAAGTAAACAAAAAGTTTCCTGATGTAAAATTAGTTTTGGGCGGGTCGAAACAGTTTTTTTACGAACGTTTAGAAAAAGAATGGCAGAATAAACCTGTATATGAAAATATCAAGTTTATTGGTTTCGTAGATGATGCTGATTTGCCTGCAATATATTCTGGCGCAGATTTATTTGTGAATCCATCTTTGTACGAAGGTTTTGGAATTCAATTGCTTGAGGCTTTTGCCTGTGGTACTAGAGTAGTTTGTTCTAATACTACATCATTACCAGAAATAGGAGGTGCCGCTGCGCAATATTTTAATCCACGTAACGTTGATAGTATGGCATCTACAATAATTTCTGCCTTAACCTTTAAAGATACCTCGAAGATTGAATTAGGTTTTGAGATAGTAAAAAAGTATTCCTGGAAGGAGTCTGCTCAAAAAACTCTAGACATTTATTCCATGTTTGAACCTGTACTAGTGGATTCTCCTGAGGGTTGGCATTTATAATAGCTTCACCTTATGCGTTTAGCTTTAGTTCACGATGATTTAATACAGTTTGGAGGTGCCGAGAGCTTGCTGTTGGCCATGCATGAAATTTGGCCGCAGGCACCTGTGTTCACCTCAGTAGCCTCAGAGAAGTGGCAACAAGTATGTAAAGATAAAAGAATAAATCTCAATACATCTTTTATGCAGAAACTGCCCAAAATAGAAAGATTAAATAGATATTATGCCCCTTTACATTTACATCCAATTGCTTTTGAGAGTTTCGACTTTTCTCAGTTTGATGTTGTACTTTCTGTATCTGCCAGATTTTCACATGGTGTAATTACTAAGCCGTCTACAAAACATATATGTTATATGAATTCTCCGGGACGTATGTTTTGGGAATCTAAGGACTATTTTGATTATGAAAACTTTTTAGGAGCTAAAAAGCTGAAGAATCTTGCGTTAAGTTTGTTAAAGCTTCCTTTAGCGAGTTTACGCATGTGGGACTACACTGCAGCACAGCGTGTTGACTATTTTATTGCTAACTCAAAAACGCCTCAAGCTCGTATTTATAAATACTATAAAAGAAACTCTGAAATTATTTATCCCTTTGTTGATAACAAGAAATTTTTAAATGTAAAGTCAAAAAAGGGAAGATATTATGTTGTCATTTCAAGACTAAATGCCTGGAAGCGTGTTGATTTAGCTGTGCAGGCCTGCAGTAATTTAAAGCTGCCTTTGGTAGTGATTGGGGATGGCCCAGAGCTAGAAAAATTAAAAAGTATTGCTGGCAGCACTGTTAAGTTTACTGGTTACGTTTCTGAAGAAGAAAAAATAAAGCTGCTTTCTGAATGTATAGCTTTAATTAATACGCAATACGAAGATTTTGGCATAGTTCCTTTAGAAGCTATGGCAGCTGGGAAACCCGTTATTGCATATAAGAGAGGTGGTGCTTTAGAAACTGTGATTCCAAATGTTACAGGAACTTTTTTTGAATCACAAAGCATTGAAGAATTAATTAACGTTTTAAAAGCCTTTGAACCCAATGTTTATTCAGAGTTTGATTGTAAAGATAGAGCCCGTGAATTTGATAAAAGTGTTTTTACTCGCAGACTTAAAGATTTTGTTTATTATGTAAGTAATTTGGCATAAAATTATGATATTATGCTAGGGCAACTTAGCAAATTATATTATGTACGACATAGGTAAAAGAATAATTGATGTTATTGGTTCTACATGTGCGCTACTTCTGTTTTCTCCAATAATGATAATTACTTCTACTCTTATAAAAATATATTCTCCCGATGGTCCAATATTTGCGGACATTCCTATGCGTGTAAGTAAAGGTGGGGGGGAGTTTAGAATGTATAAGTTTCGCTCCATGATTCCAAATGCGCATGAATGGTTGCTAAATAATCCGGAATGGTATAAAAAATATCAGGAAAATAATTATAAACTTGAAGAAAATGAAGATCCGCGTTTAATTAAAGGAGGTAGGTTCATAAGAAAGTTTAGTATCGACGAATTACCTCAATTCATCAATGTGTTAAAAGGTGACATGAGTATTGTTGGCCCACGGGCGTATTACCCGTTTGAACTTAAAGAGCAAGCAGAAGCGTTTCCGGAAACTAAGGCATACATTGGACTTCTTAAGGAAGTAAAGCCCGGAATTACTGGTCCCTGGCAAGTAGGTGGCAGATCTAAAATAGGATTTGTTGATAGAGTCAAAATGGATGCAGAATATGCCAAAAGGAAATCTTTAGTGTATGATTTACTAATAATTTTGAAGACGCCGGTAGCTGTCTTCACGAGTAAAGGAGCTTATTAATATGCCAGAATCACAATTTTGGAAACCATCAAATAATATGAATACAGCAGCAATCAAACCTAAAAAAAATGGAAAAGCGCTAAAAAACTTAGGTTTAAGCGGCATAGTTGTATTGATAATTATCGGGTTGTTTGGTTTAGCAAGCTTTATTTTTGTAATAAAGCCAGGTTTAGCTTTATCTAAGCAAGCAGAGCTTTTGAAAGCAGACACTGCTAACATACAGGAAGCTCTATTAAGCCGTGATTTAGTTGCATTTAACGATGCACTAAATAATACTGAAGCCCATTTAAATGATCTTAGAAAAGAGCGTGACAATAATTTTGGTTGGGCAAAAAATTTTGGACCTACTGCCCCATATTACTCAGATTCTGAGCATTTTATTAATGCAGGTTTGCATGCGGTTGCTGCAGGCAAAGAGTTTGCTGTAGTAATTGAACCTTTTGCAGATGCAGTAGGTTTAAAAGTGGCTCCTAAAAATTCTGAGGTGACTGAATCTACTGACTCTGTAGAATTAACCGATGCAGAGCAAGCAAGTTTAAATGAAGAACCTGAAGAATTAAGTTTAGCTGAAGCATTTTCAACATGGATAGGTGTTATGCCTGCTGTAGCAGACGATTTAGATGGTGTAATTGCAGAATTAACTCTTGTTGGTGACGAGTTAGAACAAGTTGATCCAAACAGATACCCTGAACAGGTAAGAGGTATTTACGTAAGAGATACAATTGAACAAGCGCAAGCAGCTTTATCTCAATTAAACGAGTATGCTCCTGACCTTAAAAGGGCTCTAACTATTGTACCTGGCATTTTAGGTGTTGATACCGGTGAAAAGCGTTACATGATTATAATGCAAAATGATAAGGAATTACGTGCAACTGGTGGTTTTTGGACTTTCATTTCAACATTTAAGATTAATAACGCCTTACTAAGTTCTGACTTTACTTCGTATAATTCTTATTATGTTGACGATGTGTTAAACACTATTGATGCTATTCACACTTTTCCAACAGTACCTGATGCGTATGCACGACACTTAAAAGTAGAAAGAATGTTTGCTCGTGATGCAAACGTGTCACCTGATCTCCCAACTTCTGTAGATCAATTCATGGAATTTTGGGAGTTAGCACAACCTTTAGCTCCTTCTCAAATAAAATCTGTTGATGGTGTTTTTACAATTGATACAAAAGTTTTAGAAGAGCTTCTTGAGGTTACTGGGCCAGTTACAGTTAATGGAGTAACCTATACTCACGAAAATGTAGTGTTAGAACTTGAGCGTTTAGCAAGTTTAACTTTGCGGGAGCAAGTAAACAGAAAACAAATTTTAGGCGATATGATGGAAGCGATGTTAGTAAACGTGTTTGAGTCTAACAGCAATTTATGGCCAAAAATAATTGAAAAAGGCGTTGACTTAGCTGTTAGAAAACACATTAGTGGTTATTTATTTGATCCTGAAGCCCAAGCATTGTTAGAGCGTTATGGCTTCGCTAACGTTATTGTAAATAACGTATCCGGTGATTACGCATATGTTGTTCAAACAAATCTTGGTGGTGATAAAACCAACTGGTTTGTTAATAAGGAAATTACCCATACTTTAGAGCAAGAAAACGGTCGTTGGGTAAGAACAGTTAAGGTTTCTTATAATTACCCACAACCTTCTGCTGAATATGGTCCTTTTATTAAGAGATTTAGAGATTGGGTAAGAGTTTATGTTCCATTGGGCTCTGAGCTTATAGAAATAAATGGTTCTCAAGATGTAACCGGTGAAGGCGAAGAAAAAGATCGTACTTACTTTCATGGTTATGTAGAGGCAGGCCCCGGGGAAGCTGCAGAAATCACATTTAAGTATTACTTACCTGAGAACACAATTGAAGGTAATACCTATAACCTGTACATTCAAAAGCAATCAGGTATAGACATTGAAACTCACAATGTAATTGTTAATGGCAAATCAGAATCTGTTGAGTTTAAACTTGATAAACAGTACTCAACTGCGCTGTAGGTTTTTGATTGATTTAGTAATGGGGCATGCGTACGCATGCCCTTTTTCGTACGCCATGTATTCTCAGATCCAAGCTGGTAGCTTTAAGTAAAGACTTGTAAAATAAGCTTATGCGTAAATACAATATTGAAGGTATTGTCTTAAAAAGCATCAACTACCGTGATTCCGATAAACTTTATACTTTATTCACTCCAAGCAGGGGTAAAATTACTGTGCAGGGTAGGGGAGTTAGAAAAATATCCTCAAGACGTGGTGGTAATTTAGATACTTTAAATTATATAAACACGGGTATATCTGAATCTATTAATGGGTATAAAACTGTAACCGAGGTTAAATCTCTAAACTCTTTTATAAGCTTAAAGTCTTCTTTATCTATATCTACTAGGGCATATTACTTATTAGAGCTAGTGCATAGGTTTATTGAAGAAGAAGATATAACAATTGCAAGACCTGTTTTTACATCATTGTTAAAAACAGTTACTAAACTAAATGAATCTAAATCCGAACTAAGCACTTTAATAATTGTGAATGCCTTTGAATTAAACTTCATGAATCTACTTGGGTATGGTCTTAGTTTGGAGAAGTGCACAAAATGCGGAAAGCCTTTTTCTTTAGATTGGGAACTTTATAAAGTGGGTATTTATGATGGGGGATTCATTTGTGATACATGTTCTGCATTGGGTGTTTCGGTAACACGTGGAACTGCTCAGGTTTTAAATTACATTACGCGATACAACAATAAAACCCTTAAAGATGGAAAAAAATTTAGTATATTTTCTAGAGAAGATATATACGCGGCAGATGAATTAATCAAGTATTATATTTCAGAAACTTTAGAAGGGAGTTTTAAAACTATTAGAGTTTTTAAGAATTTAATTTAGGGTACTCAATTTGTTTTAAACAGCAAAATTGAATACCCCTTGTGTTTGATGTTAATCCTCAGACATTAAAGCAATTTCGGCACCCGTGAAAGTTCTTGTGTAGAGTCTTCCTCTTTGGTCTTTTGCAAAAACAGTGATTGAATCTTCTTGGGAAATTGATTCTATAGATAGGTGTATTACCCCGTTGTCGTGAACGTGATTTGTTCCTACCATTGCTGTGATAATGCTACCTGCAAATTCTGTTGTGAGCGTACTATCTGTAATGTTGGCATTTTCAACCCAGTACTCGGTGATTCCTGACTGGCTATACAACAGAATATCTATCCAGCCGGTGCTTTCCAGTTGAATGTCTTCGTCCATATCTCCTGTTGCTATTGACATGTTGTTGGTAAACACATCTATCATCATTTGTGGTTCAAAAATCCAAGTATGTCCGCCGTCCGCTTGTTTCATTTGCAGCCAAAACATATTACCCGTATCTACAGACGCATGCGGCCCCATTTGGTTGAGGACTGTGTTAAGCATAAATAATGCCAAAGCTAGCAGTGCCGCTAGTCCCGTTATAGTTCTAACGTCTTTTTTATTCATAAGACTCTCCTTTGTTATTTGTTTTCAGGTATTTTAACACACATTATAACGCATATTATAGGTTTAATGTTTTAAAAAGCTGCTTATTTTACCCTTTGTGTTATCTGCTTGCAGTGTATCAGCCGTTACAATTGTAAATTCCCCAAATTTGTTGTTTATTAAATCAGAAGTTTTAATAAGTTTCTCGTTTCTTTGGTATTCTGGTAGCAAATACAAAGGTAAACTCTTTTTTTTTATTAAATTACTTATGCTTACCCCTACTAGTCTTGTTTCCCTATTCCAGTGCATGTTGGCTAAAATTTTAACGGTGGTGTCGTATATTACTTTTCCATCTTCTGTATAAGTAGCTATCGTGAAATCTTGATGGTATCCTTTTTTACTAGCATCTCTTAAGTACAACGAAATTGTTTTACCTGCCATTTTGTTTCTACGCAGCCTTCTTGCCACCATTTCCGAAAGTTTTCTCAAGTTGCGCTTAATAATTTGTAAATCTTTTGTGTTTTTATTAAGAGTGTGTTGATGTCCTATTGATTTAGGGGCTTTTTTGATCTCGGCTTTACTAACCCTGCTGTAATCTACCCCATAACTTAAGTTTTTTAGAAATGCGCTTTCTACATTACCAAACGCTTTATAAAGAGTTTCTATATCTATATTTTGGAGATCACATACTGAATAAACACCTAAATTATTTAGTCGATATTCAATTTGTCTTCCTATACCACAAAAATCCCTAAGTGATGCTTTTTCCAGTATTGAAAGTAAATTTTCTTGGGTGACTTCTACAATGCCATTTGGTTTTTCCATATCAGATACTAATTTAGCTATTAACTTATTTGGGGCGATACCTATTGAGCATGTTATATAAGGGCCAAACTTTTTTTTGACTTTATTTTTTATGTCTAAGGCAATAGCTTTAGATGACTCAAAGTTTTTTAGGATGTGCGTAATATCTAAAAATGCCTCATCTATACTGAATGGTTCTATCAAATCGGTATACTCATTAAAAATCTTTAAACTTTCTTTTTGAATATATGTGTATTTAGTTCCATCTCCTTTAACCGGCAATATGTTGGGACACAATTCTTTTGCTTTAAATAAGGGCATACCAGTTTTTACCCCAAAAACCTTTGCTTCTTTTGAAGCGGCGCATATTATAGCTCGGCTTAAAGAACTTCCAGTTATGCCAATAGGTTTGTTCCTCAAAAAAGGATTAGCTTGCTGTTCTACAGAAGCAAAAAAAGAGTCGTAATCTATATGTAGTATGACTCTATTTTTTGTATTTTTTTGCCTTAAGTTTGTATTTTTGTTTAATGTTGGGAACATCGTTTAACTTGTAATCTTTTACAAACCCTTCAGAATAAACTTCTTTTATACGCCATAACAAATGTTTTGTATTAAAAGTTAATTTGAAAGCCTCGTTTTTAGTTGAAACCGCAAAGTGGTATAAAAGACTATCTCCTTCTTTTGAAGTATGTATAAAATTAATATCTTTAATTTCGTAGTCAGTACCTTTCCAGGTAAAGTACAGTGGTATTGCACCTGCATAAGTGAAGTTTACAAGTATTTCTATAGGGTCATTAACTCTTTCAAACATATATTATATATACCCGAAACTAACCCGAATGTAAATATTTATTCTTGCTTTTTTTAAGTTTTTAACCTATATAATAGTAAAACCTCAATCAAAGGAGACAAATAATGAGCAATAAAGTTATTAGGTATTTTTGGGCTAAGCTTGGAAGTGCCGATACGGTGCAGCACTTGTTGCAGAAAAATCGTTTGACCAGTGACATTGAAATACTACCACCAACGCCTGCTTTTGATCCAAAGCATCAGCCGGTACGCTTTATGCACGATACCACAATGCCGTTTAATTTTGATGTAGAAGCAATGGCGCCACATACAGTAGACAGTGCCAAAATACACGATACTTCTTATAGAAGCTATTAGCAAGGAGGTTACTCGTGTCAAATATTGATTTTGGTTATTTATGGGCGAGTATTGGGAATGCTAACAAAGTACGTGATTTATTAAATAAGCACGTTCAAGCGTCTGGTGTTGAAATAATGCCCCCAGAACTTGGCTTTGACCCACCATATCAACCTGTGGAGTTTTGTTACAACAGAAGCATACCGTTTAACCTCGATAGGTCAGTTTTTGGGCCGTATACCATAGATAACGCACGCATTCACTCGGGTACAAGAAAAGTCAAAAGATCCTGACTTGAGTTGCTGCTAATTGGTTTTAAAATTGATTAGCAGCAATTTAATTATTGACACCGACTTTATATCATTATAGATTCAAACTAGTTTAAACTACGACGGCCTTTGGAAAGCCAGAGTTTTAATTTAATATTAAGCGGACTGTTTACAGTCAAGCGGGGTGGAACCGCGCAAGTTTACACTTTCGTCCCCGAATTTATATAATAGATTTGGTGGTAGATAAGTGTTTTTTTATGTCTGAAATAACTCTTCAAAAAATAGTAGCTCTAGCTAAGCGCCGTGGATTTGTATTTCCGGGTTCGGAAATATATGGCGGACTTGCTAACACCTATGATATGGGACCTTTAGGGGTTGAATTACTTCGTAATATTCAAAATTCCTGGTGGAAAACTTTTGTGCATAATAGAGAAGATATAGTTGGTTTAGATACAAGTATTTTGATGTCTCCTCGTGTTTGGGAAGCCTCTGGTCACACGCAAAGCTTTACTGATGTACTAATCGATTGTAAAGAATGTAAAACACGCACTAGAGCAGATCACTTGATTGAAGACTGGTTTGCGGAGTCAAAGCGGGAGCTTGCCCGTAATGATGAAAAAGGTAAGGGGACTTATGTTGCGCATGTGGAAACCGAGGTAGGGTCTTTAAATGCCGCGCTAGATTCTAGTGCTGAAATTAACCAATCTGTCGAAGGACTTTCCCCAGAAGAATTAGAAAAAATAATTAAAACAAACAAAATAACATGTCCTTCATGCAAGAAACTTAATTGGACTAAACCTCGCGCATTTAATTTATTATTTGAAACAAATGTGGGAATAGTAGAAGAAAGTCAGTCAAAAGTTTATTTGCGAGGAGAAATAGCTCAAGGAATGTTTGTAAATTTTAAAAATGTGCTAGATACTGTGCGTCCTAAACTACCTTTTGGTATTGCTCAATCAGGTAAAGCCTTTAGAAATGAAATAACTTTAGGTAATTTTATATTTAGAACTCTTGAATTTAACTTAGCCGAATTTGAATACTTTATAGACCCTAAAGAATCTTCATGGGAAGAAGTTTTTGAATACTGGCAGGATGAAGTAAAAGCTTGGGTTTTGTCATTAGGTATAGACAGCAAAAAACTTAAATGGCGTCCACATACAGATGAAGAGCGTGCACATTATTCTACAAGAACAGAAGATATAGACTTTGAGTTTCCAATGGGTTTTAAAGAAATGGCTGCAGTTGCATATAGAACTGATTACGACCTACGCAATCACATGGAAAAATCAGGCCAGGATATGCGCTACACAAACCCTCAAACCGGTGAAAAATTTATACCACACGTTATAGAACCTACCTTTGGTATTAATCGCGTGTTTTTAGCTTTACTGGTAGATGCTTATGCAGAAGAAGAAAATAGAACAGTTTTAAAACTCGATCCTAAAATTGCACCTTATAGAGCAGCGGTGTTTCCTTTAGTACGAAATAAACCTGAAATTACCGATTATGCACGCAAAGTGTTTTCACAACTTTCCAACATCGTAAACGTTGCTTGGGATGATCGTGGTAATATAGGTAAGCGCTATTTAAGCCAAGATGAAATTGGAACCCCATATTGCATAACTGTTGATTATGATACTTTACAGGACAACTCCGTTACAGTAAGGCATAGAGATACAACCAAACAAGAACGTGTCTCAGTAGATAATCTCATTAAGTACATTAGCTAAATATTTCTTTTACTCAATCTATGGAAAGTAAAGTATTACAAGCAAAAAATTTCGCTGCTGCGTTTCATAAAGACCATATAAGGATTTCAGGGGAAAGCCTTTATGATCATCTTTTAAGAGTTTTTAATAAACTTGAAGATTCAGGTGTAACTAATGAAGACATTTTAGCAGCATCACTGCTTCATCATATAAATGAGTATTCGCCAAAAAAGGAGTTTCTACTAAATGAGTTTGGGCATAGAGTTTTAGAAATTGTAACCGTTTATAACAAATTATCTAGTTACCATGTAGAACTAAACACGCCAAGAAAGTTTAATGAAAAATTTATTATTCAAACTTTTTTAAATTTAGCCCGCGATTTAGACGTTTTAGCAATTAGATTTGCGGACAGAGCCGATAATGTGGAAACTTCCTATGTATTTCCTAAAGAAAAACGTAAGGATATTGCGCTAAGAGCAATGAATATATACTCACCTATATGCCGGTTTTTAGGCTTAAATAATTTTGTAAAAAGTATGGAAAATGAGTCTTTTAAAATTTTACAACCTTCTGATTACCATAAAATAAAAAGATATGTAGAACAGTTACGTCCAGATGTTGAAGATTTTTTCGAAGATGCGGAAAACGTTTTGATATCTTTATTGGGGGAAAAACAAATTAGCGCTCAGGTTTATAGTAGATTTAAGCATTATTATTCTATATATAGAAAATTTAAAAAACTGTATACGCGTGGTGAAGTAAAAAATATTAATGCAATGAGTGCTTACGATTTGGCAGCCTTGCGTGTAATAGTTGACCGTGTTGAGCATTGTTATGAGGTAGAGGATGTTTTAAGCACCCTTTGGGATCCAGTTTCCACGACTAGAGATGATTACATTCAAAGCCCAAAACCAAATGGTTATAAATCTTTGCAATGCTCGTATAAAGTAGCACATGCTTTTAATGCAGAATTTCAAATTCGTACAAAAGATATGCACGAACACAACGAATTTGGTTTAGCAAGTCATGCTTTTTACAAAATTGGTACAAGTTTTAAAGAAAATCTAGAAAAAGACCCAACTTGGTTAAAAAAACTAAACTATTGGGAAACTGAAGCTATAAATAAAGAACTAGAGCATAAACCTGTTGCGAACAAGATTTATATATTTAGTCCAAAAGGTGATATTTTTGAGCTTCCCTGCGGTGCCTTGGTTTTAGATTTTGCTTATGCACTTCATGCTGACATTGGGCATGGCTGTGTTGGTGCTACAGTAAATGGAAAAATAGCGAAAATAACAGACCGTCTAACCGATGGAGACACCGTTGAAATTAAAGTTTCTAAAAGTAAACGAATGCCAAGCAAAGACTGGTTAGAGGTTGTACAAACAAAAAAAGCTAAAGCGTTAATACGAAAAAGATTAAAAAAATAGGGCTAATTGTTTAGTTTTATGTAAACAATTAACCCTTATGTTATTAGCGTTTAAATATCTTGAGTGCAATGACAAACGTCATACTGGATCCTGTGGTTATTGCACCTCCAACGGCTACCATGAGCGTTGTGAATAAAATCACGTTTGGCCGTGCAAATGATGCCACTAGGTCTGCGCGCCCATCCAGTTGGCTAAGAGCAGCATCCGCTACGGTAAAACTTATACCTGCAAACATAATGTTGAGTATCAGCCCAACCAAAAATAATATTGCAGCTACCACGAATGTAATGCCCGCATAATATGCTACTTGTGCCCCTTTTTCCACTGCTTCTGCAATGCCTTTTTTGAAGCCTACAAGCGCAATGTATACTAGGACAAGTGTAGGAATGCCCATTGTTGCCAGCAAAATTTCTCCCACTGCCCACCAACGAATGTAATAATCCATTTTTGTGTTTCTCCTTATTTTTATTCGTTTTAGTTTATTTGTTTGTTTGCAAAGATTCTGTGACAAAATTTTGTGACTAAGTTCCAAAATAGCGCTGTTAGCGAATTAAAAAACATAGTTACTGTAAAGAATGTCCAGAAAATTAAATCGCCCCACGAAAATTCTACTACAAAAATTTTTGCGACGATTATACCAACAATTGCAAGCCCTGAACCTTTTATTGCGAAAAAAGCTAAGTTTTTTGCTTCTTCGCATTTACCTTGAATTACGCTTAAATACACGTAAATTCCGGAATACAGGGCATTAGCAGCAAAAACTATAAGTAAGTCTAAAATGGTCATTTCGCTCCTTATTTAACCTATAGTTTATCAATTATACTCCTAATAAAGTTTTTAGTAAAATTGAAAAAAAGAGCCGATAACTCTTTAATAGTAGATTATCGGCTCTATTTACTGACTTTTATGACAATAGAAATCAGCGCTATTATTATTAAACCAGTTAAGAAACTTCCAAAATTTAGAAACAACATTCCAATCCAGTTAAACATTGGTGCGATGCTTCTTTCTACCAATACGTTGTCGATAACTGGTATTACAAGTGTAAAAAACAAAAAAGTTAATACGCCTGCTAGCCCATAATCTATTAAACGCCAGTTTCTCATTTGTTTTCTCCTTTTAGTATTTGCTTGTAGTATAGCATTTTCGGGTTCTGTTTGTATTGACAATGGATGCTCTATGGTGGAATATGGATAACATATGGTGAACTGTGGTGAAAGAGCCTTTAGTCTTTGAACTGCCTTTAAAGACTGTGATCTATCGATCTAACTGCCTCAGGCTCTTTCAACCCCATTCATGAAAATACGATTATGAGAATGTTTCTTGGGGAATACAATCCAAATATTACCGAAGGTTCTCGTTTAGCACTGCCCAAGAAACTACGAGATCAAATTACAGGTGATGAAGTTATCCTTTCTAGAGGGTTTGAAAAGTGTATTTTCATTTATGCAAAAGAAGATTGGGTAAACGAAGCATCAAAGCAAATTGAAAATCCTATAACTGATATTCGAACACGAGATTTAAAGCGTTATATGTATGCATCTGCTGCAGAATCTTCTATAGATACCCAAGGACGCTTAGTAGTTCCAGCAAATTTAAAAGAGTATGCAGGTCTTTCAAAAGAAACGGCCGTAATTGGTGCTGGTGACCATATAGAAATTTGGGATGCAAGTTATTGGAAGACTCACTTAGAAAAAATTTCGAGGGATTTAGCTGCCTAATTTCAATTCAAATGAATGGTACATTTCACGAACCTGTATTGCTTAACGAAGTTTTACATTTTTTAGATGTAAAACCCGGGAAAAAGTATATTGACTGCACTTTAGGGGATGCCGGGCACACTATAGAAATTTTAAAATTAGGTGGTAAAGTGCTGGGTTTTGATTATAGCGAAGAATCCATATCAAGAGCTGAAAACCGCATATCACAGTTAGGATTAAAAGAAAATTTTAAGGCAGTACAAAAGAACTTTAAAAATATTGATACAGTGGCCAGTGAAAATGACTTCGACGTAGTTGAGGGTGTGCTTTTTGACTTAGGATACAGTTCTTATCAACTCGACAAAGGGGAAAAAGGCTTATCTTTTTTAAGAAATGAAAATTTAGATATGCGTTTATCTAATGAGTTTACAGTCACGGCTGCTGATTTAATTAATGCTTTGCCCGAAACCGAACTTGTTCGTTTGTTTAGAGTTTATGGAGAAGAGATTTTAGCTAAAAGGTTTGCAAGTGCAATAGTTAAAGCTCGTAGGTTGAAGAAGCTTACGTCTACCAAGGATCTTACAGATATATTGGTAAAAGAAGCTCCTCCAGGTTATGAGCATAAAAGGATTCATCCTGCAACTCGTGTGTTTCAAGCACTCCGAATTGCAGTAAATGATGAGCTTGAAAGCTTAAAAGTGTCACTGCCCCGTGCCGCGCACTTACTAAGGAGTCCTTTAACGGATTCTGAAGGCTCTATACTGCCTGGCGGGCGAATGCTTGTTATTACTTTTCATTCGCTCGAAGATAGAGTGGTCAAAAACTTTGGTCAAAGTGCGCGGCATACGATTAAGCTTGTAAATGAAAAGCTTGTCGTTCCTGGGGAGAAAGAACTTGAATTTAATAGGAGATCCAGAAGTGCAAAAATGCGCGTTTTCGAAAAAATTTAATAGGGAATTGAATATAGGTTGGTTACAAAATAAGTACTCTCTTTGCAAGTTTGCTGCCAGACTTTCATTTTTGTTTTTAATAGTGAGTTTATTCGCTCAAATATATGTGACTAATAAAGCTGCAGTCAAAAGTGTTGATATGGGTGATTTAGCTTCGTCAAAGGTACAATTAGAAAAAGACATTCAAACATTAAATCTTAAATTGTCTGAAGTTTCTTCTTTATCTTATATTGAAGCAAAAGCTCTTGCCAATGGGTTTGTACCTCAAGAAGGTGCTGTTCAGGTTTTAGGGCCTATACCGTTTGCTGCTGCTACACCGTCATCTTTGTAGTATGAAATATCACAAAAACAGACTATCACAACCTAAATCATCTAATAAGTTAACTTTTTTATTTGTTGGGGTTGTTTTTGTTCAAGTTGTGTTTATACTTCGTTTGTTTCAACTTCAGGTTCTTCAGCATGCTAAATATACTGCCTTAGCTAATGATCAACACTGGGAGCTGCAAGATATTCCAGCTGTTAGAGGTACAATACTAAGCCGAAATGGTTACCCCTTGGCTTCTAATCAACCTTCTTATCTTATGTATGGTAATCCTAAATTAATTGAGGATCCTTTATATACGGCAGACGAATTAGCTAAAGTAGTCGCCAAATTAAAATCCAAGTCAGATTCTGAGTTTTTAGAGTTACACACGCATTACAAAAATAAATACTATGACTATTTACAGTCTGAACACTTTTGGGTGGCTCTAGAAAGAAATTTATCCATAATTGAAAAGACCAAAATCGAAGAAGAGAACTTAGCAGGTATAGGATTTGAAAAAGGTGCTTCAAGACATTACCCTGAAGGTACCCTCGCAGCACACGTTTTGGGTTTTGTTGCCAGTGATGAATTTGGTGAAAGACAAGGTTACTATGGCATTGAAGGTAGATTTAATGGAGAGCTTAAAGGGAAACCGGGAAGAATTATAGAAGAGCGTGATGCTACTGGCACACCAATACTTGTAGGTGACTTTAAAAAAGTTGATCCAATAAAGGGTAGAGATGTTGTACTAACAATTGATAGGGCAGTTCAGTATGTTGTAGAAAAAAGATTAAAAGAAGGTGTAGAGAAGTATGGGGCTTTAGCTGGGTCGGTTATAGTCATGAATCCTTTAAACGGTGATGTTTTAGCTATGGCCAACTATCCTACTTATGACCCTTTAAATTTTAATGACTTTCTAGACACCGAAGAGTCTGACGGTTACACAATTGAACGAAAAAACTTAAGTGTTTCTGAAACATACGAACCGGGATCAGTGATAAAAGCTTTAACTGTGTCTGCAGGTATTGACTCCGGAAAAATCACCCCTTATTCAACTTTTGAAGATCTTGGCCCTGTAACTTATTCAGGATATACAATTGATAATTGGGATTTAAAGCACCATGGTACTCAAAACATGTTTGATTTATTGAAAAAGTCGAACAACATAGGTTCTGCCTGGGTAGGACATGTGCTAGGGGCAGATTTATTATCTAAGTATTTTGACTCTTTTGGTTTAGGTACGAAAACAGGTATAGAATTAGAAGGTGAAGATACCGGCATTATTAGGGATTCAGGTGAGTGGACAGACATTGATTTAGCTACGGCTGCCTTCGGTCAAGGTATTTCGGCAACACCATTACAGGTTTTAAATGCATTTAATGCCTTGGCAAATAGTGGTAGATTAATGCAGCCACGTATAGTTTTGCAAGTAGTTGAAGAAGATGAAACAATTGATATTGCTTCAAAGGAGTTAGGGTATCCTATTTCTGAAGAGACCGCAGAGACAATGGTAAGTATGCTAACCGAAGCTGTTGCAGATGGCGAATCAAAGTATTTTAATTTAGAAGATTACAAAATTGCCGGAAAAACAGGTACTGCACAAATTCCTGTTGATGGTAAATACGACCCAAGCAAAACTAATGTTACTTTTGTTGGGTTTTTACCCACAAGTAGAAGATTTTCTATGTTAGTACATTTAAATCAGCCATCCTCAAGTATATACGCAGCAGAGACCGCAGTACCTTTGTGGATGCAAATTACTGATGATTTGGTTAAGTACTACGGTGTTCCTCCTGATGACATATAAATTCTAATTTACATAGAATTCTTTTTATTTCGCATTTTCTTTAAAAATAGTATTAGTTTAATATGAACCGTACTAAAGGCGCTTTTGGGGAAAACATTGCCAAAAATTATTTGGAATCCTTAGGTATGAAAGTTTTATGCCTTAACTGGACATGCCACTGGGGAGAGTTAGATATTATAGCTAAAGAAGGTATTGTTTTAGTCTTTGTTGAGGTGAAATACCGTACTAGTTTAAAGTATGGCCAACCATATGAGGCTCTAACTTATAAAAAGCGAGCAAACTTACAGAGATCTATAAATTTTTACTTAACTAAGCAACATGTGCAAATGTGGAGGCTCGATTTTATTTCTATTACTAAACTGCAAGGAAACTATAAAATACTATACTATCCTAGTTTTCCTCTGTAGGAGTTTCTTTAGCTTGTGGTATAACTTCTTGTCCTGTAGAGGTTGGTGTGTCTTCATAATTTAAGTCGTTAAGCTTGGCATTCAAAACTTCTTGAAACTTTTTGTAGCCGTTTTCATTTTCTACCAAAACCCAGGCACCACCATAATCTTCTAAAGGTGGATTATAAAGATATTCACCATCTAAATATAAGGATTCAATTTCATAAAGGTCTTTGTCTTTATATAAGTCCCAAAGTAATTTGGCTTTATCTAGTGATAAACTAGTAATCATTTTATTTGTAGTTACTAACTTAAAAGCTTCTTCTACAACCATAGGGTTGAAAATGCTTTCAGGGGATGTAACTGCATCGAGCATTCCCTTTAGTATTAAATGTTGTCTTCGCATTCTCATCCAATCGCTTCCTTCTCCATTATCACCCTTTCGGCTCCTTGCATATATCAAGGCTCTTTCTCCAGTTAATTTTTCAGCGCCTGCTGTGAATTCTATTGTCTGATATTCTTTTGTTTCGTCTACTGGATAGCTGGTATCTACGAAGGTTCTTTCTACTGTAACTGGAACTCCTCCCATGGCATCAACTATCCACACGAAATCATCAAAATCTGTATAAATGTAATCGTTAATTGTAAAACCTGTAATTTCTTTTAAGCCTGCCTGAAGACTTTCCCAACCATTTTGTGTAAATAGCGCATTGATACGCCCACCATTTACCCATAAGTCTCTAGGAACTGAAGTTAGCACAACTTTGTTTGTTTCTGTGTTTGCAGATACTATTACGATTGTGTCTGTTCTAAAGCCCAGTTCATCTTTACTACGTCTGTCTATTCCTAGTAATACCAAAGTAACTAAGTCATCTGACCCAGTTAAGGGGTTAGTTTCTTCTGGTAACATTTTTGGTTCTTCTGTTGTTACAGAATATTTTGAAAAAACGTCAACAGGATGTGAATCTTCATTTTTTACAACTGGTGAAAATGTTTGAGTTTGTACCTGCTCATTTTGGTTGGTTTTGTACCTTATTGCTGCAAAACCTCCAATAGTTATTAAAATAGCTATTACAAATATGAGAATTGCTGTCTTCACAACATATAGAATACTTCACTTCACTTCATTGAGCAACCCGCAGCTTTGAATTTCGAAAATGTTGCTTACAAATTCTAATTTATGTATCATTTTCTTATGCACAAGATATTAATAGTAGAAGATGACGTAGCCTTATTTAATTTATATAAAACTCAACTAGAACTTAGTGACTATAGTGTGGTTCATGTTGCCGATGGTTCTTTAGCTATTCAAACAATCAAAAGTGAACAGCCAGCTTTAGTATTATTAGACATAATGCTTCCAGGTAGAAGTGGTTTGGAAATTTTACAAGCCATAAGAGAAGATGAGGAGATTAAAGATACAAACGTGATAATGCTAACAAACTTTGGTAATGAGGAAAATGTAAGTACAGCATTGGAGCTTGGTGCTATTGATTACATAATGAAGTATAAAATAGTTCCTACCGAGTTGGTTGAAAAAATTAGTTCCGTGCTTGGTGGGGCTGAGACAACATCTTCCATTGCAGTAACAAATACATAAATAAATTTATTTCTAAGGTTGGTTAATATTATTTGATGGACGCTGCCCAATTAATGTATTTTTATGTTGCCTTTGTTCTTACGACCATTTTATGTGTTGTGTTTCTTTTGCTCTTAATAAAAAGAACCCGCGCCTATAAAGAGTTATCCACTGAGTTTGAAGAGAAAACTTCTAAACTTTCTTTACGTATGTATGAAAGTACTGTTTTAGCCGAATTGAGCATAAGGTTTGGATATTCTCTAAATTTAGAATTAGTACTTCATACTGTAATTGGTTCCCTCCAAAAAATAATGCCTTATTCTGTTGCTTCTTACCTACTTTTAGATGGAAAGACCAGTAAATACAGGTTTCATTTACTTGAAAGTGTCCCTAGAAGTTATATTGATTCCTTAAAGGAAAGTATGAAAAAAGAAATGCTTAGTTTATCTGTTTCTGATATAAGCCAACGTGCCGAAGATGAAGCTATTTTTGGTCAGTTTATTAGCAGTGATGCAAAAGAAGCTAAAACCTTATTAAATATACCTTTACTTGTTAGTGGAAACGTAATGGGCATTTTAAGTATCTCTTCTACAGAAAAGGCTGCTTTTAGTAGAGGTGCTATTGATAGTTTAGAAAATGTTTTGTCAAAGTCAACTGAGGCAGTGACCAACCTGCATGATTTAATTAAGCATGAAAAAGGAAAACTGGAAGCAATGGTTGAAAGTATGACCGATGGTGTATTAATGATAGATTCAGAATTTCGCGTTTTGCTATCAAATCCAGCGTGCACAACTTTATTGGGAATTACCAAAAAGTCCAATTCTGCAGTACTAGACAAAATACTTAATTCTACCCAGGGAATGAAAATTAATGGCGCAAAAGGCTTTAGCATTAATATTTTTGATGTAGTCAGTAGCCTTAATACTCAATTTCCCGTAGAAGAAACTTTGGCAGAAGTCTTTGAAAAGCAGGAAACTCGTTCTGTATCAAATATCACGGTAAATGATAAGCACTTAAATGTTGTAATAATTCCGGTTACTTTAGGGGATGATCAAAGAGGTGTTGGAATACTTATTCACGATCAATCAAAAGAATGGAAACTAAAAAAACTGAGAGAAGAATTTACAGCCATGATAGTTCACGAGCTAAGGTCGCCTTTAACGGTTGTGTTAGGAACAGCAGATTTGTTAGAGAAGCAGTACGAAAGACTTAGCAAAGAACAAATTGAGTTATTATTAGGTCAGGTTAAAACATCTGTTTCAAGTCTATTAGCCATTGTAAATGATTTGTTGGATGCAGCTAAAATTGAAGCTGGAAAGTTTGAAGTGTTTAAAGATTCAGAACATAATCTAAACGACTTAATTACAGAGGAAGCGAGTTACTACTCAAACTTAGCTTCTGAAAAAGGTTTAACAATAGAACTTCATTCAGATAAAAAGCTAAAACCCTTTAAGTTTGATGAAGACAAAATAAAGCAGGTAATGAACAATTTAATTTCTAACGCTATAAAATTTACTGAGCACGGAAATATTACAATAGCAACAAAAGTTTTGCATGCCCATGTTCAAGTAACTGTGGCAGATACGGGTTTGGGAATTACTGATGAAGAAAAAGAAAAACTCTTTAATAAGTTTGTTCAGGTATCTCAAAGCAAGCATAAAGGAACAGGTTTAGGTTTAGTGGTTTCAAAAGGTATTATAGAAGGTCACGGTGGTAAAATATGGGTTGAAGATAATTTTCCTTCTGGTGCTAAATTTGTTTTTACTTTGCCCTTGGACTAATATAAAGTTATGAAAATCCCTGCCTCTATTTTCAGATCTTATGATATACGTGGTATTTATCCCGATGCTTTAAATGAGGAAAACATTGAGCATATAGGCAAGGCTTTTGGTACTTTTCTGGTAAGAAAAGGGTTAAAAAAAGTTGTTGTAGGTCGTGATAATAGAGAAAGTTCCCCAACTCTAAGTGAGTCTTTTATTTCCGGTTTGTTAAGTACTGGCTGCAATGTTACTGATATTGGTATTAGCTTAACTCCTATAATACATTTTTTAACATGTGTGAAACATTTTGACGCTGGTGTTTGCGTAACTGCGAGTCATAATCCTAAAGAATACAACGGGTTGCGTATGGACTATGCGAAAGCAGTATCTTTTTATGGTGATGATATAACTAAACTGCGGGATATTGCCTTACGAGAGGATTATGTTACTGGCAAAGGTAGTTTACAAGAGGAAAACTTATCTGATTTGTACATAGACTATATTGCTAAAAGATTTAGCTTTAACGGCGTTCGCGTTGCGATAGACTGTGGTAATGGTACCTCGAGTTATTTTGCAGAGAAAATATTTAGTCGCATTGGTTGTGATGTTAAAACTTTATATTGCGAACCCAATTCTACTTTTCCCTTAGGTGTACCTGACCCTGAGAGAAAATCATTTATGAATATTTTAGAGGAATCTGTTAAAGAAAATGATGTAGATATAGGCATTGCCTTTGACAACGACGTTGATCGTTTTGGTGTAGTGGATGAAACTGGTGTGTCTTATGAAACTGATAAATTGTTATTACTACTAGCTGAATCTGTTCTTGAACACACGAAGGGAGCAACAATTGTTTACGATGTTAAGTGCACAGGCTTGCTTGAAAAATACATTAAAGACGCAGGCGGTGTTGCTAAAATTTTACGTACAGGACATCCTTATATAACACAAGCTGTACAAGCAGGTGCACTTTTAGGTGGAGAATTTTCAGGGCATGTGGTTTTTGGTGGACAATATTTTGGCTACGATGACGGTATTTACTCAGCATGTAAAGTTATTGAGGTTATGCAAAATAAAGAAAAACCACTATCTGAGCTTATGAGTAAGTATCCAAAGTTGGCGCATACTTCTGAAATAAAGGTACCAAGCCCAGATGATAAAAAGTTTAAGATTATTGAGGATGTTGTTGCTGCGCTTATGACTACTAAAGAAGTTAGGAGTGTAATAAGTGTTGATGGTGTTAGGGTTAGAATAAATGAAACAGGGTGGTTTTTAATAAGAGCTTCTAATACTACTCCAGTTTTATCTGTTAGAGTTGAGGGTAAAGACGAAAATGAGGTTAATCAGCTATTAGAAATGGTTAGAATAATACTATCTCCTTATGATGACTTAGATGTAACTGTATTAGATCAGGCACAAATTTATTTTTCCTAACTTAATGCTTCACCCCTAAGATTGTTTTTGTTAAACTTATTTCATGAGTAAAAATACTGCCCAAGTGTTATGGTTTTCAGAGATAAACAAAAAAGATATTCCTTTAGTAGGCGGTAAAGGCGCGAATTTAGGTGAAATGTATAACGCTGATATTCCAGTACCCAACGGCTTTGTTGTTACTTCTCATGCTTATTTCGAATTTTTAAAAGGAACCTCGTTAAAACATAAGATACAAACTGAATTAACAGGATTAGATGTTAGTGATGCTAAAAAACTAGCAGCTGCATCAAAAACTATTAAAACAGCGATTTTAGCAGCTAAAATGCCCGATGAATTGCAAGAAGATATAAAGCTAAACTACCACCGTTTATCGGGTGAGTTTGATCGCAGAGTTGCTGTTAGGTCTTCTGCAACAGCTGAAGATTTACCTGATGCATCTTTTGCAGGACAGCAAGAAACCTATTTAAATATTGTTGGTCATGCCGATGTTATTAAGCATGTGCAAATGTGTTGGGCATCTTTATTTGAATCTCGTGCTATTTTTTATAGAACCGAAAAAGGCTTTAGTCACTTTAAAGTTGGTATAGCTGTTCCAGTTCAATTAATGGTTCAATCTGAAGTATCAGGGATTATGTTTACAGTAAATCCTTTAACCAATAGTAGAGAAGAAGTATCTATAGAAGCTGCTTTTGGTTTAGGACAACCAATTGTATCTGGAGAAATTACACCAGATCAATTCATTGTAAATAAGAAATCAAAAAAAATAACCAGCAAACATATAGTTAAACAAACATGGCAGTACACTTTAGCTGGTGAAACACCAATTTCAAAAAAATATCAGGAAATGCAAAAACTTCAGGATGATTTGGTAGTAGAATTAGCCGAGATAGGTATGCATATAGAAGAGCACTACGGGCGCCCGCAGGATATAGAATGGGCGTACGAAAATAAGAAACTACTAATTGTTCAGTCGCGTCCTGTAACTACTTTAAATGGGGGAGATTCCAGTAAAGAAAAAAATGTTATTGATGAGGCACATCATGGAAAAGCAATTTTGGAAGGTTTAGGTGCCTCGCCAGGTGCAGCGTCTGGCCCTGTAACCATAGTTAAAAATCCTTCAGAAATCTCGAAAGTAAAAGAAGGAGATATTTTAGTTGCAGAAATGACAAACCCTGATTATGTTCCTGCTATGAGAAAGGCTTCTGCAATTTTAACTGATAAAGGTGGTAGGACATCTCACGCTGCGATAGTTAGTCGCGAATTAGGTATTCCTGCAGTTGTAGGTTCGTCTAATGCAACCACGCTGCTTCGTAAAGGTGAAGTTATAACAGTCGATGGCGACACGGGCAGAGTATATGAAGGAAACGTGACTGTAAAAGTGGAAGTCAAAGAAACCATAACCTCCTTGGGTGGGGCTGAGGTAAAGACTGCCACAAAAATTTATATGAACTTAGCAGAACCATTTTTAGCTGATGAAATGGCTAAACGAAACGTTGACGGTGTTGGCTTGTTACGTGCCGAATTTATGATTGCAGAAATTGGAACACATCCACGTAAATTTATTGAAGATAAAAAGCAAAAAGAGTTTGTTCATAAATTAGCCGAAGGATTAGAAACTTTTGCAAAAGCTTTCGAGCCTAGACCGGTAATTTACAGAACTACTGATTTTAGAACTAATGAATACAAAAATTTAAAAGGTGGAGCTAAATACGAAAAAGAAGAATTTAATCCAATGATTGGGTTTAGAGGAGTTTCTAGATATTTAGCTGATGATGATGTGTTTAAACTGGAAGTAGAAGCAATTAAACATGTTAGAAATAAGTTAGGTTATAAAAATCTTCACGTAATGCTACCCTTTGTTCGAACATTAGATCAGTTAAAAGATATGAAGCACCTTTTGTCTACACTGGGTCTTAAGAGAAGTGCCTCATTTAAGTTGTGGATGATGGTTGAAATTCCTTCTAATGTGCTCTTACTAGACGAATTTATAGATATTGGAATTGATGGAGTATCAATTGGTACAAATGACTTAACTATGTTAACCCTTGGTGTTGATAGAGATAATGAAAAAGTTGCAAAAGTTTATACTGAAATGGATCCTGCAGTTTTGAAAAGTTTAGAAATAATTGTAACAACCTGTAAAAAGCGTGGAATAACATGTTCTATTTGTGGGCAAGCTCCGTCTGTATACCCGGAGTTAGTAGAAAAGCTTGTGGATTGGGGAATTACATCGGTTTCTGTAAGCCCTGATGTTCTTGCAAAGACCAGGGGGATAGTTTATGAAGCGGAGAAAAAGTTAGTTTCTAGTAAACATTCAAGTAAATCTTCAAAGAAGAAAAATACTTCAAAAAAGTAAAAATTAATTACTACATCCATTTGTGTATAATGAGTTTAGTTACCTTTATTAACTATATTAAGGAGAGAAAATGGTAAAAAACGGTAATACTAAAAATGGGGCAGCACCAGATAAAAAAAATCACAAGAGTCAAAAGCGGGTTAAAAAGGTGACACCTGTGCCTCACACGCACTGGACTGACTGGTTTAAACAGTACCATCGTGAGAGACAACGTTTGCCCAGGTAGTTCACAAAAAAAAAGTGCTAGCTTTGGTCGCCCCGGCAAAAACTAGCACTTCCTTTATATTTTAATTAGTATTTTCTTATTACGCCTGTTACTTTTCCTTGTATTTGCAAATCTCCTGGATTTACATAAATAGGATCCATATTTTGATTAGCGGGTTGTAAGCGTACTCTATCTTTTTCTTTATAAAATGTTTTTAGTGTTGCAAAATTATTATCAATTAGAGCTACAATAATATCTCCATTGTTTGCTGTTTCTTGCTTTTGTATTACTACGTAGTCTCCATCATGAATGCCTTCTTCAATCATGGAGTCACCACGAACTTGTAGTACATAACATCGCTTAACTCGTGAAACTAAATCAGGAGAAACCACAATAGTTTGAGTGCTGTCTTCGATAGCATCAATAGGTTCACCTGCTGCAATGAAACCTACTAATGGAAGCTCTATTCCTTGTAGGGTTGCATTTACTTTTTCATCTAAAATTTCTATTCCCCTAACAGCTCCTTCAAATCTCTTTATAACACCTTTTTTAACTAGTGCTTGCAAATGTTCGTGCACTGTAGCTAATGATGATAAGCTCATTGCGTCTGCAATTTCTTGCAATGTAGGAGAGGATCCATTTTTTTGAATATATTGGGAAATAAAGTCTAGAATTTCTTTTTGACGTTTATATAAAGTAACTGCACACATAGAAGACCTTTCTAAATAATTTTGGGTTTCTTTTGGTAAAATAAATATACCGAAGAGTTACCGAAGATGTCAACTGCCTAATTAATTTGCTACAATTTTAAAGTTATTGAATACCCGAATATACGCAAAGTAAGGAGATAAATATGCCAGAGAAGAAATTTGTGCGAAAACCAGAAGGTAAAAATGAGGTAAAAGGAAAAGTTATAAAGGCGAGTGGAAGACATTTTACGGTTGAAGTTCCAGGGGAAAAAAAGCCTTTGATTTGGGCCAATGCTTTTTATGACAGTCATAAAGGTTGTTGGTGGGGTATGGTGAATGATTCAACTGTTTGTTGGTGGGAAGGAAACTATAATGTTGACTTAAAACCAGCTGTGCACGTGCCTAACATACCTGGTCGTGGCATTTTAGGAGGTTAAAGGAGAAACAATGTCGGAAGATGGTTTTATTGCAGGAGTACCGGAGTCTGTTGTAAAGATTCGCGCAAGTGTTGTATCCAGGTCTGGTGAGAGAGCGTTTAAGGTTCGTTTAAAATCAGAAGGAAAAGCTGAGGTAAATGTTGAATATGCATGCTATGACGTGAAACGTGGTCGTTGGTGGGGAAAGATAAACGCAAAAACTATTTGTTATTGGCGAGCGCAACCACCAAATGGGATTAAGTTGGGCAAACGCATACTTTCTTGGCTTCCAGTTTAATAGAAATTTAAGGGGATAAATAAAGCAATTTTGTTTTATTAATCCCCATTTTTATTTGTGCTAATACAACTCCAAACAAAACCCAAAACTTATGTTAAAATTTAATTTATGTTTGACCTTCACGCATCTTATAAACCTACTGGTGATCAACCTAAAGCCATAGAGCAGCTTACTGAATGGGTTAACAATAACAGCCGGAATCAGGTTTTACTTGGTGTTACGGGTAGTGGAAAAACCTTTACAATAGCTAACGTAATTAAAAATACTAATAGACCAACACTTATTATTTCTCATAACAAAACATTAGCTGCTCAACTTTATCAAGAATTCAGAGATTTTTTTCCAAACAATGCAGTTGAATACTTTGTGAGTTATTACGATTATTATCAACCAGAAAGTTATTTGCCTCAAACAGATACATATATAGAAAAAGATGCTGATATAAATGAGGAAATAGAAAAACTGCGTTTAGCAGCTACTACTTCTTTAATGAGTAGAAAAGATGTAATAGTGGTTTCTTCAGTTTCATGTATTTACAATTTGGGTTCACCGGCTGAGTACTCGAATTTTGCTGTAAGACTAAGTAAAGGCATGAAGATTCGGTTGCAAGACTTGTTAACACGTCTTACTCAAGTTCACTATGAAAGAAACGAATTTGATTTTGTAAGAGGTAGTTATCGCGTTAGAGGTGAAATTGTAGATGTATTTCCTGCATACCAGGATTTTGGTGTGCGCTTAGAGGTGTTTAATGATACTCTTGTCGACATTTCTTATTTTGATCCTTTAACAGGAGAGGTTATTAACTTTAGTAACTTGCCTAAAACAAGATTAGGCGGGCGTATCAGAGAAATTACACAAAATGAGGGTGAATACATAAAACACTTAATACAAAATAGTCTTGTAGAAATTTATCCTGCAAAACACTACATAACTGCAGAAGAACGTCGTCCGGCTGCAATTAAGCAAATAGAAGCTGATTTAGAAGAACACCTAAAGTTTTTAAGAAACACTGGTAAAACTATAGAAGCCTACCGTTTAGAGCAACGAACTCGCTATGATTTAGAAATGGTGCAAGAAATAGGTTACTGCAAAGGAATTGAAAACTATTCACGTTATTTTGATGGGCGAAAGCCTGGAGGTACACCATATACATTAATGGACTTTTTCCCTAAAAATTATTTAGTGGTAATTGATGAGTCTCATATTACTGTTCCGCAAATTAGGGGAATGTTTAACGGTGACCAAGCGCGTAAAAGAGTTTTAATTGAGCATGGATTTAGATTACCTTCTGCATTGGATAATCGTCCCTTAAATTTTGAAGAATTTATGCGTAATTTGAATCAGGGTTTGTACACGAGTGCTACTCCTGGAGATTGGGAATTAAGTATGGCTGAGGGTAAAATTGCTGAACAGTTAATTAGGCCAACAGGAATTGTAGATCCTGAAGTCATTGTTTTACCCACAAAAAATCAAATTACAGATTTAACAGAAAAAATACGAGCTCGTGTGAAAAATAAAGAACGTGTTTTAGTTACTACTTTAACAAAAAGAATGGCTGAAGAATTGTCTACATACTTGCTTGAACAGGGCATAAAAGTTACTTACTTGCATTCAGATATTATCACGCTCGAACGAACTGCAATTTTAGATGATTTACGTAGAGGTAATTATGATGTACTTGTTGGAATTAATTTATTAAGAGAAGGATTAGATTTACCTGAAGTTTCTTTAGTAGCTATTTTAGATGCAGATAAAGAAGGCTTTTTGAGATCAGATACCTCATTAATTCAAACAATGGGTAGAGCGGCACGCCACATTCAAGGTGAAGTTGTAATGTATGCTGATAATATTACTAAAAGTATGGAACGTGCCATTGAAGAAGTAAGTCGTCGTAGAGAAATTCAACGAGAATATAATATTGCACATAATATTGTTCCTCAAAAAATTACAAAGCCTATAAGAGAAAAATTAATTGATGAGGAAATAGAAGAAAGTATCAGTGGAAAAGACAAAAGGAAATCAAAGTTTAAAGATGTAGATTACATGTCACTTTCTCCCAATGACTTTAAAAAAGAGCTAAAACGCCTTACTGAATTAATGAAGTATGAAGCAGAAATGCTTAATTTTGAAAAAGCAGCCGTTATTAGAGATCAAATACGTAAAATCAAAAAGATCCGAGAGGAGTAACTTATAGTATTGACAGAATGGTGTGTATAGTGTAGTATTTCACCACAACGTTGGTGCTGTGTTCTTTATTTAATAAAGAATTTAGATGATTGTTCATGCATGTCAGTTGAGCTTTCTGTTCAATGGTTTCCGGAAAAACTTAAGCAGCGTATGAGTCTGATTCGATTGGTTTTACCAGCAGCGCGCAGTGAGGGAAGGAACAGACCAACATATCTGAAGTGCTTTAAAGCTACTTTTTAAATATTCAATTCCGGTGAATGGCTAAAAAGTTTTCCTAGCAAAGTTCGAATCTTTGCCAACGTCTTAACGGAGTTTCAATTAACACGTAAGTATTTACTGTGTTTTTGAAACTCCTTTTTTTTTGCTTAACATACTTTAGCATCTTGACGATTTCCCTTTAAGGAAAATATAATCAAGTTAGTTAGGAGCCAGGGCTTTGCGCCGAATAGCTCGATACAAATTCGCTTTATCACGTTTTCGGTTACTATAACAAATGCTTATAAATAGTTCGGATTAAGTTCCGTTTTGTTGCATTGTATTTAAAAGTTCATATTGATGTTAAAAAGTGTAGTTAGTAGTTTAAAAAAACTAATACTGCTCGTGCTATTTGAGATTGTTGATTTTTTGGTTTGGTTGGGCAATAAAATCCTCTTTGCAGTAGGGGGTTTAATTAGGCATGTTCGGGATTTTCCCATTTATGTAAAACGCATTCCATTAAGTAAGTTAAGTAATTTGCCAAAAACAAAGAACTTCAAATTGAAGTTTAAAGCTGTCCCTCTCAAAATAAAATTAAAAAATTCTGCAAAGAAAAAAAGATCAATTAAAAAAAGAAAAGATAAACGTGAAATAAAATTGGTTCCTAGGTTTTTTAAAAGCTTTTCTGTGTTTACTTCAGGTATGTTTTTTACTTTGGTTTTTGTTTGGTTTCCTTTTGAAGCTTACACTTGGTATTCGTCCTTACCTCAGCCTAGTCTTTTGTTAGAAACTGAACACAATAAGTCCACAAAAATTTTGGACAGAAATGGAAAACTTTTATATGAAATATATGTTGACAAAAAATACGATCCAGTTCCTTTAAATGAAATACCTGACTATGTTGTTAATGCCACTTTGGCAATAGAAGATGATGCTTTTTACTTCCATAAAGGAGTTAGACCTTTAAGTATGCTAAGAGCAGCAAAGGCCATAGTGCTAGATGATCACTTACAAGGTGGTTCTACAATTACACAGCAACTAGTTAAAAATGTGTTGTTATCTCCTGAGCGTACTTTTCAAAGAAAGCTGAAAGAAGGAGTATTAGCATTAAGAGTTGAACACACATTTACAAAAAATGAAATTCTTGAAATGTATCTAAACAATATTCCCTATGGTGGAACTGCCTGGGGAATTCAGGCTGCTTCTAAAAAATTTTTCAACAAAAAAGTTCAAGATTTATCTTTGGCTGAAGCAGCGTATTTGGTTATACTTCCTTCTGCTCCAACTACCTATTCTCCATATGATGGTGATAAAGATCTTGCCAAAAGTAAACAACACTTTGTTTTAGATAAAATGCACGAGTTAGGTTACATAAGCAAGGCCGAAGCTGACTTAGCAAAAAATGAAGAGTTAGTTTTTGCTACACCGGTAGAGTATATAAGGGCGCCTCATTTTGTCAGTTATATAAGAAGTGAGTTAGTAAAATTGTATGGAGAACGCATGGTAGATTTTGGTGGCTTAACTGTAACTACTTCTTTAAACATTGATTTGCAAGATAAGGTTCAGGAAATTGTAGCTGAAGAAGTTGCTAAAAGTAATGACCTAAATATAACTAATGGTGCGGCAGTGGTTTTAGATAGCGAAAATGGAGAAATTCTTGCACACGTAGGCTCAATAAATTACTTTGATAAAGAACACGATGGTGCATTTGATGTTGTAACTGCCTATAGATCTCCCGGGTCTACAATAAAAGCAGTTACCTATGCACTTGCTTTAGATAGTGGTTTAACGCCTGTCACTCAAATAAATGATTCTCCATTTACAGTTCAGGCATACGGGCAAACTTACTCCCCGGTAAATTATGATGGAAAATTTCATGGGCGGGTTTCGTTAAGAACTGCCCTTGCAAATTCTTATAATATTCCTGCAGTTAAGTTAGTAAAAGCTTTGGGTCCGGATAAAATGGTTGCACTTGGAAAAAGCATGGGTTTAACAAACTGGGAAGTCGATGGTTCTTATGGGCTTGCGATTACGCTTGGTGGAAAAGAAGTGCGTCTTTTGGATTTAGCAAATGTATACGCTACGTTATCTAGGAACGGTATATACAAGGATACTACCGGTTTACTGTCGGTTAAAGATGCTTTAGGTAATGAAATATATAGGGATACTAGAGAATCTAAGCGTGTAGTTTCAGAAGGAGCTTCTTACTTACTAACGCATATATTATCAGACAGTAGAGCCCGTTTACCTGCATTTGGAATAAACAGTTTTCTAGATATTGATGGATATAGTGTGGCAGTTAAAACAGGCACATCTGATGAGAAGCGTGATAACTTAACAGTTGGATATACCCCTTCGTATGTAGTGGCGGTTTGGGTTGGTAATAACGATTACTCTCCTATGAATAAACAATTGGCTTCTGGTTTAAGTGGTGCTGCTCCAATGTGGAACCGCATAATGACTCGCACTTTAGAAGGGAGCTCGCCAGAGCACTTTGAAATGCCTTCTAATGTATTTGTTTTCACTGATTCAAATTGTAATAATAAAGTAGAAGTATTTATTAAAGGCACCGAACCTGAACGTTTATGTTCTCCAGGAAAAAACTTTGATGAAAAAAAAGTTAATGTAAGTAAACAAGTGAGAGGAGGTGGCACTTTTGAGTAAAAAAGTGACTGAACAAAAAATTTCTAACAAAAGTTTAATAAAAACGATGCTTGATAAAATTATGATACGCATTAAAAAAGAAAACCCCGATGCAACATGGAGTAATTTGTTAACTGGATTGGGTATTTTACTTTTGGTAGCTGTATTTAGCATTTCTTATTTTGGGCGTACCCCTGGTGATACAACTGTTTTAGGAGATTCGGAGGAAGCTACAAGTAGTTTAACTGAAGATTCAAAAGTAGAAGATTTGGGAATCTTCACTACTGACTTAAACAAAAAAACAGTAATTGTTGAAAAGGGCGAAGGTCTTTGGCATGTGGCAAAAAGAGCATGCGGAAACGGAGAGTTATACAATTACCTTGCAAAAGCTAATGGGCTAAACATTTGGTCTTCTGTATATGTGGGGCAGGAGTTAGTTTTAGATTGTGGGCCTATAAACTCTTCTCAAAACAATTAGTTTTAAATGTTACCTGGCAATAAGAAACACCTTTTATATTGAAGCTACTAACCTATAGTGGTATAATTAATAGACGCATACTACTAATAAGGAGATTCTCAATGAAAATTGTAGACATGCTAAATTGCAGTGCGGAAAGTGAACTAAAAGCAGCTAAAAGAAGTGGCCTTTTTGTTTATGTTATTCCGCAAGTTGTGCCCCGTAAGGGAATTGTTTCTCGATGGGGTTTAGTACTAGATGGTAACGAAAATAGAGAATTCAAAACTCTATATGTTGCTATTAAAGTTTTCGCTTTGCTTAAGGCATATCAGCAACCAAGTCGGTTGTATGTTTTGTACATTGCAGTACATGCAGCTATTTGGAAGTTTTTAGCGCCAGTACGAAGCTTGGAAAACGTTTTAATATCTGGAGGTTATCTGAAGGATATTAAACGTTTAAGGTAGGTTTCAATGCGAATACCTGAAGCACTTTTCAAGAAAGGTTTGAGTATGCTGCTTGGGAATTCAAAAGATATACGTGTTAACACAAGTAACGGGTCTTTCGTTGATCTTGACTATGTGCGCGTTGTTAAGACGTTTATTAACAGATCCCGGCAACTATACTTATTGCGATACAATGACCCTTACGATAATCCAGCTTCTGAAACCGAAATGCGCTTGCTAGATGATATAGAATCGCAACTAAATCATTTGAATATGCAGGCGTTTAAGCGGGAAAAGCGTGTTGATCGTGGGGATGTAGTAGCTTTTGTTCAAACACTAAAGGAGCTTGAAAAAGAGCAAAAAGCTGACTTGGGAATAAAATAATCTTTTAGTCTCTCAAATAAGGAGTTGAAATGAGACCAAGAATTAGTTACACAACATTTTTGATAATCATTGGTGTTTTGACTTTGTTACTTTCGCTAGTCATAAACGCTTTTTCTGAGGTCAATGCGAACGCATTTTTGAGTCAGGGTAAGGCAACCCTTTATGTCGGTCATTCCAATACTGACTTAGGGTTTGTATCTGATAACAGTTTTGTATTGAAAGCCAACTACGAATATTTGGCATCATACAATACGGTTGAAGACGTTGACTTGATTTTGCGAGTTTATTCCCCTGAGCGGTTTACTTTTTACAGCACTGGGGAATGCCACACAGGTTGCGTGCCCACATACAACAGCGAAAGTGAACTGTACTGGGCAAACATTACTGTTAAGCAAACCACCGGCAAATTTCAACCTGTTGCTATTGAAGGTGGTTCTGGTCCTTTTGGATTGGTTACAAGCTTAAATAAAGATGTTCCTGCAATTCTAATGCACTTCACATTTGAGCCTGAGTAACCATATTATAGGTACATAAGTTATGTTTTATTTCATAATTTATGTACCTTTTTTTTACTTTTCAAACCCGAAACTTTCCCGTATACTAATTTTTGCTATGTCTAACGTTAAAGACACGATTACCGTTAAAGGTGCTCGTGAGCACAATTTAAAAGATATAAATGTAGAAATTCCCAAAAATAAATTTGTAGTTTTTACTGGCGTTTCGGGGTCGGGAAAATCTTCTTTAGCAATGGATACAATTTATGCCGAAGGCCAAAGACGTTATGTTGAAAGCCTGTCTGCATACGCGCGTCAATTTTTAGGTGTAATGGATAAGCCCGATGTAGATAGTATTGAAGGTTTATCTCCGGCAATTGCGATTGATCAAAAAACAACTTCTCGTAATCCACGTTCAACCGTTGGAACAGTTACCGAAGTTTACGATTTTTTACGCCTACTTTTTGCTCGTGTTGGGCACCCATCATGCCCAAATTGTGGAAGAGAAATTAGCCGTCAGAGTACGCAGCAAATTGTAGACAACATATTAGATTTAGCTAGTAAAGAATCTGAATTTTCTACCTCGCGCGGTGTTAGAATGCTTATTTTGTCTCCGGTTATAAAAGACAGAAAAGGAGAGTATTCAGCATTATTTTCAAATTTAAAAAAACAGGGAATTATCCGCGCACGTATTGACGGTGAAGTAAGAAACTTAAATGAGCAGTTTGATTTAATTAAAACTAATAAGCATACAATAGATGCGGTTTTAAATAGATTAATTTTGTCTAAAGACAAAGTTTCTGATCCTGAAGAAGAAAAAATATTAAAAAGCAATTTATACCAAACCATTGAAACCGCTCTTCGCTTATCCAACGGGACGGCTATAGTAACTATTGTTAAAGATAAGGCTTTTGATTTTAGCGAAAACCCTAAAGAATTTGAAGATCATTTATTTTCAGAAAACTTTGCTTGTCCTGTGTGCAATATTTCGTTGCCTGAAATAGAACCAAGAAACTTTTCTTTTAATTCACCTCATGGGGCTTGCCCACAATGTGATGGTTTAGGCACCGAACTAAAAATTGCCGAAGATATGATTATTAATCCAAGATTATCTGTACATGAAGGAGGCATATCACCCTGGACTCGTTTGTTTGAACATAATTCATGGACTGCTAAAGTTGTTGAAGCTGTAGCAGATAAATATAACATTCCTTTAGATACACATATTGGAGATTTAGATGAAAAAGCAAGAAAAACTTTACTATATGGAATACCTTCTGGAAAAAGAGTAGTAGTTGACTATATTTCTAAAGAAGGCCACTCCGGAACATTTAATGCAAAGTTTGAAGGGGTTATTCCTAATTTAGTACGTCGCCATAAAGAAACAAATTCTGATTACATTCGCAAAGAAATTGAAAAATATATGGTAAAGGAATCATGTCCTTTGTGTAAAGGAACTCGTTTAAAAAAGGAATCTTTATCAGTAACTATAAATTCTTTAAATATTTCTGAAGTCACAAACTTTTCTATTAATGACTTTTCTGAGTGGTTTGATTCTTTGCAGGGAATATTTTCTGAAAGAGAACTTAAAATTGCTGCTCCTGTTAAAAAAGAAATTTCCTATAGAATTAAATTTTTGCTTGATGTTGGCTTAGGCTATTTAACACTAAATAGGTCTGCCTCACAGCTATCTGGTGGGGAAGCTCAAAGAATTAGACTGGCATCACAAATAGGCTCTGGGTTATCTGGGGTGCTTTACGTTTTAGACGAACCTTCTATTGGACTTCACCAAAGAGATCAACACAAGTTAATTAACACACTTAAGCACTTGCGAGATTTGGGCAATACGGTGCTAGTTGTAGAACACGACACTGAAACAATGCTTGAAAGCGACTATATTTTTGATTTTGGCCCCGGAGCAGGAATTCACGGTGGGACTGTTACAGCTAAAGGAACTCCTGCAGATTTGATGGAAGATAAAAATTCTCTAACAGGCATGTACTTGGCTGGTAAAAAAAATGTAGGAGAGGCTGTTTTTAAAGCAACAAAAGATCATATGCTCGAGCCTGTAAAAGATGCTCAAGATAAACATTTAAAAATACTAAATGCTGCCGGAAGAAATTTAAAAGGAATAGATGTAGAAATTCCCTTAGGGAAATTAGTTTGTGTTACAGGAGTTTCAGGGTCAGGTAAATCTACTTTAGTAATGGACACTTTATATAAGTCATTAAGGCATGAGTTTGGTTTACGTATAGAGGAAATGCCCGAACCTAACGACGGTTTATATGGCGTTGAAAACATAGATAAGGTAATAGCAATTGATCAAACTCCAATTGGGCGTACTCCAAAATCTAATCCTGCAACTTACACCAAGGTTTTTGATCATATTCGTTCATTATTTGCGCAAACAGAAGAAGCGCGAATTCGAGGGTATAAACCTGGAAGATTTAGCTTTAACGTAAAGGGAGGTCGTTGTGAAGCATGCGCTGGTGAAGGGCAAATAAAAATCGAAATGCAATTTATGCCTGATGTGTATGTAAACTGTGAAGTATGTGAAGGCAAAAGGTACAATAGCGAAGCTTTAGAAATACATTATAAAGGTAAAAATATAAGTGATGTTTTAAATATGACGGTAGAAGATGCTTTAGGTTTTTTTGAAAATATTCCACAAATTAGGCGTCGCTTGCAAACAATAAATGATGTTGGTTTAGGATATATTCGCTTAGGGCAGCCCGCCCCTACACTTTCGGGCGGCGAAGCTCAACGTGTTAAATTAGCCTTAGAATTATCAAAACAGTCTACAGGTAAAACCTTTTACATTCTCGATGAACCTACTACCGGTTTACACTTTGCCGATTTAGAACGTTTAATAAGTATAGTTAAGCGTTTAACTGCAAAAGGAAACACTGTGTTAGTAATTGAGCATAATTTAGATGTTATAGCTAATGCTGATTGGGTTATTGACCTCGGTTACGAGGGGGGTGATCTTGGAGGCCAACTAGTTTTTTCAGGACCCCTAAATGATTTATTGCAACATAAAAAATCATACACAGCAGAAGCACTGCGCCAACTAAAAAGTATAAATTAGCTTTACTAAAATCTGCTTTTTGTGGATTTCCCTCTTTAATTACTAAGTCTTTTTCTATTGTTTCACCCGTGAAGGTTTCATATTCAACGGTTGTGCTATTTCTTGGGATAGTAGCTTTTAGAGTTTGTCCTGGAACTAATTTTTTTCCTGTGTTTTGTATGTCGAATGCCGAAATGTTACCCTCATTTTTTATATAAAAAGTTTTTTGTCCTCGTAGTAAATTAATGGGGTTTAAATCTGGTGCTGCGTATAGAAATAAACTTTCTTCAAAAGGAGTTTCAGTACTATCTTGTGCAAAGTCAACCTCGACTTGTTTAGAATCCTCAGCTGTTTTATACGTTCCCGCTGGAAGAGGATATTCTGAGTCAGTACCTTTAATTACGAAAGCAAAGTGGTTTGTATCAAGTTTTGTGAAGTAATCTGTTTCTGAAGTACTTCCCCATGTAGGATCAATAGCAACCCAACCATAAAAAGGATCGTAAAATTCAGGCCAAGCGTGAAGTAGGTCTCCGCCTTTTATATTTATTGATAATGGTGTTACATTGTTTTCTCTTGCTAGTGCAAAACCGTCTAATTCTCTGGCTGGTATTCCCATGGCACGCGCAGTAGCAATAAACAGGTCGGTAAATTCCATGCAAGCCCAGGCTCCTTGTTCTGTCAGTGCTTTTAAGGCGCCACTTCTTTCAATATACTCTTTATTAGTAATATCAAAGTCGTAAGTCAGGTTTTCTGTTATATAGTTGTAAATGTTTTGAGCATTTTCAGCTACGGTTTTGTCTTGCTCTTTTAGCTTGCTTGCCAAATTTTGAACTTGGTTCGAACTTACTTCCCAGTAAGTGTCTTCCTTAGTGTATTCTTTAACCAGAAGTTGTGGTAAATCTTCGAAATCTCCGCCAAATTCAGGTTGAATTTGCCTTCCTGAAATTCTTACAGAACCGATTGTTTCTATTTTTAAATCTTCATTTGGTTGAAGCTTATATAACGCAATGGTGTTTCCATCGGTGTCTGTATAAATATCAAAAGGCTCTGGAGTTAGTTTGTCTATTTTTACTTGCTGCATGTTTTTTATATCAGGTGGTAAGGCTATTTCCATTTGAGCTGTGAAGTTATTTTCGTTCACAAGATGGTAACTTAACTTATAGTTAATCACTTGGTATTGTCCAAAAGCCGCAGTAATTCCGCCTTGTTTGAGGTTTTCTTTATTAAACGTGTAAATTGAATGAGTATCAGTAGTTTCAGTAAAAAATGGTTTAGGTGAAATAAAAATTTCTGGGCCAAAGCTTTTTGGAACTTTTAAAATAATGTCGTAATTTTTTGTGAGTTCTAATGTGTCTACCTTTGGTATGTGAATATTCCACACTTCGCCAACTTTATTTGCTGCATCTTTTGTTTTGTATTGCAGTTGAAAGTTAGTTGCTCTTCCTTCTCCAACAATTTGTGAATTGAAATCTGCGTTTATTGTTGTGCTATTTTCTTGTTCTTCAATTTCTATATCTAAGTCTCCTTGATCGTCACTACCTTCTACATCATATATATTCATTTGTTTTATAGTTAATGCATATTTTCTAGCTAAGAGATCGCTGGTTTTGTTGGTTATTCCTATATGTTGTATAACATTTGTTTCGCCAGTTGCTTCTATTTCATAGTTGACTACAAATTCAGTTTCAAACTCATTTTGTGCATATACTACGCTGGCAAATATAGAACCAAATATTAAGAAGAAAAAAACAAACAGAGTTTTAATAGATTTCATGTTATTAAATTTTAGCATTTAAAAGTTGGAATGTGACAAAAAAATAGGTATAGGTAGCCGATGATGTATTACGTTAACAATGTTCTCTTCGATGTTAAAACGTATTTAAAAGGGCTTACCTATACCTATGTAACATATAACTCCGCCTATGTGTTTGGCCGGCCAATGTAACTGTAACCAAAACCATAATCCATCAGGGCCGGCGAGTGGCGGTTGCGGGACTCCTGGGCGCTTTGTTGCGTCAGTGTTCGTGCCCGCTAAAACTAATCGATTAGTGACAAGAATTTTATCAAAAACACCCTTGTTTGTCAACCTATAGTTAAATCTATTGTAATACAATGTTAAAATTTAGTAATGGAAAATAATCTACTATTATCCAAAGTTAAAAAACTACCTAAAGTACCCGGTGTTTATTTGTTTAAAAACTCAGCGGGGAAAATTATTTATGTTGGAAAGGCAAAAATTTTAAGAAATCGTGTTAAATCCTATTTTCAAGGAAATTTATTACAAGGATCAAAAACAAAATCACTAGTTGATAGAATTTTTGACCTTGAATACATTGAAGCATTATCTGAGCTAGAAGCTCTAATACTAGAAGCTCAGCTAATTAAAAAATATAAACCAAAATATAATATTGCCTTAAAAGATGATAAATCTTACTTATACATAGTGATTAGAAATGAAAAGGTTATAAAAAGCGGGCGTGAAGTAATAGTTCCAAAAGTTTTAACATGCCACGAAACTGATCTAAAAAGAAAAGATATAGTATTTGGTCCCTACCCACATGGAAGAACTGCCCAATATGTTGTTAGAACGTTACGTAAAGCATTACCCTACAGAGACTGCAGTGTAAGTAAGTTTAATAAATATGCCAGAATGGATCAGCCTTGTTTATATGGGCATATAGGTTTGTGTTCTGCCCCGTGTACAAGCAGCACTTCCATACTTGAGTATAAGAAAGATATTTCACGATTAAGAAGCATATTATCTGGTAAGAGTTCTTCAATGCTAAAGCGTGTAGAAAAGCAAATGCAGCATTCCTCACTAAATCAGGAATATGAAAAAGCTGCAAAATATAGAGATATTCTGAAAAAGTTTAGATATATTAGGCAAAGTTTTAGAACTGCGGATAAATATATTGAAAATCCTTATTTAGTTGAAGATATGATTAATCAGGCGCTGGATTCTCTTGTATTAAACATTCCACATTTAAATAAACTACCGAAAAGAATTGAATGTTATGATATTTCGAATTTATCAGGGAAAGAAGCTACTGGATCAATGGTTGTTGCAATTAATGGGCGTTTAACAAATAAAGAATACAGAAACTTTAAAATTAAACTTAAAGATACACCTGACGATTTTGCCATGATGCGTGAAGTTTTATATAGGCGCCTTTCGCGTGAAGTTGCACCTACAAAAACTAGAAAACCATGGGGAACGCCTGACTTATTAGTTGTAGATGGGGGTAAAGGTCAAGTTTCTATAGCTTTAGAAGTGGCTAAGGAACTTAATGTTGATTTGCCAATAATTGGTTTAGCAAAGCGTTTTGAGCATATTGTTTACTTTGATGGGGAAAACTTTAGCGAAATTGCTCTTTCAAAGAGCGATCCTGGGTTAAAGTTGTTACAGCGCTTAAGAGATGAGTCTCATAGGTTTGCCAGAAGATACCATCATAAGTTAAGACTACAAAAGATTAGATCTTCCTAGTAGTATAGAATCAAATGGGGTTAATTAGATTATTTATAAGATCAGTAGTTTTTTCTTACATCGCCTTATTTGCTACACAAGTGGTTATTAATGCTTTTGTATTTGAAGAAAGCACTTTTATTAGTATTTACTTTTTAATAATATTGGCGTTAGGCTTGTTGAACTTGTTTATTCGTCCAATTTTATCTTTAATTGGATTACCTTCTAGAGGAGTTTTTTACTTATTCATGACATTCGTGATTACTTTGATTACTATTTATGCTTTAACTGTATTTTTACCAAACTTTGGTGTTCAGGGTAGTGTAATGCAAGAGTTGAGGTTTTTTGGATTTGTGTTACCATCAAAAGAATTAAGCCCAAATTGGGCTATAATTTGCTCAGCTCTATCATTTAGCGTTATTTATAATTTCTTTGAATGGTTATGCTGGTGTAAAAACTAATGGATTATTTATTAGTAGCAAAAATATTACAAATAATTTTCGCATTCGTATTGATTGGCTTAGTGCTAATGCAATCTAAAGGTACTGGATTAGCCAGTTCTTTTGGAGGTACTGCACAATACCGTTCCCGACGTGGTATGGAAAAAGTAGTTCATTTAGGAACACTTATTGTAGGTATTAGTTTTGTAGCTAATTCTCTAACTATCCTGTTTCTCGGATAATTTATGATTAATCCTACTATTATTGTAGAAGGTAAAAGCCGTCTTTCTGGTAGCGTACGTGTATCTGGATCAAAAGATTCAGCTTTAAAGCTTATAGCAGCATCATTATTTTCTAACGATCAAGTATTTATAGAAAATGTGCCTCGAGTTCCAATTGTAGAAGATATGTTAATTGCATTGGAAGATATGGGAGTAACTGTTGAGTGGTCAGGAACTTCCAAACTTTTGATAAATGGTGCAACCATAAATACACATGAAATCCCATCATCTTTTGGTAGTAAATATAGAGAAGCGGTTCTTTTAGTGCCCGCTTTAGTTTTTCGCTTTGGAAAGGCGCTGCTTCCGAAGCTAGCTGAAACTCCTGTAGAGCTACGTCCCATAAATCGCTTAGTAGAAACTTGGGAGAAGGTTGGTATGCTGCTGAAAGAAGATGATAAGTTTCATTTCATTACAGGACATCAAATAAAAGGTGCTAACATAAATTTTCGTTTAAACACGCATATAGGTACTGACATTGCAATTTTATCTACTATATTTGCAACGGGCGAATCTACTATTTTAAATGCTGCCGAAGAACCAGAAATAGAGGACTTAGTTAATTTTTGCAACGCTATGGGTGCCGAAATTACTAGAATAGATGCGCGAACGCTATCTGTACAAGGTAAGCCTTTATTTCAAGGAACGTCCTTTGTAGTTCAGGGAGATAAAGACGAAGTAGTTTTATTTACAGTAGCTTCACTAATAACTCAAGGTAATTTAACCGTTTCAGGGGCACAAAAAGCACATTTACTTTCATTTGTTAATGTACTAACAAAAATTGGTGCAACTTATGAATTCTCAGGAAAAGATGAGCTTAGAGTTTGGTATGCGTCAGATAATTTATCTGCAACCAACATTACAACCTCTGTTGCTCCTGGATTTTTAACTGATTGGCAATATGTTACTACTGTACTTTTAACTCAAGCGCAAGGTGAAAGCTTAATGCACGAAACTATATATACTGATAATTTTGAATATACAAAAGATCTTAACCGTATGGGTGCAAGAATTCAGTTATACAGGCCTACTGAATTAGGTTTACAGCCAATAGTGAGCAATGATAGTTATGACATAGAAACTTCAGGTGAACCTTATACAGTGGCTAAAATAAAAGGTCCTACAAAACTAAAGGGTACTAAATTATACGTCAATAATGCAAAACAAGGTGCCGCACTAGTGTTAGCCGCCTTGGCAGCAGAAGGAAAGAGCGAAATTACCAATTATGCTTTAATAGAGAAGGAATTTTTTCAGTTTTTTACTAAACTTTTAGACTTAGATGCCCATATTTCGGCATAACCCTTATATATTGATGATTAAAACACACTTTTTCTTAGTTTTTTTACTGTCCTATGTAATATTGTTCCTACATTAGATTCCGAAATTTCAAGAAGTTTTGCGATAGTTTTATTTGTGTATCCTTCAAAAAATTTCATATATACAATTTGTTTCTCTCTTTCAGGTAATGTATGCAATATATCTTCTATTAATTCTTCAAATTCGGTATGTATTGCTGACTCTTCGGGTGTTTTTTCTTTAGATTGTATGTTTACATATTCTAAGGAAATATTATTGCTTTCTTTGTTTTGTGCTCTGTAGTGATCGATAACAGTATTTCTTGCTATCCTATATAACCAGGATGAAAACGAAACTCCCTGCCATTTAAAGTTTTCTATACCTTCCATTGCCTTTTGAAAAACCAATGATGTAATATCTTCTGCAGTATTTTTGTTGGAAACTTTAATGCTTACATAGCGGTGTATATGAATATGATAGTGTTCGTAAAGTTTTCCAAATGCTTGCCTATCTTTTTTACTGGCTTCCACTAATTTTTGTTCTTGATTGGGATCAAGTGAAATTTTTGACATATTTTCTTCCCTGTACTTTGTTTAATCTCAGTAAAATTACATCAGATTTTTTCGCAGTGTAGTTTTTGGGATTAATTTTCCAATTAAGCCTATTTTTTTGTATGTATTCTTCGTCTGTTTTTAGCTCTGTAAATAAAATTTTATTTCCTTCAAGCATATTTCCAATTTCTAGTGCTGAAACTAATGGAGCAGGGTAATAATAATAAGTGTTATCTACTATTGTAGTATTATTTTTACCAGCTTTTAGTTCAATTTTGGATTTAGGGAGATTTAAGGTGTTGATGCTTTCTTGTATGTTTATTTCATCTATTTTTAACTTTTTTAATAGCCGTTTGTTTACTATTTGAATTATGTATTCTGATAATTTTTCCTTTTTTATTAAATCTAGGTTTTTGGGTACATCTATTACTGCGACAGGATTCAAAATATTTACCCAGTATTTAAATATTTCTTGGTTTGACTTTGAAACTTCTATAACCAGTAAATGCCTATATGGTTTATTTTTAATTAAAACAGCGCTTGTTTTTACTATAGTGCTTATCCAAGATTTAGCATTTCCCGGATAATTAGTGGTTCCTATAACAGTAAGTGGAATGCTTAATTCAGCCTCGGGTGTTTCAAGATTGCGTCTACTAGGCAATTTTTCATGAAATACTTGATATATAGCCTCTCTTACAATAGAAGTTTGGCCATCTCCTGTGACAACAATTATTGTTGGTTTGTGTTTTTTTATTGTTGCAAGTGTTAATTTGCCCAATACTGACCTTAAAACCTGCCTAGGTTGTATATGCATATGTACTACAGAACGAGTTTATTACAAATCCGTCACTTGTGCTATTTTAATGCACTTTTCGTTTTTTTCTTAAAGTATAATGTCAACTATAATAAACATTATTCTGTTATTTGCTATACTTTAGGGGTCTTATGATTAATTTAGTAGCTTTAACAATTGGGTCATTTATATTTACGTTTTTGTTATCGTTTCCTTTTTTGAGCTTTTTGTATAAGTACAATATACGTAGAATTTCGAAAACTGATTTAGACAAAATATTGAAACATCGCACAGAAATGAAATTTGGAACTCCTGTAATGGGAGGAACTGTTATTTTACTTTCAATAATTCTATTTTCCACTGTTTTTTTGTCCAACTGGGCTTATTACCCTTTGATTATTTTTGTTTGTGTAGTAGGTGGTATTTTTGGAGCTATTGATGAGTATGTAAATACTTTAGGACGTACTTTATCGGTAATAAGAATAGTAAAAGAACAAGAAGGCAAACCTTCTAGTATTTTTCCAGTAAGCCCTAAACTAAAAAGGCTAAAGAGTCTTATTTTAATTCCATGGAAATTATTTGAAGAAGCACTTAGAATTACTGGCAGCCAGCAGCGAGGTCTTAAAAGCCACTACAAACTGCTAATGCAGATATTTTTGGCATTAGTTCCTATACTTTATTTACATGTAGTTGGAAATGGCACTTTTTTTATTTTTCCGTTAGTTGGTAAAGTAGATTTTAATATTTTGTATTACCCAATTGTGTTTGCTGCTCTTATGTTTTATGCAAACGCTTTTGGTGTAACAGATGGAATGGATGGTTTATCTGCAGGTCTTCATAGCATTGCATTTTTAGCAATAGGAGTTATTTCTTATCATTATGATTATATTGATTTAGCGTATTTATCTTTTATTGTTGTAGGTGCTGAATTAGCTTTTTTGTACTTTAATATTTTTCCAGCAAGGGTTGAAATGTCAGATGTGGGTACTCTTCCATTGGGTATGCTCTTTGTTTTAATTACTTCCATAATGCACCTTGAATTTGTTTTACCTATTATAGGTTTTATATTTACATTAGAAATATTTACCAGTGTTACTCAGCAGTGGTCAGTAAAACTAACAGGAAAAAGACTTTATCCTATGGCACCTATTCACCATTCATTTGAGTTTTTAGGCTGGCCAGAAACAAAGGTTACAATGAGGTTTTGGTTAGTAAGTGCTATTGTTGCTTTAGTTGGTATATTTATTGCTTTGTTATGAAAAAAAGACCTGCCCACGTACGTAATGCTGCTGACAAAACTTTTTTGTTTCTTCTATCAATTTTATTAGCCTTTGGTACCTTAATGATTTACGATGCCACTGCTGTTTATTCGCGTGGGGAATTAGGTGGTGCATTTAAACTAGTTACTTTACATATTACATGGTTACTAATAGGTGCACTGTGTTTTTTCTTATTCTATAAACTTGACTACCACAAGCTTCAAAAGCCTTCAATTATTATTTTTAGCATTGCAGCTTTAATGCTTGTAGTTTTAGCCTTTGCTGGTCAATTACTCCCCTGTAACGCTAACTTTATATTTGCTCCCTGTATAAATGGGGCTAATCGTTGGTTTTTTTTAAACCCAGCACCGCTCCCGTCAATTCCATTTTTGGGCGTACTAGGTTTTCAACCTAGTGAGTTTGCCAAACTTGCAATGATAATTTACTTGGCTGTTATTATAGCCAAAAATGAAGGTGATGACTTAGCAATGTTTGTTGCAGCAGGTGTTATTTCTGGTCTTGTTTTTCTTCTTATACTTGCACAGCCAAATATGTCTACAGCAGTACTTTTACTGTCTATTGGTATGACGATGTTTTTTGCTTCAGACGCGTCTATTCGACCATTACTAACTACATTGCCTTTTTTTGCAGGTGCTGCATTTTTTCTAATGTTTGGTTCTGAGTATAGACGTCAACGTTTCAAAACATTCCTGGGCTCAGAAGATTTAGGTAGTGATAGCTTAGGTTCTGGGTATCACATACAGCAAATATTAATAGCTCTGGGTTCAGGTGGTTTATTTGGTTTAGGCCCCGGGCAATCTATTCAAAAATTCAAGTATTTACCTGAAGTCTATGCAGATTCAATTTTTGCTATTATCGGGGAAGAATTAGGTTTTATTGGAACTACTGTTTTCATAATTTTTTACACTCTTTTCATTTACAAAGGTTTTGATATTGCAAAAAAGGCTCCTGACCTTTTAGGTAGACTTCTTGCCGTTGGAATAGTTTCTTGGTTAACTTTTCAATTTTTTATTAACATTGCAGCTATGCTAAAGCTTATACCTTTAACAGGGGTTCCGTTACCCTTAGTGTCTTATGGAGGGTCTTCTACTGTATTTAGTCTTGCTGCAATTGGTATTCTTTCAAATGTTTCTAGGCAATCATCGGTATAAACTTTTGTTTAAGCTATAATTAATTTAATGAAAGTAGTAATAACAGGTGGGCACCATAGTTCTGCATTACCTGTAATTAAACAACTAAAGAAGGTCAATCCATCTATAGAGTTTTTTTGGATAGGGCATAAATATTCCATTAGCGGGGATACCAATACAACTCTTGAATATAAAGATATCACTGATTTAAATATACCATTTTATGCTTTAAAAGCAGGGAAAGTGTATAAAACCTATAATCCCTTTAAATTGCTAAAAGTTCCATTTGGATTTTTTCAAGCACTTTTTTTTCTGTTAAAAATTAAGCCAAATATTATTTTATCTTTTGGAGGATATTTATCGGTACCTGTTGTGTTAGCTGGTTTCTTACTAAATATTCCTTCTGTAACTCATGAACAAACAATTGTAGTTGGTTGGGCAAATAAGGTGGTTTCAAAATTTGCTAAAAAAATAATGATAACTTGGCCAAACTCGGCTCAGTATTTTCCACAAAATAAAACCATATTTACGGGGTTACCTTTACGGGAAAATGTTTTTAAAGCAAGCACAAACAACTTTGACCTTAATAAAAAGCTCCCCACTGTTTATTTAACTGCAGGAAAACAAGGATCTCACATTATTAATTCCGTCATTGGTGAATGCCTTAATGAAATTCTTGGTATGTGTAATTTAATTCACCAGTGTGGCGACTCATCTCTTTATAATGACTATAACAATTTAACTGATATTTATTCTAAACTAGTTGATGGAGTACCAGGAAAGTATATTCTTAAGAAGTTCATTAGAAATGGCGAAATAGGGGAGGTTTTTTCTAAAGCAGATTTGGTTTTGTCTAGATCTGGTGCGCATATTACATATGAACTAATAGCCTTAGAAAAACCTTGCATTTTAATTCCAATTCCTTGGGTTTCGCATAATGAGCAGTATGAAAACGCTTCTATACTATATAAATCAGGTTTAGGCGTAATTCTTTCGCAAAAAGAATTATCTAAGGATACTTTGCTAGCAACCCTGCGTTTTACACTTAATAACATGCATGAGTTTAAAATTAAAAACAATTCGTACAAAAATATTTTAGTACAAGATTCAGCAAAAAAAATTGCAAATGTCGTTTTGGAAGAAGCAAAAAAAAACTACTAACTTTTCTAAGTATAATCGGGTGAATAAAATAGCCTTTTTAGATGATAGATTTCAGCCCAAAAGAAAGCGTAGAAAAAGTAACTTTAAATTCAAGCCTAATATATCTTCAAGGCAGTTTAATAAAGTAATGAAGTCTATGACATTGCTGCTTTCTGTAGTTTTTGTAATTATGTTTTGTTGGACAGTATATAAAAGAACAAACATTTTTAGCATAGAAGAAATAACTGTTGAAGGAACTGAAAAGTTTGTGAATAAAGAAGATATGCTTGCTTTAATAACAAGCAATATTGATGGAAAAACTTACTTAAATACTTCTGCAGAGAACTTGCAGCAAAAACTGACTGAAAATTTTCAGGGGGCCAAAAACATTAAAGTTACTAAAGTTCCTTTTTCTAAAATAAAAGTTACAGTTGTTGAAAGAAGGCCTTTAGCTTTAATAAGTTCTAATGGAAGCACCTTTATGATAGACGATGACGGATATGTACTAGGCTTGGTTCAAGAAGATTACCTTAACTTGCCTCAAATAAATTATACTGAAGAGGTAAGAACCGCAACGTTTATAGAAACAGATCTTGTTCCGGTATATTTAGACTTAATTAATGAATTAAACCGGGAAGATCTGCAAGCAAGTAGTATAAGTGTTAGCAAAAGGGATCTAACATTGTATACTGACTCAGTTGAAGTGTTTTTGAGTAGGGATAGGGAAATAAGTGAGTCGGTACGATTATTGAACACAGTTTTGAAACAAGTTTTTACAAATGGGGAAAAAGCGACCAGAATAGATTTACGATATGAGAAAGTGATAGTATCATATGAATAAGTATTCAGGTACTTTTTAAACTTATGCCTAAAGAAAAAATTATAGCCGGTATTGATGTTGGTTCAAGTAAAATTAGCACTATAATAGCTACAGTCTCTGATAGCAAGATTTCTGTAATTGGAGTTTCTGGAGTTGTTCAATCTAAAGGTGTGAACAAAGGAATAATTGTAGATATTGATGATGCTGTAGAGTCTATTTCCAAAAGCTTAGAAAGAGCTGAGAGAATGGCCGGTGTATCTGTTTCTTCTGCCTTTGTTACAGTTAGTGGCAGTCATATAGAAACTCAAAATTCTCACGGAGTAGTTGCAGTGACTAATCAAGGAACAGAAATTGTGCCTGAGGATGTATTTAGAGTTACCGAAGCCGCGCAAGCGGTATCTTTACCTAATTCCCGGGAAATAGTTCATGTTATTCCCCGCGATTTTATTGTAGATTCTCAGGATGGCATTAGAGACCCAATAGGTATGTCAGGCATACGTTTAGAAGTAGAAACAAACATTATTCACGGTTCTTCCACTGCGATGAAAAATTTAATTAAATGTGTTCAACAAGTTGGTGTTGATGTAGACGACTTAGTATATACAGGTGTTGCCTCTGCAGAGGCTGTTTTAACAGATACTGAAAAAGAACTAGGTACCGTTTTAATAGATATTGGAGGAGGAACTACTTCAATAATTGCTTTTGTTGAAGGAAGTCCCATTCACTCTGTGGTTTTACCCATTGGAGGTAAACATATAACAAGCGACTTGGCTATTGGTTTGCGTGCAAATATGGATGCTGCTGAAAAAATTAAAGTTAAGCTAAGCGAAGAAAGAACTCAGTTTATGGCATTAGATAATGCTGCAAGAAGAAATGATGAGTTTGATGTTTCAGGATTTGGTTTAGATGAAGATAGTGTTCCAAGGAAATTACTTTATGAAATAATTGACGCCCGTTTAAATGAAATCTTTACTCTTATTGCGCTAGAGTTAAAGAAAGCCAATTTGCATAGCAAGTTGCCTGCTGGTGTAGTGTTGACTGGTGGGGCAAGTTTGACTAATGGCATTGAGCGTGTTGCTAAACATATTTTAAAAATGCCAGTGCGCGTTGGTCAGCCCAAAGGAGTAACAGGACTGATTGACGAAATACAAAGTCCGGCCTTCGCTGCAAGCGTTGGTGAAATTTTGTATGGAACCAAGTTAATTAAAAGCGGTTCGGTCTTGTCTTTTAATTCAAGTCGAGGTAAGATAAGCGAAATTGCGTCCAGGTTACTTGAAAAAATAAAATCCTTCCTGCCCTAAAAGAGATATATAAATTTGGTTATTAACTGAGCTTCAGTGCTTGGTCAATTGTTAAGCGCATTAACAAAAATTTGGAGTTACTGTGGTATTTGTAAAACCTGAAATTGAAAAATTTGCAAAAATTCGTGTAGTTGGTGTTGGTGGCGCAGGCTGCAATGTAATCAACACTATGATAGAGTCTCAACAAATTAATGGTGTAGAATTTGTTGCTGTAAATACGGATGCCCAAGATTTATCTATTAGTAAAGCTTTCGTAAAAATTCCCATTGGACAAGAAATTACTCAAGGTTTGGGTGCAGGTGCTGACCCTGATATTGGTAGGCGTGCTGCTGAAGAATCTAGAGAATTAATAAAGCAAAATTTAGAGGGATCCGATATGGTCTTTGTTACTGCAGGTATGGGTGGGGGCACTGGTACAGGAGCAGCTCCCGTTATTGCTGCGCTTGCAAGGGAATTGGGGGCACTAACTGTTGGTGTTGTAACTAAACCTTTTCACTTCGAAGGAGCACAGCGTATGCAAAATGCCGAAAGAGGCATTTCTGAATTAAAAACCGAGGTAGATGCTTTGCTTACAATTCCTAATCAAAAATTATTAGAAATAGCCGACGATCGAATGTCTATACTCGATGCATTTAAAGTTTCGGATAGTGTATTACATCAAGGAGTTCAGGGTATATCTGATTTAATAGTAATGCCTGGTTTAATTAACGTAGACTTTGCAGATGTAAGAACCATAATGAAAGATGCGGGGTCTGCTTTAATGGGTATAGGTATTGGTACAGGTGAAGACAGAGCAACAATTGCAGCTAAAGCAGCCATATCTTCTCCTTTATTAGAAGTAACTATCGATGGTGCTACGGGAATTTTATTTAATGTTATTGGTGGTCATGATTTAAGTATGCGTGAAGTAGATGTAGCTGCACGAATTATAAGTGAAGCTGCAAGTAATGATGCAAATATAATTTTTGGTACCACCATAGATGACACATTATCTGATCAAATTAAAATAACTGTTATTGCTACAGGATTTGATAGTGAGTTGCGTTCAAAGTTTGGTTTACCTGATAGACGTCAGGAAGCTGTATTAAATACTCCTCACGTACAGCCTGTTTCTCAACAAGAGCCAGAAGATGATGAACCTCAAACTCCAGAAACCTGGGATGACGAAGGTTTTCCAACAGATGAAGGCGAAAGCAAGTTTGATATTCCAGCCTTTTTACGTGGCAGGTAAAACTTTGGCACTAAAACTTCTTGTATGATAATTTTTACCTCTCTATAATGTCCTAGTACCGAGGATAATTATAAGGCAGTTCATCATAAATCCTCTAAAAGTAATAATTTGAAAAGAGTTCGTAGCCCAACAACTCTATTGGCAGTATATAGTTGTTGTGTTATGACAACATATCCTGTCTATGAGTACACAAACTGATCCCGCGACTTCTAAAGTTGATGTTTCGGAAATTTTATCTAATCCAAGCGTTAAACAAGTTAAAAAAAGAGATGGTCGAGTAGTAAAGTTTGATAGAAACAAAATTGAGATTGCTATTAAACGCGCGTTTGAATCCTCTAGTTTTCCTTTTACTGATTCTCTAGTAGTAAGCATTACTGATAATGTAGTTATTTCCTTAAGCGAATCCTTCGGAGATTCTGTCCCTAATATTGAAGCTATTCAAGATTTGGTAGAAAAGTACATAGCTGATGCTGGGTTTTTTGAAGTTTCACGTTCGTACATTTTGTATCGACAGCGTCACGCTGAGTTAAGGGAACAACAAAAAAAAGAACTTGATGAAATTAACATAAGGGTAAGAACACGTTCGGGAGAATTAATTCCTTTAGATTTTAAAGAAATTGAATCTACCCTAAGAAGTAATTTTGCAGATATAGAGAATAAAGAAGATCTATATGAAATCATGGAAGATATACGTAGAAGTGTATTTGATGGAATTTCAACAGAAGAAATCACCCAATCTATTATTTTAGCAGCTAGAGCAAGGATCGAAAGAGATCCAGTTTACTCCAAAATTTGCGCGCGTCTTGTTTTAAACGACATCTATAAACAAGTTCTTGGATTAACAGCATTTGATGAAAATTTTGGTTCTGCCTATATAGAAAACTTTAAGACTAGCATACAAAACGGGGTTGATGCTAAAAGACTAAATCCTGAAATGCTTAAGTATGACTTTAAACTTTTATCTAGTGCAATTGATCAGAGTAGGGATTACAACTTTAAGTACCTTGGAATTCAGACCTTAGTAGATAAATATTTTGTTCGGGATGCAAATAGAACTCTTTTAGAACTTCCACAGTATTTTTGGATGCGAATAGCCATGGGTTTAGCAATAGATGAGAAAAAGAAAGACAAGCAGCGAGAAAAAAAAGCAATAGAGTTTTATCACTTAATGTCTCAACTGCTTTATGTTCCTTCTACTCCTACCTTGTTACATTCTGGTCATATTCATGCTCAAATGAGTTCTTGCTATTTAATGACTGTAGAAGACGAGTTACAGCACATTTTCAAAAGCTATAACGATCAGGCGCATTTATCTAAATGGTCAGGTGGTCTGGGAATTGACTGGACAAATATACGTGCAACTGGTGCCTTAATTAAAACTATAAACGTACCAAGCCAGGGGCTAATTCCCTTCTTAAAAATTTGTGATACAACTACCGCTTCAATAAATCGTAGTGGTAAAAGAAGAGGCGCAGCCGTTGTTTATGTAGAACCCTGGCATTTCGATGTTGAGTCATTTTTGGAGTTAAGAAAAAACACGGGCGATGACAGACGCAGAACACACGATACAAACACCGCTTTATGGATTCCTGACTTATTTATGAAACGCGTAATTTCTAACGAAAAATGGACTTTATTTTCTCCTGAAGAAACACCGGATTTACACCATATTTATGGCAAAGCCTTTGAAGAAAAATATGAATATTATGAAAAGTGCGCAGAAAAAGGGGAGATGCGCCTATTCAAAGAAATGAATGCACGCGATTTATGGAGGAAAATGGTCACAATGTTGTTTGAAACAGGGCATCCCTGGATGACTTTTAAGGACCCATGTAATATAAGGTCTCCGCAAGATCATGTGGGCGTAGTTCACAGTTCTAACCTATGCACTGAAATTACTCTTAATACTTCAAGGGACGAAACCGCAGTATGTAACCTGGGTTCTATAAACTTATCTAATCATGTTACAAAAGACGGTACTTTAGATAAAAGCTTATTGGCTAATACAGTTAAAACATCTATGAGAATGCTAGACAATGTAATAGATCAAAATTTTTATCCAACAAAAGAAGCTAAAAACTCTAATTTACGTCATCGTCCCGTTGGGTTGGGAATAATGGGACTGCAAGATACTTTATACAAACTTGGTTTGTACTTCGACAGCGAACAAGCAGTTAAATTATCTGATGAAATTCAGGAATTTGTTTCGTATCACGCAATATTGGCATCTTCAATGCTAGCCCAGGAGCGTGGATCTTACTCAAGCTATAAAGGATCTAAGTGGGATAGAAACTTATTTCCACTTGATACTTTTAGATTAATGGAGAAGGAGCGTGGTGTTAGAACCAATATAGACTTGAATTCCAGCTTGGATTGGAGTGTAGTAAGGGATCATGTTAAAAAGCACGGAATGCGCAATTCAAATACTATGGCTATAGCTCCCACAGCAACCATTGCAAATATTTCAGGCTGCTACCCTTCTATTGAGCCTATATATAGAAATCTATATGTTAAGTCTAATATGGTAGGAGAATTTGCCGTTGTAAATGAATACTTAATCGAAGATTTAAAACAGCAAGGCTTATGGAATGCACAAATGCTTGATCGTATTAAGCAAAATGATGGGGATATACAAGCAATTACAGAAATACCTATTCATATCAGAGCAAAATACAAAGGGGTATTTGAAATTGATGTGGCTTGGATAATTAGACACGCCGCTTTTAGAACCAAATGGATTGATCAGAGTCAGTCAATAAATATTTTTATTGCAACAACTAAAGGTAGTGTTTTGTCTGACACTTATATTAATGCGTGGAAATCTGGATTAAAAACCACTTACTATTTAAGAACATTAGGTGCTTCTGCTATAGAAAAAAGCACAGTAGCCTTAGGAGGGACGTCGCAACCTAAAGATGAGTTTAATGTTCCACTTGATATGGTTCCACAGCATTCTATAGGGGTTATGCCTGATTCTGCGGTAGAGGTGCCAAGCACTTTAGTAACGAACGCATGTCGAATCGATGATCCAACATGTGAGTCTTGCCAGTAAATACTAGGCGGGAGTGTTCACGGGGCACTCCCTTTTTGTAGAAATTTATAAAAAGGTATACATGAGTGTAAAAAAAGCAATTCTAAACAACGAAACAACCGATCCAAATAAAATTTTACCTATAAGGTATAAGTGGGCTAGAGAGCACTACAAAACAGGTGTAGCAAACAACTGGGTGCCTGAGGAAGTTAATATGCAACAAGATGTAGAACAGTGGAAAACACCAGGAGTACTAACTGAAGATGAAAGACGCTTGGTGATGTGGAATATGGGATTTTTTTCTACAGCAGAGAGTCTTACAGCAAATAATATAGTATTAGCTATATATAACCATATTACTAATCCTGAGTGTCGCCAATATTTATTACGTCAAGCTTACGAAGAAGCAATTCACACAGACACTTTCATTTATAGCTGTGATACTTTAGGTCTAGATCCTGATGATGTTTATACAATGTATGAACGAATTCCAAGCATAAAAGCTAAAGACGATTTCGTTATAAACATGACAAAATCCGTTTTAGACCCTGGATTTACTACTGTAGGTAAAGATAATATTCAGGCATTTATACATGATTTAGTTGGCTATTACATAATAATGGAAGGGATTTTCTTTTATGCTGGTTTTGCAATGATGCTCTCTATGATGCGTCAAAACAAAATGGTTGGTGTAGGTGAGCAGTTTCAATTTATTTTGCGAGATGAGTCTATTCACTTGGCTTTTGGTAGAGATTTAATAAACACTATAGTAGACGAAAACCCAGAAGTTTGGACAAAAGACTTACAAGACATAATTGTAGAAAATATTAAAAAAGCGGTAGACCTTGAAATTGCTTATGCAAGGGATTCGCTGCCCAGGGGTATTGTTGGCTTAACTACTGATGTAGTAGAAGGTTACTTAAAATATACGGCAGATAGGCGTTTAGAAAGTATTAGATTACAAAAAATATACGATGCACGAAACACCATGCCTTGGATGAGTGAAATGATGGATATTCGCAAAGAAAAAAACTTCTTTGAAACTCGTGTAACAGAATATCAAGTAGGTACTCTAGAATGGTAGGAAATGCTATAAGCAAATCATCAATATTCTTTCTACTACTATTATTTGGCATTTCATTAGTATTGGTTAGTGTTTTAGTTTATCGTGCAAATCACAGTACTCAAGTATTAGGTACAAGCGTTTATCTTGAAGGTATGTAAACGCTGATATAACAATAATATCTTGCTTTTAAAATACGCCTTTGTTAGTATCTGATTATGCTAGAAGATATAATTGACGCTTTATTTGCACCTGTATATATAATATTTGATTTAATGGAAGTCCTTATGAAGGATATTTTAGGTTAACGTTTTATTAGTTGATGGTGCTTCTTATACTGTAAAAACACGCACTTCCAGCTATAGTTGTAAACATGTTTAATGAATTGGACCAAGGTAAAAAAATACCAGAACTTGAAGAAGCTACGCTAAAGTTTTGGAAAGATAAAAAAATATTTGATAAATCTGTGAATCAGAGGTCAGCTGAGGATTTATATGTTTTTTATGATGGCCCCCCTTTTATTTCGGGATTACCGCACCCTGGGCATTTGCTTGCGTCTGTAGCTAAAGATTTAATACCAAGATATTGGACCATGAAAGGTAAAAGGGTTGAGCGTGTATGGGGCTGGGATGCTCACGGTTTAACGGTAGAAAGCAAAGTTCAAAAAGAACTTGGTATAAAAAACAGACGAGATATAGAATCTTATGGTTTAGAAAAGTTTACTACTGCTTGCTATAAATATACTTCCGAAACTTCTGCTGAGTGGCCATGGTACATAGATAAAATAGGACGTTGGGTAGATATGGAAAATGCCTATAAAACAATAGACGCACCATACATGGAAAGCGTAATGTGGGCATTTAAGCAGCTTTATGACAAGGGTTTAATTTACGAAGGTGTAAGAACTTCTTTATATTGCACTACTTGTGGTACTCCGGTTTCTAATTTTGAAGTAGCAATGGATAATACTTACAAAGATGTTGAAGATCCTGCAGTTACAGTTAAATTCAAAGTAACAAGTGACGGTGAGTTTAAAAATTCAAACATACTTGCCTGGACCACTACTCCATGGACATTACCATCAAATAGAGCTTTGGTTGTTGCTTCTGACGAAACCTACATTCAAGCTAAAATAGAAAATGAAATTTATATTGTGGCTCAAAATTTAGCTAAGAGTGTTTTTGAAAACCAGGCCTATTCAACTGAAAGTACTTTTTTAGGTAAAGAGCTTATTGGGTTGGCTTATGAGCCTTTATACACCTTTTTTGCATTTACAAATAAGGAATTTAAAGTTTACTCATATGAAGGTATGGCCAATGTTATAGAAGGTACAGGTATTGTTCATTCAGCACCTGGTTTTGGTGAAGTAGATACAGAAATGGGTATGGAAAACGACTTAACTGTAATGCTTACTATAGATAACGAAGGTAAATTTATAAAAGGTAATAACGGAATAAACCCCTTTGAGGGAATGTTTTATATCAAAGCCAATAAGTACATACGTGAAGATTTAAAAGAAAGGAATTTGCTCTTTAAAGATTCTACTATTGTACACCGCTTTCCATATCACGATAGATGTAACACAAACCTTATACAAAGAGCTCAAAATTCCTGGTTTATAAACGTGGCGGATTTAAAAGAGGACTTAATCAAAAATAATCAAGATATAAATTGGGTTCCAGCTCATTTAAAGCATAACCGATTTGAAAAAGGTATAGAACAAGCTCCTGACTGGTGCATATCACGTAGTAGATTTTGGGCAACCCCAATGCCTGTTTGGGAAGCTGAAGACGGCAGCAGGCTAGTTGTAGGTTCAATTAAAGAGTTAGAAGAACTATCGGGGCAAAGAGTTAAGGATTTACACAGACCATTCATAGACGAAATAACAATAGAAAAAGATGGAAAGGTTTATAAAAGATTACCTGAAGTATTAGATTCGTGGTTTGAAGCAGGCTCCATGCCATATGCAAGTATTCACTACCCATTTGAAAACAAAGATAAGTTTGAAAGTCATTATCCAGGGGATTACATTGTAGAGTACATAGCACAAACACGCGCCTGGTTTTATGTAATGCATGTGTTGTCGACTGCTCTTTTTGAATCAAATTCTTTTAAAAATGTGATAGGAACGGGTGTTATGGCAGGTAATGACGGTAGGAAAATGAGTAAAACTTATGGAAATTATACTGATCCTAAAGAAATATTAAACACAATAGGCGGAGACGCTTTGCGTTTATTCTTAATGAATTCACCTTTAATGCTTGGTGATAACGCTAACTTTGATGATCAAGAAATAAAAACTAAATCGAGGCGTGTTCTTAATCCTTTATTAAATTCGGCTAACTTTTTAATAACCTATGCAAATGCTAATAATTGGCTTCCTTCTACCTTGGTTAAATCAACTAATCTTTTAGATAAATGGGTGGTTGTTCGTTTACATGAAGTTATAAAAGACGTTTCAACATATATAGAAGACTATAATATTCCTCCTGCAGTTGAAGCAGCTGAGCAGTTTGTAGACGATTTATCCCGTTGGTATGTTAGAAGATCGCGCGACAGAATTTCTAGTGGAGATGAAGAAGCACTATCAACTTTATATTATGTTTTAAGGGAATACTCAAAAGCGGTAGCACCAATAGTACCTTTTATAGCTGAAGCGATTTATCAAAATGTAGTGGTTTCTGTAGACGGAGATGCCGCGGAATCTGTTCATTTAGAATTATATCCTAACTATGACGTTGAACTAATTAATTCTTCAGAGAGTTTACTCAAAGAAATGGAAATAATAAGAGATATTGCATCCTTAGGTAATGCCTTGCGTGTAGAATCTTCTATTTCGGTTAGACAACCTCTAAATGCTATTCAAGTGGTAACAGACTACGATGTAGATAAGCATTTTTTTGACATATTAAAAGACGAATTAAATGTGAAAAATATAGAAGTTGTTGACTCTTTAAGAAAAGAAGATGGTTGGATATCTCAGGAAAGCAAAGGAATAACTGTATCTTTAGATACCAATATAACTGAGGAGTTACGTATTGAAGGTTTGGCTCGTGCAATGGTTAGGACATTTCAGGAATTAAGAAAGAAAAACGATTTAGTAGTAAGTGATGTAATAGAGGCCACTTATGAGGATAAAGAAGATAACGAAAAGGTTGTTAAAATGTATGGAGATGAGATCCGATCAAAAATATTAGCAGAATCATTAAAGCCTGGTAATGAATACTCAGTTTTTAAAAAAGCTTAATTTAGCATTATTAATTCTCCCCATTTTAATTTTTTTATTGGGGGAATTAACCTTAATTTCTACAACTCCCGAGAGAGCCAGGACTCAAGGAACTTATTTTGTAGTAGGCATGCTGGGCTATGCTATTTTATCTTTTGTTGATTACGAATTACTTCGTCATTATTGGAAACCGCTTTACATTAGTGTATTACTATTGTTGATTTTAACTTTTTTTCTTGGAGAAATACGTTCAGGTTCTGCTCGTTGGATTGGTGCGGGGGGATTTACTTTTCAACCTTCAGAATTAGCAAAGCTTTCAATCATAGTTTCACTTGCAGCTTTATTATCTACCAATAAAAATACTATTCACAAATTTAAGGAGTTACTAAGGCTTACAGGCCTGGTTGTTTTGTTAGTGGCATTTGTGTTTGTACAACCCGACTTAAGTACCTCGGTAATCATATTGCTAATATTTGTTGGGCTACTATTTTATAGTGGTTTGCATATTTATTACTTTTTGGCGGCTACGCTATGTATTGGTATATTTTCAACACCTTTGTGGAGTTTGCTACATGATTATCAAAAGGAGAGAATTTTGGTGTTTGTAAATCCCCAGTTAGACATTTTAGGTGCTGGATACAATGTAATTCAGTCAGTGATAGCTGTTGGTTCGGGGCAGCTGTTAGGTAGGGGATTTGGTAGAGGAACTCAGTCGCATCTTCAATTCTTACCTGCATACTGGACCGATTTTATATTTGCTTCTTATGCAGAAGAATGGGGGTTTTTAGGGGTAGTTATGTTAATAATACTTTTTAGTTTGCTTTTGTTAACACTACTTTATGTTGCTTTTAAAGTTAAAGACACTTTTGGTAGCTTAATTAGCATTGGTGTGTTTGTTATGTTTTTTGGCCAATACCTAGTAAATGTAGGTATGAATATGGGTATAATGCCTGTCACAGGGATACCTCTTCCATTGGTCTCATATGGAGGCACCTCGCTAGTAGTTTCATTATTAATGCTAGGAATTGTACAATCAGTATGGATCTACAAGCGTTAAATTGTAGTAACTTTTAATAAAAAAATTTTACTTAATATGGTATATTTTACACATGCCCGAATATATTGTTTCTCTTAACGACAATGCTTTAAAAGTAAGTTTAAATGATAAAAATGGTGTTGTCACCAGCTCTAGAGATCTTTCAAAAGATCTAGCCTCTGGTTCCCGCATAAAAAATTCTGAGCTTGTTTCAAAAGTGTTGTTAGAAATGATTTCTGAAATGTCAGGCCCAAAGCTTAAAAGGCTTCCTCTTAACTTTTTGGTTGAACCTCAAGACGTTTACTTACACTTTATTACTGTTAACAAAAACAATTTTAATGTGGAAGAGGAAATTATTAAAGAAGCACGTGAAAAAATCACAAATGTACCTTTAGAGGATTTGTACTTTTCTTATCAAAAAATAGCCCCCTTTGTGTATCAGTTTGTAGCAGTGGATAAGCATTTGCTTGAGGACTTGCTAAAAATAGCAAGTTATATGGAATTTAGTATTTCTACAGTATCTCCTTGGGTTTTAATGCTTCCTAAATTTTTAAAACTAAATGAACCTTGTATATTTGTTTCCAAAACATCAAACAAGCAAGTGGTTGCTTTATCTGAAATGAATGGAATCTATTACTCAGCGGCCTACAGTAGCGAAAAAACTATGGATGATTTGCAAGAGCTAGTTAAGAAACTGTCTGTGTATAAAAGGCATCAGCCAATTAACAAAATTTACGCTATAAACTATGAGTCATTTAGTCTGGATCCCAACTACGAGGTAATTGACCTGTCTGTACAAGGAAGTGATATGTCTGACCTTAAGGGATTTGAGATTCATATGGTATATGAATCCCTATTGCAAGAAGATCCCGAACTTTTTAGAACTCAAATAAACTTGCTTAACTTGTTGCCTTTGCCTGTGATTTCAAGAAAACCCTCTCCAGTTATTTATGCTGGTGGCGCTATAGTTGTAGCTAGTATAGTCGCGGCTGTGCTTTTTGGCGCAACTGGTTTAGTTTCGTTACCCGGGTTTAACAGAGCTCCTGCTAAAACAGAAATTGCCCAAGTTACCGAAGAAAATTCTGAAACTGCAGTGTTAAGTGAAGCAACAAACGGCGAAAACAACTCTGAAAATGACGCAAATAACAGCGAAACGTCTGAGGCAACACAAGTGGTATTAGAAAAAGACACCCTTAGTATTTATGTTGAAAATGCAGCCGGTGTAGCAGGTATTGCGGGGCGTACAAGAGATTATTTAGAAGAATTAGGCTATGTTGTAACCGATATTGGTAATGCTGATGAAGTAGGCCGTGCAAATACTTTAATAAAGCTTAAAGACGCTAAACTTGATTATAAAGACTTAATTACAAAAGACATGTCGTCTGAATACGATGTGGTAGTTGAGGGTGGTTTAGAAGAATCATCTGAATACGATGTAGTTATTACTGTAGGTCTAAATTAATGACAGACGAGTTAGATAATTCTTTTAACTGTGTAAATTGCCATAAAGAAATTACTTATACAGCTTGGGGTACAAAACATCGTAATCATTGTCCCTTTTGCCTTTATTCTCTACATGTTGATAACGAGGTATCTGGAGATAGAGCCTCAAACTGTAGGGGAATAATGAAGCCTACAGGTAAAATGTACAAGTCAGATGGAGAAGAGGTTTTAGTACATACCTGTGAAAAGTGTGGGTTTGTACGAAAAAATAGAATAGCAGGAGATGACAATCCAGATTTGCTTTTAATTCTTCCCGAAGTAAGTGAAATTTAAGTTTCTATAAGGCTTGAAACAATAGCTTCTTTGTAGTAACATTCCAATGCTGAAAGGTATCTATGAAATACGCAATAGTAAAAATAGGTGGAAAACAATTAAAAGTAACTGAAGGTTATACCTTCGAAATAGAGCGCCAAAATGGGGTTAACCTAGACGTTCTTTATTATACTGATGGTGATGAAATTTTAGTGGGTGATCCTTTTGTAAAAGATGTTGAGGTTAAAGCTTCTATTGAAGGTGAATCTAGAGGAGATAAGGTTCGTGTAGCTCGCTATAGAGCAAAATCTCGTTACCACAAAGTAAAAGGTCATAAACAGCCTTTAAGTATTGTGAAAGTAACTTCTATATCTAAAAAAGCCTCTAAAGTAAAAGAACCAAAAAAAGAAGCTCCTGAAAAAAAGGAGAACAAGTCTAAGTAATTTGAATTAGATTTTAAGTATTAGCAGTTAATGCTTAGAAACTGTAGAAAGTAATTATGGCACATAAAAAAGCCGGTGGCTCAAAAGCAAAACAAGGTGGTAATGTCCGTGGAAAGCGTTTAGGCGTTAAGGTTTTTGGCGGTAGTGCTGTAAAAGCTGGGCAAATTATTGTTAGACAACGTGGCAGAACATTCATACCAGGAGATAACGTTGGTATGGGAAAAGATTTCACACTCTTTGCTAAAATTGCAGGTATTGTTAAGTTTTTAGATACTAGTGAAAAGCGTAAAAAAATTACAGTAGATCCAGCTTCTTAGTTTTTTGATTCCTCCCCTTTAGCATCTTTTGTAAGTCTAAAACTGTCTACAGGGTAGTAAACCATAAAACTTTTTCCTACTATTAAATCCATTGAAATTGGCCCCCAAGCTCTACTATCTGAACTATTACTTCTATTATCGCCTAACAAAATATAGCTGTCATAAGGTATACTTATTTCTTCGTTTGCATGTATCTTCCCAAAGCCATGTGTTTTTGTTCCTACTTCCAAGTATGGTTCTTTAATAATCTCTCCATCTATATAAATGTATCCATCATCGTCTATTCTAAAAGCTTCACCAGGCAATCCTATTGCTCTTTTTATGATAAAAATATCGTGGTTATCGGGGTGTCTAAATATAATTACATCTCCTCTTTTAATTCCGTCTGTTTTTATAGATATTTTTTCTGCAATTATTTGTTCTTTATCATGAAAGTTGGGGAGCATAGAATCTCCTGATACTCTTAATGGTTGCGCTATGTAAAAGAAAACAAAAAAAGATACAACAGCGCCAATAAAAACCAATTCAATTAAATCAAGAAAAACTTTCAAAATTTTTGCTGAAATAGAATACATAACTTGTTAATTTTAGGAGTGTTCTTGTAACAAAGCAATTATTAGTTCTCTGCTACAGCTTTAGTTCCCAGTATATGAGGAAATTCATCAGAAAGCAGTGCCCACAAATCTTGATATCCCCCGTCATACCCTAATGCCCAAATTCCTACCCCCCCAAGTGCATACTTCTTTGCCAACTTATACTTTTCTCTTAGGGATCTTTCGTTTTCATAGTATACAGACCTTATAGATCCAGTGTCTTCGCTCACATAACTAAAATAGGGCACTTGCGCTATTTCGTCCCAGTTGTCTTCAATACCAAGTTCTATTTTTAAATCAATTATATCTTCATATTTTTGAGATTGTGAGTATCCTATGTAGTCATTTCCTACCAATCTTGGAGAATACTCTGCAAAGTCTTCTACCACCCAATTATAGCCGTAATAAGGTACGCCTAGAATCATTTTAGACGGTGGCACAAGAGACAAGTAGTCGGTTAACATGGTGTTTATATCATATTCCCTGCCTTCTTCAAGTACACCTCCTAGAGGAGCTACAGGACCTGCTATATCAGAATTTGGTCTGTGGAAGTCATATGCCATAATAAATAGGCCATCAGCCACTTTTGCCAAGTCTCCTGGTTTAGTTACTCTTGGCTTAACTGCGGAATCAGCAAATGTTGACACAACCACATAAGAACTACCAAATTCTTTATCCAATTCGGTATTTAAGTACTTAGTGAGTTTAGTGTATTGGTCAGCATAGTAAGGATCGGTATAGGTAGCATATTCAAAGTCTAAATTTAGGTGTTTAACTTCTTTTTTATTCATTTCATCTATTAGATCATTCTTTAAGTTTACCCAACATTTTTCACATTCTAGTAGCTGGTCTGATATATCAGCTTCATGTGAAATTATAGTTAAAGCAAATCTCGTTCCGTATCTTTTACTTTTGGCTATTAATGTGTTTAGGGTTTCATTATTTACCCAGTTATTGTAGCCGGGGTCTAAATTGCCATCTTGACCTAGTTTTTTAATGTGGCCATTAGCTTCCACCTGCAAAGCAAAGTAAGCAATATCTGTTAATTTACTTAATTGAATGTAGTTAGCTTCTTCTATTGTCCAGTATGGTAAAAATCCATAAATTACTCCGTCACTAATGGGATACTCAGTTCCAGAGGTTAAAACCTTGAATTTGTTGCCCTGTGGTTTTAGTAAGTCATGTGGGTGATATACAAGGTTTAAAAATATATTGCCAAGTATTAGTGCGGTTACTATTCCATAAACACTTGTGGCTACATTCAGTACATTTATCTTTAACACCTCTACATTTTATCAAAATATGCTGCGATTGCTATCTACATGCAAACATGTAAATGTTAAAATATTACTGTGTTTATAAGGAAAAAAACCAAATATTCACTATATATTAAGTTTCTGACGTTAGTTCTATTAATTTTAGGTGCAGGTTTACTGTATTTTAAAAATGCAGCTTACAAATCACCTTATTCTGTACCTAGTTACTCTTTGTTTAATATTTTACCTTTAGGAAATGCAGGGCCTGCATGTATATTTAGTGATTCAATAGAGTATGTTTACTATAAAGACACTCCTGATAACTTCAGAAACAATAAGTTTGGTTTATATATTTACGCTGAAGAAGAGCGTTTTATAAAGCTTGCAGACCAGTTAGTTAACTCAAACGGAGGAGATTGGGGTTATGTTTTAATTCCTTACAATATAAATGATAGAGATAAAGCTAAATGGGGGCGTGTTTTTACCCAACTTCATACAAAACACTTAATTCCAGTTATACAACTTTGGGATGTAGATCCTGAAAACTATGAAGAGCAAACGCTTGAAGCGGCTGAGTTTTTAGACAGTTTTGTGTGGCCAATTAAGCATAGGTACATTAGTGTTTACAACGAACCCAATGACTCTAAGTTTTGGAAGGATCTTTTAGACCCTAAAAACTATGCAGAAGTACTTGATTTTACTATTGCAACTTTTAAAGAACAAAACCCTGACTTTTTTATGCTAAATGGGGCGTTTAATGTTAGTGCTGCTACAGGAGAAACTTATATGGATTCATTTTATTTTATGCGTAGCATGAATGCCCATATTCCTGGAATTTTTAATAAATTAGATGGATGGGCGTCTCATTCATACCCGCAACCTCATTTTAGTGGCGATCCATTGGCGAGAGGTCGTTGGAGTATAAAAGCATATGAAGAAGAACTTGAGTTACTAAAGTCTCTTGGGGTAGAAAAAGAACTACCTGTTTTTATAACCGAAACTGGCTGGGCGCATGCCGAGGGTAAAAATTACGATAGTTCATACTTAAGTGTTCAGCAAATAGCAGATAATTTTAGAATTGCGTATGAAGAAGTGTGGTTGAAAGACTCTAAAGTACGAGCAGTAATGCCTTTTACTGTTAGGTTTGAACCCCCATACGATCATTTTTCTTGGGTTGATCATAGAAACGTTCCTTATGCACACTTTCAAGAAGTTAAGTCAATGAAAAAAGTTTCTGGAGAACCTCCGTATCTTGAATCTTCTAAAGTAAGTTCAGTAGGATGTCAAATACCACAATGAAAAATTCATCTACAACAAAAGCCGTAGCAAGCAATACTTTTTACCAGTTACTAGCAAAGATACTGACAATGTCTATTACAGTTTTGGCCACAATAATAATTACACGTGTTTATGGAAAAGAAAGCTTTGGAGAATTTAATTTGATGCAGGCATACCCCGCATTATTTTTTGTTATAGTAGATTTTGGTTTTAATGCAATTGCAACTAAAGAGCTAAGTACTAATTGGGATAAGGCGGAAAAGTACTTATCTAATATTTTGGGTATTCGTATTCTTTTTTCAGTTATACTTATTGCCCTTATTGGTTTTGTTATTCATTTTTTTCCTTACAGTTCTAACTTAAAGTTTGGTATTTATCTTAGTTTATTTTTAATACTAACTCAGGCTTTGTATGCAACTACAAACATAATTTTTCAAGTAAAACTTAGATACGACTACTCAAGTATAGGTTTGCTTTTGGGTTATGTTGTAATTCTTTTTGCTATTTTAGTGCTTTCTTATTTAAGAGTTAATGTTGTTTGGGTTAACTTTAGTTATGTTGTAGGGGGATTAGTAACATTTATTGTTAATTTTTACTATGTTAGAAAGTTTGATGTAAGAATCAAGCTGGCATTTGATAAAGAAATATGGCAACCTCTTGTGTTGCAGGCACTTCCAATAGGATTAATGTTTGTTTTTAGCCAAATAAATTTTAAGGCTGATTCAATTCTTTTGTCGGTATTAAGTCTTCCCGAAGGTTACGGTTTAAGCAATACAGAATCTGTGGCGGTGTATGGGTTGCCGTATAAAGTTTTTGAGGTTTCATTAGTTGTTCCTACATTTTTTATGAATGCTGTTTATCCAATTTATGTCATGCATTTGGGGGAAAGTAAAACACGATTTAAAGAAACTATCAAAAAGTCACTACTAGCTTTAGGTGTTGCGGGTTTAGTATTTGGTATTTTAGGTGTTATTTTGTCGCCACTTGCCATTTTAATCTTAGGAGGTAGTGAGTTTACAGAATCGATATTGGTATTACGGCTTTTACTGGGAGGTTTGGTTTTATTTTATTTATCCCAACCGATTTCGTGGATAATAGTGACCTTAGGGAAACAAAAATATCTGCCGTTAATTTACTTAATTGGTTCTGTAGTAAACTTAACGCTTAACTTTATATTTATTCCCAGATACTCATTTTATGCTAGTTCTGTAATTACCTGGATTTCTGAGTTTTTAATTTTGATTATGCTTTCTTTTGCTGCTTACAAAGCATGGCATAAATACAATGCTTAAAGTCTTGTTTCTATTTGCAGTGTATTCATTATCATTTGGGCAACTCGCAAATATTAGTAGATTACCAGGCTTAAACATTTATGCATTTGATTTTTTTGTTGGTTTATTTGCTTTTGTTGGATGTGTGTACTTTTTTACTAAAAGAACTTTCAGATTAAGTTCGTTTTTAAATGGTTATTTAATTTTTATTCTCATTGCCCTTTTATCACTAATGATAAATTTTCACCGTTTCGAGCCTTCACAAATTTTGGTTGCTGGTTTTTATCTAGTTCGTTTCATTCTTTACTGCTTAGCAGGAGTTGTGCTTTATAACTTGCTGCGTACTAAGTACTTTAATTTGGTTTTTGTATATAAATCTTTAATTGGTTCTTGTTTTTTTGTTGTACTTTTGGGATTTATTCAGTTACTTATTTTACCGGATTTTACAGTTTTAGATTCTAGTCTTGGTTGGGATCCTCATAAGTTTAGATTAGCTTCTACTTTTTTTGATCCAAATTTTGTGGGAGGTTATATAGTTTTTCATGTTGCTTTAGTGTTCCATTTGCTATTTAATTTTACTAAGTTTAGGCATTTAACAGTTTTTTCTAAAAAAACCTTACTTTTATTTTTACTAATATTTTTGTTAGCAATATTTTTAACTTTCTCACGCAGTGCCTGGCTGTTTTTAGCTGTTGTTATTTTTGTTTTTGGAATGTACAAATCTAAAGTTTTGTTTTTAATGTCTTTGTTGCTTGCATTCAGTGCTTATTTTGCTGTTCCTCGTGTACAAACACGTTTATCAGGAATTACTGATCCGGCAGATTCAGCGAGTTTTCGTTTGATTTCTTGGCAAAACACCTTAACAATAGCCAAGGATAACTTGATTACTGGCGTGGGATTTAACACCTTTCGGTATGTTCAGGATGATTACGGATATTTTGGCGTAAGCAGTTTTGGTGGTAACTCGGGAGCAGGTTCGGATTCTAGCTTTTTACTAGTTTTAGCTACTACTGGAATCTTTGGGTTTGTAATATTCTTGCTTTCTTATTTATACCCAGTATATAGCCAGTTTTTTTCTTTTGCTGAGACTAAACCGTTTTTTATTTCTGTTTCTATTGGTTTATTTTTGCAATCACAATTCATAAACGCATTTTTTTATCCACAAATAATGTTTTTGTATTTTTTAACTTTGGGTCTTTTAGGTAGAAAAGAGTAAATATAAAGAACAACTTATTTAAGAACTTCTTCTTTGGTATTTAATGTTTATTGTTTTTTCAGCTTCGTTTCCTGCTTCGTCTGCAGCTACTACTTTTATTTCTACATCACCTTCTTCTACACCTAGAAGTATCTCAAATGTTAAATCTGGTTTTACAATTGCCAACCTATTATTAACCTTTACTGTGGACTTTTCGTTTAGTGTTCCTTTAACTTGAATTCTTTTGTTTAAGTTTTTTATCGTTTCTCCATCTTCTGGTGAAATTATTTCAATTTCTGGTTCTTTGATATCGTATTTAATGCTAAGTGTTACAGACTTGGGACTTTCGTTATTGCTTTGATCATAAGCTCTAGCAAAAATGGTGTTATTTCCTTCAATAAGTTTCACATTGGTAAATGTAAATACACCCTCTGAATCTGAAACTGTTGAAGTGACTTCAGGGCCGTTTACAAACAATTTAACGTTGGTACCGGCTTCTGCTAATCCTTCAAGTGTTATAGTGTCTTTTTTTGTTGCAACAGGAGGTGAAGAAAATGCTGGCGGTGTAGGCGCTAAGTTGTCCTGAGGACCTGTTTCGTTTCTGTGCACTGAGAATAATCCAAATAAAGACCCAATTTTTGGGCCGAAAAACGTAAATGATACGTAAAGTATTCCTAATGTCACAAAAATTGCAGTGATAGTTAAACCTAAACGCATTAATAAGTCTTTTTCTGTGACAACATCTTGACTCTTATTATATTTTTGTTGTCGATAGTAATTTGGCTTTTTCTTTTTAGGCATAGGGGTATCTTAACATAATTTTAACAGGATTTTTTACTTTATGGAGCCACCTGTGGGAATCGAACCCACAACCTGACGCTTACGATGCGCCTGCTCTGCCAATTGAGCTAAGGTGGCATGTTGCGCCTATATTTTAGCAAATAATATTGGATTCCATCACTTATACTTATTGGGTTTTTAGCTTATAATAGACTGATGGTTGAAGCTTTTATCCAGTGGATTGATGACTTGTCAAAAGTTATCCCGTTACCACTTTTTGTTATCTTTGGGTCAATATTAGAAGAAGTAATTGCGCCGATTCCATCACCCTTAGTAATGAGTTCTGCAGGAACAATTATTCACGCTAGAGGGTATTCTACTTTGTATACTATGTTTATAGCTATAATTGGAGCGGCATCAAAAACAGTTTCTAGTTTGGTTTTGTACGTTTTGGGGGACAAGGCTGAAGACGTATTAATAAACAGGTTTGGCAAAGTGCTGAAAATTTCTCACGAAGACACCGAGGCATTAGGAAGAAAGTTTAATAATACCCGAAGAGATGACGTTTTACTATTTATACTAAGAGCTGTACCTGTTTTCCCAAATGCCCCTGTATCTATACTTTGTGGAATTATTCAACTAAACCTTAAAACTTATATAACTGCTACTTTTGCGGGCACAGTGGTTAAGAACTTAATATATATTTATGCCGGAATTATAAGTTTAAATTATCTCGAACAATTTAAAGATACATACCCACGCATAGAAAACTTAGGTTACTTATTACTTTTTGCTATTTTTGCCTACGGTATTTTTAAACACCAAAGCATTAGAGACACGGTAAAAAAAGTTATAGATAAATATAACAGCTTTTTAAAAAAGTAAGGTTTTTGTGTTTACTCCTTTGGGTATGAAATAGGCGATTAAAAAGCTACAATTAGTACATGCCTGAGTCATTAACATCAATTGGGAATCTTGAGGATTTTAGTAGTGATACACAAAACGATAACGATATTTTAAGTTTTGAAGTCCCCTCTAAAATTGAAACTAGTGAAACGCAAAAGCTTCCAAGAATCTCAAAAATTAATTTAAATGCTGAAAGCTCGTGTAGGGGAACAGTAGAGAATAAACAAGAGCTCGGTACCAGACAATTAGAACAATTTAGATACTTTCACTCAAACATTAAGTCTCGTAGCTTCATGCGAGAAAATGCAGATGCTTTGGAATCTGCAGAATATCACACGTATATGTACGCTCTTGGTTTGGAAAATATTAATGCAAATGTGTTTTCTAGAGAAGCCGGTGAACTAGGAGATAAAATAAAGGAAAAAAACGTTTATGTGCTATTGCATGGTTGGACTGGCAACGAATCAATTTATTCCAGTGTGAAACAGGAAAACCAGCTTACAATTGCAGAGGAAATTATGGCAAAAGATCCAAATGCTGTTGTTATTACAATGGATGGGAACGGCTTTGGTGAAACAAACTTTAGAGAGGATGTTTTACAGGGTGATTTACAACAGTACTGTACTCCGGAAGCATATGCTGCACAGGTTGATTTTTTTGTGTCTCATGTACTAGGTTTTAAGGATGAAGACAAAGATAACGTAAGCATTATGGGTCATTCTATGGGTGGTGCTGCTGCAATGATTTTGGGGGCACGTTATGGTTACGAAAACACTGTTGCTTTATCTCCGGCGCTTTTTCCTTCAAAAGAAAACTTGTTAGAGATAGAAGAAACATTTGAAGATGCAACGCATGCATCAAAAATGGAGGATCTTTTAAAGAGATTGGGTTATAGAACTTCAGGAGATGGTAGGTATGCCTTTGTTGGCACAGTTGCTAAGGTGGGTGCTCAAACTAAAAAAGCCTTACCACAGGTAACAAACAAAGCTACAGAGGTTTTTTTTAACTTTGTTGGCCCAAACTATATGGGTGAGGAAATTACGGGAAACCTTGGCACAGATAAACAGTTGGTCTCAGACTTGATGGAAATTCATAGAGGTGAAGTTGATAAACATGCTCTAGTAGATTATGCGCTCACAAACTTACGACGTGGCGTAGATTTTTCAAGCTGGTCGCTAGAAGAAATTACGCGTTTAAATGACTCCGCCGTTTTAACTTCGGAAAAAGACAAGTTAGTGACTCCTAAAGATGTAGTAAATTTGCTTAAAACAATATCATCCTATGAATTATTGTTGGCCTCTTCGAAAAGTCCGGAAGATTTAAATAGTAATGAAATAAATGCTATAAAAGCTCAAGTTGAGGCTGTTAATCACGGTGTTGAAAGTGAAACCCTGCAAAGAATTATTGTGCCTGGAGGTCATTATGCCACAGTATACAATGAGGCTGGTGTAGATATTTTAGTTCATGGTGCTGCTGCAAAGAGAGCGTTGCGCGAGGCAAAAAAAGACAGGCTAGAAAACAATTAAGCTTTTATTACTAACTTAATAGCCCTGATATTAAACTCTTTGCAATTTTTTTTGTTTAGGTCTTCAACCTTCACCCAACTAATCTCGTTAATTTCTTCAGTATCCACTTCTGCGAGTTTTTCATGTTCAATTTTTTGTATTGCATAAAAGGAGAGTTCCGAGTCAAAATATTCGTCAATTTCTTCTGAATAAAAATTTTGCTTAAGTTGAAAAACTGGTTTAGGGTTGTATTTCAATATTTTATATCCAGTTTCCTCTAGGAATTCCCGATATAAACCTTGATCTGGTGTTTCACCTATTTCTATTTTTCCGCCGGGCAAATCTAAATGTACTGTCCATGTAGGCTTTACCATCAATACCTTAGATTCTTTTATGAATACACCGTAAGCTGAATATCTTTTTTCTACTGCTTTATTTTTAGGTTTAACTACTGGTTCGAGCCTTCTATTAGTGAATATCTCATTGCTGTGTGTCATTTTCGGTGTATTTCGGTAATTTTATGGAGCGGGTGACGGGGATCGAACCCGCGATCTTCTCCTTGGGAAGGAGACGCTCTACCACTAAGCCACACCCGCAAAACCAAACTAATTATAATATTTGATTTACGGAAGCGTTAGTACCTGTCCTGGAACAATAAGTGCCTGTTGTCCTGAAGAAAGAGTTCCAATAGAATCTGCATTGGCTTGCAGTATATTTACCCAGTCAGCACCATTTCCGTAAGCTGCTTCTGCTATTTCCCACAAGGTATCGCCTTGCTGAACTTCGTATTGACCTTTATTTATATCTCCTTGTTTATAATCGTTTGCTCTCCAAGAGGCTGTATCAGAAGCTATTTGTTCATTAGGAATTTGTGTTGAATTTGTGTTGTTATCTACATTTTCTGTTTCAGAATCTGCAGGTTCCTCTGTTCTTACAGTATTTGCTCCTGTTAAAATTTCACCCTCTTCATCATTTGCTCCTTCTTGTACCACTTGTGTGTCATTTATTTTTCCTTCTTCATTTTGATCAGTATTTCCGTTGTTCGTTTGTTTTTCTGTAGCTTCTCTAGTTTCTTTTGATGTTTCATTAACGTTAAGTATGGTTTTATTAAAATAATTAAATGCTAGGTAGCCTGTAGTTAAAACAAAAACCAAAGCTACTAATGCTGCTAAAGTGTTTTTAGCTGGGGTTTGATCTACAGAGCTATTAGAGTTTTCATTGTCAGCCATTTTGCCTCCAAAATTTTTAAAATATTAAAATGTACTAAGGCAGATTAATAAAGCAGTTTTAGTTGGCGGAACCGACGGGACTCGAACCCGCGACCTCTTCCGTGACAGGGAAGCGCTCTAACCAAGCTGAGCTACGGCTCCACATTATCAAAAGAACGAGACCATCGTACCAAATCGTAAATGTGCCGTCAATAAGTGGTAAAATCGACATATGAAGAAAAAACACTATTCAAATGAAGAAATAATAGATGTTCTAAGAGAAACACTCGCCGCAATGGAGGTTAAAGAGGTAAACCGCTTTAGAATTCGTGCTTATCAAAATGCCATAGATGCAATAGAAAACCTTACTTCAAGTGTTTACGACCTATGGGAAAAGGGAACCCTAAGTACTGTTAATGGTATAGGGGCAACGTTATCTCAGCATCTTAATGAACTTTTTACTACAGGTAGTGTAAAAGATTTCACAAATATTAAAAAGGACTTGCCTGACGGTATGTTTGGTTTGCTGGTTTTGCGCGGTGTTGGTGCTAAAACAGCTTATAAATTGGCAAATGCCTTTGATATAAACAAAAGAGAAAATGCCTTAGATACTGTGAAAAAGGCTGCACAAGCAAATAAAATACAGTTATTGCCGGGATTTGGAGAAAAGTCTGAAAAAGACATATTAAACGCAATAGAAGAGGCTAAGGAGCATAAATCGGTACGGCAACGGTTATTGCTACCTCATGCAGAAGAGATATCCCAGCGCGTAATAACGCATTTAAAAAAGTCAGACGCTATAGTTAAAATAGATGTTTTAGGTTCGCAGCGTCGCCGAGAAGATACAGTTGGCGATCTAGATTTAGCTGTAATAACAACAAATCCAGAGGAAGCAATTTTGCACTTCCTGGAATTTCCTGAAATAAAAGAAGTTGACTCAAAGGGGGAAAAAAAAGCTTCTGTGATACTTACGAATGGCGTTCAGGTAGATCTGCGTGTTTCTACTGAGGCTGCCTATGGTGCTATGCTTCAGTACTTCACGGGAAATAAGCAGCACAATGTGTTGTTGCGTAGTTTAGCACTAGAGCAAAAAAAGTCTTTGTCTGAGTATGGAATAAAAATAAACGGGAATATTAAGGAATTTCCTGATGAAGAAAGCTTTTATACAGAACTTGGTTTGCCCTATATTCCTCCTGAATTGCGTCAAGGGGACGAAGAAATAGAATTTGCGCAAAAAAATAAACTACCCAACTTAGTAAATCTGTCTGATATTAAAGGTGATTTACATACGCATACAACATACTCCGATGGTACAGCTCAACTTCCTGAGATGGTAGAAAAAGCTATTGCGCTTGGGTATAAGTACATTGGTATTACAGATCATGCACCAAGTGTTCAGAGCAGAGGCAGATACGATGTTTTAGGCATAATAGAGGCCAGAAAGAGAGAAATAGAACAAATAAATAGTTCACAAAGTAGCATACGAGTACTATTTGGGTACGAAATTAACATTTTAAAGGATGCCTCTATATCTTTACCTGAAGATATTGTTGCCCAGCTAGATTATGCGATTGGCGCAATACATACGTCTATGGATCAAAGCAAAGATGAGATCACAAAAAGGCTAGTTGCTGCGCTAGAGCATCCGCATATAAATATAATTGCACATCCATCTGGCAGACTATTAAATCAAAGAAACTCCTACGAGGTAGATTGGGATGTTGTTTTAGATGCTGCAAAAGCCAATAAAAAAATACTCGAAATTGATGCCCAACCAAGTAGGCGTGATTTAGCTTATGATTTGGTTAAGCGAGCAAGAAAAATGGATATAAAGCTAAGCATTGATACAGATGCGCACTCAGTTTTAGATATGGAACTAATGCCTTATGGAATTGATGTTGCACGTAGAGGTTGGTGTGAAGCTAAGGACATAATTAATACCTATGATCTAGACAGCTTTTTAAAGCTATTGGGTTAATAATTTGCTATCATTTACTTAAGTTTATAAGTTGAAAGGAAAAACTTATGTCAGAAGAAGGTTTTAATATGGAACAAATGGCAGATTTTTCGGCAGAAGAAGCTACTGAGGATTCTGATTTCGAGGGCGTAGAACTATCAGATGCTGATATAGCATCGTTAAACGAAAAAGAAGAATTACTTACAGAGAGTATGGCTTCCCTAAATGAAAAAGAAGAAATGACTTCACCAAAGTCTGGTTTAAGCAGCGAAGCTCCAAACTGGATGCATACCGACGAAGCCTATGAGCAAGAAGAACAAGGTGATGATTATGTTGAACCTAAAGGATATAACTAGTATTTATTTTAAGGAGGAAATGTGCCTTATTTAGCACTTTTGGCCGTAGTAGTTGTTATAGCGCTCTACGTCCTTTCTATATATAACACTCTTGCCAAGCTTAGAGTTCAAATAAAAGAAGCTTGGAGTGGTATTGATGTTCAGTTAAAGCGTCGTGCTGATTTAATACCTAATTTAGTAGAAACTGTAAAAGGCTATGCTTCTCATGAAAAAGAAGTATTTGAGAATGTGACAAAAGCCCGTTCTGCCTTAATGAGTGCAGGAAGCGTGCAGGAAGCGCAAGATGCTGAAAACATGCTTAGCGGAGCATTAAAAACGCTATTTGCTGTAGCAGAAGCTTATCCTGACCTTAAAGCTTCAGACAACTTTAAGCAGCTACAAAGCGATTTAACCGATACAGAGGACAAGTTAGCATACGCACGCCAGTTTTATAACTCAGTTGTGCGCGACTTTAACAGTAAAATAGTAACTTTCCCAAATAGTGTAATTGCAGGAATGTTTGGATTTACACAAGAAACATTCTTTGAAGCTGGGGAAGAGGATAAAGGCCCGGTAAAGGTTAGCTTTGGTTCCAACTAAATAATCTACTATTAAACCTAAATAAACAAAAGACCCTTACTATGGGTCTTTTGTGCTATAATATGCCAACTTACAAAACCAAATAATTCCTTTAAAAGGAGAGAAAAAATGAAACCGAAACGAACGCTAATCCTCGGGCTTGCTTTATTATTAGGGTTTTTGCTCGCAACAGGCTACGTGGTTAAGAAAAACACGCGTGTACCCGCTTGGACCCAAACCGAGCGAAATGTATGGCTAAGATTGGGAGATGCTTCTGGCCCTGGCATAGTAGCTGCGCGATATCAACACGCGGTAGGTAAATCCTGGACAGTTACATTTGGCGTTTTGGGCATGGAGTTAAATGTTGGTATAAGCAATATGGATATTTACAGTGGTTCAGGTAACTTAGTGCGTAAAGCCCATGTTCCAGACGTCAGCTTTACAAACTGGTACAAGCTAAATAGACGTCCTGCCCCGTAACCTTATTTATTTGGGTATATTTGTTGGCTTCATTTTTGACTCCAATACATATGCCCTTTTTTTATCTAACTTATATCAAAATTAGTGATAAAATCTATGTATGGCAACTATTTATACTCACATTAATCAAAACAAGCGAGACACCATAATTATAATAACTATGTTTATTGGTGTTATTGCAGCACTTGGTTGGTTAGTTGGTGAATTGTATTTTCAAGGTGGGGGAGTACCGTTTATTGGTTTTGCGTTAATCATTTCAGGTATCACATCTTTTATTAGTTACTACAACTCTGACAAAATAGTTTTAGCTATATCTGGTGCAAAGGAGGTAACAGAGCAACAAAGTCCCTATCTACATAATTTAGTGGGAAATTTGTGCATAGGCGCAGGATTACCAAAACCCAGAATATACATGATTAATGATTCCGCTATGAATGCCTTTGCTACCGGTAGAGATCCCGAGCATGGAGTGATTTGCTTTACCACAGGAATAGTTGAAAAGCTTGATAAGCTTGAACTAGAAGGTGTTATAGCGCACGAGCTTTCACACATAGGTAATTATGATATAAGGCTATTGTCTATTGTAAGTGTTTTAGTTGGAACAATAACTTTAATTGTTGATTGGGTAACACGTGGATTTTTATATGGAGGGCGCCGTTCAAGAGATAATGGAGCTAACGGAATTATTCTATTAATTGGTTTTGTATTTTTAATACTAAGTCCTATTATTGCAACTTTAATAAAACTTGCAGTTAGTCGGAATCGTGAATATTTGGCAGACGCTTCAGGGTCGTTACTTACGCGTTATCCTGATGGTTTAGCTAGTGCTTTAGAGAAAATAGCGGCTGACAACGAAGTTTTAGAAGCAGCAAACGGTGCTACAGCCCATTTATACATATCAAATCCTTTAAAAAACAAACGCAGTGCTTTTTCTAACTTGTTTAATACGCATCCACCTGTAGAGGAACGCATTAAACGTTTACGTGAAATGTGAAAAATGGCAGTTGAGCTTGAATTTATTGAATAATCGATTAAGATTTACAAGTATGAATAGAAAAGTCATTTCTACCGAAGAAGTTGAATACATAGCTAAACTAAGTAATTTGTCTCTATCAAAAAGCGAAATTGAAGAATTTTCCAAACTACTTACCGATACCTTATCTTACATTGATGTTTTAGAGGAATTAGATACATCAAACATCGCGGGTACTTATCAGGTAACTGGACTTACAAATGTATTTCAAACTGATAATAATGCAACTCTCACGCATGAAGAGGCTTTATTTAATGCAAATAAGGAAATTAACGGTATGTTTGTCACTGACGCCGTTTTTGACAGATAATGAGCCAAAACCTAAATGAACTAAACTTAATAGATGCTGTAGAAGGTTTAAAAAAGGGTGATTTTACAAGTTTTTCTCTTGTAGAAGCTTGTTATGATGCTATCGATAGCTATGACACTAGCCTAAAAGCTTTTTTAAATTTGTGTAAAGATAGTGCTTTTAAAGAAGCAAAAAAAGCTGACGATTTGATAGCCTCAGAAGGTTCAAGTGCTTTTGAAAACAAACCTCTGCTGGGAATTCCCTATGCCAGTAAGGATAATTTTTCTACAAAGGGTGTTGAAACTACTGCTTCTTCAAACATATTAAAAGGTTATATCCCACCATATGAATCTACAGTTACAAAAAGACTAAACAAGGCCGGCGCAATTTTGCTAGGCAAAACTAACATGGATGCCTTTGCGCATGGATCTTCTACAGAAACTTCAGACTTTGGGTCAAGTTACAACCCTTGGGATATTAATTATGTACCTGGGGGTTCCTCTGGAGGATCAGCAGTTGCTACCGCAGCTGACATGTGTATTTTCTCTATTGGTAGTGAAACGGCAGGAAGTATTAGGGGTCCTGCAAGCTGGTGCGGTGTAACAGGTCTTAAACCTACATATGGAAGAGTAAGTAGGTATGGAGTAATTGCTATGGCTTCTTCAACAGATTCTCCTGGACCTATAACAAAAACTGCATTAGACTCAGCTTATGTTTTACAAGTTATAGCAGGAAAAGACAAATACGATGCAACAAGCTCATTTTTGCACGTTGATCCTTACGTACAAAAAGCTGAAAGCTTTACTTTAAAAGGAAAAAAAATTGGCTTGCTAAACCCATATTTTGTTAAAGAAATGCGCCAGGATATAAAAGACTTAATTATGAAATCTATTGATGTTTTAAAAAACCAAGGCGCAGAAATTATTGAAATAAATGATCTTATTGATCCTAAATATTCTATAGCCGTTTACACTATTATTCAGCGTTCAGAAGTTTCATCTAATTTGGCTCGTTTTACAGGTGTTCGCTATGGGCATTCTCGTGATTCCTTTGGACACGAAGCTAAAAAGCGCATGATGCTTGGAGCTTACGCTTTAAGTGCCGGCTATTACGACCAGTATTATGCTAAAGCACAGAAAGTTAGAACAATGATAGTAAATGATTTTGACACAGCCTTAAGTAATGTTGATTTGTTAGTTGCACCAACATTACATGATGTTGCACAAAAAACTGGTACTGCTAGCTCATCTCCTTTATTTGGTGAATTAATGGACATGCTAACTGAGCCTAGTTCAATTGCTGGTTTAACAGCTATTTCTATTCCTTGTGGAGCAGTTTCAAGTTCATCGGGTTCTAAACTACCTGTTGGGCTTCAGTTTATGGGTGCGCGTTTTTCAGAATCTACGGTTTTAGGTGCCGCGCATCAATTTCAAAAGGTTACATCATTTCATACTGATAAGCCTGATTTAAGTAAAATTAAGGAGGGAAAATGAATTTTCTACTAAAATTACTTGGTTTAGATAAACTTTTTAAAGGTCCCGCACGTGTTTCAATGCACTCTGTAGAAAAAATACAAAGAGATTGGGAAAGAATTGGTCAGCAAGTAGCTGGGGGTACCCCCAGCCAATTGCGTCAAGCAGTTATAACCGCAGATAAAACACTAGATAACGCATTAAGAGATTTAGTTGAGGGGGAAACTATGGGCGAAAGGCTAAAAAATGCCCGACATTTGTATGAGGCTGATCTTTATGACACTATTTGGAAAGCCCATAAACTCCGCAATTCGTTAGTTCATGAAACAGACTTTGAACCACCACATCATGTATTAGAAAAAAGAATTCGCGTTTTTAGAGAAGCACTTAAGGAAATTGGAGTAAAAGTTTAATGCCTCAAAATATCTTAGGGAATTACAAATTAGTTTTAGGTTTAGAAATCCACATACACGTGAACACTGAAAGAAAAATGTTTTGTGGTTGTGAGGCAAAGTTTTATGGCGAAAAACCTAACACACATGCATGCCCTGTATGCTTAGGTCTTCCCGGCGCTCTTCCCGTTCCAAATTTAGAAGCTATAAAAAAAACACAGTTGTTGGGATTAGCCTTAAATTGCCAATTACGGGAAGATTCAAAGTTTGATAGAAAACACTATTTTTATCCCGACTTACCTAAAGGATATCAAATTAGCCAGTATAAAGAACCTCTGTGTGAAAATGGTTTTATGGAATTACCGTCAGGGGAAAGAGCAGAAATTGAGCGCATTCACTTAGAAGAAGACACTGCTAAATCTATGCACGAAGGTAACAAAACGTTAATTGACTTTAATAAATCAGGAATGCCTTTAATGGAACTTGTAACTCAACCTTGTTTTACATCAGTAGAAGATGCGGTTTATTTTGCCAGAAAAATACGAGATATTGCACGCCATTTAGGTGTTAGCGATGCTGATATGGAAAAAGGGCAAATGCGTATTGAACCAAACATTTCACTACGTACTGCAGAAATGGAAACAAAGAATGAACTGCCAGACTACAAAGTTGAGGTAAAAAATATAAATTCATTCAAATTTATGGAAAAAGCTGTAATTTCTGAAATAAAACGCCAAAAGAAAGCCTTAGAAGAAGGTATAGTATTGAAACAGGAAAACAGAGGCTATGATGAAAATAGTAATTCAACAAAAGCACAAAGAAGTAAAGAAGATGCTAAAGATTACAGATATTTTCCAGAACCCGATATTCCTCCTTTAGAGTTTTCGGAAGAATATTTTGAAGAATTAAAAGAAATACTTCCCGAGCTTCCTGATGAAATAAGAGAGAAACTCATTAACAAATATGCTTTACCCGATCAATATGCAGATGAACTTATAAAAGGTGAAAATATTAGCCTTTTACAAAAGTTTGAGGAATTAGTAGTAGAAAACATAGAACCTCAAAAAGTTGCTAATCTCTTACTAAATAAAAAAGAGATGCGCGACTTATCTTCAGAAGAATTCAAAGCTGCTATTGCTGAAATGGAAGATAAAGTAGATGATGCAGATGCCCTAGAAAAACTTGTTATTGAAACCCTTAGTGAAAACAAAAAAGCAGTTGAAGACTTCAAAAACGGAAAAGATAGTGTACTTCAGTTTTTGCTGGGGATGGTTATGAAAAAAACAAAAGGTAAAGCTGACCCCAAATTAACCATGCAGCTACTCAAATCTAAATTAGCATAGATTCTCAACTAGTAATCGTTTGATACAATATGTAAACTTCATTTATGGACTTAAAATTCGATCCGGAAAATCCAAAATTTGAATATATAACCACTGGTGATAGGGCAGTTGAAGCTTTAAAAGAGCTTGATAAGCATAGCATTCTAGGGGTTGACGTAGAATCGTCCGGTTTAGATCCTTACACTTCTAAGCTTTTACTACTCCAAGTAGGTACTGATACTGTAAGTTACATTTTTGATACGCGCGAGTTAAATATGCGCGAATTTCCGCTTTTAAAAACAATGCTTGAAGACAAATCAAAGATGAAAATTTTACAAAATGCTAAATTTGACTACGGATTTTTAAAAGTAAAGTGTGGTATTGAAACAGACAATATTTTTGACACAATGCTGGCAGAGCAGGTTTTAAGAGCAGGTTTGGCTGCAAAATCAGGTTTGGGAGCTTTAGCTACTCGTTATATTGGTGAAGGCACTATAGACAAAGCTTTGCAAAAGTCTTTTATTAACCAAATGGGGCGTATAAGCGTAGATCAACTCAAATACGCTGCACTTGATACACTCATTCTGTTTCCTATTTTCGAAAAGCAAGCGCAGTTATTAAAAAAAGAAGGTTTAATTAAAATCGCCAAGTTAGAATTTGCTGTTACAAGAGTTGTGGCAGAAATGGAACTAAAGGGAATTTATATTGATCAAAAGAAATGGCGTGATATTTTAAAGAACTTAAGTAAGCGTCGCGAATCTTTGGCTCAGGAATTTCAAGATGCAATAAGACCTTACTATGAGTACTCGCAACAGGATCTTTTTGGCAATATGGCCGATGCAATAAATATGAATAGTCAAGTACAATTGTTGGATTTATTCAACAACCGTCTAAATCTTAATATTCCTTCCACTGGCGATGGGATTTTAGCTACAGTGAACCATCCCTTGGTTAAGTTATTAAGAGATTATCGTGGCTATGAAAAGCTTTTATCTGCGTTTGGTGAGTCTTTGCTAGAAAAAATTAATCCTGTTACACATAGAATTCATCCGGATTTTAGGCAGTTAGGCGCAGCAACCGGTCGTTTCGCGTGTTCAAATCCAAACTTGCAACAAATACCTAGAAATTCCGAAGAGGCTCCCTTTAGAGAGTGTTTTAACCCTGAAGAGGGTTACGACTTTGTTGTTGCAGACTACTCTTCATTTGAAATGCGTATTTTAGCAGACTTGTCTGGAGATGAAACATTTATAAATGCATTAAGAGAAGGTTTAGATATGCACTCTTATACTGCTGCACTAATGTTTGGTTTGCCTTACGACGAAATTAAAGAAAACCATAAAGACAAGCGGCAAGCAGCAAAGGCTCTTGGATTTGGCCTAATGTATGGCATGGGTCCTATGGGTTTAGCTGGTAGATTAGGAATTAGTAAAGAGGAAGGTCAAGAATATATGGACAGGTATTTTGGTGCATATCCAGGAGTACGTAAGTTTTTAGATGGAATGGCCAGTGATGCGTTGAAAAACGGTTGGAGTAGCACTCCTGCGGGTAGAAAGCGTTGGTATAATCGCCCTGATAAGTCGGATCCGGACTATAGAAAGAAAATTGGAAATATTGGTCGGCAGGCTAAAAATCACCCAATTCAAGGTACTAATGCTGATGCAGTAAAGTATGCGTTGGTGTTTTTACATGACCGTTTAAAAAAGGAAAAGGTTGATGGTGCCATTACGCATACAGTTCATGATGAAGTAGTATGTGAGGTAAGAGAAGATCAGGCAGAAGATTGGTCAGTGATTCAACAAGAAGAAATGGTAAGAGCAGGTGAATTGTTTATAAAAAATGTCCCCGTAATTTCTGACCCATTTATCGGAAAAGTTTGGGAGCATTAATAATGACCTATAGTGTTGAAATTCTCCCGTGTCCCTGTTATAATAACCCAACATCTAATAACTAATAAAAAGGAGTTCCTCGTGACCCAAGTAACCGATGAAATTAGCATTACGCTTCGCTCAGCAAAAGAAAGAGAACAACGATTATCCCAGATTCCGGTTTTAACAAATGCCTTTCGGGAAAAATTTCTTAAAGCTTGCCGTTGCCTTGAACAAGATCCACGTTCCCTTACGGTGATTGCGGTTGCCCAAGAACTTACAGAAGTTTATAAGCTCATGGGTAACATTTTGGCACCAGCGCTCTTGAAGTTCCCTGTGATTGAGTGTCTAGTTAAAGAGGAAGAAAAAGTTCCAGCTATTAAAGCTCTTCTCACCGCCTATTTGCAACACGAATTTTCTCGCAAATAAGCCTTTATGCACTATAATATGGACATCATTTTTCCTTGTTATAGTGCTTTTTTCTTGCTTAAAATCTACCAATAGCAGTTGCTTTACGTGACTGCTAAGTATGCTACAATATTTTCATGGTTATATGTCACCGATGCGGACAAAGACCCGCAGTAATTTCCACTAATAGAATAATTGATGGGCGACAAGTTTATGTTGCTTTATGTGAGGTTTGTTATAAAGATGTACAAAAAGAAACATCATCTTCATCGTCTGTTTTAGATAAGTTTGGGCAAGAGCTTACTGAAATGGCAAAAGAAGGTAAGTTAGACCCTGTTATTGGCAGAAAAGAAGAAATCGAACGTGTAATACATATTTTATCCCGTAGAACAAAAAATAATCCTGTTTTAATAGGTGAACCCGGAGTAGGAAAAACCGCCATAGTTGAAGGTTTAGCTCAAAGAATAGTAAACGGGCAAGTTCCTGAGCCTTTAAGAAGCAAAAGAGTGTTTTCTTTAGATTTAGCCTCGGTTTTAGCAGGAACTTCTCATAGAGGCCAGTTTGAAGGCCGTTTAAAAGATATAGTAAAAGAAGTAGTAAAGGCTGAAGGCCAAATAATTTTATTTTTAGATGAATTGCACACCGTTGTGGGAGCAGGTGCTGCAGAAGGTGCTATAGATGCTGCAAACATGTTAAAACCTGCATTAGCTCGAGGTGAATTGCAAATGGTTGGTGCAACAACATTAGATGAATATAGAAAGCATATAGAAAAAGATGCCGCCTTAGAAAGAAGATTTCAGCCAATTTTAGTAAAAGAGCCTTCTACAGAAGAAACTTTAGAAATAATAGAAGGTTTACGTGAAAGCTACGAACACCACCATCAAGTAAAAATAACAGATGATGCAATTCATGCAGCAGTTTATATGTCTGATCGTTATATAAGCGATAGATTTTTGCCTGATAAAGCCATTGACTTAATAGACGAGGCATCGGCTTTAGTGAGATTAACGCAAGTAAAAGAACCAGACAATTTAAAGTCTGTAGAAGACAATTTAAAAAAACTTAAAGCTAAGAGTAGGAAAAATCTTGAGGAAGAAGAGTACGAAAGTGTTAAAAAAGAAATTGACGAATTAGAAAAGGTTAAAGAAGAACTTGTAAGCATTTGGACTAAAACTAAACTTGAGGAAATACCTGATGTAACAAGAGCAGCCGTAGTTAAAGTAGTTTCAAGGTCTACTGGTATTCCATTAGAAGAGTTAAGCATAGAAGAAAAAGAACGTTTACTACACATGGAAGAGAAACTACATCAACGCATAATAGGCCAAGCAGATGCTGTAAAAACTGTAAGTGAAGCTATTCGTCGCGCACGTGCTGGTCTTAAAGACCCTAAAAGACCTATTGGATCCTTTTTATTTTTAGGTCCAACCGGTGTAGGAAAAACTGAGCTTTCAAAGGCTTTATCAGAAGTTTTGTATGGTAATGAGGATTTAATAGTTAGATTAGATATGAGTGAGTACATGGAAAAACACACTGTAAGTAAAATGATTGGGGCGCCTCCAGGATATATAGGTCATGATAGTGGGGGTCAACTAACCGAAACAGTCCGCAGAAAGCCATTTTCAATAATATTGTTAGATGAAGTAGAAAAAGCTCACCCTGATGTGTTTAACTCATTATTGCAAATAATGGAAGATGGTAGATTAACAGATAGTAAAGGTAGAACCGTTGATTTCAAAAATACTATATTAATAATGACATCTAATATTGGTTCTGAATTGCTTTACAAAGAGGATATTGGTTTTGGTGCTTCTGAGTCTAAAAGAGATGCTTCAAGACAAAGACACCTTGTAGACTTTGAGAAAAGAATTCAAAAAATTCTAAAAGATAAGTTTAAACCAGAATTTTTAAACAGACTTGACGAAATAGTAGTCTTCCATAGTTTAACAAAAGACGACATTGAAAAAATAGTTGATTTACAACTTGCTAAAACACAAGTGTTATTAGAAGAACATAATGTGAAAATGTTTGTAGATGATAAAGCAAAAAAATATTTATTAGATAAGGGTTTTGATCATGATTATGGCGCCAGACCATTAAGAAGACTAATTCAACGTGAAATAGAAAATGTTTTATCAAGCAGATTAATTGCAGGAGAAATACTACAAGGTGATTATGTTGATATAACTTTAGGTTCTGATAATAGGTTAGATATTAGTGTAAAAGCTAAAGTAGAGAGTGTTGTTGATTAATCTTGCATTATATTCATATTTTTGTTAATCTCATCACGCTAGAAAGTGATTTTATATGGCTGAAGAAGTAAAACAAACAACTGAAGACCAAGCAACGCCTGAAATGCCTGATTTTAGAGTAGGTGACACTGTTCGTGTGCATTACAGAATAGTGGAAGGTGATAAAACAAGAATTCAGCCCTATGAAGGTATTGTTATATCAAAAAAGGGCGAAGGCTTGTCAAAAACTTTCATGGTAAGAAAAATTGGCGCCGATAATATTGGTGTTGAAAGAATATTCCCACTATTTTCTCCAAATATTACTAAGCTTGATGTAGTAAAGCATGGTAAAGTACGTAGAGCAAAACTATATTACTTAAGAGCTAAAAAGGGTCGTGCTGCTACACGTATTAAAGAACGTAAAGTTTCCTAATAAAGAACTGTAAAAAATAACCGCAGCTTAAAGATTAACTTCAAACTACGGTTTGTGTTTATTTATGTTGCTCAAGTTTCTGTGTCACAGCTGTTTGAATTGCTTTTTGAATTTGTGGAATGGTATTTGTTGCATCAATTTTTACCCAAAAACCTTTTTCTTCTTTGCACAGTTTCAAGTAGCCATTGCGTACTTTTCGGTGAAATTCAATGTCTTCCGCCTCAAGTCTGTTTACTTCATTTTGACCATGTTTTCTGCTTAAACCAGCTTCTACAGGTAAATCAAGCAAAATGACTAAATCTGGTGTAAACCTTCCAACTACTAAACGAGCTAGCGTTTTAAGTACTGTAAGGCGAATGCCTCTTGCATATCCTTGGTATGCCAGAGTAGACCAAAAACTCCTATCCATTAGCACAACTTTTTTTCTCTTTACAGCAGGTTCAATTATTTCCGAAATTAGCTGTGATCTCGCAGCAAAGAAAAGCAAAGTTTCTGTTAATGGACTTAGCGTTATGTTCTCAAGATTTAGCAGCATGTTTCTAATAATTTCACCTGCCATTGTTCCACCCGGCTCTCTTACAACAATAACCTCGTATCCAGATTCTTTTAAGAACTTCTCAAGCAGTCTCAGCTGTGTGCCTTTTCCGCCTCCTTCTGGTCCTTCAAATGCAATTATCATGATTCTCTCCTTTGGGTTTGGTTTGCAAGTGTACTTATTTTATATATTAAATTGTTAAACTTGTTAACTATTTTAAATACAAAAAAAGAGCCGGTATTATACCGGCTCTTTCTTTTCGGTCTGTTTTGTTAGTACTTACCAAAACCTGGACCCGAAGGGCTTATGTAAGTGGCACCTTCACCACTTTCTACTTCTTGAATTGTTGCAAATTCGCCCCAAATTTCAGGACCAATTTCTTTGCCATTTTCATCGTACCAAACATTATCTGTTTCTGTGGCTGTTGTAGGTACTGCTACTATTTTTGTGAAGTATGTCCAATTTTCTCCGTCTTCACTTCCCTTCATGTGGTTAGTTAGCCAGGCACCCGAGCCTAGATATTGATCATAACCGTAATGTCTGTCTAGAGCACCATCTCCATCACAGTCTGTTTTAGCTATCCAGGCATCGTTCCACTTCATGCTTAAGTGCACGTCTCTATATGGCCAGTACCATTTAGAAGCTGCTGATGGATTTTCAGCCAAATAAGCATCGGTATCTCCCATGTATGGAGGTAGCCCATCTCTTCCTAAATAAGTATTTGCATAAGACCCATCAAACTTCAGTCCTTGATAATTGTATCCATATGCATCTACTCCTGTTTGCAAAGGTTCACCAGCTAAATAGTGTCCTGCCGAATAAGTAAGTATTCCATCTTGAATGGTTGTACATTCAGATTTTGGGTTTCCTTTGGCTAATCCGTTTAGGCTGGTTCCCATAGTAATCAAGCCCATAATTAATAATCCTACTATTATTTTTTGCATTTTTTTCACCCCCTCAATTAAAACCAAAAAAGACCTCAGCTGAGGTCTTGTAGTTAATTTTTATACATTAGTTAGAATCACTATCTAATATACTAAATTAGTATCTTATAGTTGTAAAGTTTTGCGGCAAAAAAATAGTGTAATACTTTTGAGGTGTTTCAAGAGTATTACACTAAGTTATGAGTTAAAGTTTTTTGATTTTATATTCGGCTTCGTTTCCGGGTAATCCAAATGAGCGTGCCGTAGCCAAAAGATTAGCGATAGCATCAGTTATACAGCTGCCTGCGTCGTGAAGCGTTGGCCGTCCTTGCAGTTTTGCACGCCAGCAACCGGCTTTTCCATCCTTGTTGCCTTTTTCGTCCCAGTAAACTTCAATTACATTTTGCATTTTTTTCCTCCGTTTGTAAGCGCATGCGTATTTTTGTTAAGCGAGATACGAATTCCCGTTTCGTAAGTACGGTGTCACGTGGGTCGCTTTTGCCGATTGTGTGTTTGAGTACGGCATTTCCTGTAGCTAGCAGTGCTCTTTTAAATCCTTCATTTTCTGCCAGTGCTTCAAATGCCCGGTCTAAAAGTTGTTGATATTCGGGGCCGTGCCGATCAAACTCTTTGCCGTTCCACCACAATTTTTGTTGTGACTTCCAGCGCTTGTTTCGGTTTTTTCCTCGGTTTTTTGCTTTTCTTCCTACAAGTTTACAAATCTCACGCTGAATGTGAATTTTGTCAGACTTGAAAGCTTGCAACAACCCTTCCATACTTGCACACTCAATTCCATCAAAAGTGAATGGGTGAGGGGCAAAGTTCGAAAGTGCGCTTGAGGGCCAACCACGTCCGGATCCTATGTCCATGATGCACCTCCATTTATTTTAAGATGGTTACTATTATACTAAGAAATGACCCTCGTGTAAACACTATGGGGTATGCAGATTGTCTTACTTCAAAATATCCCAGCCCGAAATATTGGGTCTGTTTTTAAATTCTTCTGGGATTTCATTTTCAAATTCAATTTCAAATCTTACGCTATCTTTTGTCCATTTTACTTCAAAGTAAATATTTTCAATTTCGCCAAGTTTACATTTTGAAGAAAATCTAACAATTGTGCCAGAAACAGGAGTAGGATATGGTTTTTCTCTAATTTCTTTTGATTCGTCAATTCGTACTCTTTTTTCACCGTCATATGTATCTTTTACATAAGAGGTGTCTAAATACTCCAACTTTTTGCTTAGCTCAAAGGCTTCTTCGTGTGTAAGTAATATTCTATGTTCCATACAAGAAAATTCTAGCACAGTAAGTTATACTTTAAGTAATGAAAATTCTTGCTGTAGTTATTGTTTTACTTTTAACTTTTGGCCTATTCACTTATTTTTTTAAGCAAACAGCAGAAGCTCCTACTTTACCTATGAATAATGAAACTGTAGTTGATGAAGAAGCTGAAGTAATTCCGCAAGATGCTCAAAATTACCCTTATAAAGCAACCTTTACTATATACACTAATGGTTTAGAGCGTACTTTTAGTAATGCAATGTACTTAAACCAGAATGACGTTGTTTATATTGATTCTGTAAACAGCAAAGAAGTAATAGTTACAGAACCAAATGTTACCTGGCAGATGTTTTTTGACACATTACCTTTTTCGCTAAAAAAAGATTGTTTAGTAACCGGACTAGGTGAAACTTTTTGTAACGGAGATGGGGGAAACTTAATTTTTATATTAAACAGCAAGGAGACCCCAAATGCGCTTGAACTTGCAATTGAAGAAGGCGCCATACTAGAAGTACGTTTTGAATAAACAAGAAAAAAGTTTGTTAAAAACCCGTTATGCTTTTAGTTGGTGCTAAATACGTGTTCTGAAGGATTTGTATAGAGCTTATGGTGATCGTAGGCTACAGTTATTTCTAGTGTAGTGGAGTTAGGCAAATCACCTTTTTCTGGTGTTTCTTTTTCGTTAATTCCTAAGTCTAAATTTACAGTTACCGGAACTTCAGTATCTTCGTTATGTGGTCCATCTGTATAGAAAGTATTCCATTGTTCACAATGTCCTGTTGCAGTTAAAGTTCTTTCGTATCCCTTTGAATGCGCTCTTACCTGCCATTGTGATCCAGTCTCTGCGTTTTCGTAAATCACTATTCCTCCTGGTATAACGTCGGTTACTTCAGATGTCATTAAGTCATTAGCATATTCTTGTGCTTTTGCAATATCTTCCGGGGAGGCTTCGTTATCTTTAGTTAATTCTGGTTGAATAAGATTATCAGCTACATTTTTAAACTCGGTTATCATTTTTTCGCAAGCTTGTACTTCGTTGAGGTTTAATAGTTCATCTTTCATTGTTTTATGCTAGCACTTCCGCATATATATTAGCAATATATTGGTTTGTTTGGTGAAGTAGTTGGGTTATTGCAATTGTGGTTAAGCACTAATAGTTAAGGGTTTGCAGCTGACGAATTCGTACAAAAAATATATCAGAGTAGTTTAAGCTACAGTTAAATACACTCCTGCAATTACTAAACATGCGGCTATAACTTTTTTAAGTCTATCTTCTCTTTCGTTTAAGAAAATATATGCAGTTAACACATTTAAAAGTACCGCAGTTGCTTGTAAAGGAACAATTGTAGTTACTTCTCCGAATCTAAATGCTCTTAATAAAAACAAAATGGCTAAACCCCAAGTGATTCCAGTTATAATGTAAAACTTTTTTGATGCAGAATTGTATTCTGCCTTAACTTCTTTCATGCTGATTTTTTCGCCGAAGTAAAGCATAACTGCAGGAATTATTAGAGTTAGCATAATATAAAAAGGTAAGTTGAAAACTTTTGATATACCTATATCGACAGAAATAGCAACGGAAAATACTAACGTAGCACAAACGGCTACCCAAATATTTGGATCAATTTTTACACTTCCTCGTTTATAAACTAACAAAAAGTTAGCAGCTAATATTAACAGTGCTCCTACTATTTTATTTATTGCAAAAGTTTCGTTGAATACTGTTAGCCCAATAGCTATTAAAAAAACTGTAGATAACTGATTAACAATTGAAAATGTTGATACGGGTAAGTGTTTTCTAGCTGTAGTTTGAAGTCTATCGTTTAGCGCATAAAAAACACAAGCAACAATAAGGAGTAACCAGTATTTTGGATCAGATGGTATAGCTAATGAAAATAGGGGAGCAAGTAATAGTATGCTTCCTCCTGCAATTAATTGTAGTAAAACTGTAGCAGCGCCATCTCTTTTTGCATTCTTTACAGCAAGTTTGTAGTGTTGAAAAAATAAAACAATAAAAAAAAGGTATCCAATTAAGTTAAATTGCCATGTGCTAATTATTTCCATTATAGAAAGATTATAACTTACATTGGTTTATTTACTATTCTTATGTGTCTGTTGCAACTATGGGTTGTTGTGCTGACTTTAGTGCTATATAATTTGCAAAGCTAAAAACATATTCAAAAGGAGAGTAGTAATGGTTCAAGTGTACAAATACCCAAATCTTGCAGAACGGGATAAAGATACCAAATCCAATGGTACTTACTTAGGTACTGCAAACGATCCGCATGAACTTGTGCGTGTTTTAAACATAGAGCGCTCAAAGCAGCCTGTTAATTACTTTGATGGTGATAAGGCACTAAACATGGATGAAGCTCTTGAGCTGTTGGGTGCTTACTGGGATGAACTTGATGGGTTTTGGTATTACAGAGGAAGTATTGTTTGTTAAGCTTTTAAAGTAAGAATGCAGGATCTTTTCGGTGTTAAAATTTGAAAAGATCCTGCATTTTTTTGATTTGTTACGGGCAGTATTGCAGGTGTTCCCAGTTTAGCCAGTCGGTATAGGTGTCAAGTAATACCACTTCTCCGTTCACTTTCTCAATAGTTCCTTCGTTTGGTAGACCCTTTCGTCTGGAATCGGGTACTAAGCAAACCGTTGCTCCTTCATGAAAGGGGTTGCCCATAAGCCAGTCATCAGTAAGCCTAATTTCTACGGGGTTTTCGGGATACTCAAACCAGACAAACGATAGGATCTCTACAGAGTTGTCGGTATATCGCACTCGTACTAAGCGGTTTGTAATATCGAGCACCTTTGCACCGCGCTGTGCTACTTCAATTTCTTTCTGGCTGTGTGTAACGTCAAAATCGGGGCCGGGGTAAACTACTTGGCCAATGTAGAAAGGGTTTACCTGAACTTCTTCAACTACAGGCTCATCCTGGTTTTCACATGCTGCTAAACTGGAAACAAGCAAAGCCATTAAAACTAAAATCAAACGTTTTACGTTCATTTTTCCTCCAAGGGTTGTTTTGTTTGATTATTCTGGGGTTTATTATACGTTTAAAATAATAGGTAGTCAAACTATAGGCTATATGTCAAATTTACATTTTAGCAGCAAATTCGGTGAATTTTTTTTTGTATTTAAATTCCAGCAGTTTAGAAGTTTCAAGTGGCATAAACCAAGCATATTCAGCTGGTTTTTAAGTTTTTCCTTATTAGTTATTAGTGCTTTTATACATAGATAAAACTTGTATTCCATATTATTTGCTGGCTAAAACTTCAATTAAATGATCTAAACGTGGTGATGCTTTGGTACGCATAAAGTCAACATATAATCTTTCTTGATATTCCTTTATGTAATCAATTGTAAATCCAGCCTTTTCAAGGTGCTCTTTTATAGTTTTGGGTGAATGAAAGTACCTAATACCCCATGCTTCTATTTCTCCTTTATTGTTTCGATAAGGTACTTTAGTTATTTTAGTTACAGGGTCATAATTGTTTCTTTTTTCATCGGTATCTATATTTTTTTCTGATCTAACTACTACAAAAAATTTTCCTTGGTCTTGCAATGAATTGTAAAAGCTTGATAAAACTTTATCTAGGTCTTGCGCTTTTAGGTAGTGTAAAACAAGTCTTGCGTATATAAAGTCAAACTGGTCTTTTTTGTATGGAAATTCTTTTGTTAGATCTTCTAGCTTAGCTTTTATTTGGTTATCAAGATTTAGTTTTTTAATATTTTCTTTTGCAACAGCCAAACCTTTTTCATCTATAGTTGTGGCAATTACCTTTCTATCCGGGTTTTCTACAACCATTCTAATTTCAGCAAATCCGCCGGTGCTTATACCTGGGCTAAATATACTTTTGTAAGTGTTTGTAATTAAACTTAGTCCGTTTTCTTCACTTTCTGAAGGTTTCGATCCAAGTTGTGTTAATGTTTCTTCGATATTCATAGAAGGATTATAGCATTGGTAAATTATGTCGTTGTATTTTGATCTCAAGTTTTTCAGCTATGCACTGTAACTCATTATCAATGCTTGGCCTCTTTCAAAATCTAAAGTGTAATCTAATCTTTTATAATCAAGTTCACTTATTTTACCTGCTCTTAAAAAACTCTTAGCTAGGTTCATATATTCCTCTTTATTTCTCAAGGCAAATGACTCAAGAGTCTTTACTCCAAAGCTAAAACCTTGGGGTATTTCTTTTGATATAACACGCGCTGAAGCTAGTGCAATACATGCGAATTCTTCTAAATTGTTTGGTCTTTCTCCAAACCTTGGAAACAAAACCGTAGCTGAATAGACTTTTTTTCTTTTAGCCACAACTAAGGGTGTTGAGGTCCAACCTTGAATAAAACCAGTTTTCATTGTTTTATAAAGTGCATCACTTATTCCGCTTTTTTTACCCTGTAATTCTGGTTTTAGTACTACCCCCACAAACTTATATAGCTTTTTACCTTCTAAAAATGAATTAAGTTTACTAAAGTAAGTTTCAACTGAATTAGTATCAATAACTTCCAAGCTTACTAATTGTTTCCAATAAGTGGAATTTTTGTTTTCTCTCAAATTATTCAGAATATTTTGAAATTCGCTACTATCTAAATTATTTAAATCTTCTGCTACATATTCAAGTAAGCCCACGGGCAAGTTATTGTCTAAAGCTATGAAAACTTCTGCGTTTTTGTCAGATTCAACAGTAGCATCAATATCTACTCTATATTTTTCTGGATTTTTAAAAAAGTCTGATGAAATTATATGCTCTGAAGACCATCCTTTATTTTTTTCAATAATAGGTATTACATATTTTTTGAGTAATTCTAGGTTACGTGTATCGAACACTATTTGACCTAAATTGTTTCTGTTGAAGATGACTTTTTTTATTTCCACAGCAGAATTATAACAAAAGGGGTAAGAATTATCCCCGCTATTTCTTGTCCTATAGTGTTTACAGCGCTGCTCTTGCTTGTTATAATCGTCAAAGTTAACGAAATTAATTTCAATTACATAAATATACAAAAGGAGACTTTAAAATGTCATGGGAAGCACTTTCAAAAGATGCGAAAATAAGCCAACTTATTGATGCCTTAACTCTTACGGCGGTTGGTGTTGTTGAACAAGTCAAAGCAAAACAATACGCGACTGTTAGAGCTCGCCTAACTGACAAAGTGGATATTATGCGTCTGGATGTGGACTTTTGGTTTCCGCTTTTAGGTGAACTACGAAAGACAAACAAAATCCCTTCTGCTGAAAGCATTCGAATGAAAGCTGAGGGTATGGTAAACATGAGTGATGTTGCAATTCGTAAAGCTTTAACTGACTATCGCAAAGAGATCCAACAAAGCTAAAACGCACTAAAATAACGTAGACTGTACTTGCTTAAAGGAAAATAAAAACCTTAAAGTAGCTACAGTCTTTTTTTGCCTTTGTAAAGGTGGTGCACATCTACAACATTGCCTTAAATCAGCATGTCTTTCTTTCAGCTATTAATTAGAGACCCATTTCCTCATCAAATGAATAATGAATATCTCTAAAACTATTATTGAATTCAATTACATCACTTTTAACATCTTCACCTATTAACGCTCTATGTACTAAATTTGCTACCTCTTTTACGTCATTTTCTTTCAAACCTCTTCTAGTCAACTCTTGGGTACCTACTCTTATAAATAATCTATCGCCTAGGGGTGAATCAAAGTTTGTTGAAATGTTATTTTTTACTAAATTTTTATATAATTCTCCTCTTACCCCTTTATCATCAATAAATACATGCGCTTGGTGATTGTTTGAGTATTCACCATTGTTTGCTTTTCTTACCGCATATCCCAATTCTGAAAATGCGTTACCAATAGCACGAGAATTACTAATAATTTGCTTTGCGTATTCTTTTCCAAATGCTTCCATTTCTAATATTGTTATCGAAAGCCCAATCATGTGTGTTAAATGGTTTGTAGAATAAAGACACCCATTAATTATTGAGTTAGCTTTTAAGCCCAAATCCGCATCTCTAAAAGCTATCATTCCTTTATGAACTGCTGGAAGTGTTTTGTGCGTGTTTGCACAAACTACGTTTGCTCCTTCTTTTAGTGGCGCTTGAAATTCTTGTCCCATAATTAAGCCCATTGTATGGCTAGCATCATAAATTATTGTAATGTTTTCACCAACTGCTTCTCTAAGCTCTTTTAAGTTATGTGGGTTTAAGTAATAAGAAACATCAAGATAAATTGCTGTTGCACCAAGTTCTTTAACTGTTTTTGCTGTTTCTTCAACATTAAAGCGTAAGTTTTCTAAGTCGTACGATACAAAACCATGTTTTCTTCCAATTCTGTCTAATATGCCCTTTGTAGCAAAGTGTCCTCCGGCGTCATGATGTACTGTTAGCACGGTATCGCTTGGTTCTGTAACTGCTAATATAGACGACATCATTGCATGTACACCAGATAACACATTTAAATTAATTGCTTCTGCTGAAAGCATGTTCTTTCCAGTTTCTTCTGCTTTGTTAACAAGGTCTTCTACACTTTGAATACCTAAAGCAGTAAAGGGATTCATATCAACAACGGAGTTTTCATCGCCACCTCCCATGTAGTAACGATCAGATAAAGGGGAGTTTAAGAAAAGTCTAACAGTTTTTGAAACTTGGTTTTCGTTGGCAGTTAAGTGTAAAAATTGAAGGCTTCGTTCTTCTTCTTTTTGAATGTTTTGAACTAGGGTTTTTATGTTTGTCATGGAGATATGATATCACTAAAAGTTTTGTTGGGAATTATAGTTGGTGAGGGAGGAGAGGATCGAACTCTCGACACCCTGGTTAAAAGCCAGGTGCTCTACCACTGAGCTACTCCCCCATAAAACAAGAGTAAGTTAAATAAACAGGCCTAAAGCCTGTGGTTTTACAAGCAGTATTATACATAACAATATTATGAACACAAAGCATTATACTACAATAGTATTGACATTTTCGGGTTATTTTAGTATTTTTCTTGTGCGAGAATGGCTTTATCGTTACCGTTGCTACTTTTGATACCACCTCTATGCAAAAACTACTACACTATAGCGGTAATGAGCATCCACCTCCGTGTTTTAGGAATAATCAAAAGGTTACTGGCAACTTTAATCTTTTGGTTATTCCTTTTTTTTTGTTGACGTATATAACTATAGGTGGCATAATTCTTCAAACTATGAATAACGTTATGGTTAAAGCTCAGTTAAATACCTTCATATTAAATATAGTCGCTATATTTAGTATTTTTGGCCTCTTTATTATTGGTCAAAGTGGAGGTGTTTTGTAACTAAGGTTTAACTATACCTTATTAGCACCTCCCTAACCGGGAGGTTTTTTTTAACCTTTTTTTAATAGATTTTGCGCTTAAGCAAATAAGTTTAAGGGTAAAAGTTATTAAAAAAGCACATTGAATAAAAAATACTAAAAAGGAGATATGCAATGCTAGTAGATCAAGAGGCTCAGCTACGAGCCATAGCACTGTTCAATGAGGCGATCGAAGGTTTGGGTTCTTCCGGCCAAGCGTCTTTAAGCAGTAAAATCTCCTCTCAGGCCGGAAGACTTGGTTTGAGAGTAGGTGATTCTGCTATTCCAATGGGTATGCGTTTGCACCCTATTACCGCTACACAACAGCGGTGGGCTACACAAAATGCCGAAGGCGTTTTTATGGCACTTACTCAGGTTGAAGCAGCTGCGCTGGGTAGAAACTTTTTTGTGAAGTGGCTTGTAGACCGTTCAATTCCTTCGGCGCGCGATAGAGCCTTGTTTTTTCAGGTTTCAAAGCGAAAACGCGAAGGGAAAAACCGTTACCAAATGGCACGCCTAGACTTAATTAGCCGCGCGGTTGAGGTAAACGGTAACGGTGTGCAGGGTTGGGCTTTTCACGATAAAGCTGCAGAACTTTACGAAACCGTTTTGCCCGACTTCTTTCCTGGTTTTCGTGGACTGAGTTTACCTCGTGTAGCGCCGCGGTTGCTAAGCTTGATTTTGTCGGCGTACAAAGTTGAGCGTGGTAACGGTGTTGCTCCCACAATTGGTATTGTGAAACTGCGCGGACGCGATGAGGTAGAAAAAAACGAGGCCCCCTACATTGCAAAGCAGTTTCGTATGCAGGGAACAAATACCATCATTGGCTATGCCGATCAGGTAAGTTTGCGTGATAACGAAATGTACCTTAGGGGAAAACGTATTCATGTGATTTACCGGGTTTTTGATGTGGCCAACCTGGGAGATCTTTGGGACGATGCAAAAGATTTGTACGAAATCTTTATGCGGCCTGATGACTTTACTGTGGTGCCGTCGGTGTCAGATAGTATTGTAGGATTGAAGTTTGGCTTTGCACTGCTGTCGTCTCCAATTTGGCGCACACTTTTGGTAGACAGCAAATACCACGATGCCATCAACGAACTGGTACCCTGGACTCGCATGGTGACCCCGTTTAATCCTATGAGCATTGTGTTGCCAATTGCTATGCAGTGGAATTACGTTTTAAAAACCTCATATGGATCTTCAGGTAACGAGGTTCACATGGGTCGAAAAACGTTTCCTCTGCTGTGGTGGATGCACATGCTCAAAAGCCTCGTGACTCACGATAGTGTAGTTCAAAAAATGGATACACATGGTGGTTACGATTGGCCAATTTACCATGACGGTGAATTCGGTATTCAACGGCGCATCACCGATGTGAACCCTCACATTTTTGGTGGAACTGCTCCCGGAACTGCCATCGTTCGTTTTGGTTCGCCAAAGGGGCACCCTATTAACGTAGGTAATAGTGACCCAAGGCAACGAGGTGGTGTGTCATTACCGGTTTCTTCGGGTACCGTAATTCGTGCATTGAGAAGTTAATTCTGGCGCGTAACAACGAGAGCGAAACAAATAGAGAGAGATTCCTCAAGTATCAAGTTAGTATTTAAATTTAATTTGGTACTTGAGCCTCTATTAAATTAGAAATGCTAAAATTTTTGTATTAAATTGAGTATTTCTGCTTTAAGGGAGGAATTATGAAAAAGCTTTTATTATTACAATTTAGAGATGATATCTCTAAAGATCACGAGGTTGCTTGTTTTAAACAAGTGCTTGGTGTAACAGATGAAGAGTTTAAACATATAAACACTATTACAGATGAAATATCTGAAACTCCAGAGGAGTTACTAAAAGACGTCAGTGCTGTGCTGCTTGGCGGATCAGGTCAGTATGACTTATCAAAAAATCCTGAGCCAATAGTGAATGCCATAAAAAAAACTCAAAAATTATTTGACTATATTTTAGAAAACGATTTTCCAACTTTAGGTGTTTGTTTTGGACATCAGTTTATTGCAAGTAAGCTTGGGTCTATGGTGGAATCAGTTAAAAGTATGAGTGAAGCTGGTAATGCTAAGGTTGAACTAACTGAAGAAGGTAAAAACGACAAGCTATTTGGCGAGCTGCCTGAGGTATATACCGTAACTACAGGGCACAAAGAAAGCGTAATGTCGCTCCCTGAAGGTACAGTTTTACTAGCAACTAACGAAACGTGCCCTATACAGGCATATAAATACAAAGAAAACATTTACTGCATGCAGTATCACCCTGAGTTAAATAAGGAAAGCGTGCTTTACAGATTACAAATGTACCCTGAGTACATTGAAGGCGGTAAAGCTGAAAACAGTTTACCCGAACTACAAGACACTTCTGACGCATCAAAGGTACTTGTTTTGTTTAAACAAAGTTATCTTTAAGAAGTGTAAAAGTTTAGAAATGGTGGGCTCTTACGAGCCCACTATTTCGTCACCAACACTTAAGTTTAATATTTTACTACCGTTTTCTCGCTGAACACCTATTTCAATAAACCTTTTATCTTTTATACCCGAACTTCCTGTAAATATTCCTGTTTCCCCATGCGGAACATCTTTTAGTCTTTCGTAGAGCTTAATTTTTCCAAGCTTAGTGTTTACGTACCCTTGCACTATTTCTAGTTCTTCAGGCAGTAAAGTTGTTTTGCAATTACCAAATGAGTCAATATACCAAACACAACTAGGTACAGTGGCGATTTCATTTATAGAAACTTCTTTGCTAGGAATTTCTATACCTTCATGCACCCATTTTGCTAGTTTTGGCAAATATTCGTAACTTCTAAATTGTGTATTTTCTATGTAGTCTGCTGTTTCTTTATTAACTAGCCCTTCCGAACTAGCAAATGCCATTACTGTAGGAATATCAGTTAAATTAACATGCTGAATTAAGTTAAGCTTTTTAATTAAAGACAGGGTTAGTCCTTCGTATGTGCTTACAACTAGTGTTTTTTCGTACTTAAAAAAACAAAATGGGGTTCCGTTTAACCACTTTTTTTGTGTCCCTCCTCGTGGGGCTACGTTAACTGCCACTATACCTTCTTTGCCTTCTCCCGCATCTAAAACATCTATTAAATTTCCTGCAGCCTCTAATTCAGCAACTGAAGAATTAAGAAACGAACTTACTCCTACAGTATTTACAGTACAACTAAATAAAGATGCAAACCTTGTAGTTTGCCGTCCAAAATCGTTTTCACTTTTACAATCAGTAATAATTGTTATAAACATATTTTCCTAAAAAATTAGTAATTATAGGTATTAAATTTTGTGTTAAGAAATTTGCCCGCTAAGGGGCATCATGGTAGGCATCATTGAAAAAATAGAGGTATTCATATGTGTAGCCTTTGTTTTGTCCACGTTGAAATACTATAATATCAATGTTTATGAGTCAACTATAGTGTTATACTTAATAGCAATATTTAATTAAGGTATATGTTTATGAAAAACATGATTGTTCCTTTAGTTTTGGTTATCGCTGTAATAGGCGGTGTTTTATTTTTAAATTTTAATTCTGCTGAAGATTCCACAATAATAGAGCCCGTACCCTCAGCATTTCAAGTAGTTACAGAAGAAGAACCAATCACGGCAGCTGCAATTCCAGTTGAAGAAACAAACGCCGACTCTACGGAAAGTTCCAAAATCTCACTTACAGCAAAAAAGCCCGGTAGATATATAGACTACACTGCTACCTCTGTTACTGAAGCCGCTGAAAACAAAGGAAAAGCTGTATTGTTTTTTCATGCTGCTTGGTGCCCAACATGTAAAGCAGCAGAAGAGGATATTTTGGCAAATGCAGATAAAATTCCGTCCGATTTAACAATAATTAAAACTGACTACGACACCGAAATAGAATTAAGAAAAAAATACGGAATAACTATTCAGCATACCTTTGTACAAGTTGATTCAGAGGGAAATCAAATATCTAAATGGGTAGGTGGAAACTTTTCTGAAATAGTAGAGAATATTGAATAATCTAGTTTAAATCTAGTACAATAAAAGCACTATGAATCCCGAAGATACTCAGCAGGTTTCTATGCCGTCTGAACCACAGCAAGCACAAGTACCGGTACAGCCCCAACAAGTACCTCAGGAATTTAAACCTCCTGAAAAGGGAAAAGGGGATGCTAAGCCCGTGAAAAAAAAGAAGAAGCCTTTGTTATTTATACTTATTCTCACTTTTTTAGTTTTTTTACTTGGCGGAGGGTATTACATTTATAGCACTTACGGTGGTTTTTCTATTCAGCCTCCAGTTGTTGAACCAGAGCCCGAACCTGAGCCTGAGCCCACTCCTCAACCACAACCCGAACCTGAGCCTGAACCCGAAACTCAAGTGTATACAAATACTGAATTTGAGTTTCGTTTCGAATATCCTTTAAACGCTTCCTACGGAGAGCAAAATCCTTTTAGCAATGATCCATCTTACTTTTTTGTAGCGCATGCTGGAGAAAGGCAAGAGTCCGAAATTTTATCAGAAAAGGATATAGTAGATGGTTATATGTTTAAGATTGTAGTTCATAAAGATGTTTTAAACACAGACTTAAATAAATTCATTAGCGACAAACGCAAGTTGTTTGCTGTAAATTGCTATACCTACACAGAAATATCAGATGTTTTTGATGCGACCCTTTCTACAGCTTTTGGTAAAACTTTTAATGTTATAAATTGTGACCAAGATTACATAGAAACTATAGTTTTACGTGATGATTTTATATTCGAAATTGTTCAAGTTTACAGAGGCGACTTGGGTTTCAAACAAAAATATAAAAGTATAACCGACGAAATATACTCAAGTTTTGTTTTCACAAACACACTAAAACCCACACCAGTAGATTCTTGGAGTACATATCAAGCAAGCGATGCTCGCCTAACATTTAAATATCCTCAATTATTAAGCCAAACTTGTTGTACAGTTTCGGGGCCAGTATTAGGAAAATCAACAAAACTAGTAGTTTTTGGTGATGCAGAAGGTAAAAGTCAAAGTGTAGAAACATCGTTTAACGGTTTTGGTGTATACAATGTAATGAATGAAAATAGAATTCCTTTTGAAGATTACGTTGAAGAACAAAAGCAGGCACTAATTGAAAACTACAGAGTAGTTATTGGGAGAAATCCAACAACAACAGAAGAAATGATAACTATAGACGGCCAAGAAGCTTACTTATTAAAAGGGTATGCTTGGTGGGGCGATGTGGTTTTTGTGCAAGTCCCTGAGTCTAATAGAATAGCTGTATTTTCAATGACAGAAGTATCCCCAGGAGAATTTGAAAGTGTATTTAGAGAAATTTTAAGCACCGTTGAATTTATAAGACTTCCTTAATAACCCATAGCCAATATTTTATATAAATGATAGAATTCACTTAGTTTATCCGTAACTGAATGTCCAAATAGATAAAAGGAGATACAAATGACACTTCGACAGGTATACGGTTTATTGTTTTTGATTTTAGCTGCAATCATGCTTTTTGTCCCCGAAAGAACTCTTCAAAAATTTTCGGTGGACTTCAACACTATTCCTGCATGGATTCGTGTTGGGCTATTTGTAGTTGGAATCAGTATTCTTTTTGCGTCCGTCAATTTATGGACGAGCTGGGAAACACCTTTTTTAGAAACAAATGGTGTGGTGACCAGCAAGTTGTTAGGAAATTCGCTTAGGTTGCACCCCCTGGCTGCCGGCGCATACATGATTGGCTTCTGGCTTTTGATTCCAGTAGCCTACAGTGTTGGAGGTACAGGTTTGGCTGCTGTTGCATGGGTAGCGGTAGGACCAATTTTCGAGATTCTTCAGGCAGTATTAGTTACAATCAAGGCCTTTGGGATTGGAATTTTTATTCAAAACCCCAGCTTTGGTTTACTACTGCTAGGAATTATCTTGAGTATTGTGGCCTTGTCCTACCTTACTGATCAGCTTTTCACCCGTGCTGAAGCTGCCTTAGCAACCGGCGGATCTTAGTAGGAGTCACCGTATACACTGTTTTTTATAGTGTTTGCGGTGTCTCCTTTTTTTTTCAAAAAAAGAGGGCATAACTATGTTTGGTTTTTTTCCGAAACATAGTTATACCCAGTTGTATTTAAGAGCCTATAAATAAATTACCAATACTAGCACTTGGAAGGATCTCCTAACGAGCCATCGCCTGTGAACCCTGACTTGTGATATCCATCGTCGAAGCCAGAAAGACCAAAACCTTCCATATAAAAAAACAGATCTCCAACACCAGGACCAGCCAACACCTTAATAGCAATAACTGGTTCGGGGTTTATAACACCTGTACAAAACTCAAATGTACCAGATGCATAGTACTTTTGCAGTTCTAGTCTGTTTCTTTTTCCAGCGGCATTTGGACTTTCATATTCTTCTCTGATTTCAGAATTTTTAAGGTCACAATATTTATATTCTCCACTACGGCGCAGTGTTGCTTCATTAATTGTAACTACCTGATGATATTGAGTGTACCAGGTAGCTCCAACAGCTTTGTAGTAAGAGTCTATCCACATTGCTCCATCTAACGGCACGTTATTTCCTTCAGTGTAAGTTACCCATTCCCAATCACCTCTAACAGGATCAAGAGTATAGGCTGCAGGTTCTCCATTTGAGCATTGAACGTTTCCATAAACTGGATACGGCGCCCAAGAAGTATCTGCACGTCGTCTTATTTGTCCTGCCTGCAAAATGAATTCTTCCCAGTTGCTTCCCTTCCACATACGAATTTCACCATTGGGTCCTGAGCTAAATTGAATTAGTTCCTGTCCCGTGGTGCCATTGATGTAGTGAGTTTTTCCATTGACAATGAAATCTCGCAAATCAACAGAATATGCGGCCTTAGCGGAATTAACCGTTAACAAAACACTTGCCAGTAAAAACAATAAAACGATCGGTAAGCTTACCTTATACTTCATAGCTAGTTATCTCCTTATTTAGCTGGTTTATAGCTCTACTTATATTATAACCTATAGTAAGTAGTGTTTGCAATGAATATGTAACTATAATTAAAAGAGGGATATTGTCTGTAGGCTTATAGTTTGAATAATTACCAATTATTTCATATAATTGTACCCTTAGAACAAATAAAAGGAGATAAATAAATGGACGAAAATAGTAGACTTAAATCACTAGAGAAGAATTCAAACGTAAATCAAGCTGCCGAGGCAAAGTGGTTTAACTTTGGATTTGGGGTTTTAGTAGCAATTGCACTTAACGTTTGGCTTATTGGCTGGGCGTTTAAATACTCTGGGAACCCGCTAGTTGTATTTGCCCTAGTGCCTGGCTTTTTAGCTTGTATAGCTGTTTGGCATCAAAAAGGCCCTCAGGTTTGGGGAAGTATTTTGGTGCAAGCTGTAGGTTACCATTCAATCTATGTCGCGGTTAAGACTTCTGAGCAAGAAATTGCGTTGTGGGCAATTTTTTATGTGGTTGCCTTAATGTTGCTCATACGTTACAGCCCGGTAGATTTTGACGCAATGGAACCTTTTGGGGTTGCAATTGTAGCCTCAATTTTGATTGGCCTGGTAACGTACGGTATTCAAAAAACATATGAACCTAAGTTGATTCATGGAATATTGCTTATTTCCGTGCTTACAGGTTTGTGGGATTTTCGGAAACAAGTTTTGGAGTTTTGGAAGAGTTGATTAAATTAGCAAATCGTTTTTGATTGTATTTTCAAAAAACGATTTGCTAATCCTATTTGTTAGGCAAGTGCCCAGGCTGCAATTTCTTCTGCTTTTTTGTTGATTTTAGTCGCAGTATTAAGTTTACCCGTGTGCACAACCCATCTGTTACCTTTTTTTCCTCCACGCGGAAGATTTTCAGTATAAGCATCGGTTGCAAATACTGCTCCTGGATCAGTTGGGCTGTTTTGTACTGCAAACAACCTTACGGTGTCGCTTTTCCCAACAATTTTTGTACCAATACCTTGCTTACGTAGCATTTCAACAATAGTAATGGCCAGTAACGGAGTTTCGTTTGTTACAACTACATGCACAATTTTTTGGTTGCGCAGCTTTTTTTCTCGCTCTAATAGCTTTTCATATGGAATCGCCATGGTTTGCTCCTTATTTTTTGCTCTCTTCGTCTAAGCAGGCAATTGCTTTTTTGTTGTCAGCATACACACGTACAATCAGGCGTCTTGATGCCAGTTTTCCCTTTCGGTGGTGCATTACGTAAACAACGTCTCTGTACTTTCTGCCAGTGCCTTCTTCAATTTTTAAACCAAAGCAGTTTTCTTTGCCTTGACGCCATTGACGGCCGTACTTTTCTTGTCTAACAACTCGTGCAAATTCGATTGCCTGTTTTTGTGACAATTGTAATTCGTTCATGTTTACACTCCTTTATCTTATTTGTAGTTTAGAAATTATAGCTTTATATCGAAATATTGCAACTATAGGTTTTGGTGTATAATTATATTATAGGTTAAAAAATCTAGTGAATAATGATAAGTCGAAAACAGGAGATAACATGTTAAATCGTGGTGCATTAACCTTTCTGATTATCGTTTTGATGATCGGCTCTGCCTTGATGTTTCGCCCGGCAACTGCTAAAGAAGATGGGGATAGTTACACTTATCTCCCGCTTGTTATTGGTGGAAGTGATGCTACTCCAGCGCCTCCCCCAGAGCCAATTGCAGTACCAAATGGTCTTGCCTTTATTGAAGGGAATAGTGTTACAGGCTTTTTCGAAAATAACCAAATTGAAGAAGTTTCATTAGCCACCTTCAATGATGCAACAGTTTGTGCAGGCATCTTGTGGATTGCAGATAACAATGGTATTGGATATGTAACAGCCCAAGGGGTTAGTTACGTATCTAATGTTGTAACCACTGTTATAGCTTCCCACCAAAAAACAGATACTTGCTACATAACCCTTGTCGATTCAAACTTACGTCTTGTAGTTTACAGTATTTCTGACTTGACGCTTACTGAAGAATGGTCGCAAGCTTTATTGTCAAATATGAATCCGTTAATTGATATTGAGCTTGTTGCTCTCGATGAAGTTTACGTTTCTTCGGCTTTGGGAATTAGCAAAGTGCAACCACAGATGCACCAGTTTTATTCGCCAATCGGTGATGTGGTTGACTTTGAAGTAAGCGCAAATTATGTAGTATTTGTCAGCGATGCGGGAGTACCAGAAATTTACGTAATTTCCCGAGATCCCTGGCAAGAAGTGGGTAGAAGTGAAAATACATTTGGGTTTTTAACAAAGCTCAATGGTATTGCAGTTTCTTCCGACGAAAGCGAAATATTAGTAACTGTTTCAACCTTTACGCAACAGTTTAGTGTTGAAAGTTACGATTTTGGTTTTATGCAAATATGTGCTGAAACGTATCAAGCTGACTCGGCAACTTACTTTAACGGTAATTTCTATGTAGGAGATGAAGGGCTTTCAACGGTTCAAAACTGTCAAATTACAAACAGTTGGCCAACCACAGAAGTCATAACAAACTTCATCAAATAGCATTTATCCCTCGGTTTAGAATATGCACGCATATCTAAATCGGGGGATTTTTTTTACCTATGCAAGTAACTTAGATGCAAACTGCATAAGAGCCGCATCGTTCATTTTATTTATATGGTTTTATGTATAATTTAACTATGGATGCTGCTGTACTTGAAATGGAAAGGATCAATCAAAATGAAGATGCGCCTATAACTGAAATAGGCGATAGAGAGGCGCGTTTTGAGATAAATAAAGTTGGTAACTTATGTGCCTCTGATAATCCAGAACTAGAACTGCGTGATGCAATAACCCCTTTAAGGCATGCTTATGTTGATTTATTTAAATCTAATATGGCATTTGAAAAGCTTTACGATAAAGACGACACATTGGCTAGAAGTACTGATGGAATAAATTTACTGATTAACGAAATGCCTCCAGGTATGGAACAAGAAGAAATTATGCTCACAGAAGCTCGCACATTAGTGCAAAGTGTTTTAGATGCTCGGGATAACTTTAAAGAAAACCGCTTTAATTGGCAAAACAGCATTACTCCCACAATGCGCTTAACTACAGATGCAGAGGAACATGTAGCAATAGCATATAGAGGTATGTTTCCCAGTGGGGAATTTGTAGAAAAGAGCGATTTAGCAACGCAAATAGATGAACTAGATATTTACACCAATGGTGTAGCACATGAATTTGAATCTAGTTACTATTCTGTAAGACAGCAAACAGTAAGGGGGAGTCAGTCTATATCATATTTAGAAAGTATGCGTGCTACTGGAGAAAATAGTAAAAATAAATTAGATCTTGCTCTTGAACAGTTGGAAATTGTAGAACATACATATAGAAATCGTGCATATGAAGAAGAGGAACTTTCTGTAAGAAGGCTTCGGCTTGATTTAGAAGAACTTCGTTTGGAGATGAGTAGGGGGCTGCTTGATATAGAAGACAAAGAAGTAAACTTTGTGGCAAAAGGTTCTCAGGCTACAGATAGGCTGATTGATGCTTCTTCTAAGTATGAGGCACTTAATAGTAATGTTGCTAAAGTGTAGAGCTAAGCTTAGGATTGGTTATCCTATGGAGATTTGTTTGACCACTTTTAGCTTACTTTTTTAGGAACTATACTATGTAATGCCTCCTGATTAGTTTATACTTTAATATATGTGGTCATCAGACAATACGCAATTTGGATTTGCATTTATTCCTTTGCTTGTTTTTACTATTGCCATAGTTTTTGTATTGTACGTCTCGCGAGACTATGTAAACAGACAAACAAGCCCATTAAGTTCATACACTTCCCGTGAAGAACTAACAAAACCAATAAAGTCTGACTATAATCTTTCTTTTCTAAAAGTGTCGGGAAAAAATATTACGGATGGCTCAGAAAAAATAGTTTATTTGAGAGGCTTTCAGGGATTAGGATTTTATCCTATTCCATCAGATCTTTATATGGCAGCTATAAACAAAAAGGGCATAAGTTTTGCTAGCTTGGACTCAGCTGCCAAGGATTTAAACCAGTACACAATAACAGAATACGATATTAATGAAATTAAAAGTACTGGTGCAAATGTGGTTAGAGTTTGGTTTGTTCTGCACGAAATAGAAAAAGAGCCTTACAAATACAGCAAAGAAGCACTTGATCTTTTAGAAACAACCATAAATGAGTTTGGGGATGCTGGGATTTATACAATCTTGGTATTAGGAAAAGTTGGACAAAATTCTTATCCCCCATCAAATCCCTATTTAAACCAAGGAATTAGTTTTTGGGAAAATACAGACAATATTCAAGACAGAACAGTAAAACTTTGGGGTATCTTGGCCGAGAGACTTCAGAATAATCCAAACGTGGCAGCGTATGATGTAATAAATGAACCTGTTGCGCCTTCTAAAGATGCCTTAAGGTCTTATTATGAAGACGCAATCACTGAAATTAGAAAATATGATCTCAATCACATCTTAATTTTAGAAACAGATAATTTGCATAAAACAGAATATCAGCTTGGGGGGAAATATGAAGATACAAATTTAGTAGGAAGTTTTCATTTTTACTTTCCGCATGACTTTACGCTATCATCTGGGACTGAATATATGATTGACGGTCTTGAATACCCTGGTGGTACTTTTTGTGCACATGCAAACCGTCCTGGTTGTGAAAAAATTACATGGACAAAAAATACTCTTGAGGAAATCCTAATACAGGCACTTGCTGCCGAAGACTTTCAAGATATTCCAGTTTTTGTTGGGGAATTTGGTGCGAACTCAGTTAGAGATGATACTGGGGCTCTTAAGTGGGTAGAAGACACCTTTTCTCTACTAAACAAATATAATCTTCACTACACTTATCATAATTACCGTTTGCCCAATACCCATGGCTATTATTTTGTTCAAAACCCCGAAAAGCAGAAAAAGATAGAACGGGTAGTAAAAGAAATTTCTAGTGGGAACATTAAGTTTAGCGAAATTACAGAAGAGCAGAAAGAGTTATTAAAAACAGAGAATAGCTATAAATTACGCCCTGGGATTAAAGAAATAGTAACTAAAGGTTTTAAAAACCAACTATAGTTTGGTGACCCCACGGGGAATGTGCAGCTACGCTGCAGCCTTTTACTCACTACGTTCGTAAAAATACTGAACCCAACTACGTAGGTTTCTTCACTTACCTTGCGGATACCAAAAAATTGGCTACCACACAAGGTGATATCCACTTTTCTGGTGACCCCACGGGGAATCGAACCCCGATTTCCAGGATGAAAACCTGACGTCCTAACCATTAGACGATGGGGCCAGGTGGCCATAAAGTATCGTAAATTATACAGAACTCGCCTATTTTAACAATAAATAGTACTATTCAGCAAGAATCCATATAATTTGGTAAAATTCTACTGCTTAGGTAACAGTATGTCTGCATTTATTAAAACAATATTATTTTATGTAACTTCCTTTATTTTAGCGGTTTATCCGGCTACTACTTATGTAGAAGGAGTTACAGGGCAACCTCAATCTTTCTTTCCTCATCAAGCAAGATCACAAAATGATGTCACTATTTCAAATTTAGTTTATAGGGGATTATTTAAATACGACATTTATGGCGCCTTAGTGCCTGATTTAGCAGAAAGTTGGGCAATTTCAGAAGAAGGCATTGTGTATACAATAAAGTTAAAAGATGACCAATACTGGTCTGATGGTACTCAAATTACTGCTGATGATTTAATTTATACATCTTTTAAGCATCCGTTACTTCAAGGTGTGGCAACAGATAAAGTTGATAATTTAACTGTACGTTTTACTCTTCCAAATAAATTTTCACCATTTTTGAGTTTATTAACTGTAGGAATAATGCGGGTTAATTCGGAAGAAAATTATAATTCGCTAGAACCTGTAACTAGTGGGCCTTTTAGATTACTAAGTATTAAAAGGTCAGGCCCTATAGTGCAGGAAGTCGTTTTACTAAACGAAAAATCTGATGATGAGTTTAGAAAGTTGGTTTTTAGGTATTACACCAATGAAGATGAGCTAGTTACTGCAGCACAGTTGGGAGAAATTGATGGTTTTGTTGCCTCTGCAAACCATGAATTGGATAACTTTCAAAAGTATGAGTTTCCATTGCAAGGCGTTTACTACTCTTTAATATTCAACTTGCGTAACGAAAAATTACAAGATGTGGAAACAAGGCGTTCTCTAGAAAAAGTTTTAAACAAAGATGACTTAATATATCCATTTGGTATTGCGGTTGAAGGTGCAATAAGTAGAAGCTCGTATACAGATGATGCTTTAGAATTTGATGCTTACGATAAAGATTTTGTTGGTGACTTAAAAGGTTTAGAACTCACTTTAACTTTACCCGATTTAGAACAACATGAAATAGTGTCAAAAAAGGTTCAAGATGCTTGGGAAGATAAATTGAATGCTGAAATAACTTTAAATAAAGTGGCACCTGCAGAAATGCAAGAACAAATCATAAAAGATCGAAATTTCGAAGTTTTACTTTATGGACAAGAGGTAGGAAGAGACCCCGACAGATACATAAACTGGCACTCGACACAGCAAGATGTACCAGGTTTAAATTTGTCTGGTTTTGAGCAAATTCGTGCGGATCGCGCATTAGAAGAGGGTCGTAATGAGCCTGATAGTGATATAAGATTTACACACTACCAAGAGTTTCAAAGAGTAGTGCATGAACAAGTTCCTGCAATATTTTTGTATCACCCTTTCATTAAGTATTATGTTTCTGACTATATTAAAGGTATCGGAGAAAAATACACATTTAGATACACCGATCGCTTTTTAGACTTTAGTAATTGGTCGCGCGAAAAGACCAACTAATTGGCCTATAGTCTTGATAATTTACTATATTGACGGTATAATCGTGACTCACTAGGTCAAATTAATCTGGTATAAAAATAAATAAGGAGACAGTAATGACAATCTATGGAAAAAAGATCCCTGTTTGGGTGATCGCTTTACTTGGCCTTGGTTTGATGTTTTGCTTTGCTGCGGCATTTTTTGCTGGAGTATTGCTCACTAATAATGGAGCCTTGCCTGAGAACCCTCTTGTACAGGTTGGCGCTTCTCCGGCACCACGATCTCAAACTGTAAGTGCAGAAGACGTAACCTTAGCCGGTTCTGGAGCAATTGAAACCGCCGTGTGCATTCATGTGGACTTCACATGGGATGATGGCAAAGACAAGTCTATGCTTGAGACTGCGAAACAAATTGGTGCTGATTGTGTTCGTGTAGGCAGTAGCTGGCGCTTGCAAGAAAAAGTCCAAGGTGCGTACGAAACCAATTGGTACGTGCCCGCTTTGGTGCAACGCTTGGTTTGGGCACAAGAAAACGACCTTGCTGTGATCTTGATTCAAGGTCAAACACCTTGTTGGGCGTCGGCAGACCCCAATAAACCTGAGTGTGTAAACGCTGCGGGCGAAGGTGTTGAAGCTGGTTTTGATTTTTGGTGTCCTGCTCCCGAGCATTTTGGTGCTTTTGCGCAGTCAGTAAGGTTTTTGGTTGAAAACAATCCTGGGTACATTGTTGCCGTTGAGGTATGGAACGAACCCAATGATGCTGCTTTTTGGTGTGGAAACCCTGACCCGGCTGCTTACACCGAGCTTGTTCGCCAAACTGCTGTTGCTTTAGAAGGTCTTGATGTGCAGATTTATGGCGGTGCAATTGCTGGCGCTGACACTAACTTTACGCAAGCACTGTTTGATGCGGGTATTGGCAATCATATTGACGCTTTTACCTTGCATGCCTACAGTGGAAGCTTGCCGCCTAGTAATTGTGGTAATCCTGAACGGTCGTTTCTCTGCGGAATCCAAGCAGTTCATGAGGTTGCAGTTGAAAATGGTTTCGAAGGCCCCCTAGTAGTAACCGAAGTTGGATGGCCTACAAACCCGATTGAGGTTTACAACCTTGTGGGGCAAGATGAAACAGAGGATACACTTTCAATCGATGTGGATAGCTTTGTATTGGGTGAAGATGGCTTTGTTACCGAACCCACTCAAGCGCAGTACCTAGTAAACGCAATCAAACTAGCTAACCAAATGCCGTTTGTTCAGGGAGTTGTGCTTTTTGAAATGCTTGATCGCCCTGGTGAAGGTGGCGCCCCCTCAATTTGGCGTGACCAAAACTACGGCCTGTTTGACCTCAATGGAGATCCAAAGGAAGCAGCGTTTGCTTTGCAGGAAATTTTGGTTGAAGACGAATAAAAACAAATATGGAATGCTCTTCGTAAAGCGTATTCCTCCATGAGCCGGTTAAAGAAATTAAAAACTTCTTTGCTGGCTCTTTTTTCTTAATAGGGTAAAATGCGATATAATCAAAGTCGATCTATGTTTTATGGTGGCCGTAGTTCAGTGGTAGAGCGCCTCCCTGTGGAGGAGGATGTCGCGGGTTCGAATCCCGTCGGCCACCCCATAGTATGCTTATCCGAATGCTTCCTAATTCTATTAAGTCCTTTATTCCTGGTGTTAAGTGAAATACTAGTTTTTTATCCTCAGTAACCTCTAGCTTCTCAAAGAAGATACCGATGTAAATTCTCTTTTCATCGAGCGTAGCTTCCTTATATGCTTTACCAATATTTTCGGCTAACTTAAGGAATTTACTAAGCTCATTCAGCTTTTCATTGTAATCTCTATCCACTTTTTTGAGCTTTTGCCCTATTTCCCTGAGATCGTTGGTATATCGCACAGCTATACTTTCATATTTATCTGAATCTATAGTCCTTCTTAAGAACCTATCATCTTCTAGCTCTCTTAAAGCATGTTCAATATTGGTTTTAGAAGCTATTAGGCTTTTCGTTTCTGAATCTACCATTGATCTGTTTACATGTATAACCTCTTTCGCTTGCGTCATTACCTCGTTTACGTACTCTTCGCTTAGCTGGATTTTTTCCATATATTTTTCCACTTGCTTTTCAAGTTTGTCACAAAGTATATAAGTTCCCCTATGCCTGGTTGAGTCGGAGTACCAACACGACCTTACACCCTGCTTATTTGTATGGTATTCAGCATATGCTAGACCTTGGGTCTTTCTGTAAAAAAGAATGCCTCTTAAAAGAAAATCATGCTTTCTTTTTCTACAAGCGTAGTGGTTACGTTTTGCCATAACCAGTTGAACATGGTCAAACAACTCTTGGCTTATAAGTGGTTCATATTTGCCTTGGTGTATTTCTTCCTTCCATCTAAATTTCCCTATGTAATATGGATTTTTCAATATATGTTCAATAAGCCTGGCTGTGCACCGCTTAGCTCTTTTAGGTTTTATTCCCTTGTCATTAAGCATTTCTGCGAGGTACTCATATGAATATTCACCAGTAGAGTACATGTTAAATAGCTGAATAATGTAGTTTTTAGTCTTTGGGTTGGGGATAACAATCTTTTTATCAAAGTTAGAACTTGGTGTATCGGGATTTTCCACGTTTTTATAGCCAATGGGTGCCTCCTTAGGAGGCCACCCAGCTTTGGCTTTTTGGTACATGTTATCACTAGTTACACGTTTGATTTTATCTGACTTATACTGTGCTATAGCTGCCATCATTGAATCTAGGAACATACCGTCGGGGTTAGATAGATCAATTTCCATTGTGGCATAGATTAATTTAACACCCTTTTCCATCAGTGTTTCTCGAAGAGCAGTATGTTCCTTAAGGTTTCTCATGAGCCTGTCATTTTCGTAGGTTATAATGGCATCAGGCTTATCTTCGTCAACTGCAGCCATTAGTAATTTATACTCGGACCTCTGTGTGTTAGTTCCAGTCTTTCCCTTATCAATAAAGGTTCTGATAATACTGTATCCATTGATTTTAGCCCAATTGTTTAATGCTATTTCCTGAGCTTCTAAACTTAGACCCTTGTCTTTCTGTTTCTTTGTTGAAACACGAATATACGCTAATGCTGTTTTCATCGTCTTATTCTCCTTTGCTTTTTAATTTGCTTATTGTTTCGGCGTACTTGTGTATTACAGCTTCAAGATAGTTCTTTGCCTCTGTAATCAGTTGGATGATGCCCTCTGTCTCACCGTGTTCAGTGAAGATGTACTTAGTGTTTTTTGGTAGAAACACATTTACCAGAGCTTGGTAACTAAGGTAGTCAGGTGCTAGCCTTTTTATATCTGTGCAGAGCACAGTTCTGATGTCTGGTCTTTCCTTCAAAAAGCTCACCATTCTCTTAAACCCAGTACCTTCATGTTCATAGTAGTTATCTCCATTCACAGTGTCAGCAAATACCTCTACTGGTTCTAGGCCTTCTCTAACACAAAAATTTATACATTCTCTTCTTTGTTTTGCGACACTATTTTTAGTACCTTTACTGTTTAAATAGATAACGCATTCTTTATTGTTGTTCATCTTTGTCTTTCTAGATTGCCCTATATGTATGGAGTGCTATACTCAAACAACTAGAGCAATCGTAATTTAATTACTAATTAAATACTTTTGCACTTCAAATAAGGACTTCGCCTATCAAACAGAGGTCCTTATTTTTATTTTATAGGCTTAACAAATAATCACTATTTGTATAGCCAATCGGCTGTGCATGAGCGCAAGCGAAGCGAGCGCGAATGCGCGATAGAGTCAAGGGATGTAATCCCTTGCGAGGGGTGTGGGGGCGAGGAGCCCTCACAGTTCATTTATAAGAATTACCTTGTATTATTAGTGTTCTATAGCATGTCCGAAATGCCGTACAATAATGTCCCATTTACTTTGACTTCTTATAAATGTTGTTATCTCTTATCAGACCCTCCAGATAATAGATATTTGATCTGACTCCTATTTTTCTCTCAGTTCCGTTCTTCTTATTTGCTACGTGTACTACACCGCCTCTTTTAACTTTTAACAGTTTTTCTTTTTCTAGGATTCTTACTAAACGTCTGATTTGTCTTACGGAAAGCCCCAGATCAGTTGATATCAGCTCTTGACTAGGCCAGCAGTGATCTTTGCCTCCTAGTTTTTTAATCAGGTACTCCAGCAGTAGTTTTGCGCCACTAGGAATGTTTTTGTTGCTTAGAACGTTTGCTACTTTTTTTATATCCCTCACGTAGTACTTCTCTTGTACCTTGTCTTTCATCTAAATCACCTCCTTTAGAAAACTCATTACATTTATTGGAAGACCTATTCAACTGAAGGTAGAAAAGCTCAGCTAGTTGTTTAGCTACTATTTTGTTTTTCGCCTCCAATTTGGTTTCCATGGAGGACATCATAGGGGGGTTTTATTAGAATGTCAGGGACAGTAAAAAGCTATTAGCTGTATTGTTTATCATGCCGATATAACGCCAAATTATTAGTGTATCTTGCAAGTGCCTTTTCTACAGATTTTGAGTCAAGTGCTACGTTACAGTATATGCAGTCCTTTAGTTCACTTGCGGTATGTTTACTTTTCTTTGGACATTTGCTTATTAAGAATTCTTCTATTTCTTTTTTACTTCTAGTTATATTTATGCCTTGAAGTAGCTTAGGTCCGTTCACGAACCAATAGAGAGACCTGTCTCTGTCAATTTCTTTTTTGATCTTGCTATGTTCTGCATAATACCCAATATAACTAGAATCTCTATTAGTTTCCCCTTTCTGTATTGCTACAACAGCTCTATTTCGTTTATTTTCGAATTCCTTGAAACACTGCTCTACTTCTAGTTGGCTTGATTCAGGCGTAATAACAATCATGTATTCCTTATCGTTTAGGAATAACTCAGGGTGTTTGAGATTTGGTGGTTGTAGCATCCTTTCTTGTAGCATTGTAGGCACGTAGCTATCATCAAACACCTTCCCATAAATTACAGCATCTGATATTACGTCGAAATAAGGATAAGTTCTTGCGAACTTAATTCTTATCTCGTTAATGTCGTTTTCAAATTCAACCGATTCTTCATAAGACAGCTTTGCTTTGAATTTATGTGTTTTTACCTTAGCTTTTTTAGGTTTTAGTTTCCACTTCTTCCTTAACCTCTCAACTTCGTGAAGAAAGTCGGTATTATCTACTAAATAGGCTATGTTAGCCCTATTTTTACTTGATTTAATATTTCTTAAGTTTATTATTTCTATCATCCAAATCCTTCAAAAAGCCCATCTATGTATGTTTTTATATTACTATATTGCTTGGCCTTAAGTCCTTATTATTTAGAAAAACCACCATTATATTTCCTTACATTTACTTATAGCAGTATTTATCCGCATCCTTACGTTATAATAAAACCATATGTTCGAACAAGCTTTTAGAAATATAGACAATGCCTTATGGAAAGACCCTGGTTGTTCTAGTGAATTAGACTATGTGGAGCAAACCTCTTGGATTTTGTTTTTGAAGTACCTAGATGATTTGGAGAAAGATAAAGCTACAGAAGCTTCTTTAGCAGGTCGTTTATTTGGGCCTATTATTTTGCCAGAATTTCAATGGGATTCATGGGCATGTCCTAAGGGAAAAGATGGGAAAATTGATTATAACAAGGCTAGAACAGGAGATGACTTGCGAGATTTTGTTAACGACTCATTGTTTCCATATCTAAGAAAGTTTAAGGCCAATGCTGAAAGCGCAGATACTATCGAATATAAGGTAGGTGAAATCTTCAGCGAATTAAAAAACAAAGTACAAAGTGGTTACACCTTAAGAAATGTACTGGATATTGTGGATACCATGAGTTTTAGGTCACAAGAAGAAAAGCATGAACTATCTTATCTTTATGAAGCAAAAATACAAAACATGGGCAATGCTGGTCGTAATGGCGGTGAATACTACACGCCACGACCACTAATTAAAACTATTGTTAAAGTTGTAGCTCCTAAAATAGGGGATAGAGTTTATGACGGTGCCGTTGGGTCAGCAGGATTTTTGGTAGAGGCATACGAGTATCTTAAAAAGACAAAGGATTTAACCACTAAAGACATAGAAACTCTACAAAGAAGTACCTTCTATGGTAAAGAGAAGAAGTCTTTAGCTTACATCATAGGCATAATGAACATGATTTTGCACGGGATTGAAGCTCCAAACATTATCCATACAAATACTCTTTCAGAAAACATTACAGATATACAGGAAAAAGATAGGTATGACATAGTTCTAGCAAATCCTCCTTTTGGTGGTAAGGAAAGACAAGAGGTTCAACAAAACTTTCCTATTAAAACAAGTGAAACAGCCTTTTTATTCCTACAACACTTCATAAAGATACTTAAGGCAGGAGGTAGTGCAGGTGTTGTTATAAAAAACACCTTTTTGTCTAACACAGACAATGCATCTACAGCACTAAGACAACATTTACTAGAAACATGCGATTTACACACAATACTAGATTTACCAAGTGGCGTATTTACAGGTGCAGGTGTAAAAACAGTCGTTTTGTTTTTTAAAAAAGGCTCTCCAACTAAAAAGGTTTGGTACTACAGATTAAATCTAGCTCGTAATTTGGGCAAAACAAATCCTTTAAATGAAAAAGACTTAGTTGATTTCGTTGAGTTACAAAAAACAAAGGCGGATAGTGATAGCTCTTGGAGTGTTGATGTAAAAGACATAGATCAAAAGACATTTGATTTGTCGGTAAAAAATCCAAATTCAGTTGAAGAGGTGATTTTACGCGATCCTCAAGAAATACTGGCAGAAATTAGGGAACTAGATGAGGAAAGTAGGAAAATTTTAGATAACATTGCAGGACTAATTTGAATGTCATTAGGTAATTGGACATCACATAAGTTAAAAGATTTGTGCTATAAAATTACTGATGGTAGCCATAACCCACCAAAAGGTGTACCTTCAAGTCCTTATTTAATGCTAAGTTCCAAGAATGTTAATAACGATCTGCTAACTTTTGATAAGCCTAGGTACTTAGACGAAAAGAATTATATTGCAGAGAATAAACGTACACAGGTGCAGGAAGGAGACGTGCTTCTGACTATTGTAGGGACTATTGGTAGAGCTGCAGTTATTTCTAAAGGAGTAGAAAATTTAACATTCCAACGTAGTGTTGCAGTACTAAAGCCTAGAAAGCAACTTGTAAGCTCTAGGTTTTTAATGTATTTGTTGCAGTTTAATTTTGAGTTGTTAAATAAAAACGCCAGGGGGGTTGCTCAAAAGGGTATTTACTTAAGACAACTGAATGATCTATCAGTTTATATACCAGATATTCCCACTCAAGATCATATAGTTAGTGTACTTGATGATGCATTTGTCGATTTAGAAAAGGTGTCCTTCAAATTAGTGGAAAACAGCAAAAATGCAGAGGAACTGTTTTTCTCGCATCTCAATCAAGCTTTTACTGCACCACTTGATGATAATTGGGTTAGGACACCACTTAGCGCCCATGTAAGGTTCATAGATTACAGAGGAAGGACCCCGAAAAAAACTGAATCTGGGTTGAAGTTAATTACAGCAAAAAATGTGAAAATGGGCTATTTGCAAAATGCGCCTGAGGAATTTGTTGACGAAAATATCTACAGTTCTTGGATGGTCCGTGGCATTCCATTAATGGGGGATATTCTTTTTTCCACTGAAGCTCCGATGGGAAATGTTGCTACACTCCATACAAATGAAAAGGTGGTTTTTGCTCAGAGAATTATCATACTTCAACCTGACAGAAGCATTATAAACCCTGAATTTCTCAAATTTATGCTCATGTCATCTTATTTTCAGAATCTATTGTCAGCTAATGGTACTGGCGCAACTGTCAAAGGTATTAAATCCAGTATTTTAAAAAGGCTTCCAATAGTATTTCCCAAATCTTTAGGAGAACAGAAAAATCTAGCAGAAAAGTTCACTCGTTTATCTAGCCAATGCGATGTGCTTAAGGATTCATATAACCACAAGAAAACTATTGTGGAGGAACTAAAAAAATCAATCCTAAACAAAGCCTTTAGCGGTGAGCTATAATAAATTTAATTAATTTTTAATATTTATGAACGAAGCAGAAACAAGAGCAGAATACATTGATCCTATGCTAACTAATGCAGGTTGGGGAGTTGTTGACGGCTCTAAAGTGCTTCGAGAACATCATTTAACAGCAGGAAGAATCCAAGTAGGCGGTGTCAGAGGTAAAAAAGACATTGCTGACTATGTTTTAGTATATAAAAACCAAAAACTAGCCATTGTAGAAGCCAAAAAGTTTGATTCTTTACCTACAGAAGGTGTTGCACAAGCCAAGCTTTATGCTGAGAAGCTTCAACTTTCTTATACATATTCAACCAATGGTCAAAAAGTATATGAGATATGCATGGATACAGGTAAAGAAGACTATATCGATGCTTTTCCTACTCCTGACGAGCTTTGGAGTAGAGTACATACGGAGCAAAATACATGGAAAGATAAGTTTTCAGCTATACCATTCGAAGATTTTGGTGGTACAAAGCAACCTAGATATTATCAGGAAAATGCAACCAACAACGCACTAAATGCCATAGCTGATGACAAAGACCGTATATTGCTAACTTTAGCTACAGGCGTAGGTAAAACATATCTTGCATTCCAGATTGCTTGGAAATTATTTCATGCTAGATGGACATTACAAAAAGATGGAGCAAGAAGACCTCGTATACTCTTTCTAGCTGATAGAAATATATTAGCCGATCAAGCATTTAACTCCTTCTCGGCTTTTCCAGAAGACGCACTAATAAGAATTAATCCGCTAGATATAAGAAAAAAAGGTGCTGTCCCTAAAAATGGAAGTATATTCTTTACTATTTTTCAAACCTTTATGAGTGGGCAAGACAATACACCTTACTATGGCGACTATCCTCCTGATTTCTTTGATTTAATAATAATTGATGAATGCCATCGTGGTGGTGCTAATGACGAATCTAACTGGCGTGGGATTATGGAATACTTTTCGCCTGCGGTTCAACTAGGTTTAACAGCTACACCTAAAAGAAAAGATAACGTGGATACCTATCGTTATTTTGGTGAGCCTGTGTACACATATTCACTTAAGGAAGGTATTAATGACGGATTTTTGACACCATTTAAGGTTAAGCGGATTAGAACAACACTAGATGAATATATCTATACCTCTGATGACAAAGTTGTTGAAGGTGAAGTAGAGCAAGGAAAGGTCTACACAGAACTAGATTTTAACCGAACTATAGAAATTGAAGAACGTGAACGTACCAGAGTAAGAATATTCATGGATGAAATCAACCAAAACGAAAAGACATTGGTGTTTTGTGCAACTCAAGGGCATGCCTTGTTAGTAAGAGACTTAATCAATCAACTAAAAGAAAGCAAAGATCCTAACTATTGTGTGCGAGTTACTGCTAATGATGGGTTTTTAGGTGAACAATATCTAAGGGAATTTCAAGACAACGAAAAAACTATACCTACAATACTTACAACCTCACAAAAACTATCAACTGGTGTTGATGCTCGCAATGTTAGAAATATTGTCCTTATGCGTCCTATAAATACAATGGTTGAATTTAAACAAATTGTAGGTAGGGGAACTAGATTATTTGACGGCAAGGAGTATTTTACAATTTATGACTTTGTTGACGCTTATAAGATGTTTTTAGATGACGAATGGGATGGCGAGCCTGTTGATGAAACTACAATCGATGAAGGTGGTGGCAGAGAAAAACCAAAAGGTGGTAGAAAAGGTCCAATAGACCCGCCTCCAACACCTCCAGAGCCTGGTCCAGAACCAGTTAAAAGATTAAAAATAAAACTAGCCGATGGTAAAGAGCGAGAAATACAGCACATGGTATCAACGTCATTTTGGAGTCCAGATGGCAGGCCTATTTCTGCAGAAGAATTTTTAAAGGAAATGTTTGGCAAGCTACCTGAGTTTTTCCAAAGCGAGGAAGAACTACGCTCAATTTGGGCAAATCCAACCACGAGAGCACAATTTTTAGACAAGCTAGAGGAGCAAGGTTACGGAAAAGCAGAACTAGAGAACCTTAAAAAGGTAGTAAATGCCGAAAATAGCGACTTATTTGATGTTTTGTCTTATGTCTCTTATGCTATTACTCCAATCACTAGAGTTGAACGAGTAGCTAAAACCACACCTTTAATGCTGTCAGGTTTAAACGAAAGACACATTGAGTTTTTAGAGTTTGTGTTATCCAAATATGTTGAAATTGGGGACGAAGAATTGGAAGAAAAGAAGTTGCCAATACTATTAAATTTGAAGTACCAAGCTATTGCAGACGCTGAAAAACTACTAGGTGGTGTGGAAAAGATTAGAGACACATTTTTTAACTTCCAAAAAGCTTTGTATTCTGCATAACCTATGGCATTACCAGATCAAGCTATTGTTGAATTTATAGAAATTTACAAAAAAGAGATTGGTGAAACTCTAAATATGCCAGAGGCTAGAGTACGTGCTCAGAAATTTTTTGATTTTTGTAAAGTTATAACCAAACCAATTCAAAATAGTGATAAATCCGTTGTAGGTATAAGCAAAGCTAAGGATGCCAAGTTGAGTACAGGCAAATAATCAGACATATATCCCTGAGCTTTTACAATCCATTCTAAACCCATTTAAATTACTTTCAGGTATGTTTATGTGGTTTGAGGTATAAATTTATTACAAACCATTTTACGAGTTTTAAGCGTACCCTTAGGGTTTCTAAGGTTTTATTATAAAAAGATTATAATTATAATTATTTACAATCCCCAGATCGCTGTAGTTTGATTATCGCAAAACATTGTAAGTGTTTGTGGCTTCATGCTGAATGGATTAAATCTGTTTGAGTCTTTGTCTACAAACTTTGCATATCCAAGTGTTAATGTTTCTCCTATCTCTACACCAAACACCTCTTGTGGTTGTGCAAACTTTGGGTACGAAGGGAAGTAGTAGGCGTTATTCAAGCTCATGTAGCAATTTTCCCATGCAAAGTTGTTAAGGTTTGTAAGTTTCACTTGAGCATCGTTGTGTAGTAACTCAGACTGGGTTTGTCTTTTTGTAGGCTTAGGAGTTGGTGCCGTTTGAGGTGTTTCAGCAGGTAGGCTTGATGGGTCAACGAATAACATTGTTACAAAACCCGACAGTGCTCCAATTATAAGTAGTAGCATGAAGCCTTTAATTATGGTTTCAAGGAACGAACCTTTTTTCTTTTTTACTGGGGAGGTGTTTGAATTTTGTACTGAGGAATTACGAATTTGAGCACGAAATTGCTCTTCTTCTAGAATCTTTTGCTTTTCAGTTTCTGTTAATGCCATCTTGACCTTTCCAGAGTTGTTGAATAAATACAAAAAGGGACAACTCTTCTGTAACGTCAAGCCGGGAAGCCATTAGTCCTAGGAAAGAGTTGCCCCTTTTTAGGACTAATGGCATTGCCATAAGTTTAATTAATAGCTTCCCGGCTTATTTAGTTATATGTGGATTATATAATATAAAAATCAAAAGTGAGAGCTTATTCGTCAATAGGAAATAAAGAAAGAGAAGTAAATCTTTTTGAAGCTTTCATTATAGGTTCCAGCTCCTCACACAGAGTGTTAAAGTCCTGACTTGTTTTTTCTAATGATTTATAGAAGCAGTTTATACAATATCTGAAATTTCCCATACCCCTACAGCGTTTAATATCTACAGCGTAATTTCCTGCAAGCAGTTGCTCATTGCATATTTTACATTTGGATACTTTTTTGACTTTAACCAACTTTGGTTTTCCCAGATTACTGCTGATCAAAGAGGGTGGTGTTTTGGACATCTTTCTTTATAATCTTGCTTTGTTTTGCAAGAATCTCATCTCTTAATTTTCTACTAATCTCAGGTAGCGACCTAATGATTTCTTTAAACTCTGTTATTGACCACTGGTTACGCTCTTTGTTGCCAAGACTATATTTTATCTTCTGATTTAGCAAAATTTTTAGTGCCACTAAATTATTTGAAGCATTTGGTAGCTGGTAGCCATATTTAAAAGGAATCTCGATTCCGGTAACTTCTAACTTGCATATATTTAGTATGGCTTTCACATTTCTCGATACGTCTGCGTCTAGTCGTGCCCTTAATCCCTGCCATTCCTTTTGAGGTTGTACTACTATTTTAGGCATTGCCCTCACAGTGTCCATTCCCTTATGACGGCTTTCTAAAGTTTTTTCAATTAATTCCTCTGTAATATCTACTCCTAAGTTAGCGTAGAATGATCTGATTTCTTTTTTGAGTAATTCCTCATCATCAAGAAAATCTTCAGTAAATAGTTGATCCACTATTTCCTTGTTTACAACCACCCTTTCTTCCATTCTTTGAATTGTCCTACCTTCTTTTATATCTTCTCGTGGAATGCTAGGTTCCGGACTTGGTTCTCCCCCCAGGACACTTGCCCAAAATTCTTCGTCGTCGCTATCAAATGCTCTAAACTCTTCGAATCTGTTATCAAGATTCATGCCTATATGGGTCACTATATACCCGTAGTTATCTGGGTGCCCGGGAGAATTCTGTACTACTACACGTAGTATTCTGCCTACGAATTGTATGTATGGGGATAAAGATCTAAATGGGTTGAAGATTGCTGCTACACTTAGCTTTGGATGATCAAAACCTTCTCCAAGCATTTGTACTTGCACAATGCAATCCAAAAGCCCTGCTTTAAGCTTTCTTTTTACCTCCTCCTGTTTTCCTGGATCCATTTTGGAATGTATTACCTCAGTTGTGTATCCGCGTTCATTGTACAAACTGCATATTTTTTCTGCATGTGAAATTGACATAGCTACTGCTATTATTTGGTGTTGTGTGCCTGTTAGTCTTAGCTCCTCTAGTTTTCCCAGGCTGTTGTCAACAATACTTATGTTGCAGGCTTCTGAGGTAGCTATCCCTCTACTAAACCAATCCTCTTCCTTCATTTTAAGAATCTCTTCTAGGGTGTATTCCTTCGTGCTTTTTTCATCCGTAAATTTCAATTCTATAGTATCAGGGGCAACATAATATGATGCTAATCGTTTAATAAATCCTTTGGTAGTAGCACTTTTAAAAGAATATCTATAAACTAACTTACCTTCAATTTCCTGTTTATCAGATCTAAATGGTGTCGCAGTTAAGAATAGTTTTTTAGCGTTAGTAAACTTATTAAAAACCATAGTCCAGCTCTTCGCAGGGCTGTGGTGTGCCTCATCAACAATTATCATATCGAAAAAGTCTGATTCAAACTTGTCTAACCATTTATTTGGGTTTGTTGCAAGCTGTTGCACGTTTGATACTACGAAGTGAGATTCTTGGCAAATGGAGAGGTTAGAATTCTCAAGTGTTGTTACGTAGGGACCTGATAGCATGTCCTCTTCTCTTAATACGGAAGTTTTTTTCCAAAAACACTTAGAATGATTAAGATCTAGCGTATCCCTAAGTTCGTCTCTTATTGTTAGATTAGGTGAAAGAACAAGCACCCTACCAGATGACACCCCGAATGGGACTATTGCTGCAGTTCCAGATTTTCCACATCCCACAGGCAATTGTACAATTGCTGGTGTAACTTCATTACCACTATCAAAATAATCTCTTACTGCAACATATGCTTCCATCTGTGGTTCTCTTAAGGAGTAATTGTCTTCAATGTAGGCATGTGTGCTCTTGAAAAAATCCTTTATGCCTTTGCTTCTTAATACCCACTCATCTAGTAATTCCCTGTTGAATACCCAACGGTTCTTAACCTTGTTTACTGGAATTTTTCCGTTTTGTGCAAGGCCATAAAGCGTAGTTTTCCCTATGCTAAGGTATTTAGAAGCTTGTTCAAGTGTCAGCCAGTTATCGTTAGTTATCATATGCTATCAAATGATAACACAGATCATTTGTATGTCAACGACTCTGGGAATTTCTATGTGTAATCTATAAAACTGGTCTTTGCTATTTTATTCTTGATATAATGTATGTGCTTTGGGTAGTCCTTTGCTCTGAGCTGAAATACGAGGTGCTTGAGGAGAACTCTCCTGGTCTCGCCTCTAGTATTTTGGCGAGAAAGGAGCAAAAAAATGTCTAACTCTCAAATTGCCTACACGGGCAAACCGGCACCTAGGTCTGGACAGTACCGAGCTTCTGGTAGCAACGTAGAGATTACGTTGGTCAAGGGCAAACGTACACCCCCAAACAACATGGGTGTAAGACAAAAGTTCTTTTTAGTTGACAAGACTAAACACAAGAACTAATGTGAGGCAGGACTACCCAGGCATGTATTCTTAAGTTAACTTAGCCAAATCAAAACCACCCGTGTAAAACTCCCCATAAATGAAATCCTCCACATACTGCCTCACTTTTGTAGCATATGTTGAAGGACCCCAATAAAAACACCCTTTAACAGCAACATTTCTAGCTATACCCAAATGTTAAATTGAACCCCAGTTAACCCTGTAGTATACTAGCCCCAAGTTATATTCCCGTTAATACTGGTCATCTGACACAAAGGAGAAAGCTATCTAATGTCCAAAGCCTTAATTATGCTTAAGCCTGATGGTGTAGGACTGCATTTAGACGTTGAACTTGAGGATTTGTTACGAGTCTCAGGTTTGCGTGTTGTTGAAAGAAAAAAGGTCAGATTGACTGAACAAACAATTCGTAAGCTGTATGGTAAGTACCAGGAGAGGTGGTTCTTCGATGAATTGATCGTGTACTTAACCTCAGACAATTGTCTTTTATACATCTGCGAAGGTAAAGATGCATTTAGGAAGGTTAAAGAAATCTGTGGTAACAGCTACGATGGAACTGGTATACGAGGTAAGTACTCTTCTCATAGGTTAGAAGACCCAAGTGGTAGAGTAGTGTTGATGAAAAACGTTGTGCATGTGTCTGATAGTTGTGATTTTAATAGGGAATATGAATTACTTAAAGCGTAGGTATTTTTTGATACCATAGTAAAATACTTACGCTTTTTTTTGTTATGAATAGTAATGAAATTATAAACTTATATTCAAAAACTTTAAGAAAGGAATTACCCAATAAAGTAGAATCCACTTTTTTGTTCGGTATGTACCAGATGTTGTACAGAATGTTTGATGCATATAATACTGACTTCCATGTATTGCATGCCTCCAGTTCTGTGAGTGAATCTGGAAAAGTAGTGCTTTTTGGTGATGATGGGATTTTTTCTGTAGGAAAAACATTCTGTTCTTTACTTTTGGCTGCACAGTCGGGTATTTATGTTTCTGATGAGTATTGCTTACTCGATAAGTATACGTTAGGTATCTACGGTAACGGGGATATTCCACTAAACCTAAAAGGGGATACGGCAAGCTATATAATGGAAAGTTTTCAACTTAAGCTAAAGGACTCCAAAGTCATTTATGCTAACGATTACTTTAAAATCGTACCTAGCTCCAAGATAAATTATGTTGTAATACCCTATATGTGTTCGGAAAAATCTAGTATTGAGCCTGTCTCAGACACGGATCAGAAAGCATCCATTGCTAAAGGTATAGTGTATGGACACAATGTTAAATTTTTACAACCTGAATTTGATAGAGTTTCCATCTTACGTAATGAGCAAGGTAGCCTTGAATCCAATATGAGTACTCTTTTGAATGCTTACCCAGTACCAAATTTTCCTTTTGATATTGTGAGAATGTATGTGAAAAACCCAGATGATATTTTGCCCATGATTAAGGAAATTGAACATGTCTGAGCAAAACCCAAAACTATGTGTAGCTGAGTTCATAAATAGTATTAAAGGTATAGAGGATTCAAAAGTTCTAGGTGTAATTAGAACTGGGGAACTTGACTACAGTGATTTTGTACCAAACTGGAGTGATATAGACCTCTTTGTTATTTTGGAGGAAATGAATATAACTGCAGTGAAAACCATAACAAGGCTTACAAAAAGTCTTTCCAAAAAACACAACATTCATATTGGCTTAGCTCTTATGACCTCGCAGGAGTACTATTCCACAACACCAGAAGTTAACTGCTTAAAGAATTTGTTAATGAAAAAAGGTTTTTCCTATGGGAGAAATAATATCGAGTGGGGTAATCTAACCCCCTGTGAATTAAATTTACCGAATAAACTTCCTAGTATGATAAGAGAAGTTAATTACTTCAAGGCATATATGCGTAATGGACTTAGAGACCTAAACGAAGATGAGCTATTGCGCCGTATTATTAAGTGTGCTCACTATATTTTACTTTGTTCTCTTTTAGCGGAATATCCATTACTGGTAGACACAAAACCAAATAAGGCATTATCTGAGGAACTATTCCATGACTTTGGGTTGGGGTTTTCCATTTACGATCATATTTCAGCAATTAAAAAAGAATTTGATACAATCGTTGATGCGGAATCGGAAGCGTATGTAATTGCCGATTATCTTGAAAAATTTTTAGTGTATTTTTATAGAAGAACAACAAATGTATAAACAAGCGGGTTTTTATGTAAGAAAAACTTTGGTTGAGGACATAGTATTTAATGTTTTTTTTACCGATCTGTCTAAACCGTGGATTATCTTTTTACCTGGTCTTCCTCAATATATACACAAACACTGGTACCTTAAGGACTTGATTCAGGATTATTGTGTGCTTAATCCCTATTATCCAGGTTCTTTCCATTCGTTTGGGGAGTTCACGCCCACATCTTTTACTAAAACAGTAGACACAAGCATAACTTTGCTCGAAACTAAAGAATTTTTTGATCATTTTGAACAAAAAGCTTTTGAACATACAGGAGTTATTTCAGGGATTTGGGGATTGAGTTTTGGCGCTAATTTAATTGTAGAGTACCTGTCACGTACTAGTAATGTTGATATACCTGTTGTGATAGTCAGTCCCATGCTAAAAATGTCCATGCCTGTACTTAATGATTACTGGAAACAAAAAACTAGATTTCTAGCATCCCCCGTTTACCAAAACATATTTCGTGGATTAAATGATGCTGCATTTCGTGACTGGCTAAATTCTACTGAAGCCTTAGAGATTCCACCTAAAACTAGAGGTGTATTGTTATACGGGAAAAACGACCGTTATATGGATGCAGACTTTTTAAGTGCCAAATTTTCTGCACTTGATATACATATTTTAGAAGAATATGCCCATGAGGTTGATAATATCATAGGCTTTTATGTAAAAAGTAACTATGCTATAAATAACTAATGAAAAAGCATCTTTCCGCAGGAGGTATACTCCTTAATTCAGCTAAACAAGTCTATTTACTGCATAAAATAAGCCGTGATGAATGGGGACTACCTAAAGGAACAATTGAAGAAAATGAAGATACTTTAGATGCGGCTATTAGAGAAATTAAGGAAGAAACTGGTTACAAAAATATTATACCTTTGGAAGATAAACCATTCGAAACTGTTAACTGGCAAATGACACACCCTAAAACAGGCGAAGAAATAGACAAAACCGTTTATTACTTTATGTTTGAGCTTTTAGATGAGGAATTTGAACCCACACCTGAGATGGAAGCAGAAGAGCTAGAAGGAGATTGGTTTGATATTGATACCGCAGTAGAGAAAGTCACTTTTGACGATCTGCGTGAAGTATTAAAGAAAGCTAAATCTTCAGAATACTTCAACTAAAGTATCCATTAAAATTTTTATTTCTTGTATAATTTGACTCAACTCGAACTTCATCTCCGGCCTCAACGAAGTTCGAAATAGCGCCATACTTCTATTTCTTTTATACTTCAAATAATGAACTTCAAATTCTTAATAGACGAAAAACTACTATTCTTTGTATGTTTAACCAAAGGTAACAAAACAGAAAGCTGGGTTGATTTGCAAAATGAACTTTGGGACAAATACAGGCTAGGTTATAAATTACTTCAGGGTAAAATGTTGGGTTTCTTTGTCTCATCCAAAGAGGATTCATTGTCAAAAGCAACTGCAGAAGTTGACGCCTTGTTTAAAGAAGGTTTGACCTCACATGTATTTTCTACAATATTAAAAAACACCCAAGAATATAAACAGTGGCTAGAAAACGAATGGAAACACAACAAGACCAAAGTTTTAACTGAACTGGAGGACATCTTAAAAATACCTCTTCCAAACCAAGAACATGAAGTTTTCGTTATTTCACGTAAGAGCAACGCAGGCAGAAATATTGGAGGTAACAAAATACTATTTGGTCATTCCGAAGATTGGAAAAACTACAGCATAGCATACTTAGTTCATGAAGCATTATATTCTGTATTTGGCAAAAGTGACTTAGAGCATGCATTAATAGAATTAGCTACTGATAATGAATTAAGGATTCGCTTAAATGATGGGGAAAAATATTTTAAAGTTGGGGAGTTGGAAGTAGGGCATAAATATCTACGTGAGTTAGAAAAGGAAATACTTCCGGAGTGGAGGAAACATTTGGAAGGTAAAAATTCAGTGAATGAGTTGATTAAAAAGTTGAAGTCCACACAAATAACTCAAGCCTAATTAGTTAAGTAGCATAACTTCTCTTCTTACATTCCTCACCACGCCACCCCAAGTTTCACCCACAGTCAAACTTGACATTACTCTTTGTGTAGAATACTTTCAGTTTATGGACTTTCTTCAATCAGGAAACCAAACCCAAATAACTCCTAAAATCCAAAAAATTTCAGATAGGTTAGAAGGTACTGCATTTAATTACATTGCCAACGTTTTGCTCTGGATTGAACAAAATATAAAAACTCAAAGAAACCACCCAGACAAAGGTAAACTTCTACGCACACGAACTGCGGATCAAATAATTTCTGACGGTTTTGCAACTGGCTGCACAGACATAGCTTTAGTGTTTATTGTGCTAACCCGAGCAAAAGGCCTACCAACAAAATATGTGGAAGCAATAAAAGAAAGTTGGTTACAAAGGGGTAGTGAAAACAGTTTAGAAGGCCATGTTTTTGCTGAGGTTGAAATAGATGACAATTGGTATCAAGTAGATCCGGATATGTTAACTATTAAGCTTTACCGAAGTTATAAAGGTTTTCAAATATACGAAAAGGGTTTGGATTCTTGGGATTTAGGAATTGATTCATTTGAAAAACTTAAAGAGGTGTTTTTAGAGTTTAGGAGTTTACATGCGCAAAAGTATTTCAGTAGGTAATGGTGCTCTTTAACAAACTATAACTCTTTAAGAAATTCCCCAAGTTTTTTCCACGCATCCCCCCATACCTTAACACGTTCTTCATGGCTCATTTCTGCTAATGTCTTTTTCTTCTCAGGCACATAAAAAATGTAATCATAGTTATATCCGTCATCGCCTCTTTTTTCACTAATTATTTCTCCGTGTCCTTTAGAGCTAAATACTTCCAAAACTTTTCCATCGGTGTATCCAATCATTCTCTGAACATAGGCTGTACAGTTAGGAATTGTATTTGCAAGCGTCATTAACCCTTCTTCCCCAATAGTTTCTAATACATACTTTGTGTAGACACCTGGGAATCCTCCAAGACTCTCAATAAACAAACCAGAATCCATAGCTATTAAAGGTTTTTGTATTATTTCGTAGCACTTTTTAACTTTGTCTTTAATTACTTCTTCCGGAGAATTTGATTGTATTTCTGGCACTTCTACTTCTTGTCCTATTACATTTATGCCATATTTGTTTAAAACACTCTCTGCTGATTTTATTTTATGTTTGTTAGTTGTAGTGAAAATTATTTCTTTCATATTCTATTTATACATCAGTGGATCTTTCATTACCTTAACATTATTTAAACAACGCACTTTGTTATACTCACTATATGAAAAATGATTTAGTAAACTTAGCAAAAGAAACAATTTCAAACAACCAATACATGACCATTGCGACATCGAATGAAAACGGTAATGCCTGGGCATCACCAGTAGCGTATGTGTTTGATTATAAATACAATTTTTATTGGGTTTCTGTTCCAGAATCCAAACATCAACAAAATATAAATTATAATCCAAACGTATCTATTGCTATTTTTGATTCACATCAACTTTGGGGCGAAGGTGTTGGTGTGCAAATAGAAGCAACAGTTGAGCGGGTTTCGTTAGTTGATTTACCTAAAGTTACTAAGCTATATTTCTCAAGAGAATATCCATATGGAAGTGCTACCGGCGCTTTTGGTGACGGTTTAAAAGATTTACTAAAAGGTAAAATCTATCATTTTTACAAAGCTATCCCAACAAAAGTATGGGTTCCTGACCCGAATGCAGATGTGGATGCTCGCATTGAAGTTAATCTAAGCAATAACTAAATTAAATAAATTTCTTGCAATGCTTTCTTTGTTATAATTGTCTTTATTATAAGCAATAAACAAAATCTACATAAAATTACTATCATAGTAACTACATATAACGAGCCAAACACCATTTACAAATGTGTATCTTCTTTATTGCCTCAAATGTCTTTACAAGACGAATTATTACTTGTTAGCCCTGATGACAACGCAAAAAAAATCCTCGAAAAAAATCTACCCTCTATAGCTCAACTAAGATTTATTAAAGACGAAGGAAAAGGTAAACCAGCAGCATTAAATCTTGCTTTAAAAGAGGCAAAAAACGAAATTTTAGTTTTAACTGATGGTGATGTATTTGTGGATAAAAATGCTTTAAGCGAGTTACTAAAACCCTTTTCTGATAATTCTGTAGGTGCAGTTACCGGTCATCCTGTAAGCTTAAATAAAAAAGATAATATGTTAGGTTACTGGTCTCACTTTTTAACTGATGCGGCACACAATGTGAGAATGAAATGCCTAGAGAATAAATCATTTATTGAATGTTCTGGCTATTTATATGCTTTTAAACGTAACTTAATCTCTGAAGTTCCCCTGGATGTACTTTCTGACGATGCTGTAATCTCTCATTTAATTGCTTCAACAGGTAGCAAAATAACTTATGCTCCGGAATCATACGTTTATGTTAAGTATCCTAATAACTTTAGCGACTGGCTTAAACAAAAAGTAAGATCTGCTGGCGGTTTTGCTCAGGAGTATATTAAAAGTTCGCCTTTTAAAATGCGAACGGTTCTTTTTGAAGGTACTCATGGCTTTGTGTTTGCTCTTAAATACCCTAAAAGTATAAAGCAGTTTTTTTGGATGTTGTGTTTATTTTTAGCCCGAATTTATTTGTGGTTTCAGGTTTTTGTAAATGTTAGAGTTTTAAATAAGCCATTTTCATCATTGTGGGTGCGTATTGAGTCTACGAAATGATTTTTTTCTAATCATCGTTTAATAAAGGAAACAGCGCGAAAGGAGTTATCCAAGTTATATATTGTGGAAAAATTACAGGGTTAAAAATAGTAAAGACAAAAAATGATAAAAACAAATATGCTCCCTTTTTAACTTTCCCAATAAACAACAAACCAACAGTTAAAAGCATTGAAATAAATAGTGGTAATCTCGGAACGAGCTTTTCTAAAATTTCCGTATCGCTATAGCTTTCTTGTGGTGCGCTAAGTAAACCATTATAACCATAAATTATTTCTGATTCAGATGGGCTTCTTGTAAGGCTAAAAAGTATTGACCTTGTAAAGCTATTATAGTCTTCAACTATATATGGTATTACAGGTATTAGGATGATTGAAAACAGCAGAACTAAGTTTATTACTAACATTTTCAACGGCATCTTTTTGCTTAAATAAGGAACAATAAATATTGGAAGTGCAAAAATGCCAATGTATTTAATTCCTAAAGATAACCCATAAAATATGTAAGAAATAGGTGTAAGTTTTTTACTAGTAAGGAAGTAAAAAGACATAATTAGCAATCCAATAGCTAATACATCCTGTTTTAGGTAAATAATGCTGTTAAGAGTCCATACATTAAAGACATAAAACAAAGAGGCACATAGCCCTAAAAATGGTTTATCTTGTTTTTTAAAAATGAGATAGAGAAATGTTCCACCAATACTTTGCGCAACAAACAGCACAAACCTAAATCCCTCTATGAAACCGCTAAAGTTGTCGTCAGATTTGTCTCTGACTACTGTTAAAAACTTGTAGTAATGAGGTAACTGCGTAGCGTACTTGTCGTTTTCAAGCATATCACCTTCTAAAATTCTAAGGTAAGGATTTACTCCTTTTTGTATTTGTTTTGCAGCATCATACTCGTAATATATATCTTCTCTTTTAAAGTAAAACTCTGCGTCTTTATCTATAGAAAAATCTATTTTATGTACCAAAAATATAAGGAAAATAAAAAGAACTAGTTTAAAAATTTTCATGCATTGTAATGTTACCACTTTTGTTATAATCCACTTATGACCTTAACAAATGAAGTAACTAACTATTTAAACGAGTTTATACCTAAAGTTGAAGCTACCGGAATAGATGTTTCAAATTTAAACTTAGATCATGTTGCCTACCAGGCAAGTTCTTCTGAAGATTATGAAAAAATAAAACCCCTATTTGAAGAAGTTACTGACTATACTCACGAAGCAATTGTTGGAGGAAGAAGAGTAGGTGTTTTTAAACTAAAGCAACCCATATTTTACAAAGGTAATAAAATTGTAGCTATAGAACTTATTGAGCCAAAAGAGGGTCAAATATGTAAATCGGCTTGGGAACATGCCGAATATGTTCTTACTGAAGATTACAAAGAATTTATAAATAAATACTCTGACTTAAATTGGAACACGTCAAGCATTGATAGAAACATATACTCGCATTTAAAATTACAGCTAGATTCTGAAAATCAAGTTAAATTTCATTTGCACGACATTTTAGAAACAATAAAGTTAGAAGAAGATTCTACTAGGGCTGCAGCTTTTGATAATTAGTAGTATTTCTGTTATTAGTGGCGTTTAAGTTTAAACCCATAGCATTTGCAACGTAGAAATACCAATGTATAATAAATAGAGCTTCTATTAATGATCAAAACTGTGTAAGGAGAACAAAATGAGTGACTTTGAGGATCAATTCACGGCCCTAGTTTGCCCAAACTGCCAAGGAGAAGTAGAGTTGTCTAAGGTTAATACCGATGACTTTGTCGTGGTCTCGGGCAGTGCTGTTGTATATATCGGGGAAGGTCAGGGGCACAACGCCAAATGTACGCATTGCGGCACTAAGTTTATTCGCAAACAGCAATACCAAGGAAAGCCAAAGACAGCTACCAATACAACTGTTTTTCTTGGTAAAGTTACCGGCCCTATTCATACCGGGTCTGGAAACATTAACATTAAAGGCTAACTTACTAATATGGAGTGTGTTGCTATGCAATTATTTGCTGCAGTGCACTCCTTTTTTTTAGTCACTTCAGTTAATCCCGTTATAGTTACTGTCATGAATTGCTTCAAATGCTATAGGGTGTTATAATATATGTATTACTGATCTAGATCATAACCTTTAAGGAGAACAAAATGAACAAGAGAAAGCCAGTGGATGTAGTTTTGATGTGGGTTTTTGTACTCATTATGGTAGCGTTGAGTTTGCTTTCAAACGGTTGTCGGCAAGAACAAAAAGTTGTGGCTGTACTCACCGCAGAACCTATGGCTACCGTGACAGTCATCGAAACGCTGCCAGAGCCTGAGGTTGAAGTAACTTACCCTGAACCTGCATCCGACTCAGAGGCATACCCCAGCTTTGATCCCGTTGAGGCTGAAAGCGAAGAATTGGAAATTTCGGAAGCTCAAGAGCGTGTGAAGCAAGTATGGATTATGCTTGAGGTAACGACAATCATTTCTTTCACGCAACCTGATGAAACAATGGAAGAAGAGGTCGCATGGTGGGCTACTGAGGTAACACGTATACTAAATGGCTCGCATGCACAAACTTTCCAGAGTTGTATTGTAGATGGATTGCCCACAGAAGAAAATCAAAAACCCAACCCACAAGTTTTTCGCGATCATTTGGATACCTGCATCGACTTCATTGACAAGATGGAACACGGCGCGTAACAAATAGTCATTCGGCAAGGTGAAAGTTGACACAGAAACAATCGTCAATTTTCATCTTGCCATTTTTTTTTAAACTTTCAAAAAAGCAGTCAAATTACCTTATTTGTTTCAACGTTATTTTCCTAAACACAAGCTTATGAAACTCTATAAAAAAGGGAAGGGTTTTTAATTTTGTTTCTTCACTCCCATATATTGCAGGAATTTTTACATCAACAATTTTTGCCTTCTTTTTACTTAATTCTATTATTAGTGAGGTTTCATATCCAAAGCGTTTTTCTAATTTTCTTTTGTCTAGTTTAGAAAACATTTCTTTTGTAATTGCAGTGTAGCCATTTAACGGGTCTGAAACTTTCCAGTATTGTGTAGCTATCTTTAATATCAAGCTTGCGTAAATGTTACCTAAAAGTCTAATCAAAGGCATTCCGGTTGTTCCACCTGGATATAAACGCATACCTTTTGTAAAATTTGCTTCCTTCTTTACCAAAGGTTCTAGTAGCTTAGGTAGGTAAGTAGTGTCCATTTGATTATCCCCGTTAATAACCACAGAAATATCATAGCCGGATTTAAAGGCAAAATTATGTGCGGTCAATATGCTTGCTCCTACTCCCAAATTTTCTTTTGCACTAATTAACTTCAGCTTTGTATTTTTTATAGCAAGTTTATTTAAAATTTTTTCAGAATTATCTGTACTTGCGTCATTAACCACTACTACTAAATCAACCCACTTTGGAATATTTCTTACAACTTCTTTTATATGCTTTTCTTCATTAAAAATTGGTATTGATACTGAGATTTTTTTATTTTTATACATAAAGATGAAATTGGGCTACTTTAAGCATTATCATATAATGATTATGCTTATGCAATTGAAGAGTATTTTTAAAAACAGCTATTTTAAATACGATGTCCTAGTTGTGTTACTAGTCTTTGGCAGTGTTTGGTACTTGTTCACAAATTATCTTCTGCTGTTGGCTTTTTTTATTTTGTTAGTTTTACTGGGTATTTTTTTCTTATTCTATCGTCAAAGTCGATTTAAGCTAAAACTATCTTTGTTTAGTATTTTGCTTGTGGGTTTGGTAGTAATTACTTTATTTGTTAACTTCTATACTTTTTACTTTTATGTATACCTGTTTAAGACTTCTTACACTTTAAATACTTTTTTTGAAATAAATCAAAACTTATTTATTTTACTAGTTAAGTATTTAGTATTGTTTGCTACTTATTCATATACTTCCTACACGTTGGGAGATTCTGTTTTAAAAAAATTATATCGCAAAAAAGCCAACCTGTTTCATTATTATGAAGAGGTTTTTGTTTCAGTTGTTTTGGGTTTAAGTATTCACGTATTATTTTTGTTCGGGTTAGGTTCATTTGGTTTAATTTCGGGCATTTCTTTACTTACTTATGCGGGGTTGTTGCTAGCAGCTTTTCATAAAAGAATGCTTAATGATGCTCAAGTTTTATACAAAATCTTTTTTATCAAAAAGTTATATTTTGGTGCTTCGTCTTTCATCGAATCATTTGTTCAGATTTTATTTTTTGTGTTTTTTTGTTCAACAGGGGCCGTAACTTTTAGATCATTCACGTTTGGTCCTGATGCCTGGCGGGCATATTTACTAAATATAAAAGAACTCGCCACAACCGGGTCATTACTTGCTACTGCTAATATTGTATCGTCACCTTACCCAGTTGAGCTATTGTTTGCACCCGCTTTTTTGTTAGGTGGTATACCATTAACTATTAGTCTCGTTTATACATTTTCTCTTTTGTTTTTGATTGGTTTTGCACTATGCTTTCGTACTTCAGCAAAAGAAAAATCTTTTTTACCTTTAGTTTTATTGCTTGCCTCTACTCCTTTAATTATTAACTTTTTGGCCATACAGTTTAAAACTGATTTATTCTTGTTATTAGTTGCAAGTGTTGTTTTACTTTTAACCTTAAAATACTTAAAAACCCTAAATTTTGAACTTGCCGTTCTTATTTTTTACTTTATGGGATTTGCATTGCTAATCAAAGCTACCTCGTTGTTTTTTGTGTGCCCAGTTAGTTTGGTGTTATTATTTTTGTATTTTAAACATTCTAAACTGCCAAAACTACGCATAATCAAACAACTACTGGCTTTTTGTTTGGCTTCTTTAGTATCCCTTATTCTATGGATTTTTTTATATAAGGTTAATTTAAAATATATAGGAGATATTGGTATGGGTTTAATTCCGCTTAATGTTATAGCTACAGATACAAAAAAGTTGGGGCAAGCAGGGGAATGTTCACTTTATGACTATGAAATGGATACGCTTTATCAATTTAATCACACTTTTACTAGTTACAAAGAAATTCCAACATATATTTTAAATGGTACCGATGCAGGCCCTTTTTTTGATTTGTCCGAGTACGGGGTACCTGTTTTTTTTCTCTTGCTTTTTAGCCTAATATTTTTTAGGAAAATGCTTATTGAGCATGGTAAAGGCAGATTGAATTTACTTTTTGGTAGCGTTCTTTTAGGTTATATAGGCTTTTTGTTGGTTGTGCCTATTTATGGTTGGTATGGATTGCCCGTGTTGTTTATACTACTCACACTTATTACCCAGAGAATACTAGAGCTTTCTGAAAAGCATACTCTAACTTTCAAATACTTTTTATACTTTTTCTCGTCTTTATATATGACAGCTGCCTTTGGCTTTATTTATCCTGAGCATTATTTTCCTCTACAAAAAACCGTTGCGAAAGATTACTTAAATTTTGCTAGTAAAAATTCTCCTGGGGCAGATGTAGGATATATTCACTATAAAGATGCTACTGATTTAGCCGAATTTTTGAATGAAAACAGTTTTTCAACTGATAAGTTTTTATTTACTTACTCTGTTACCTTTATCAACTTTAACTACTATATTGATAACTATTTTGAAAAGGCAATATTTTTAGAACCAACGGTAGCTATGCCAAGTCAAAATGATTTTTTAAATTATATTCGCACAACAAATATCAAATATTTTGTATATAACAAACTTATAGACAATATAGAACTAACTTGCTCAAAAAATTCTGCAATACAGTACCATAATTATTTTTCCGAATTTGGTGAGCTAGTTTACAAAAACAGTACTTATGAAGTTTATAAAAAGATAAACTAATAACTCCTCTAAATTTCTATATAAGAAGTAATACGTAACTTATGTTTGATATAAAAAAGCCTATGTAGGTTACTTTGGTTCTAGTTATATACCATAAAACAGGATATGTCGCGCCAAAAACTATAGGTTGACTAAATATGATGGGTGATCTAAAATTATTATCAAAATTTGGCAAATCTGGTGTAAAGGAGAACAAAATTCTAATGACAAAAAAGCCAATTAGCAGGACAGCACACTTATATTCATTCATGTGGGTATTATTTATGCTGGCCTATGTTTTGTATCAAATCTTTAATTGGGGTTTAGAGCGTCCGTTTTTTAACGCCCTGATTAATCTGGCTGTTACTATTATCGCAATACTAGTGACCGCTGTTACTGGTCTTGGAGATGGGGAAACTGTGCAGAGGCTTCTCTTATCTATAGATGAAAGCTTCGTGCTTCCGCGCCTTATAGCTCATAGCATTGTTGGTGTAGCGTCTAACGTTTCTATACTCAGCCTTGTATTATGGGTAATTTACGGTGCAATACAAAAAGTATTGGGAACTACCACAGCTTTGTTTATTGGGGGTCTTGTAGGAACCCTAGTTGTTCTTGCAATAATTATTTTCAGCGCTAGGAAAAATTAACTACATTTTTTAGAATAGCTGTGCCAGGATAACATAATTGAATTTGTGTTACTCCTGGCTTTTTTTTCTTTCGCGTAAATACTTCGACTAAAATATAGTTTAGCTTATTGGAAATATGCATTTTCTGCATTAAACTCTTGTTTTATCATATAGCCTATAGTATAATATAAATACTTTGTAAATAACCAAGATAATAAGGAGAAACGAAATGAAGAAAAACAAAGTTTATTTCAAGTTAGGTCCTGCATTTGGTGATGTAATTATCGTTCAAGCGCTATGGAAACCTAAATTTGATGGAGAACACTGCCCAGTTTGTGGTCAAAAACCTACAATTGGTGGTGGCCGGGTTACATCGTCATGTGAACATTTAGCAACTCGTTCAGGCTTTCCCGCGTCATTACGTGATAGAAAGCTGGTATTGGCTAAATCGCGTACATGGAATGGAACCCAAGAAAAACCAATGTCTTGGCATAATGGTTGGCCTGTGTCCCGAATTACCTTGCTCGAAAACGGATGGATGGTACGCCATTTGGATAAGCCTACGTTTGAGCAAGATATGCGGCGTAAAATTTATGCTGCAAATGGGCCGGCGCTTCGCAAAACAAACGGTTTTAGTGTTGCGAAGGACTCAGCTTTATGTAAAGAACTGGGAATAAAAACCGGTTGGAACTTACTAGAAGAATAGTATGTACAAATTTGACTTAGGCTGTTAAGCGCCCATCCTCGCAGTAACTAAATAAGTTAGCTGTGTGCAAGGATTTAAAACAAAACCTAAAAATACTTAGGTAAGACTTAACTAAACCAAAGGGGTAAGAACTAGACTTTTGGCAAGAGGATAACCTCTACTAAGCTCAGGTACGGCGAGCGTTCTTGAAAACAGGCGGTACGTAACCACCGGAGAACCTGTTTTGACGGAAATAACCAAGGAAAGAGTTACACAGAAATCATTTTCTTTCAAAGCCATTTAGCAGCACTTTATTATTATTGCTGTTGAATGGCTTTTTTTTTACATCATATATTGCTCAAGATTTACGAAAGATATAAAATGTTGTTATAGAAAAGATTACCGAAATCACAATAAGAAGGTCTGATAAAGCACTAATAATCGAAACCTTATACCTTTTTGTGCCTTTTCTAGCTGGTTTAATAGCATTTCTTTTATCTTACATTGTAATATTCAATAGGTTTATTTCCTTTAAAACTTTTTTTGGTTTAAATATACTGTTATTGATTCTTTTTTCAGTGATATTGCTTTTTAACTTTTTAAGCATAAAAAGAGTTTGGAATACCAAAAAATACATTGTTACTCAAGACAACATAATAATAAGAGATAGTGTTGTTGGTGCTCAATACAGATCACATAATCTAAAAGGTGTAACAAATATAAAGTTAAACCAGTCTCCTTTTGGTGAAAAGTTTGATTACGGAACTCTCACTATTTATTTTATGGGTGGAAGTTTTATAACTCTTACACATATATCTAGCCCAGTTGAACACTTAGATAATATAAACGCACTAATTAATAAAGGATTTATAGAAACTGAAACTACATTTAATGCTTAAATAAACTCGCAACCTATACTATAGGGTAAGTTATATGTTATAATTCATATAATTTTAAATAGGTATTCATGTAGCTATGCATACTCAAGGAGATAAAGATGAAAAAGCATGGTGTGGTCTTGAATCCGATTGTGCTTACCTTTATTGCGTTAGTACTTCAGTGGGTATTTGTGAAACTATTCCAAATTGGTGCAAATATCCCTGCTCTAAAAACCTTTATTGGGCAGCACCTAATGACTATCGGGGTTGTTGGACTTGTATTACCTGTATTTAGCATGTTTTATGCATCCCTAAAGTTGGGGAAAACAAATACACAGAAAACAATTTTGTTCGCACTTCAGACTGTAGTTTGTTTGATCTTGTTTTTGGTTTTCTCTATTTTGGGAGTTACTGACCTAAGTGACTTAATTGGCTTTGCTATTGTTGTAATTGTGTCCGGTACCGCTATAGCCTTTTTAACGTCACTTGGAGTGTATATCTTGGACGAGTTACTAACTCTGTAAATAGATACCCCTCAAAGAAGAAGTTGTTACATTCATAAAAAAGTAACAACTTCTTCAACCTTTTTTTGCTTTTTGTTGCTAACTTTTCATAAAGTATAATTTAATAGGTTTTTCTTAAGAAAACTGTTATATATGTATCACAATACTTGAGAACAAGGAGAAAGCTATGTTAATTGAAGAATTGGCCTACAGATGCCCTTACTGTGACAAAATTTTTTGGGGAAGACATGCGAAAAAACAAGGGGAGTCGCATATTGATAAACTGGGTCCTCCGGTTTACGCTTATTCAGTTGGGTTTGCGTTTATGGCAGAGCTAGGAATGCAAGGAATTCCAGTAAAAGTGCAAATCTTTGAACTAGGTAGTGACGAAAACCATTGCCCAATTTATAGACTAAAACGAGCTGATACTGGTGAGTCTTTGCGCGGTTGGCATGGTGAACACCTAATTCGTGTTGAACTGGCAAGTATACATAATCGCAAACAAGTTTTAGCAGGCTAGCGCATAATATTTACTAAGGCATCTTGAACACAGCTTCAATTTGCCTTAGTACACCTTCTTATAGTAAAGTTTCTGAAATTCTATAGGGGAATATTGTAATCGTTGGCATTGAAAAATAAAGCCATAGGTAATGAATGTTTTATATTCAATACCCATGGCCAATAAAGCGTTAAAGATATTTGCGTAAGTCCCACCAGGGTAGACTTGCTTTCCAGGCAGAAACCTTTCGGGCTGTTTCTTCAGCTATAGTCTTTGCCACCTTTTTCGCGCCACGCTCGAAATTGCCGTACATGGTTTGGTTGGTTGCAAAGCGCACGAAGAAGAACGCGACCGCGGTTCCATCTGGCGCATAAATTCTTGTTTCGTCTCCTTTTGTGTGTTTACGCCATCCCTCTGGTTCATGCAACACCAGGTTATTTCCCAACACCTTGACGTTAAATCCTAGTGCTTCAAAAAAAGCCTCTGGTGTTAGCCCGTCTGGGATGTTTTCTTGTGACATCTTTCGTGGAACTCTCCAAGGATATTGAAGGGCATATTCTTTTCCTGAGTCTAGTTCCATTCGGTGCATGAAGTTTCTGACCTCAACCATTTCGTATGTTGGTTTCATTTAAAAATCTCCTTTAGGTAGTTATTCCTATATTATACCCTATAGTTATGTTGATGTAAATTTTAAGCAATAGCCTTTACTATGATAATATCTATGTATGGAAGGCATTACCCCCATTGAAGCGTTATATGACTATGATGAAGAAGATGACTATGAGGATGAATCTAATGTAACACAACAGCTGATAGAGGCTATAGATAACCTATATGGTAAAGAAACTCCAAACCGTGAACAAAAAATAGCGCTAATTCAGCAAATTTCTGAAAATTTAGTTGAAGAAATGGATGCTTACTTACAGGCTGAAGAGATTAATTCTCGCATTTATGCAGAATTTCATGGAAACTTACCTAGAGAATTTTTAGAAGGTGCACACTTACGAGGAGAACTGTTTGAAAGACTAGCTTCCGCAGAATATGTATCAGACCCCCCGGAAATAGGGGAGGAAATTTTATCTTTAATGCGAAATCCCGATAGATTTAATTTTTTAGAAGAATTAGGTTATGTGAGAAATCCAGATTTGGCTGTTGTTGAATTAAATGCCGAAGGAAACTTAACAATTTTGCAGGCAGGTGATGCAAAACTTGGTACTTTCAATTATAGAATGTATAGGCAATTTAAAGATTCAGGGTTTAAAGCAGGTATGGAAACCATGGCTGAAGCCATTAATTCTACTAGCAACTTGGCAGAACATGGTCTTGAATCGCTTCAAGTTGCAAAAGATATAGGAAGTAAAATTGAAATTTCCCCCGACTACTCCCAATATGTTATTGTTCCGTATGATAGAGACGTTGATAACCCTGAAAGCTTAATAAAAAAATCGGATTTTAGAAACCCTGCTGAATACGAAGATTTCAAAAAGATGCTTGAAAACGAGGATATTACGGTAGTGCCCTCAATTTTTACTACACAAGAGGTATATGAAATGTCTAAAGTACTTGAAGATCTTATCGATAGACGTAGATTTCCTGATGAATACGAAGATTAACCACTTATTTACTCAATAAGTAAATTTAAGTTGTTAATGCTGTATGCCCCATTATTTCTCAAAGTTTCCTCAACATTTAATATATCTGTGTCTTCTTTTAGGTAAACGTATAGTAAGTAATTACCTTTTTCTACTTCTTCTTCATACTTTCTAGCTATGTTTTCATCTATCCCTAGCTCTTTGAGTCCAGTAACTAGTCCCCCAGCAATTGCTCCTGTTATAGCTCCTGCAGCTGTAGTGCCTATTATTCCTGTAATACCAAGTGCAACAGCTAATGGCCCTGTAACAAATAAAGCCCCAATTCCTGGAACGGTAAGTGTACCCACACCCGCTATTAATCCCAGGATTCCGCCTAATAAGCCTCCGGTTTTAGCCCCATTTCTTATGCCTGCCTCGGTGTTATTATCTACTCTAATTTTATCTATAGAACTTTCTTTAGTAATAATTGTAATATCACCTTCTGTATATCCTTGATCAGCTAGTTCATTTAGGGAGTTATCTAAATCAATTACGTTGTCATATACACCAAAGACTGTATTTTCCATATTCTCTCCTATAAATTTATAACCTACTTACTTTTATATAATTTTTGTATTAAGCGAATACGAAAAGTTTGTAAGAAACTAAAGAGTATCAATTAAGCACAAATCGTTGACACTACACCCCAGTAGGGTGTATACACTTATAATGGAAAATAAAACTACTGAACAATTACTAAACAATGTAATAGGTCAGCTAAATGGCGTGAAAAAAATGATGGGTGAAGAAAAGGATTGTGTTGCAGTTCTTTCTCAAATGAAAGCAGCCAAATCTGCTATTGCATCAATTATGGATAAATATGTTCAAGAAAATGCCACATCTTGTTTAGAAGACGTGGGATCTGAAAACAAAGTAACGTTATTAAAATTAATTAAGGAGTTATCTAAAAGATAAAAAATATATGAGTGAAAAAATTAATAAAAAAGTAAAAGTATTTTCTACACCTACATGTCCATGGTGTAATGTAACTAAAGAGTTTTTAACCGCTAACAACGTGGAGTTTGAAGATGTTAATGTAGCTAGCGATAATGCAGCTGCTCAACAAATGGTAATGAAATCAGGACAAATGGGAGTGCCTCAAATTTGGATTGATGATGCCGTTATTGTTGGTTTTAACAAGCATGCTCTTGAAGAATTACTAGAACTTTAGTTTTTACTTAAGTTTTTTTTACTTTGTTTTGGTATTATAAAAAAATGAGTACGAAACAAAGACCAAATTGGGACATTTTCTGGTTCGCTCAAGCGCTAATATATTCCACACGTGGAACTTGTGATCGCCTAAGAACTGGATGCGTCATTGTTAAAAACAAACGCATAGTTGGTGCAGGATACAACGGGTCGGTTTCTGGATTACCTCATTGTGACGATGTGGGTCATCACATAATTGAAGGTCATTGTGAAAGAACATTACACGGAGAAGAAAATGCAGTACTCAATACAGCCAGAAATGATTTAAAAGAAGCAACTGCGTATGTTATTGCCACACCTTGCTATAGATGTGCAAAAATTTTGGTAAATGCGGGTGTTAGCGAAGTAAAATATTTAGGATCCTATTCTAACTCACGAGGTAAAGACTGGCTCGAAAGTTTATCTAAAGATTGCGGTGTTCCTTTTACACACTTTGATTCTAGTCCATTAGAAATACTAAATATCCATGTTGAACGTTTGAAGTCAAAGGGCGGTGCCCTTTATGCCAATAAAAAGTAAGCTTACTCGGTTAATTTTTCTAGAATTAAATTATCAAACCAAACAGTGCCCGAACCGTTTAGTGACAAATCGATTTTGGCGTAAGTAGCATCTGTGGGAGCTGTTCCTACTAATTCAATTGGTGTCCAACCATCACCTTTAAGTTGTGCGGATGGTATATTTACTTCGTAACGGTTTATATAACGAAGGCTTACAAGTCCTCCATAAAAATTCATAGTAATTTTCGCATTTTTTGTAACGTTAAAAGCCTTAACCCATACAGTTAGTTTGTAGGTTGTGTTTCCTTGGGGCAGAGGAATGTAACTTGGTTTGCTTAGCCAGTCTCCTCCGTAGCGATCATCTAACTGTATTATACTTAGTGATTTTGAACCTTTGTAGGCTTGATTTGCCCATTCAAATGTAGTTTGTCTTCCTCTTGTATTAAATGTTGTGCTTGGGTCACTTTCAAAGCTATCTGTGAATACTTCACCTGCTGCTAAGAGTTGTGTTTCATTAATTCCTGTCAATTCTTCAGTTGTACTTTCTTGGGTTTGATCAGGTTGCGTATTGTCAGTGTCTGTTCCGCCTTGTGGGTTTATTGGTGAAGTATTGCCAAAAGGGCTAACTATACTTTGTGTTCCTGGCCCAACATAAGCTAGTGTTAAGTAATCTATATCAGGACCTCCTTTATTAGTAGTGGCCTCAATACTTATTACGTTTGTCCCTTCTTGTAGTGTAATTGTTTTAGAAACATACCCTCTTGTGGTCCATGATCCTGTGCTTTCAAAAGGAATTACTTCTAAAGCAGTTCCATTTATGCTTAACGACATGTTTCTTGTTCCCTTGTTAAGGGCATAGTATATTTTCATGTCGTATTCACCTGCATTTTGTACTGTAATGCTCCATGTTATATAACCACCTTTGCCTAAAGGGTAATCACTTAAATTAACATAACCTGTTCCACTGTATCCTTCGTGTACTGTTGCTACTTTAGATTCTCCACCTCTGACTTTGTCACCAAATTCTGCATCTTCGGCTTCGTACTTGTCTGATAAATCAGATCCACATGTTCCGCAGTCAGTTTCGCAACTGTTGCATGTTTCACTTTGTGAACATATATTGTCTCCACAAAAATCACCCGGAATTGGATCAGGGTCTGGGCCTGGGCCTGGGTCTGGGTCAGGCAAAGGGTTACTGTATTGACTTACTTTTAGGTAGTCTAAGTTAGGTCCACCATAAGTGGTAGTTGCCAAAAGTTCTATAGTATTAACACCTGCAACTAAGGGTGCATTAGTTGCTAAAATTTGCCAATTTGCCCAGTTTCCTGTTGTATTAAAGGTTAGTGTTTCTACAACCTTACCATTTACTATTAAGTTCATATCTCTTGCAAGTTTAGCTAATCCGTAGTTAAATCCTAACTCATATTCTCCAGTTTCTGAAGCTGTGATAGTCCATTTTACATAGCCCCCCGCACCATTTGGAAAGTCGCTTGTGTCTACGAATCCTGTTCCACTAAACCCGGCATGATTTGTTGCTATTTTAGTGGTTCCTAATCCTGATGAATCACCAAATTCTGCATCTTCGGCTTCATAAACACCTGTTAAATTTGGTGTATTAACCGTTTCATCAGAAAGAAGTAAATCTCCCCAGCCAACTGGTTGATTTATACTTCCGCCGTCAGAGTTGGACCAAATGCTTTGATCTCTTCCTGATCCGGTTTCATCGTTTAAACCAATATCGATAGAAATAGTTTTGTTGTCGGATGCCACATAATTTAAATCACTCCAGGGAATTCTTAGTTCCATTGTATAGCCCTCATCTGAATTATTATTATTTCCAACTGTCCCGCTAACTTTAACTTTAGACTCAAGTGAGCTATTCCAAGTTGCATCCGTGGCATGTTCGTCCCTTACTACATTTAAAATATTTAGTATAAATTTATATACAGCTGTATCTTTAGAGTTTAATGCTTGTTTGCTTGTATCTACTACAAATTCTAGAGAATCATCTTGCCAAACGGAAGTATCAGTTACGGTGTTAACTGCATTTAGTGTGGTATCTGTTACATTTGCTCCAATATATAATGCATTTTCATCCCAAAGTAACTTATATGTTCCTGTACTTTGAGGCGTTTCGAGTACTAATTCGTTTGCATTTTCAAATTCATTTATTTCACCGTCAATGGATATAGGAGTTTCAGTTTTTTTAGCTTTGTACAGCTTGTCTGAACCTGTGCATACACCACAGTCTGATGAGCAAGTACTGCAAGTTTCAGTGCCATTACATACATTGTCACCACAAGTAGGATCTGGGTCAGGTACTGGATCTGGATCTGGATCTGGAGGTGGTGGTGTTGTGGAAGTGTAACCCGATTCTATAGCGCCTATATCTGGTTTGTTTCCTGCGTAATCATAATTAACTGGTTCGTTATTAGTCCAAGTAATACTTTTATCAACTGTAAGATCATTGTTATTGTAATTAACTGAAGTTACGCGCACTGTATCATCACCAATTCTTATCAAGTCACCTGCCTGAAGAGTGTAGCCATCTGTAAAGTATCTTGCATCTTTTACACTAATAACTTTTCCGTTACCTGCGCTATCTGTTGTTGTTAAGTTACCACCAGCATCAATTGCAGGGGAACCACTTGCAAGATTAAAATTTCGGGCACTTGCATTTACAAATTTAGGATCAGCTTCAAATGAGTTTTGATCTTTACCTGTTCCCGCTTTGTAATCTGTAAAATTGTCATATACCGTATTTGTCCACTTAAATGTTTTTGGAGTAGAACCCGAGTAAAACAAATTGTAATCTAGTTGCCATGTTGAAGTATCTACAAAATCGCGTGAAATATCATAGTGTTTTTTAGTAGCACTGCCTATGTGTGCCACAATATTGTTTTTATATCTGTAGTTTATTCCGCACTGGTGTCTGGAACTTGCCGTAGTAGAATTATTGTCGGAATAAAAAGTGTTGTGCACATAAACTATGTCTTCGTTGGCTACTACTTCATCACAGCTTGTAGCTTCTGTAGAGTGTGCTGAGCTTCTCCCCCCAAAGTTTGAATTAAAACCATTGTTGTATGCTATATTTCTGCGGAGAATTCCATGTTTATAGTCTAAACCTGATGTAACACCTTCGCCTGCTATAATTACACCTTGTTTTGAATCAAACGCTAAGTTATCTTCCACAATTACATAGTCTCCAGGGGCATCCAGGTAAATAGCATTACCTACATCGTCTACTAGGTTTCCTTTAACCAAAACGTAATCGGCTTGATCTACATTTAAGTCATCAGCATGTGCCGGTAAACTATCATCATTTTTCCAGCTTCGTCCTGCAATGGTAATCCCAATACTGTAACATTCATAAACTTCGTTATTAAGTATTCGCAAATAATCCACATTTCCACCTACTTGAATACAGTCAGCGTTGTCGTTAAGGTCACCTGATACGCCATATTTGTCATCTATGGTTACGTTACCTTCAATTAAAACATCTTGGACGCGCAAATAAACTGGGGGTTCATCATTACCTCCCCAAGAAGTAACACGAATATATGTCATATCTGGAGTATCTGTAGTATTTTCAAAGGTATTGTTTACAAATTGCACTCCTTTTGTTGTTTTAGTCTCAGCTTCGTGCGTAAGTGTAGAGTTAGGTACGTTTTCAAAGCGCAAGCCTTCTACTCTAATGTAGTCCTTTCCTTTAAAACGTAACGCAGTGTTTTTAAGTATGGGTGTTTCGCCAGGATAATTTTTAAAAGTTATGTAGTTTCCACTAGACCCTGAAGGACCTGTGTTTATTATTAAAACACCTTCACTGTATGTACCTGCTCTTAAACACACCGTATCTCCAGGAGATAAATTGTTTGTTGAAGTAGCATATTTTATTGTTTTCCATGGTGAAGAAGCAGAAGTGCCTGAGCTGTTGTCGTTACCGTTTGGTGCCACATAATGGGTACAGCTTGAAGAGGAGGATTGCAAAACATCGCCAACATTTTTTTGTATTATCTGAGAGATTTTATTTTCTGAGTTGTTTAAAGTAAGGGCGGTGACTCCTACTACAACAAGTAGCGCTACTGCAATACCTACGTGAACGAATCCCTTTTGCTCAGTGTTATGCTCAGCTGGATATATAGATAACATTTAATTTATTATGTTTCACAGATATATAGGCTGTCAAGACACAAAAAAAATGGGAGTAGCATAAACACAATTTATGATTGTTTATGATACTCCCTTGGAATTATCCATTTGCTGCAATAACCGCCTTCAAAAGGTGGCTCTGCAACTGATCAAATTGACGTTCCCCCTTAAAAATATTGTGAAAGCAGTAATGTTCCTCGTTATGAAAAAACTTCCACAATTCTACTTCATCTTTCATGTTGAGTAGGTCCAGCAATAAAGTCACCCACCCTTCCAGTGAAAAATCTACGATTTTACCCATAATGCTCACAATTGCATCTGAAATGGGATTTGCTACGCCAATCTCCTGGTTATGATCAATTCTTTCCACAAGCTGCGTATGCACCATCATATATTTTTCATGCTTTTCTGCAAGGCCTATGAAAACGTGTGGATTTACTTTACGACTGATTTGAACATGTTGAGCTCGCATTTTTTGTTTCTCCTTATGTATCTGGTTATTTGACTGATATTATTATTATACAATTAAAGCCCAATTTCGGCAACCTATAGCATTAAACGGTTTACGTTTCTATAGTATAATGCTCATTACAAACTCGCAAAATATAAATAAGGAGACAAAATGCGAACAAAAAGCGCAAAGATACTAAACATTGAGAAATTAGATTTACCTAATTCCATTGGCAAGAGAGTAGTTATGCAATTGGAGACTTCTGCCAGTACATCGGTTACGCTGATTCCAACAAAAGTTGAAGGAAACAAGGTTACTGGCAATGTTGTTATGGTAGGGGCTCACAAAAACAGCGAATGGACAGAGGTGTTTTTCTGGTGTATTGGTAACGATCCTTTTGGAATAGTGGAAAACGGAGTTTTTACTATTTATGTAGAAGATTAGTGCAAAACAGCCTCTTAAAGTACAAAGACGTATTTTAAGGGGCTTTACTTTTCACCAAGCCATGCTTTTTCTGATACCTTTGCTTCTTTTTCAGAAATTACTTTTACAATAATTCCCATTTGAACCATTACATAATCTCCCACTTTTAATTCTTCTCCACCTGTTAAAACCTTGCGTTCTTCACTAGGATATTTAACAGTAGCTTGTTGCCCATTTAGTTCTATAATTTTACCTGGTATTGCCAAACACATTGGTGTTATTATAAACACATATAGTTAGATATAAAACAAAAATGCAAACAGAGAATTTACAAACACTTCAACAAGCTCCATCAAAAAAGTTAGTTATTGGTTGGTTTTCATTTACTTGCTGTGAAGACAGTACTATTTTAATGACAGAAATGTTAAATGACCATTTAGATGAATGGAAGAAACTTGTGGAATTTAGATATGCGCGTGCACTAAAGACAAAAAACGAAATAAGAGATTTAGATGTAGCCTTTATTGAAGGGGCAATTTCGTCTGAAACTCAGGCAAGAGAAGTGCAAAAAATAAGAGACAATTCAAAGTATGTTGTAGCAATAGGAGCTTGTGCTTGTACAGGTATGCCTTCTGCAAGTAGAAACGAATTTGTTGATGATCAAATTAATGAGAAAATAGAATGGTATTTTAGTCATTTTGATTACAGTAAAAAAGTAGTAAAACTTGATGAAATTATTAAAATTGATGATCAAGTTAATGGTTGTCCAATGAACGCTAATGTGTTTTTGGAAGTATTAAATAAGTATTTAAAAATTTTTGAAATTATATAAATGCATAGTGGTGAAATAAACATAGATAATATTACAAAAATAGAAGGTTCTGCCGGGTTAAAAGTAACTGTAAAAGACGGCAAAGTAGAGGATTTGAAGTTTATTATTAGCGACTATAGAAGGTTTTACACAGAAGCTGTTAAAGGTAAACCCTTTATTGCTGCTCCTTCGTTTTTATCTAGAATTTGCGGAACGTGTTCGGTAGCCCATTTATTTGCAGCATTAGAGGCTATAGAAAAATCTCAAGGTATACAAAATACAGAGCAAACCAAGCTTTTAAGACGTTTAGCCTATACAGGTTTAATGATTAGAGATCATGCTCTACATTTATACTTTTTTGTTTTACCAGATATTTTAGGAATAGATTCTATTTTAGATATTCCAGATGATCACGATGATTTAGGTCACGTATTACTTCATGATTCATTTGATATTAAAAAATTAGGTACCGAAATTACAAACGTTATAATTGGTGCTGCAATACACGCACCTTATCCAACCCCTGGTGGGTTTTTGAAAAACCCTGATCCAAGTAAGTTTCCTGCACTTATTGAACAATTACAAAAAATAAGACCTCAAGTTTTACGTGGCATTGAAACATTCGCGGCCTGGGATCATAAGTTAATAAGAAATTCAGACTATTTATGTTTACGCAATGATAATCACTTTGACTTTTTGGAAGGTGATGTTATTAATTCCTCAGGTAAGCGTGTTTCAGAAGAGAAATTTCATGACTTCTTAAAGTCAGTTGTAATACCTTATTCTCAAGCAGAAGGTTATGTCTTTTCAGACGCGCATTCTGATTATTTTGTTGGATCCTTAGCACGCATAAACTTCAATAAAGATTTATTACATCCAAATACACAAAAAGACGCTGCTGAACATTTAAAATTGTTTCCTTCAAACAATATTCATCATAACGACTTGGCTCAAGCAATAGAAATTTTACATTGTGTAGATGATGCTATTGATATTTTAAGTTCAATCGAAATAAAAGACGAAAAACCTATTAGGGTACCTTTTAAAGCAGGTATTGGGGTAGGAGTTATAGAAGCTCCTCGCGGGATTTTGTATCATATGGCAGAAATTGATAATACAGGAATGATTATCGATTATGATGTAATTGTTCCTACTGCACAAAATCAAATAAATATAGAAAACGATTTAAAAAAGTACTTTAATGAAAATATTTCCAAGGACAAAGACACACTAAGGCTTGAAGCTGAAAAAATTATTAGAGCTTATGATCCTTGTATGTCTTGCGCAACCAACTTTTTAAAAATGGAGTGGATAGAGGAGTAATCTTTTTTCGTAAGTCTTGAAGGAATTCCAATTAAAACTGTATCTCCTAGTTTTCCTAATTTATTGAGGTATTTTAATTGAAAGCCTAAATCAAAATCATGCACTGAGTTTCTAGGAGAAAGAACAAGTTTTTCTATAGCATTTTTTGTAAAAGTTTTAGGAGATGGTAAGTCTAAAATCACATCTAGTATTATTACTTTTGGTTTATTTGCAAAAGGTAAATCTTCGTTTGGCTTTACATTTATAAAATTTATTTCAGGAAACTCCTTTTTTATTTTTTTAGCTATTTTAATAGAACTATTATCTATTTCTAAATCTTCATTGCCAAAAATATAGACTTCCATATTAAATTATCTTACCCTAAGGCAGTACCATGCGTAAGACTAATAAAAAAACAGAAGGATTACAGTTAGTAGCAAGATTTGCTTTACCCCCAAATTCCATGGGGTATTGTGGTCGTGATAGCGCTCCCGAAAAGTTTAAAAAGTGTTTCATTCATGGAGAATGTGTAGATATTGAAGAAGAGGTAACAAAGTTTATAGTTCTTAACCCTTATTTGCAAACTATTTCAAAAGTTACTGGTTTGCCTTTTTGTTCAAAAAAGGTTGTTGAATGCTACTGGCTTGGGAATGACTTAATACATGAATTTAAGATAGAACACTACAATTTACTACTTGATGAGTTTTTAAAGCAGGGAGTTCCTACGTGGTTTGTAGAAGAATTGCGCGAAAAGCAACCTAAAAAATTTATTCCAACACACTTGTTTCAGGTTATGCACGTAGGTGTTGGTAAAGCAAGCGGTACTGTTCCGTTTAATTTGGAGTCTATAAATAGTTGTATGATTCGATGGGGACAAGTTTTATCTATTTCGTCAAATACTTTCACAGCACTTACAAAATACATAACTCAAAAAAGTGATGGAAACTACTTTATATCCCAAGTTGAAGAAACTTTTGAGTATGTTTCTGATTTTCTTCCAAATTTAAGTGTTGGCGATATTGTAGCTGTTCACTGGAAGCAGCCTGTAAAAATACTAACTAATGCTGAAGTGGAAAATTTAGTTAAATGGACTAATAACGTTCTTCAAGTAATTCAGTAGCACTGTAGGGTTTTAACACAAATAATAGTATGCAAATTCCTGCTACAATGAGTACTGTCTGAACAGACAAATTAAAGTTCCACACTTTTGTAATAAAAACTGCAGAAAGAATATTTGTCACTAGTGTAGAACTAGCAAGCACTGTTGCTACAGTAATTGCTTTTTCTTCACTAAGCGCTTTATACCAAGTAGATACGTAAAGAAGTAATGTTATCACAGTGGCAGAAACCCAAAATATTTGCGTAGTTGTTAATTCCGTAACTTGTAAAAATGTACTTGGTTTGGTTATATAGCTTGCCACTAAAAGTATTATTGATCCAATACCCATTCTAAACAGAACTACTATTTGTGAATCTACCGTTTGTAATGCTTTCTTTGCAATTATATTTTCTATTGCCCAAAAAATCGTAGCTGCCAAAACCATTAACTCTCCTAATGAGAATCTAAAACCTTGAAATCCGCCTACAAACACGTTCCCACCAAAAACAGCTAAAATTGCAATTGTGTGCCATTTAGTAATTTTTTCTTTTAAAAATGGTATTGCCAATAAAGCAACCCATAAAACTAAAGTTTTATGTATTAGGGCAGCATTTAAGGCAGGAATTAAAGTTATTCCTTTAAAAAATAAATAAAAAGGTATGGTTCCTCCAACAATTCCTATTAGTGTTAAAGTTTTGAAATCTTTTTTAGTTATTTTTGTTAAGTTTTTCCACCTGCTTGTTAGTATTAATAAGCTAATTATTAGTAAAGTAACCGCGGAGTTTTTTAATGCGGTAAAAAATAGGGGAGAGTCGAATGCATCAACAGCAAATTTGTTTATAAATATTGAAACACCAGATATTAGAGATGTAGTAAGTGCCAAATATAGGCCTTTGTTTTTATTTAAGTTCATTATTTCAGTATTAATTTGGCCAAACCTGATTTCCTGCTTCGTCCCATACCACAATTGCCTTTGTTGGGCATGATTGTGCTGCCATAAGAACGTTTTCTAGTGTGTCGGCACTTGTGTCTTGAATTACTGCTTTATTTTCTCCATCTAAAACAAATGTTTCTGGTGAAAATGCTAAACAAGATGCTGCGCCAATACAGGCGTTTCTTAAAACTTGAACTTTAAAATTACCAATTTGAACTATTTTATCTTCCATAAATATAAGAATAATGCTTTAAACTTTTATTTTCAATATTATTACGCATACTTTTTATATAATGCTTGTAAATTGGATCTTTCTAAGGGTTGCTTTACAAGTGGTTTATTTGCTAATTGGGAAAGTTGTTCTTCGTAAGTTGGTTTTTCTATTTTGTAAAACACACCTAATGGTATTTGTTTTTCACCAAACTCTCTTGATTTTTTAAATGCAGCGTCTAAGTTGGTTACGTCATGTGTGTCATCTAAATAATATGTATTTTGCTGATACAATTCGTGTGTACAAACATTATTAAACGTGGTGCATGGTTGTAATATATCTACAAACGAAAAGCCTTTGTGTTTAGATGCTTCAATCATTATTTCAGTTAGTTTAGGAATGTCGCTTGAGTAGGCTCTTGCAACAAATGTTGCCCCTGCAGAAATAGCTAAGGTAATTGGTGTTACAGCGTTATCTATATTTCCTGAAGGGGTTGATTTTGATTTATAGCCGTTTTGGGTTACAGGTGATGTTTGACCGGTTGTGAGAGCATATAAACCGTTATCATGAAGAAACAAGTTAATGTCATGGTTTCTTCTACATGCGTGTAAAAAGTGGTTTCCACCTTCCCCTAAACAGTCGCCATCTCCCGAAAAAACGAAAACATTTAAATCAGAATTTGCCATTTTTATACCTTCTGCTACGGGTAAAGGTCTTCCGTGAAGCCCTTCAAATGAAGTTAGTTTGGTGAAGTTGACTATATGTCCATGACATCCTATACCTGCAACTAGCACAGAATTGGTATTATCCCAGCCTTCTTTTACTGATGCATTTTTAAAGGCTGCCCAAAGTGCTATGTTTCCACATCCTGGACACCAGTTTGGAGGACATGAAGTTGATAATTCTGCTAATGTTGGCATTTTAACCTTTCAGTAAACTTTCAATTTTATTCTGTATATCTTCAACATAAAAAGGACGGCCATCGTATTTAAGCATATTATCTTTTATTTCCACCGAAGTTTGCTGTTTTATCCATCCTCCCATTTGTGCTGAATAATTGCATTCAATGTTAACAACATGTTTTGCATTGTTTAATACTTGCTTAACTTTTTCTACTGGAAAAGGATTAGCCCATGTAATATGTAGGTAGTTTACGTTTTTATAATTTTTTATAGCTTGTAGAATACTGCCTTTATTGCTTCCCCACGATACTAAGGTAATGTCAGCCTTTTCAGGCCCGTACAAAGTTGGATCTTGCATATCTTGCTCGGCACATGTAACTAGTTTTTGCATTCGTTTTTTCATTTGTTCATTTCTATTTTTTATTTCTTCGTTAGATAATCCTTGCAAGTCATGTTCATCTGAATTAGCTATAAAAAAGTTACCGCTTCCTGGTACTGATCTCTGAGATATTCCGTCGCTTTCTAATTTGTATCTTTCAAAGTTTTCTATTTTTTCCAAAACCAGTTTCCCTCTATCGGTTTTGTAATTTGTAGGGTCAAACATAGGAACGCTTTGGTCGTTTTCGCATAGGTTTTTGTCAATTAAAATTACTACAGGTGTTTGGTATTTTTCAGCTAAATTAAAAGCTTTCATTGTCGTATCAAATACTTCTTGTGCATCACCTGGCGTTAAAATAATTTTAGGAAATTCACCCTGGTGCGCGTGAATTACAAATCTTAAATCATCTTGAGCACTCCAGGTAGGTAATCCTGTGGCAGGGCCTCCGCGCATACCCTCTACAATTACAATTGGGGTTTCTGTTATGCCTGCCAAGCCATAACCCTCAGACATTAAGCAAAATCCGCCGCCAGAAGTTGCAGTCATGGCTCTAGCCCCTGCAAAAGAGGCGCCCAACGCCATATTTATTGCAGATATTTCGTCTTCGGGTTGTTTATATACATATCCATATTCTTCCTGGTGCTCTGCTAAAACATGTAAGATGTTTGAAATAGGTGACATCGGGTAAATAGCTGCAAATTGTAACCCTGCAGATATTGCTCCCAAGGCAACCGCTTCGTTTCCATTTACAATCATATTTTCTTTTAGGGAAGCTATTGAAGTTTCTGGTGACAGTGTGCTTTTTTGTATGTTTGCATAATTGCTTAACGCGTAATTATAGCCAAGTTCCGCGGCTTTTAAGTCGGCTAACACAATGCTTTCGCCTTTATGCTCAAACTGCTCTCTTACAAATTTTTGAAGCAATATCAAATTTCCGCTTAGGAGTCCTGCTGCTGCTCCCAAAGCTACCATATTAATTAAAATTTCCTTACCCCCCGCTTCTTCGGCAAGTTTTGCTAAAGGTATTGGACAAAGTTTAACGTTAGGATTCACATTTTCTGTTTTTAGTTTTTTATCGCCGTCAAAAATTATGCACGACTTTGGTGTTAATTCGTTTAAATGTAAATTTATAGTTTCTTGATTAAGTGCAACTAATAAGTCGGTTTTGTTACTTGGTCCTAGCACTTCTTCATTGGACACATTTACCTGAATTACGTTGTGCCCTCCTTTTATAATTGATGGGTACTCAACGTAGTTATATATATGTTTGCCGGATCTTGCTGCATATTTTGCAAAAAGCTGTCCTGACGACTTTACACCTTGCCCTGCTGCTCCCCCAATTTTTAAGGTTAAAATGCTTTGCATTATAAAAACCTTTCTTTATAAATTCTTTCTTTGGGACATCCCGTGCTAAGAAGTATGTTTGTAGCCCCCTCAATCATTGCTGGGTGGCCACATAAGTAAGCACCGCAGTCACTTGTGTTTTGAAAATCATTTTTCATCAGGTCGGTGTTATAACCTTTATGTCCGTTCCATTCGTTATCAGGTTCTAATAGTGCAAAGCGAAAATGAAAGTTTTTGTATTTTACTTCTAACTCTTCAAAATAATCTTTCCAAAAAATTTCTTTATTATTGGTTAATCCAAAATATAAATATAGTGGAATTTCACTGCTTAATGTTTTTAGTTGATAATCAACCATACATTTTAATGGGCTAATACCTGAACCTGTGCCCAGTAGTAGTAAGTTTTTGGCACCGTCCTCAGGATGAATTATAAACACACCAAGGGGGCCTAAAAATTCGATTTCATCGTTTTTTTTGAGTCTTTCAAAAAATTGAGAACCCGGCCCTCCAGGTCTAGTATCTACCAGCAACCCAAATTTTTTGTTTCCATCTTTAGTTGCTAAGGAATATGCACGAAAAGTATGTTCTGCAACTATTACATTTATGTACTGCCCTGGAATAAAGTTAAAATCTTCTGTAGTTTGAAATTCAAAATAATTAAATTTAGAGGCAAGATTTTTGCTAAGTGTAGTTGTGGCTTTATATCTCAATGGTTTCTGAATGGGCATGCTATCAGTTTATTCAAGTTTCATTTCACTGTAAAGAATTAGCGTATTATTTTTAGCTCGGGCCATTTTTTTAACCATTTAGAGGTTTTGGCTTCAAACACTTTTTCTATTGTATATGGCTTGTTTATACGCACAGTCATGTTAAATAAATCTTGTAGTCCGTAAGGTGCAACAACAAAGTAGTTATTATTTCTTTTAGTGATACCTATGCAAGTTGCTGTAGATGGCCAAGTGCTTATAGAATGTTCTAGGTTTTTATACTTTTCAATTTTTTGTCCAAACTTTTCGTGAAACCAAGTGTGTACGCCGGCTTCATTTGTTACATCTAGTTTATTAAAGTTTAAATGAGAGAAATTTTGTGAAAGCTTGTTTTCAAGGGCTACTTCTTTTTCCCTAGAATAGCTGTCATCCCAATAAACTAAGTCGTAGTCGCCAATTCCTTGTGTAATTTCTCTGCTAGTTAAATAGTTCCAAACAGTTTGATTTATGCATCCAGCGCCATAGTACCAAGCAAACTTTATGTGCTCTCCTGTTTTATCTAGCAACTCATTTAACACTGGATTGAGTTTAACTATACGTACAAGCTCTTTTTTTTGAACTTCAATGGGTGAATTAGCTATGTCTACTTTGGAGTTTCTCATTAAACTACAATATTAACTATTTTATTAGGTATATAAATAAATTTTTTCACATTTTGGTTTTCTACATACTTACTGATCTGCTCATTACTTAGTGCTAATTTTTTAACGGTTTCTTCCTTAGCGTTTCTTTCTATTTCGAGTGTAGCTCTTACTTTTCCGTTTACTTGTATAGCAATGTTTACTGTGTTTCCCAAAGCCAGTTCTTTGCTAAACTCTGGCCAGTCCTGCAAGTGAATGCTGTTTTCCTTTTTCCAGTGCTTGTAGCTTTTGAACTCCTGCCATAGTTCTTCTGTAACGAATGGAGCGAATGGTGCTACCACTTTTAAAAATCCTTCCCAGTGGTTTTCATTTATGTTCTTTTCGTCTTTAGCTGAATTTACGAATTTCATTATTTCGCTAACTGCTGTGTTCATTTTTAAGTCAGTCATCATTTCTGTAACACTTTTTACCATTTGATGATAGGCCTGAGTTAAAAATTTAGAAGACTCTTTTTTTGAAACTTTTGTACGCAACCGATAAATGTTAGCTAACAATTTGTGGCAAGCTGTTACCGCTCTAGGATTCCAAGGGTAAGTTTCGTCGTAAGGTCCCAAGAAACATAAAACCATTCTTGCTGCGTCTGCTCCGTAAGTATCTAGTAAGTCTTGTGGATTTACAGAGTATTCAGGGCGAGATTTAGACATTTTTTTGTTGTCTTGACCTAAAAGCATTCCTCCGCTCATTCTCCAGTTAAATGGTTCTGGAGTAGGTAGAAGTCCTTGCTCATATAAAAACCTGCACCAAAATCGTGCATATAGCAAGTGGGCGGTAGTGTGCCCTGCGTCTCCAAAATATTTATCTACAGGTAACCAATATTTCATTTTTTCCATATCAGCAAAGATTTCTGAGTTTTTTGGGTCGATGTAACGTATAAAATACCAGTTTGATCCTGCCCAAGTAGGCATTGTGTCTGTTTCACGTTTTGCGGGGTTACCGTTACTGTCTGTAGTATTGACCCAGTCTTCAAACTCGCTTAGCGGAGGAAAGTCATCTCTGTTTTTAACTGTATAGGGGTCAATTTCCGGGATTTTTACTGGTAATTCCCAGTCTGCTTCTATATTTCCGTTTTGAGTATAAATTAAAGGAATAGGATCCCCCCAGTAGCGCTGTCTTGACCAAATTTGATCTCTAAGTTTGTATGTTGTTTGTGCTTTACCAATTCCTTTTTGTTCTAAATCTGCAATAATTTTTTTTCTGAATTCGGTTGTGTGCAAACCGTTATATTTACTGGAGTTAATTGCTGTTCCTTCACCTGAATAACATTCTTCATTTGTTTTTTCATCGGGTGTGTATACGTAGATAATGTTTAAGTTATATTTTTTTGCAAATTCAAAGTCTCTTTCGTCATGAGCAGGAACACCCATTATTGCCCCTGTTCCAAAAGCCACCATTATGTAGTCTGCTAAAAATATGGGAATCTCCTGATTGTTTAATGGGTTTACTGCTTTTATACCTTTTACCTCAATTCCTGTTTTCTCTTTAGTTTGGCGTTCCATGTCAGATAGCTCTGATGAAGTTTTAATATAATTCTTCATTTCGCTTTTGTTTTCGGCATTTTTTATCAAATCTTTCACTATTTTATGTTCGGGGGAAATTGCAATAAACGTTGCACCGTAAATAGTATCAGGTCTGGTTGTAAATACAGTAATTTTTGAAGAATCGGTTGTTTCAAAATCTATTAAGGCCCCTTCCTTTTTTCCTATCCAGTTAATTTGCCCCAGTTTTACTGAGTCCATGTATTCTGTGTCTTTTAAGCCCTCTAACAACTTATCTGCGTAATCGGTAATTTTTAAATTCCACTGTTTAAAGGTCTTTCTTTCTACAGCATAACCACCTCGTTCTGACACTTTGTTGCCTTTTGAGTCGGTAAGTACTTCTTCATCAGCTAAGACCCCAAGTTCAGCACACCACCATACAGGCATTTCTTTTTGTTCTACTACACCGTTTTCCCACATTTTCAAAAACATCCATTGTGTCCATTTGTAGTATTCTGGGTCACACGTGTTTATTTCACGGTTCCAGTCAATTGCATAGCCCATTAATTGCATTGCATTTTTAAAGTCTTTTTCTGCTTGCGCAATAACTTGTTGAGGAGTTTTATTTGTTTTTAAGGCAAATGTTTCTGCAGGAAGACCAAAAGAATCCCATCCCATGGGGAACATTACGTTATAACCTTGCATACGTAAAAATCTGGAATAAACCTCAGGAACGGTATATCTCATCATATGTCCTGCGTGTAAATACGCACCAGAAGGGTAAGGAAGTTCGGCTAATATATATTTTTTAGGTTTTTCACTAAAATCTATAGCTTCGTAAATATTGTCTTCGTACCATTTTGATCTCCAGTTTTCTTCTATTTGCTTGTGGTTGTATTTTCTTTCTTTCATAATTCCTTTTTTAGACTATAAATAAAATTTTAGCAAACCAAATGTTTGCTGTATAAACCTTACACAGAATAATTTAATATTCTGCTATTTACTTATTTGAGCTTGTTAATTTCTTTATGAAGAGTTTTTTTGCGTAAAACGGGGTTATACTTCATTAATTGAAGTTTATCTGGTGAGTTTACTTTATTCTTTTCTGTTACATAGGTACGTCGTCCTGTTTCGGTGCATTCAAGTGCTATTAGAACTCTGTTACCTTTTTTCTTTGCCATAACGTTGCGATAATACAATATATTAAAGTAATGAGCAAGTAGGGAAGTTGTGCTAAAATTTTCAACTACAAATCAAATATAACCTATAAAGGAGTAAGATGATGTTTAAAACGTTAGCTAGGGCTTTAAAGATTTTTAACGAAGCTAAATCTCTTCAACGAAATAAGGCTTCTGTAGTTGATATTTCACAAGCATTGCGTCACCAAGATTTTCTTGGTTTAGGGCATCTTTCGGAAGAAGAGTATGAAGCTGTTTTGGTTAGAGCGTCTTGCTTATTTTGGAAGCCGGTAAATTTGTGTCATCAGCTTAGCTGGCCAGAGTTTATCATCATTGTAGCGTGGAGTATGAAACATCGTACAACAAGAACTGACTTTGACGAAAAAACTATGCTTATTTTGCGGGCTGTTGGCACTGTGGGTGGTATGACTAGGCAAGGTATGTCTCACTATTTTTCTTTTAAGGGTTGGCAGCCTATTCAATAGCCTATAGCGTTTGAATTTGAGACTTGAATGGCGTATAATTCAAAAAAAACAATAAGGAGATATACGTTATGCGCAAGCTAAAAAAGCTTATTTTACGTTTGTTTAAGCGCAGCAATTACGCCCCAGTGCCTGGTAAAGAACTGACTGCACCTTGGTGTGAATTAGTAAACTTGAAGGCGCTTGTTTTTGTTACAGTAAAAAAGGAGTGGGGTCGTTATGTATGGTTTTCTAAACCAGTACTTGGACGCTTGTACGGTAGGGAAACCAAAGAAGGTTGGGAAATCACACACCCGGCCCTGAAGACGCCTGCAACCGCCGTTGCTTTCCAGTATGATCAAACGCCCCTTTACACCTCTGGTATTAGGATTTACTTACCAGTGTATCCTAAACCCGAGGGTGCGCCCAAACGCTAATGCATTAACTTGTCTTTGGTAGTGAAATCAACCTCATTGCCAAAGACATTTTTTTTCGAATCAAATTTAAGCTATTATGTCCCTATGCCTGATAAATACAAAGCGTTATGGATTTCATATTCTTCAATGTCTGATTTTTTAAATTGTCCAAGAGCTTATTACTTAAAAAATGTGTATAAAAATCCGGAAACTAACAAAAAAATTGAAATAACTAAACCCGCGTTGTCTTTAGGTTCTGCAGTTCATAAAGTAATAGAACCTTTAGCTAAACTAAAGCCTGAAGATCGTTTTACTAGCGATTTATTTGAAAAATTTTCAGAAGTATTTTCCACATACGAAGGCAAACGAGGCGGATTTGTAGCTAAATCTGATTTTGATTATTTTAAAAAGCAAGGCTTAGGTATGATTTCAACAGTAATTCAAAATAACGAGCCCCTTATAAAACAGACTTATGTTGCAGAACAAGATTTATTGCATGGTTGGCTGTCAAAAACTGATGAGGTTATTATTTGTGGGAAAATAGATTGGATTAACCAGCTAGAAGACGACAAACTTGAGGTTATTGACTTTAAAACAAGCAAAAGAGAAGAAGAGGATTCGTTGCAGCTACAAATTTATACATTACTTTTATTTTTGCTAAATAAGCAGCAAGTAAATTCTCTAAATTACTGGTATTTAAGATTAAACAAAGATTTAACACCTGTAGACTTACCTGATGTTAGAGAGTCAAAAAAAATTGTTTTAGATATTGCCCTAGAAATGAAAGAAGCCCGCGAAAATAGCAATTTCATATGCCCTAAAAGTGGTTGTTTTCACTGCGAAGAATATGAACAAATAATAAGTGGAAATGCCGAAATGGTAGGCGTAGGTGAATTTAACCGCGAAATCTATTTTGTAAACTAGCAAAAACTCGATGTTGATACTATAGGGCATTTAATGCTATAATTTTCCCACAAATCTTATACATATAAGGAGGACTAAATGTCCAAAAGTCAATATAATAAGGGTGATGATGCTGAATTGGATGCAATCTGGAAAGAATTACAGGTTGTTATCAGGGCAATGGCCAAACTTAACAAAGGCTTAAACATCGAATCCCTTCGTTTTCGCGCTTATTATCCTGGAAACCCGGGTGGTTTGAGCAGAGGTGAATTCAAAAGCTGGGTAACTGCAAATGTTTCCTATCGAGAAAAACCCGAGCTTCACAACCGTGCCGATGCAGAACTAGAAAAGCACCATAAGGTACTGAAAAAAATCTGGAAACAACTTAAGAAAAGGTTTCCCAAGTTGGATCACGTTCTTGTCGCTCCACGCTACGGAAATGTTTTCGCAGAAGGTTTCCACATCGAGACCCAGGGTCCTTATGCTGCTAACTTCTATGCCAAGCCTCGTTTGAAGAAATAACTTCTACACGCTGTTAGTTTAAGAAACTCAACCGTCTTAAACTAGCAGCTTTTTTTTTGCAATGCTACAATTACCTCCCAAATTTTAATAAGGAGACTGCAAATGGAAACGACCAACAAAAGATACACTTTGGTGTACATACCCGTGTTTGATAGTTGGTATATAAAAGACAATAATGATGTTGATCCTTTAGCGCTGCTAACCTCTATGTGTTCGGTGACTATTTACATTCCAAATGCAAAGGGGTTTAAGTCGCCTGAGGGGGCAATTAAATTTTTGCAACAAAAAGTTGATCCATATGTTGCCTTAAAGCAAAGCCGCGTTTTAGCTTAAACTCTTAGTTTTGCTATAATGACAAACACAAATCCCACTGTTAGGAGAGTACAATGAAAAATCAGCAAAAAGATTCTTGGTTTGACGCCGTGAAGTTTTTGGGTCGTACATGGCTACACTGTCGTGGAGATAGGTTTTATACCCTTGAGGAAATTTCCAAACGCACAGGTTTCTCAAAGGGTGAAACTACCTATCTTGTAAAAATTCGTTTACAGCATTGGTTCCTTGAGAGTCCTTTAGGTAACGGACAGTATAAACGTATTAAAAAAGGTAAATACGTTAAACCAAATCATTGAGCAAAAAAAGAAATGAGGTTTTTACTTTTAATAAAAGCCTCATTTCTCCTTAATTCCAAAGTATAGTAGTATTCTTGTTGTTATGAACTTCAAACGCTTTATTCCGTTGATTGCCTTGTTTGTTTTAGTTGGTGCTTATATTGTTTTCAACTTACCTGCAAGTAATCAATCAACACTTAAAAAAATTACAAATAAAAGTACAAATTCTCCTGTGGTTTTAGTGGGTGAAAGTTGGAGTATTGGCGAAATCAAGTCTGATTATGAGGTAAGTAGTGAACTGTTACCTTTTAGGTCAAGTGCATGGTGGAAGCACCCTGAAATAAACAATTGTAATACTTATGTTTATCCCTACCCTTATGTTTTAGAATTAAATAGCAATAAAATAGGTGTTGGTATTTTATCACCATTACCATCAAAAGATTTTGTTGTTGGAAAAAAGGCAGGATTAATAAACTTTACTTTTAATGGTGAATTCACTAAGTGTGGTGTGACAAGTGCGCAACAATTAAGTGCTGACTTCAATTTAAAAAATGACAGCACCACTGTAAATATTTTTGCAGCTAAGGGGTTAGGATATATTTATTTTGATACAAATGCTACAACATTATCACTTGAAGCCGCTGAAATTTCTAAATTAGAAAATTTTGACAATAGAGTAATTGCCACTACTAACGAAACTACATTTGGTATAGAGTTTAATTCTTCAGTTAATATTGAAGATAAAAATAAAATTACTTCTACTAATAGCGATTCCCTAAAATTTTCAGTATTTTTAATGCCAAATGGTTATACAAATGACCTGTTTGCAAATGTTCCGCAAAATAAAGTTGATTTCATAAGCACATTCTCACAATCGGAGGACTCATATATGCAGGAATTCAAATTGAGCGAAGCAGTGCCCGTATATTTAATGCCTCATCACTACATCAATAAAGAAAACCCAAGCGAAGTTTTTGTTTCAACACTTAGAGGAAACATGCGACTTGAAGTTACCGATTTTTTCACAGCAGAAATTCCAAACTATTTGCAACAAGTTCCTAAACAAATAAAACTTACAGAACAACAAAAACAAACTTTAGCTACACAGTTAAGAAAAGATATAGGAACCTTTGAAGACTTAAAAAATGCAGATGGAATTTACTGGAAAGGTAAAACTTTAGCAAAGTATGTGAATTTACTATACGTGGCAAATTTGGTAGAAGATAAGACTAGCTATGACTTAATTTTTAATGAAATATCTACAGAGTTAGACGATTGGTTTTTATTGAGCTCTTTAAGTGATAAAAAATACTTTTCATACGATAACAATTTGGGTGGTTTAGTAAGCAGTTCTGAAGAGTTTGGTCATCAAGAATACAATGATCATCATTTTCATTATGGATATTGGGTGTACACAATGGGAATGCTTGCCGAGTTAGAACCAAACTATGCGAAAAAATATTCTACATTAGTTGATTATTTAATTAGAGATGTTGCAAGCAATGATATGTACGACCCTAGTTTTCCTTATTTAAGACACTTTGATTTATATGAAGGTCATAGTTATGCCTCTGGTTTAGTATATTTTGCAGATGGAAATAATCAGGAATCCACATCAGAAGCAGTAAACTTTTGGTATGGAGCACACAAATGGTACAACGCAATGCAAATGGCAGATAAAGCGGATTGGTATTCTGTTGCCTATAATTTAGAGGCCTTTACTTCTAATGTTTATTATCACAATACCTATAATTTGAGCGATGTTTTTCCGCCAGAGTACAAACACGAATTAGCCTCTATAGTTTGGGAAGGAAAATATGACTTTGCAACTTGGTTTAGTGCTGATCCAAATGCAATTCATGGTATTCAAATACTTCCTGTTACATTTGGTTCATACTATTTAAACAACTCTGAGTATGCTAAGCGTAAAATAACTAGTTTAAACAATGAAGCCTTAGAAAAGTCTTGGGGTGATATAAATTTAGGTTATGAAATAATTAATGGTTTGGCAAAAGAGCAAGATATAGAAAATGTTGTCATTACAGATTCAGGTATTACAAAAACATGGCTTTATATGTTACTATACGCAAAGGATATAGGTTAATTTAATAATTATCTCTAAATTACTCCTATTAATTATAATAGGATTTTTTGCGCATGAAGACTATAAACAAGCTTAATCAAAAGAAGGTGATATCTCCGGCTATTACAACAATAGTCGCACTTTCAATTTTTTCAGGACTTTACTACTTAATATTCCTTTTTAATTCAGACAATATTAGCGACTTTTTATTTTATTCAGTTGCAGTAATTGTTGAACTTTACGTTATTGTTACAGCAATTTTCACTTGGTGGACAATAATCTTTCATGATAAAGGTGTAGAAATTGTAAAAGAATTTAAATCCAGTGGTAAGCCTTTTCAAGGGAATGTGGCAGTAATACTTGCTGTTTATACAGAACCATTAAGAATTGTTGAAGAAACACTTAATGCATGTAAAAACTTAACTGTTCCACACACTTTGTACGTTGGCGATGATAGTGGTCGTTATGAAGTAAAAGCTTTAGCTGAAAAATACGGAGCTATTTACATTTCAAGAGAAAAAAACACATATAATAAGTCAGGTAATATAAACAATGTTTTATCTCAGGTTAAAGAAGATTTTGTGGTTACATTTGATATAGACCATAAACCTTTACCACAATTTTTAGAAAAAACACTTCCATATTTTAATGATGCTGAGGTTGCCTTTGTGCAAACTCCGCAATATTACACAAATACAAGTTCTACTATAGCTAAAGGAGCCTCTGGTGCGCAAAACATTTTTTACGAATTAATTATGCCAGGCAAAAACGCATTTAATTCTGCAATTTGTGTTGGTACAAATGTTATTTACAGAAAAAAAGCACTAGATGAGGTTTTAAATGGAGGCATATATTTATTAGACCACTCAGAAGATATTTACACAGGCTTAACGTTGCATGCCGCAGGCTGGAAATCTGCTTATGTACCCGAAGTATTGGCTGAAGGTTTAGCTCCAACCGAAATAGATTCTTATTTTAGACAGCAGTTACGTTGGGCAAGAGGCGGTTTTAGTATTTTATTTAATTTCAATAAACTGTTTAGTAAAAAACTAACTATTGAACAAAAAGCTCAGTACGTTTTTTCTACGCTACATTATTTTAGTGGTTTTGCCATTTTGTTTTATTTACTAATGCCTATAGTTTATTTATTAACTGGAATAAAACCTTTTGCAGTTGCTGATTCCACTACATGGATACTACATTTTATGCCGTTTTTCTTATCAAAATTTTTACTAATTTTGTACTTAATGGAACACTTTGATCCTGCACTTTTGTCTACTTCTTTGGGTTTGTTTCCTGTGTACATAAAGGCGTTTTTTATAGAACTATTAGGAAAAAAAGACTACAGCTGGGAAGTAACCAATAGCGAAGAGCTAAGTAATAACGAAAAACGCTCTGTATATGATTATTTAGTTTCACACGTATTTATAATTTTGTTGTCTCTTGTGGCAATATTTACCGGCTTAATAACTCTTCAGGATAAAGTAACTGCATTTATGTTTTCATTTTGGGCAGGAGTAAATGTAATTTTACTTATTCACTTTATTTATGCAGCTTTAGAAAAAAAGACCGAGGTAAAAATATATGACTTTTAAAAACATAAAAATTTTATTTAAATATTTGTTTATATTTGTTGTTGTTATTAGTATTGGGTATTTCAGGCTATCTAAGGCAAACACCGCTCGCAATGATTATTATCAAATAGAAGGTCATTTAGAATATGATGAAGTGCTAATTGGTACTTATGTATCGGGAACTGTTAAAGAGGTTTTGGTTGATAAAGGTGATTATATAGAAAAAGGAGATTTATTAATGAAACTTGAGAATGATGTTTTGGTAGAAAAAGTTTCTGGTATGGATCCTTCTAGTCCTTATTTTAACGAGCCTGAGTTTAGAGAGCTATACAAAAAAATTCAGTATTTAGACGTTTACGCACCTCAGAGTGGTTATATTATTGAATTAAATTACGAGAAAAACTCTTTTGTACGAGAAAATGAAATTTTAGCTATATTAGCCCCTCAAGATTCGTTTAAGTATGCTGGAAAAATTGATTATGGAACAAAGTATGGTTCTGGGGTTGAGCTGCGAGATGCTATAGTTAAAGGTACGCCTGTTCAAATTAAATTTGAGGGTTCTACCGATAAAGTTAGTTCAAAAGTTGTAGATGTAACCCCTGTTACAGATGATTTGGGCACAAATTTGGGTGCTGATTTAATACTTTTAGAACAAAGTACTAATGGAACTCTAATTTTAGGTAAAAAGTTTGATATTTTGATAGCTAAGAAAAACCCTACACAAAAACTAACTGATGCCGCAAAAGAATTTTTTGAGCCAGCATACGTAAGCGGATATGTTAAAAATTAAACAACTAATTGCAGACATTTTATTTTTACTTTTAATAAGCTCATTTATTGTGAGTGTGTTTTCATTTACTTGGGAAGGTAAATACATAAATACAGGTTATAACGATTGGATTAATATGGCCTATCGAATCTCTTTAGTAAGAGAGTTTGGTTTAACTCATTGGACTCACTTAAGCGGTAATGGTCACAACATTTGGCAGGCCTATCAGTTTATTCCACAAATTTTAGTAGCTGAATATTCAAAGTTTATGAGCATTTCTGTTACATCTGCTATGTTACGTGTTACATTGGTTGGTTTAATTTTTATGTATTCCACTATGTACTTTCTTTTAAGAAAATTCAAAGTCCCCGCATTTTTGGCTTTTGTAACTACTTTCGTTGCCATTGGTGTTCCTCAAATGATGATAAGCATTTGGGACTTCAGCATTTTCATAGGCTTAGTGTTTGTTCCGTTGTTTTTATACTTAATTTTAAAAAGAGATAAAGAATTTGAAATTGACTTTGTACCTTTTGCGATTGGCGTTTCACCCTATATTCATCCAATTTTAAGTTTTAGCACCTTAGCTATACTGGTGCTTTACAACATAATGAATAAAAGATTTAAACAGCTAGCAGCTGATATGTTTTTTATTATGTTACTGTTTGGCTTTTATATTTCAGGGGCCTTTTTTTATTCAGGTACGTTTTATTATGCAGCTTTCCTGGATAATATGTATTTTTTACGTCAAATGACTACTTTTGCTAATTATGGTATTTCTTTATCTACCTTTGCGTTTATTGTTATTTTTTCACTATTGGCATTTTTTAATATATTTAAGCTTAAAAAATCCGGCAAAAACTTTTTAATGCTTTTTTCATTTTTTATTGTAATTTTAGTTTGGTTAACTGCTACTTATTCATATGAACTGCCGACCATCCTCAATAGATTTCAAGTACCACGTTGGATTCCTTTTGCTGTATTGCCCTTACTTTTTGGCATAGGCCTATCTTTAAGTGAATTATCTAAATATACTAAGTCACCTCGAATGCTAAAAGTTATTGCCTTATTTGTTTTTTGCTTCTTTATTGTTGAAAATACTAGTAACAACTTTTTAACTTCAATTTCACGCTACTCTTCAATTTCTCAAAACAATTATCAAGATCCTTTAACAGTATTCGAGCAGCAAAACAACATAAAGCTTACTAACTGGGAAAGAGTTTATGCTTTGCACCCCACAGAAGTAGCGTTTTATCATTTTAATGACGTTCGAGTAGAGGGTTCGTATTATCACTTTTTATCTAGCCCGATAACATATTTAATTGAAGAAGCTACATTAACTCCTAATTATGATAAAGCGCTGTTACAAACGGTTTTAAATTATTATAAGAGTAGGGGAATAAACTACATTATTTTGCCTTCAAACTTATCTGTAACAACTGGCTTAGTAAATAATATTAAAGAGTTTCCAGAAATAGAGCTGTTAGATACTGTTGAAAAAATAGATGGAACAGAGTACACAGTTTTTAAAAGTAATTGGAAATTTACTGATGCTCTTGTATACGATACTACCTATGAGTTTCCCGAATTTGACTACAGCGCATTTGAATACCCCTGGGATCGTGAGTATGTAGATTTGTACGTAAATGAGTTTGCCAATACTTTATCAAGCGGTGTCCCCTTTAAAGTAACTTATCCTAGCCAGGAGTCAATTTATATTTCGGGGATTCCACCTAAGAAAGAGGTTTTATTACTTTCTCAATATGATTTTAATTGGTCGGCTAGTGATTCTAACAGTGAAAAAGTTGAAATATTACAAACTGGACCTGGTTATATGCTTATAAGGAATGACACCAATATAAATAAAAACGTTTTACTAACGCATTTAGAACCAAAATCCGACTATTACGGGAAATTAGTAACTAAAGCAGGTTTATTAGCATGGCTTATTTCTTTTATTGTTTGGCAATGCTATTTTTATATCAAGCAAAAGAGGACTATAATTACCAATACTAATCCCTAAGAAAAGGAGCTAAATATGGCATTTATAACAAATTGTCCCAACGGTTTGGATACTTATGTTTATTTGTATTGTTCAGAGTGTGGTTCTTGGAATCCTGTCAAAATTGGAGGTCCTGGTAAAAAACCTGTGTCCCCCTCAATGTTACTCAACGTACTCGCATTGGTTTTTGATTGTTTGATTCCATTTTCGGTACCGTCTTTATTGGCTCAGTATCTTCAAACAAGCCCAATTAGTTGGTTTAAATGTACTTGTTGTGGGCATGAGTTTTGTTATGACTCACGTGTGTATTTAGATAACCCACTAAACTACACCATTGAAGATGCTCGAAAAGCTGGTGCCGATTGTGAACGCTCCCTTACTATGTATGCGTAATGAGAAAGGTAAACTGTATTTTTCTCATTACGCTTTTTTTATCCCTTCGCATCCCAGTAACCCATAGCATTGAACAATTGATGTTTATGTAGTAAAATATCTTAACAAATCAACATAAAAAGGAGAGTCGCATGTTTGACTTTAGTTGGTTAAGGAAACTTTTTGGTAGTGGAAAAGCAAATAAAATAACTTTTCCCGGGTCCGTTAGTGTTTCGACACAGGTTGGCTTAGGTGCAGAAAAAGCTCAGCAAATTGCTGGAGTACTGCTAGTAAACCTGCAAATGCATTTTAGCTATACATTGCAAAACCAGCGTGTTATCGCCCAATTACGAAAGGCTTTGGAAAACCAAGAAAACTACGAGTGGTTACCTCAAAGCTGGTCCCAAATTTACACAACAAAAGATGATCTTGTTTTACTTGGATTTCGCTTGCGTTGGCTTGAAAGTGGACATCCTTACTTTGATATACGCACTGCACCGAAAGATCGTCTTGCCCTGTCGAGTTGGAACATAAGGCTAAGTTCTGAAATCTACGACCGTTGGATTAAAGGACAATTCCGTTAACATTTCGCCGTATTTAGTACCTAAGCTTTTGTACTAAATGCGGCTTTTTTTTATTTTGCTAATTTTTGGTAAAATCTACTCATACAAGCAAAGGAGATTCAAATACAATGAAAAACTTTAACTACTTTTTTGAGCAACCTTTATTTAGGGGAATTTACGGACTGCATGTAATAAGTAATCCCGAACTCAATTTGGCATTACCTACGGTTTTAATTGTGGTTGGACCCTCTGGTGGAGGTAAAGATACTGTTTTAAGAGACTTGTTTGCAGATGGAACATATGTTCATGCTATAACTTCAACAACGAGACGTCGCAGATATGAGTTTGCAGATGATGTTTCTGCGGATAAAAGAGTACAAATTCAGCAGCAACTAGAGAACCTAACTGACGGTGCCTACCTAGATTGTTTGGACGAGCTGGGCAAAGAGTCTGGTTTGTTTAAGTATCTTGAGTCTCGCGATGCGTACCTATGGCTAAGATCAAGAAAGCCGGAAGAAGAAGACGATGTTGTTTATCTGCAGCACTTAATTGATGAGTACGACTTAATTGAGTCAGATATACATCACGGAAATATTTACGGATTGCCTAAAGCTAACTTGTATGCAGCGGCTCAAAAACCAGGTTTAACAGTTATTAGAACAGAACCTACTGGTGCAAAAACTCTTCTACAAAAACTGTCAGTGGAGTTTAACGTAGTGGTTTTAGGTGTAGTACCTGATTCACCAGAGGTAGTCAAAGCTAGAATTTTTGCAAGAGTAGAGCAATCAGGTAAGGGTGATGAAAACCCAGAATTACGTTTTAATGAATCTATGGTTTGGGTAGATGGATTTCCTGCTTTGGTTCATTTGGTGTTGCACAATACCGAAAAAAATGTGAATTATCCTGGATTAGATGAACCTATAAAAGGTCTAGAAGCCTCTGTTTTAAGTTTAAGAGCCTTGGCACAGCAACTTAAACCTTAAAACTAAGCTAATGTAAATAAAGGAGAAAATCATGAGAGATGAAGTGCCCAATTTAGAGGCAGAGTACGCAGTACATACACAATGTGTTATAGAAATGCCTAGCCCTACTCGCCAAGGTAGGTTTAGATATTTTTTAATTGCCTATGCACCAGATGCCCCTGACGCCTATGATGATCTAATTGTTCGTAAGGGCTTTCGTGGCGGTTTGAACATTTACACTTTAGACGAAGCCGAAGAGCATGGATTGCCCTCGGCTGTTATTACCAGATTAGTCTATTTAAGTGATAAAGACTGGGCAGGTGCGGATGCTATGCGTAAAAAGCAAAATAGGCGACCAGGAAGCGGTAAACGGTTACCTTCTCGTTTGGTTGCTTAAAATACAAAGACAGTGAAATTCTACAAAGTATCAAGAATTTCGCTGTCTATTTTTTTTTCAATAAGTTATTATTAGTTCAATGTTACGTGATAGACTGCTCAATTTAATTGGTCCTCTACCAGAAAAGGTAGACTTGGATCCTAAAATTCTAGAAGAATCGGATTGTAAGACATTCATACGAAAAAAAGTAGAATATAGTGTAGAAGGTGGAGAACGCGTAAAAGCTTATTTATGCCACCCTAGAGATGTATCGGTACCTAAACCTGCTATATTTTGTCATCATCAACATGATGGTAATTGGGTAATTGGTAAAAGCGAGCCTGCCGGTTTAATTGGTAGTGCCGATATGTTTTATGCTAAAGAACTTGCCGAACGAGGTTTTGTAACAATAACACCCGATTCACTCGGCTTTGAAGAAAGAAATACAAACCCGTACGCAGGAATTGATATATTAAATGCGTATGCCCACGAAGATGAATTTATTCACCGCCTTTTAGTAGGATATACGCTTTTCGCCAAAGCATGGCACGATATTTCGATAGCTATTGACTATGTTCAATCCTTAGAATTTGTAGAAAAGGAAAAAGTTGGTTTCATTGGGCATTCCTTTGGTGGCTATATGGCCTTATTTATTCCTGCATTTGAGCAAAGAATAAAAGCGGCTGTTTCAAATTGCGGTAGCTTCACTTTTAGAAATTCTATAGACGGTGGCTACAGCGTAATTAAAGAGCTATGCATTCCCGGGATTGCAAACACATGTGATGTAGATGAAGTTGTTGGCTTGATTGCACCACGAAGTTTGTTAATATCTACCACTAAAAATGACTCATGGAGTAATAGTGCTGAGTTAATTTTTGATACAGCAAAAGACGCGTTTCCGGACTCTAATTTAGAATTAAAAGTTCATGATGCCGATGGGCATGTTTTTACTAAAGAAATGCGAAACTACGCCTACAACTTTTTAGACACGCATTTGAATAAGCCTAGCTCAATAAAAGAGGGCAGTAGCGCTGAAAACGAAATAAAAAGTTTAGCTCCGGGTAAGCCCAAGCTGGATGTTCCCCCGCCACCTTCAGTAAGCAGCATAAAATAGTATTGCCTTTATTACTCGTATCTTAATGCTTCAATTGGATTTTTTTTGCTTGCTTTAATTGCAGGGTATGTTCCAAAAATTATTCCTACAAATACTGCAAACCCAAAAGCTACAAACACTGCAGATAAAGGTAATGCTGTTTCTACGAATTGTTTAGCTGCTACAGAAAGTAGATAGCCAAGTATTAACCCAACAATCCCTCCAACAGAACTTAGCAAAATAGATTCAATTAAAAATTGTACTGCAACATCATTATTAGTAGCTCCGAGAGCTTTTCGTAAACCTATTTCTCTTGTACGCTCTGTAACAGAAACCAACATAATATTCATAATTCCTATTCCTCCTACTAAAAGTGAAATTCCGGCAATTGCACCTAAACCTATGGTCAATATTTGCAATATATTTTGTATTGAACCAAGAATTTCTTCTTGTGAAATTACAGTGAAGTCGTCGTCATCCAGATCACGCAATAAGGCTAACTCAATTTCTCTTTTTGCAATATTAACTTGTTCATTGCTAATCACTTTTGTTCCAATGTTACTAAAATTGTCTATTTCTAGCGTTTCCATTATAGATGTGTAAGGCGTCATAACAACGTCATCAAAGTCCATTCCCTTTTCTTTAAAAGTACCTATTACTTCATAGCTTTCTGTTCCTATTTCAATGGTTTCACCAATTGGATTTTTTGAGCCAAAAAGCTCTTGTTTAGCAGTATTACCCAAAATTGCCACTTTTTCTTTTCCGCTAATGTCGGCTTTAGTAAACTTTCTACCGGTATTTAACTCGAAATTGAACACATTCAAAGCTTGTTCGTTCCCCCCGTTTATAGTTGCATTGTAACTATTTGTTTTGAATATCACTTTTTGTCCCACTCTAATTTGAGGAGTAATTCCTGCCAAGTGTTGTGCTCCATGAGTTTCTATTAATTCTATGTGTTTTTCTCCCAGTTTATTTTTGGTTAAATATTTTGCAGGGTCGTCTCCTAAATCTACCTGACCGGGAGAAACCATTAATAAATTCGACCCTAATGCGTTAAATCGATCAGTTATGTAATTTTGCATTCCCTGTCCAATTGACACCAAAGAAACAACCGAAAAGACACCAATGATAACTCCCAATGTAGTCAAAAAAGAGCGTACTTTATTTGCACGTAGGGCAACTGTTGCAGTTTTGAATGTTTCTTCATATTTCACGTTTATAGATTACCAAAGTATTGTATTTATGGGAAATAGCTTAATTTTTATCTAAAGTAATATAGTAAGTTAAATAAGAGCCTATTGCGGCCAATGCAAAAATCCATTTCCAGGATTCTAAAGAAAGAATAGTAAGAAACCCTACTAATGCGGTAATAGCAAGAGATAAGTGTATTACAATTTCTCTGTAAATCATAAAATTTGAGGTTCCTGATTTTTTTGCTTTCTCGTAAGATAGTGTTGTCAAAGGTATTCCAAACATGGGTGCGTTTAAACGATCTGCCGTATCAATAACATATAAAGCTAAGGGAGTAGTTAAAAATATTCTTGGTAAGTATAACGTCCCATTTATAAATGCGCCTATTGCGTGTATAACCTTTGGACCATGTTTGTCTAAATACTTTCCTACAATTAGTGTGGAAATTATTGATATAAGCATTGTTACTGACTTTAATGACCCAATTGCTATGAAGTTTTTTAAGACTACAAATAATAAAATTGGCCAAAATACCTCGTAAACTAGTGCGTCCATGCCTTGTCCGAAATAGGCTATGGTAGTTTTTTTAAATTTGCCGTTAAGCAAGTAGTTTTCGATTATATCCGTAGGATTATGCTCCCCGTGCTTCCATTCGCTTACATTAAACAGTATGGGTAATCCTCCAAACAAAAGTAAAATAATACTAGTAATAAAAAGTACACTAAAACCAAACTTAGCAATTATTAGCCCGCCCAATATGGGTCCTAGTCCATTTGCTATTTTTACATAAAATTCTCTTTTTCCTACATTTGTTCCGTATTGCCCATCGTCTTCTTTTAGTTTGTTAATTGAAAAAATATGGAAGGGAATCCAATAAAAAACTATTGTTACTCCTGTAAGACACGAAGCAAGAAATAACCATCTTATATCATTTTCAGCTAATAGCCAGCAAACAATAATTAGTATTAGCGCTATAAAGCTTATAAAAATTGATCTATGAAAGTTAATCTTTGTAAAAATTAATTTGCTAAACCAAAGTGTTATGGCAAGGGTACTTAGTGATCTAAAAAAGAAATAAATAAGAATCCAGGCGATCCCGTTTAGCGTATTGTCAGTGTGAAACCAGGTGTACCCGAATGAAGTTTCATAAATAAATATAGGTAAAAAAACACCAATTAAAGCTAAAGCAAAGGCTCTTATACCCTCTGTCAAATATAATGCGGCAGCTTCGCTTATTCGCGTTTCTACTGGATTAATTAAATGATGTGAACTTAGTTTTGTATTGTGATTTAAAGGCACAGTAATAAAATTATTGCTTTTTTACGCCTGCTAAACAAGTCTTATTACAAAAAAAACTGGACATGATATAATTTTTTCGCATGAAAAAACATAGACCTGTAACTAAAGCCGTAATTGCTGCCGCTGGGTATGGTACCCGATTTTTACCTGCAACTAAAAATCAGCCAAAAGAAATGCTTCCAATTATAGATAAGCCTATAATTCATTACGTGGTAGAGGAAGCCGTTAAATCTGGTATTACAGATATAATATTAGTTTCACGAGCAGGGCAACATGTTATGGAAGATTATTTTGATAATCATTTAGAACTAGAGCACGCGTTAAGAGAAGCTGGAAAAACTGACCGCTTAAAAATGGTGCAAGAAATACCCCAAATGGCAAACTTTGTGTACGTAAGGCAAAAGGGAAATTTACCTTATGGAAATGCCTCACCTTTAATAGCTGCAAAAAAATTAATAGATGATGATGAGGCTTTTGTATATATGTTTGCAGACGATATAACCTTAGGTAATCCCCCAATAACAAGGCAGTTAATTGAAGTTTACAACGAGTATCATCCTTCGGCTGTTTTGGCCACCCAAGAAGTTCCATGGAATCAAGTTTACCGCTATGCTACTTTAGAATTTAAAAAAGACGCTAGTTATGCTTATGCTATGGCCAAGGGCTACGAAAAATTAAATGAAGCTGAAGCCCCTTCAAATATGATTCAGGTGGGACGTTTTGTGTTTACTCACGATGTAATTAAAGCCGTAGAAACATGTCCTACAGGAAAAGACGGTGAATTATGGATGATAGACGTTTTAAATCAAGTTGCACATGAGGGTAAAAAGGTATATGCAGCACCATACGATGGAGAGTGGTTAACTACAGGAGATCCCTTAAACTTTATGAAAGCTATGTTTCGTGTTTCTATGGAAAGAGAAGATTTAAGAGATGACATACTAGACTACTTAAAACGTGAAATTTTGTCTTATTCTGAGTACTACAACTCAAACTAGACACAACTCGTGCTAAAATTCAGTGAACTATGCAAAAGCTTACAAGTTTAAAAAAGCTTGGAGTATCAGCTAACTCTAAAATATTATTAGTATTTCCTCATCCTGACGATGAGGCAGTATTTACCGGGGGTTTAATACAATTTAGTTTAAAAGCCCGTGCTGATCTTAAATTGATAGTGCTAACAAAGGGTGAATCAAGCACCCTAAGACATGGTTTAAAAGAAACCCAAGATCTTGCTATTGAGCGTGAAAAAGAATTAAAAAAAGCATGTACTTTGTTAGGACTAAAAAATTGTACACAATGTTCTTATGCTGATGGCTCTTTAGGCAGCACACAGCATGAGGTTACCGAATTTTTGTATGAGCAAATAAAGAGTTATAATCCTGATTTTGTAGTTACATACGAACCTCAAGGGGTATATGGGCACGTAGACCATGTTCTTACATCAAAAATCATAACTAGTTTAAAACATGAGCTAAATTTTAAAATACTTTATGCCACAATTCATTTGGACTCTGAAGTTACTAAAGAAGTTTTTCCGTTAGAACCTAATATTATGTTGGAATTATCATCCTTGGATTTGGTAAAAAAACTTTTTGCTGTTTTATCGCATAAAAGCCAGTTTAGAGTTCACAAGCTTGATTCCTGGAAATGGATTAAACTCGCTATTTCAAAAAAAGAATACTTTCACTTAATGTATTAGAATTTATTTATGCAATGTCGTATATATTCAATTCAAGGGCGTGTTCAAGGTGTGGGGTTTAGGTGGTCCACGCTGCAAAAAGCGCGAGAACTAAAAATTTCGGGTACTGTAAAAAACTTATCAAATGGGGAAGTCGAATTATTTGCTTGTGGTGACACATGGCAACTTGAGCAATTAGAAAACTGGCTAAATAATGGAGGTCCTAAATTTAGCAAAATAGTCAATATTAGTGCTGAAAATGTAAGTATTGAAGTTTTGCCAATTGGTTTTGAAATTATTTAGACTCAATAGGATCAAGTCTTTTAAACAAAGGCACCGGCTTCACCTTCGTATCAATGTTATCCATAATATTTTGAATATCCCTTATTTCTTGACTTATTTCAGGCCAAAAGTTTTGATCTTTTATGTTAAGTAAGTTAAATATATTTTTTGATGCATCAGGTAATAATGGTATTAAAAGAGTTGCAAGTGCAACTACAATTGAATATAAAGTTGCTATTTCACTTGAAAACTTTTCTGCATTTGTCTTTTTTGACTCCCAAACAGTGTTTTCGTTTACATATTCATTTCCTTTGGAAGATAGTTCAAGTACTACCTGTAAGTAGTCTCTAAATTGCGCTTTTTCTAAATAATCTCGCGCATTAGCAAAAGATTCTTCGATTTTTGTTTTTATATTTGAGTCCATTTTTGTGGAGTCTAACTTGGTATCTATTCCAAGGGATAAGGTTCTTTGTATAAAATTCCCAAGATTATTTACTAAGTCACCATTTACACGTTCTACAAAGTCTTCCCATGAAAAGCTTGAATCTTTTGTTTCAGGCATTATTAGTGTTAAATAAAATCTAACAGCGTCATTTCCGTATTCGTTAACAATGTCTTCTATTTTAATAGAATGTCCTCGACTTTTTGAAAATTGTTTTCCAGCAAAATTTAAATATTGATTAATTGCTTGTACATCTGGTAGGTGTAGGCTTTTATCAAATACTTTAAGTTTCGCAGGCCAAAATAGAGTATGAAACACTAGATTGTCTTTTCCCATGAAATAGTAGTGCGTAATTTCGTTGTTATTTTTGTTATCGTACCAAAACTTTTCCCACGCATTTGGTTCTTTTACTATTTCTTTAGCCCACTCTATAGAGGCAGAGTAGTATCCAATTACTGCGTCAAACCACACATAAAATCTTTTATTGTTAATGTTTTCTATTTGTTTATCTTTTGGAATTTGGTCTATAGGTAAGGGCACACCCCAATCTAAATCTCTTGTAATAGCTCTTGATTGCAGTCCTTCCTTTAGCCATCCCTTTGTTTGTTGATAAACCCAGTTTTTCCAATAGTATTTTTTGCTAGTCTCGTCTATGTATTTTTCTAAATTTAAGTTTTTTTGTGCCTTTTCCCAGTTTACAAAATAGTGTTCGGTGTCTTTTAATATTACCGGATCTCCGGAAATGTTGCTTTTTGGATTTATAACTTCACCCTGGTTAATTAATTTTCCGCAGTCATCACATTGATCACTTCTAGCTTCTTCAAAGCCACAAAATGGACATTCACCTACTACATATCTATCAGGCAAAAATCTATTTTCAGTGGGGGAGAAGTATTGTTTTTGAGTTTTGATTTCTATGTAGTCATTCTCAAGTAAGCTTAAAAAAAATGCCTGTGTTATTTCAGCATGATTTTTTGTATCAGTTTTTGTGTAATTGTCGTAACTAAGTTTTAAAACATTCTTAAATAAATGTACGTCTTTGGCGTGATATTCTTTAACAATGTCTGGAGGAGTTAGACCTTTTTTATCTGCCTCTACAGTTATAGGTGTTCCATGGCAGTCTGAACCAGAAACCATTAAAACGTTGTTTCCTATTGCCCGGTGAAAACGCGCACAAATATCTGCAGGCAACAAATAGCCTGCTAGGTGTCCAATGTGAAGTTCTCCATTTACATATGGCCAGGCAATAGCCACTAGTACGTTTTTGCTCATAGCAATGGTATTATACATTTTATGAGCAAACATAAAAGAATTGTAATTTTGGGTGGTGGATTTGGTGGAGTTTATACATTTAAAAATTTAGTTCCCTTAGTTAAAAATGTTGCCGATATAACACTTATCAATGATACAAACTTTTTTTTGTTTACGCCTATGCTTCATGAAGTAGCTACTGGGGGCTTAGGTACTCATCATATTACGCAGCCTTTACGTACAATAACTTCAAATGAAAAAGCAAAACTCATAATAGGTAAGGTAACAAAAATAAACTTAAGTGAAAGAAAAGTTTTTGTAGACTCACAGGTTATAGAGTACGACTATTTAGTTTTGGCTCTTGGTGCAAATAGTAACTTTTTTGGAATAGAAGGAGCTGAAAGTCATTGCTTTCCCCTTAAAACCTTAGAAGATGCAGCTAAGCTAAAAAATCATTTTATAGATATGTTTGACACTGCATGTACTGTGAACTCTGCTGAAGTCAGAAAACGTTTACTTTCCTTTGTAGTTGTAGGTGGAGGTGCCACAGGTGTAGAACTTGCTGCCGAAATGTCTGAGTTTTTTTATGATACACTCTGCGATTTATATCCTGAAATAGATAAAAAAGAAGTGCATATAACTCTACTTGATAACGGTAATAGGTTGTTAGCACAGTTTCCAGAATCAATGAGCAATCAAGCTGCTAAAGTGCTATTTGAAAAAAATATTGAAGTTAAACTAAATGCACAAGTTGTTAGTGTTGATAAAAATAAAGTAACTTTAAAAGATGGGTTAGTCATGCCAACTGCTACCGTTGTATGGACGGCAGGAGTTAAACCGTATTTGCCTACCTTTGAAGAAAACTACCCAGTATGCACTAAAGACCGTATACATGTTAACGAATACTTGCAACTTGAAAATTACTCAAACGTTTATGCTCTTGGAGATATAGCTTGTTGTGTTGATAAAGAAACAGGGAAACCCTACCCTATGTTAGCGCAAGTTGCTACAAAACAGGCTTCCGTAGTTGCGCACAATATTTATCAAAATATTCTTGAGCAAAATGATAATATGCAGGAATTTTATTTTAAAGAGGCTGGTTTGCTAGTGTCTTTAGGACAATGGGAAGCCTCAGGAATAGTAAAGGGAATGAAAGTATCTGGTGTGTTTGCCTGGTGGCTTTGGAGAACTGTTTACTTAACCAAATTTATTTCTTGGCCCAAACGCTTAAAAATTGCCTTAGATTGGACTATTAACATATTTTCTAATAGAGATATTTCAAAACTTTAGCTTTTTATTTGTGTGACCTATCTTCTATTTTTCCGTTAAACTAGTTATCAAACTAAAAGGAGACAAAAATGACGAATTTTTTTGTGCAAAGTTGCGCAGAAAACTACTGGTTTGTTTTACCGCCTGGAATATCGGGGACTGAGTGGCATGTTCCTGCAAGGCAGTTGCCCCTGCTAGACGCGATTAGTGTGCCTAAAAACACATCTGTGCTTCATTTAGGTGACATTAGAGGCGAAAAGGTTGGAGTAAGAACATCCTGGCTAGCAGATGTAATGGCACTTCTAGATGATTTTCTTGGCAAACACCCTTTTATTTCAAAGGTAGTTGTTCACTCAGAAAGTGCATTAGGATGGAAAGATGGCGAGGCTGCCGCTCGTAAAGAATTCTGGGCAAGGCTAGCCTCACTATCAAAGGCATCCGCTGCTGAAATAGTGATTGAAAACAGCATTATTCTCAACCCTAGCAATAGGTACGATTTTGTAAGGTATCCTTTTGTTTTGGCTAAAGAAATTAGCCAATTTGGGTTAAGAATGACTTTAGATGTAGGTCATGCATTAGTTTTTCATCCACTATCTGAACTTATGCCATTAGTTGCCAACAATCACAAAGTGGGTCACTTACATTTAGGTGATTGGCAACCCAGCAAAAAACCAAACGGAAATCATTCTTTACCTTTGGGTACTGGTGTTTTACCGTTACCGGAAATTCTTGATAGGTATGCTGGTGATTCGTGTACTTTAGAAGTAGGATGGGGAAAACTAAAAACATTACAGTCAGTTTTTGCACTCAATGCAAGTAGGGCAAAAGTTACACTGGGGGTTACTTAAGCTAAATAGCTTTTAAGTAACTTCCAGTATTTTTTTTATTCTCTCCAACCTTTCAGAGGTACCAACATCTTCCCAAAGGGTGTTTTGAGGATAAATAAAGGCTTTTACATCTTCTTTATTTGTTAAAAGAGTAGTATATAAATCATCATCCCCAAAAAGTCCCCAAAATACATTTTCTGGAATTAACTTTAAATGTGCTTTGTTTATTATATGTTGAGACGCAAACACAAGTTTTGTTTTGGTATTTCCGTACTTGTTTCGGGCGGCTTCTGTAATATTGAAGTTATCATCTATACCTATGCTCTTTGCATAGGCGTCTTCGTTTTTATTAACTAATGCTAGCGTAGCTACTTGGGTGCCGTTTTTATGAAAATTAAGTAGTTTACTAAAATCTAAATTGGTTACTATATCAGCGTTGCAAACTAAAATGTCTTCGTTTTCATGTATAAAGTTTTCAGTTTTTTTTAAATCGCCTCCTGTTCCTAAAAGGTTATTTTCGGGTAGTTCTATAAATTTTACTTTTAAGTGTTTGTAGTTATTTTTATATCTATCATAAAATTTTTCTGGGAAGTATCTTACTGTAATGATAACGTCACTTATTTTAGTGAGCGATATTCTATCAAGCGTGTATTCAATTAAAGGTTTCCCATTAACTTCTACAAGAGGTTTTGGAAGAGAATATGTAAGAGGACGTAGTCTAGTACCCAAGCCGCTCGCTAAAATTACTGCTGTTTTTACGTGTTTTTTTATCATAGTGCTGTTATAACGAAATTTTACTATATTAATCACTCCTTGACTTATTTATATAAATATTTTATAAACTTAAGTTATAGTTTGTATACTATAAGTTTCTGCCCAATCTAAAGGAAAAATAATGTCAACAACCAACCGAATTACTACTTTTATTGTATTTTTTATAAGTCTTTTTTTAGCATCCTCACAAATAAACACTTTAAATGCACAAACAACCTTAAAAATAAATGCTTATAAAGTAGTTTGTGATAGTGAAAGTGCTTTGCCAAACTGGGGAGATGGTGGAAAACCATCTGTAATTAATGAAACTACAGCTAAAGACTTTATAAACACCCATGAAAATTGCTATTTTGTTGAGAATTGGGCATTTCAATGGGGTTTTCACGATAAAGATCAAGGAATAACTCAAGGAGTAGACAAGTTAGTTGGTACTCACTTGGGTACAGCAAGCGGTACTCCCTCAGTTTGTGACTACAACTGTGGCGTTAACACTAATAGTGGTAATGCATTTAATGAATGGAAACTTTTTGATACTACAACTGGCCCTTTAGGAACACCTGCAACAGTTGAAATAACTAATTTAGAGAATTCTCCTGGTATTTGGGTTAGAGAGGTATTAACGGCAGATTACATTCCTTATACATACCCAAATCAAGGAAGCACAGAAAATGATGTTACTGCCGAGTTATATTGTCACCAAGACATAGCTAACTTTGATAATTACGATTTAGTAAGTCCTATTTTCCTAGGTTCTACATATAACTGTATTGCCTTTAATGTAATAAATGAACAACCTGTAGATTTGTGTCTAAATATTGAGGGTGTGCAAGAAGAAATACCTGAGAGTTTTTATTTTGACTCTGAGGTCGAAGCTTGTTTGCCTATTGAAGACGAAAAAGAAGAAGCTGTTTTAACAATATCAAAAGTCAATAATGCCAGTGAAAATAACAAAGAAACGGGTGATAACGTAACTTATACAATAATTGTTTCTCTAAACGAAGATTCCCAGGAAGTAAAAAATGTAGAAGTAATTGACTTGCCACCTGAGGGTTTCTCATATGTTTTAGGGTCTTGGACATCCTCATCAGATGTAAGAGGTGACTTAAAAGACGAAGGCATTACAACTGAGCCTACTTATTCTTCTCCTGGTGTGTGGCAATTAGGCACTATGACTCCAGGTGAAACAGTTACTTTAACTTATGTAGCTAATATTTCAAGTTCTATAGATCCTGGGCTTTACAAAGATGCCGCATGGTCAAAAGGTATTGTAGGGTTAAATAATGTGTTTGCAAATGCAGACTCTGGGATTTTTGTAGGTACAACGGTAAACGTAGTAAAACCAGTATCTTATTCTGAAAACGTTGAAGTAGAAAAAGAAGTAAAAGAAGTTGTAGAAGAAGTTTTAGGTGCCTCTTCTCAACGCCTGTTACCTGCAACTGGTGCTAACACAATTTGGTTAGCCTCTGCAATTTTAGTGTTTGTATTTGGAGTTATCATGATTGGTTATTCTTTAGTTTTAAAAAGTAAAAAACTTAGAGCTTACTTAAGACTGTTTTCAGTTTTAATTGTTGCTGGATTAATATTTGTTAGTGGTTTTAGTTCAAATGTTTATGCAGCAGAATTGATTGTACGAATAGAAGAACCGAAGTCACCAACAAATGATTCTACATTTGATATTAACTTTGTTGCGCTAGATATTAACAATAGACCAGTAACAATTAAATGCTATGGTAGAAATGTTTCTAATTCATTTGTGCAGCTAGGTTCTGATCAAAACCTTCAAGCAGGCGGAGATTCAGGAAACTGTAGTGTTGGAAACGACTTAATTACGAGAACAGGAGACTACGAATTTTACGTTAAAGCTTTTGCCGAAAGTGACGAGGTTTCCTCCTCTATAGTTAAAGTAGTTTATGACGATACCCGCCCTGGGCAACCAAGAAGCTTTTCTAAATCTAAATTAGACTCTTGTAAGTACGAAATATCTTTTAAAACAGCAAAAGACGGTGGTGATACAACTAGAGTTGAAGTGTATCGTTCTTCTGAAAAGGACTTTGACGCAGATTCAGAATCTTCAATAAAAAATATCGATATTGGTTCTGATAAAAAGGTAAAACTTGAAGTTGAACGCCCTGAATGTGGTAAAAAGTATTATTTCGCTGTTAGGGCATTTGATGCTGCAGGAAACGTGTCTAAGGTATTAGTAGAAACTGTTGAAGAAACAGAGACCACCATAGTAACTATTGAATCAAGTGTTAATGCAGGACAGGGTCCAATTCCAGTTTCCGGTGATGTTGGTTTTGTACTATCTTCTTCAACTGGAAGCACTAACAATGGCTTAGAACTTGAAAATGGTGATTTGTTAGGAGATAGCGTAGAGTCTACAGAAGCAGTAAGCGACATAGTAACTAACATACCTACTAACCCTGACTCAGACAGCGATGATACAACAAATAGATTATTGTTTTGGGTACTAGTTATACTTGTGGCATTAGGAGTACTGTATGATATATACAGGAAAGTGGCTAAAAAGTAAGATTACCCGCTTATCGAAGTCTGATCTAGCTTTGTTATTTGGTTTAATACTAGTGGGCGTATCTATAGCTTGTATCTTTGTAGTTTTTTATCCAGTATTAAAAGAAGAGTTTAGATATAACTTTGAAAAACGATACGTAGACCCCAAAGTTTTACTTACTAACCCCAGCATAAAAGTTCCAGGATATATTGTACCTGTTGACACATCGTTTAGCGTTGTTATTCCTAAAATTGGAGCTAATTCAAAAGTTGTGGCAAATGTGGATCCCTACAATTCTAATGAATATCAGGTTCAGCTAACAAAAGGGGTAGCACATGCTTTAGGTACAAGTTTTCCCGGAATGCCCGGGAACACCTTTTTGTTTGCACACTCATCAGGAAATATTTTTGAAGCAAATAAATACAATTCTATCTTTTATCTTTTAAATAAGTTGGAATACGGCGATGAAATTTTTGTAGCTTATTTTGGGGAGTTATATACATATAAAGTACATACAATTAAAGTTGTTGAAGCAGCAGATGTAGAATACCTTAAAGATGAAAACTCTGATAAATCAATGCTAACGCTAATGACCTGTTGGCCAGCAGGTACAACATTAAAAAGGTTAATTGTTCAGGCAGACGTTATAAATTAAAGATATTCTGCTTGGTAAACGTGTACCCATAAGTATTTAGAAAACTGCTTTTTCTCAAGTTTTGTGAAGTGATTATCAAAATAGTTTCTCACTAATGCTGCATTTTCTAAATCTTCCGAAATTAAAAGGTACATTTTTTGATGTCCTTGTCTCAAAAATTCTGTATCTTTTTCAATAGTTTCTGCAGTTGCTGCTGGTATACCAGATTTTCTTCTATCCCAAAAAGGAATAGTTACCATACGCGCTTTTGAAGAGTAATAATACTGAACAGGATATATGTTGTAAGGTGGACTTAACAGTACTAAATCTCTAGGAGATGCGTTTTCATTTATATATTGAGTAGCAGCTCTATAATCTTCTACCTTAGGGTTATAACTGCTGGTTCTTTGGTTGTGGAGGGATATTAACATTAGCCCAAACAATAACACTAAAACACCATACTTCAATTTCCCTCTTATTTCATCGATATACCAGGCAATTAAAATGAAATATAACGGTGTAGCAGATACCAAGTATCTTGTTAAATATACAGGCTTAGCTAAAACACTTACACCAAAGGTTAAAACTACAGGTAGTACAGTACCTAGTAAAAGAAAATATATCCAATAAGTAAAGGGGTCCTGTCTTTTGGTTAAAAATATAAAACCAAGTAGTATTATTAGTGGCCATAAACCAATAATAAATGCGGCATATTCTTCGGGTTGATACCCAAAAGTGAATTCGAAGAAGCTTAAAAACATATTAAAGCTATTTGGGGTGGTTAACGATGGTGCATATGTTCCGGCATTTGTAGCAGTGGCAAGCATACGTAGCCATGGAATAAAAGCTAAAATCAACGCTAGTGCAGAAATAACAAGTCCCCATAATATATAAATCTTCTTTGTTTCCTTGTTAATTTGTGTTTTCCATGCAGCTATAAAGAAAATTACTTGAACAAGTAAGACTAAACCAAAATAGTAATGGGTATAAATACCAAGAATGTTAAATAAAATATAACCTAAGTAATAACCAGGTTTGTGTGTTTTTATGATTTTTACAAAAAAGTAGTATGACATTATTGAGGCAAAGGTAAGTAGGGTATACATTCTAATTTCTCTGCTATACCAAACCCAAAAAGGGGATACTGCAGCTATTGTTGTAGCTATTAATGCTCGTTCTTTATCTAATACTTCTTTTGCAAGCAAGTATATTGCGGGTAAGCATAGTAGCCCAGGTATTAAGGCTAATGTTCTTACTGCGGTTTCAGAAGTACCAAATGTTTCCATCCAATAGTGTAGTAAGGTGTTATGTAAGGGCAAGTGCACATTTTTAGCCATGTAAAAACGTATGTATTCAATAGTATGTGACGCTTGCCATACACTTTGAGCTTCGTCTAAACGTAATCCGCTATAACCCAGCTTCCAAATGCGTAATAAAGATCCTATTAGAATAACTGTCACTAATAGTATTTGGTGAGCATATTTTTTATGTAATATACCTTGTTTATTCAATTTCTAATTCTCCTGTAGTTTCTTCATTAGACGCAAAAATTAATGCTTTATTAGATTCTTTTTGAGTAGCATGTTTTTCTTTAACTCTGAATAAAAACTTTGATTTAGAATAGCTATATACTGGGTTTAAAAGTTTATTCCAATTGTAGCCAGCACGAATAAATCCAAAAAAGAATATGCTATTAAAAATAATCCATGCAATATTTGTTACAACCGATGGAATTAGTCCTTCCCTGGCAATTCCAATTCCAATTGCTATAACCCCCACAGTTATATAAGTTATATGGGGTATTGCAAGCTTTAAGAAATTACCTTCCTGAGCATCTTTTGGTGTTACATCAAAGGAGTCTTTTTTATTAAACAACACAGCTACCACGGCTTTTATCATTATGTAAAAGCTACTCATAGACATTTGAATTGCTCTAAAAGTTATTGTGTTATGAGTAGACATCATTAAAAGGTAAAGTGTAGAAAACATGAAAGGGAAGAAGTAAATCATAAAATTGGTAGAGTTTTGATTTACAGGCATTAGTCCAGTACTTAAGGCAATTACTGGTATAAGTGCGTCTATTAAAATTACAATACCGTTTAGCCAGTAACCAGATGAATACAAATACTGCACTTTTTGCCCCCAAGTTAGTTTTCTGTTAAGTAACGGATTATGTTTTAGTATTATTTCGAGTGAACCTCTTGCCCATCTATATTGTTGTTTTGCGTAATCTTGCAGGTTATGAGGTGCCATACCTTCGGCTAATACTTCAGGCCAGTAAATAGACTTCCATCCATTTGAATGCAGGTAGTAAGACATTATAAAGTCTTCTGCAATATTGTCTTCTGGAAATCCTCCAACCTCTTCAACTGCAGACTTTCTTGCAACAAAATTTGTACCACAACAAAATGTGGCATTCATTCTTACTTTTCCTCTACAAATTGGTCCAAAAAACAATTCCTGTTGTTCCCAGGCAGCTGTAGTTAAAAAGCTATTGTCTTTGTTTTGGTAATATTGAGGAGTTTGAACAAATGCTACTTTTTCATCTTTAAAAAAGCCCATTGTTTTTGTTAAAAAGTCTGCTCTAGGTACATGATCGGTATCAAATAAGGCTATAAAAGGTGCATCCACAAGATTTAATGCATTATTTACATTACCTGATTTTGCCCCTCCAGGTTCCTGTCTTGTAACTGCGGTAACGCCATATTTTTTTGCTACTTCATTATTTTCTTGCCATGGTGTTTTTATTTTTTTTGTCTTTTCAAAAACATATCCATCATTTAAAAAGTAAACCTCATAATTGGGGTAATCTAGCTCAGTTGCAGCCTTTAAAATATTTTCTACAACCTCAGGGGGTTCTATACTTCCTACAATCATTATGGCAACTTTTGGGAATTCTTTTAGTTTAGCCAAACGTGGCTTTTTCTGATCCCAGATTGTATATGCGTAACCCAATGCTAAAAGCACATGATAAACCTCGCCAATAAATAATAACGAGTATAAAAGTATGTTTCCTGCATTATTAAAATCAAGCCACCAGGTAAAGTAAATAAGTGTAAATACTACTGATAAAGAAATAATAAACTTTGGTACTTCAGTTGGTTTAGAAATTATTTCATGCGGTGTTCTATTATCAATCTTCATAGTCAGTTATCCCTTCTATATTATTTAAGTTAAGTAATTTATTTTCATATAAGGCCATTCCAAACCACACCCAATTTTGTGAGTAATAACCTAAGTCTTTATTTTCATGGAATTTTTCTAAATCTTTATCATATAAAGAAGCAATTTTTGTTACGTAAATTTCTTTGGCTAGGTCTTCGTTTACTATTTGCATAGCAGGCAATATTGCTCCATATAAACTATTACTTTGATACGTAACCAAAGGGGTTCCGTTTTCAGCATAGCGGGCTAGTATTTTTCCTTCTTTAGTCCATTCATTTTGCAAAAAGGTTAATGATTCAAGATATTCTTTAGCTTGGGGATTGCGGTGCCATTTCCAATCAAGGGCAACTCGCCAGGGTACCCGTATTGCATCGTCAGAAAAGGCAACTGTTTTATCAAAATGCGAGGCCTTTAAAATTTCACCAGATGTTGGGTCAATACTTACCCAGTCAGGAGGTAGTCCAACAGTGTTTTCTTTTTCCAACGGGTTTTCTTGTATTGTTTTTAAAACTTTGTATGAAGTGTCTCTTAACGCTAACCAATCGTGTTCTGGATCAACTTCTGCAAAAATTGGATATGCAGCAAAAGAGAAGTATGAAGGGTTTATTGTAGGAAAAGCTTCGCTTTTTGCCCAATTACCTGCAAGTAAGTATGGTTCGCCTTGTATCTCAATTACTTCTATTTCCCATATATCCGCAAGTATTTCCCGAGCTTGTTTTATATACCTTTCTTCGTTCCATCTTTTAGAAGCAAAAATTAAAGCTAGTGCTATGTCTTGATCTGCATCAGTAGCTGTGTTTAAGCCTCCTTCATCAAAAATTATTCCCCAGCTTCCATTTTTACTTTGTCCCCACATCCACGCGAATAGTTTATCTGTTTCTCTTTTTCTTAAGTTATTATTTGTCCAGGTTAATACTTTATCAAAGGTTGCTTTGTCGTCCATCCAAACAGCCCTAAGTAAAGAATAGGATTGTCCTTCAGAGGTAGTTAAATAATTTCTTTCTCTATCAATTGTTCTACCATCTTTTTGTATTTTATCTCTGTATTCAAACCACAAGTTTTCTATTACTACATTGGGGTAAGTTTCTATAAAAATGTTTCTTTCAGGTGCTACAGGACTAATCATTGTTTGAGTTCCTATTAAGAAAGTTGTTATTAAATATTTAATTGTATTAACAATAGACTCGATCATTTTACCTTTTTAACGCAAAAAAAAGCACAGCAAGTAGCGTTAGTACATGTTATGGGTTTAAAAAATCGTAAGTTTGTAACTGTCTAGAAAAACCCATAAATAAATAAAAATACATGGGGATTCCATGTATTTGAGTGGTAGCTATTACCTTATAACTTCAACTTTATTGAAATTAACGATACGACAGTTCCATGCAGTGATAAATTATACAGAAAATAACACAAAATTCAAATATATATAGGATTAATTTTTTTGAAGAAGACTAGTGTTTACCTTGATTTACTTTTGCACTCTTATATACTTACAAATATGCAATTCATTTCAAATACAACCTATGATGATACTGCAACAGTTCAAAGATTCATAAGAACACTTGCCGGTGCTGTTTCACTTATATTGTTAATATTTATTCTTGTTTTGCCTGCTAGTGCTTTATCTACCGCTACTTTTGATAATCCCTTTATATTTGGTTTACCTGCATTACTTTTAGGTTTTTGGGTAGCAAGTGTTGTTTCAAAAATGTTTTATATTTTACCTGAATGGCAAAAACTTGTTTTGTTGCGTTTAGGTAAATTTGTTGGCGTACGTGGTGCAGGGTTTTTTATAATTCCTCCCTTTATTTTTTCTGTTGCTTCTATAGTTGATATGCGCATAGTTACGCAGCAGGTGGAAGCTACTGCCACATTAACTAAAGACAATGTACCTATCAAGGTAACAGCTGCGATAGAATATAAAGTAGAAGATCCGCGAAAAGCAGTTATTGACGTGCAAAATTATAGAACATCTGTAACCTGGCTCTCAACAGAAGCCCTTAAAAATACAATTGGTAGTTTAGACTTAAAAGAATTGCTAAGCGAACGTGAACAAATAGCTGAATCTTTAAGAAAACAAATAGATGAAGGCGCCGCAAGTTATGGAGTTGATGTTAAGGCGGTTCGAATTACCGATGTTGATACTCCTCAATCGTTAATTGAAGAACTTGCAGTTATAGCTAGAGCTAGACGTGCATCTGAAGCTAAACAAATTCAGGCTGCAGCAGAAGTTCAAGTTGCTCAAAAAATGGTAGAAGCTAGTCGCTTGCTTAATACTTCCTCAAGTGGCATGAAGTTACGCGAGTTACAAGTATTAAGTGAAATGAGTAAGGAAGAAAGTTCTATGATAATAGTGTATCCTTACGGAGATGTAGATGGAAAAAGTTTAGCTCAAGCATCTGCAGGCAATATAAGCATGACAAAGCACAAAGACACACAGGAAAAAATTGAGGAATCAAGTGGAGAAATCTCAATCCCAACACAATACAACTAAAAAAGAACTAAAGGGAACTAATTTAGTGATAATTATAACAGTGATAGTTTCTTTGCTTGGAGCTTATTTTGTTGGCTCTAAAATAAGTTCTTTTAAATTCTCGTCAAAGTTTACATCTTCTTTAAACTCTGAAGAGTCTGTAGTAGTACCCGACTTTGAACCTACTCAATCTGTAACTTTAGCTGTTGTTACTGGAGAAGATCATATTTATGGTGATGAATTCGCACCAATAGCAATTGTGGAATATTCTGATTTAGAATGTTCTTTTTGTGGGACGTACAACAATACTATAAAGGAGTTTGTTGATAAAAATGAAGGCAAAGTTATGTGGGTATATAGGCATTTTCCTATAGAGAATTTGCACCAAAATGCACGACTTGCCGCTGAGGCTACTGAATGTGCCTACTCTATAGGTGGAGAAGATGTTTTTTGGAAAATGCTAGCTTCAATTCATGAAAGCGCCGATGAAGAAGGTAATATAGAAAAAGAAAAGCTTCCAGAGATAGCAAAAAATTTAAATATACATATAGGTGACTTTGAGGAATGTTTAGACACCAAAAAATTTGAACTTAAAGTAGAGAGTATATTTAATACAGGTCTTGTAGCTGGCGTAGAAAGCGTACCTACAACTTTTGTAATGCATATGGAAACAGGAGCACTAATTCCAATTGAAGGCTCAATTAGTGATAAAGTATTGCAGGCAGCAGTAAACGAAATGATGTCATACAAGTAATTTTGTAACTATTCTACTTTTTCCTCTAGGCATGCTAAAATGCTCGAATGGACTGCGGAAAGCTATTTATCGTGCCTACACCAATAGGCAATTTGGGAGATATTTCTCAAAGAGCACTTAAAGTTTTGTCCGAAGTATCTGTTATTCTTTCTGAAGATACAAGGGAAACGAAGAAATTACTAGATAAATACAACATAAATACCTCTCAAATATCATATAGGGATCAAAACCATTCTAAAGTTTTAAATCAAATACTTACACTACTTAGTAGTGGACAAGATGCGGCCTTAGTTTCAGATAGTGGTGCACCTTTAGTATCAGATCCTGGATTTAAACTTATATCTCACTTGAGAACAGAAAACTACGAAATTATTTCGATACCAGGACCGTCTGCAGCTATATCTGCGCTTATTGCTTCGGGGTTGCCCACAGATAAATTTAGTTTTTTAGGTTTTTTGCCCAAGAGTAAAGGCAAGAAAAAAGAAATTTTAACCTCTTTTGGTTCTTTAGATTCTACATTGATAATATATGAATCACCCTATAGAATAGGAAGGTTATTGCTGGATGTTGAAGAAATTTTAGGAAATCGCTTTGTTTGTATTGCGTCAGAAATTAGTAAAATTCATGAGCAATATTTGTACGGTTCAATTAGTGATGTAACTAAGGAGCTAAGCAACACAAAAGTAAAAGGTGAATATGTTTTATTAATAGCAAAAAAAGGATTTAAACATGCTTGATTTTATAAAAAAAGAAGAAGAAATACACTTAAATAATACAATAAACGAATTAATTGATGGGAAACGTGCCTTGGATCAGTCTCTTAAAGAAATGGGTGCCGGGAATTTAAGTAAGCTTGAAAAAATGAGAAAAGATGTTGATACAGATCCTCATGATTTGCTTATTTTTATGGAACAAATGCATCATCAAAACGTAGCATTTAATTTTAAAGATAAATTTGCTCGACTAGAAGAATTAGAATCTTTATTGAAAGAACCTTACTTTGCAAGAATTGATTTACAAAATACGTCAGAAAAAACAAAAAAAGTTTATATTGGTAAATTTGGCTACAATGACGGACAAAACAGCATAGTAACAGATTGGCGAGCTAAAATAGCTTCTGTTTTTTACAGATACAGATATCCTCAAAAAAACGTTGAATATAATACTCCAGACGGAACTGTTGTAGAAAACTTAAAACTTAAGCGTACCTTTGAAATAGACGAAGGTAAGCTTATAAAATACTATAACAATGATTTGCAGCTCGACGAAAACGAAATAATTCAAAAAAAGATAGAAGAACGATCTGGGGGAGTTTTAGAAGATATTATAGAAACAATTCAAGAATCGCAGCTCGACATTATAGAGGCTGATCCACGTCAAATTTGCATAGTTCAGGGGTGTGTAGGCAGCGGAAAAAGCACTGTAGCTATTCACAAGCTTTCTCACATATTTTTTAATTACCCCGAACTTATTCATGCAGAAAGATCTATTTTAATTGCTAAAAACCAAATACTTGTAGGCTATTTATCTACATTATTTCCCAAACTTGGAATTTTTAACTTAGGTTACGGTACCGTTAGAGATTTACTTGTACGATTGTTATTTCAAGAAGAACTTCCTATAAACGTTGATTTAGGAGTTAATTTAGACACCTCTGACTTTTCTTTAGCACGTGTTAAGGCTCTTGATAGCGTTTTGCATGAAGTTCACTCAGAATTTGAGCAAAAAATAGACGAGTTGTTTAGTAAAGAAGAATATGTAAGTTTTGGCGGTTTTGTATACGATTCATCAGTTTCAGTTTACGAAAACTTAACAGAGTTAATAGACGAATTAGAGGAAGAAGCAACCTACCAGCAAGAATCTGCCGAAACTACTACAAATCCTTCAAGAAGGCTACTTTTTAAAGCAAATGCCATAAGTATAAAAAAAATATTAAGACAACTGCGTAAACTTAGAACATCTGTTAAAACTACTTACCTACCTAGTTATGTTAAAAAATTAATTGGCCAAAATATAAATGAGTACGGCTATTTAGAAACTATTTTATATGTGCTAATTGTTAAGCAATTACTTGGATTTTCAAAGTTTAGAAAATTTGAGTACTGTGTTATAGATGAAGGTCAGGATTTTAGTCCTTTAGAATACTGTCTTTTAGGCAAATTAGTTATTAACGGAAGATTTTGTATTTTAGGTGATTTGAACCAATCTTACACAAAAGACGGTTTAACAAATTGGGAAGTTATTGCAGAAGTAATTGATGCTGCTAAAAGTGCCGCTACTTTTGAATTAGACACTAACTATAGAAGCACAAAACCTATAATTGATTTGGCAAACAGTGTTATAGGATCATATACTGATCAGTATTTACCAAAGTCTATCGACAGAGCCGGAGAGCCTCCAAAAATATTAACTACAACAAACACTAATGAACTTTTATCTACATTTAAAACTAGCCTTGAAGAAGACATAAAAGATTTAAATAAGAGTATAGGTGTTATTTGTATGACTTCAAACCTTATGCATGACGCAGAAAATATAATAAACTCACTAAATCTTCCTGAAGGAAAGTTTATAAAACTTGATAGCTCTAAAAGGGTCCACTACATTCCTCAGGGTGTTTACTTAACTGATTTTTCTAATTGCAAGGGCTTAGAGTTTGCTAAGGTTTACGTTTTAGGGTTATCGCTTGAGGATGATGTTAAATCTTTTGTTGATGCAAAACGCGCTTTTGTTGCAATTACGCGTGCAATGAATGAATTAACTTTGTTGTGCTAAAGCAAACAGCACTTATCTGCAGAATACTGTAGAATCAACACTAACAGGTATTGCCTACCAAAATTTCCTGCTATACTTTTTTTATGTTACGAAAATGGAACATATTTGCATACATATCGTTGGCCGTTGTAGCTACCTGGCTTAGGTTAATGAATTTAGGCTATTCTGATTATCAAGGTGATGAAATAAAAGCTTTGTTTTTAATAGATCCCAATGAGTCTGTATCTGAATTTTTGCTTTCTCAAAGAAAAGGTCCTATTCAATTTTTAATTACATTTTTACTAAAGTTTTTAGACCCAGAATACATGAATAGGTTTTTAATTAGACTTCCTTTTGCTTTTGCAGGTATTTTTGCTGTCTACTTTTTTTATAAGTTTTTACAACTTCATTTCAACAAAAAAGTATCATTTTATGCCACCTTCTTTTTTGCTACAAATGGGTTTTTAATTGCTTTTGCACGTATAGTTCAATATCAATCTTTTGTAATACTTTTTATGGTACTTGCGCTTTATACATTTAGTTTGGCTGCAAAAAAAGAAAATTGGAGTAAGAAAGGTATTTACTTAGGCTTTATTTTTTGGGCGTTATCTATTTTGTCACATTATGATGGTGTATTCATTTTTCCTTTTGTTGTATACATTCTTGTTGAGTGGGGAAAAAAGTATGTATTTGATGTAGATGAAAAGTTTGAGCATTTAAAACATTTATTCCTTTCCCTTTTTATTAGTGGTGTACTTATGGCTCTATTTTATATTCCATTTATTTTTGCAATTACCGATGCAACTGCAAGTTATTGGCAGGGGAGAATAGTAGGTACAGGGGGCAAAATTGCAAGTTCCATAGTTTTGTTTAGGGTATATCAACCTATATATGTTTTTCATATTTATACTTTACTTTCAGTATTTGGTTTAGGTGTTTTGATAAAAGATTATTTAAACCTAAAAGAGTATAAATCTATAGCGCTGATTACCTGGGCTTTGTTGCCTTTTTTGTTTCTTGAAGTTTTTGTAAGTATTCCGGGAACACATATATATACATATTTAATTCCTTTAATGGTACTAATGGGAATAGGTGTAAAGGGCATAGAACGTTTTATGTACTATGTTTCTGGACGACTTGCTCCTATTGCGAAACCTATTGTGCGCTATATTAATATTGCAGGAATTTTAGTTATTTTTACTTTTATATTTTTACAGGTAAATGCCATATTTGTTGACCATACAGCAGAGTATCCCTGGGAGCCTGAAAAGTTTTTACTTTGGGAGTTTCACCAACCATCTCCAGCTTTTCATTTAAGTATGTTTGGGTTTCCATATTACAGGCATTGGGATGAAATTGGCCAATATGTTACCTCTACCGAAAACAATGGCTATTACTCAACTAATGAGCGGAGTTCTATTTCTAGATATCATATTCCATTTAACAAAGATACTGATAGTGCTGGGCACTTTGTTCACATAATTAACCCGCAAAGCTTCACGCCGAATCCTACACAGGAAAAGGCACAATATTGGGAAGAAAATTACGACCCTGTTAAGGTTTTTTATAGTGAAGATCCTAATACTCCAGGTAGATTAAGAGAAATTGTGAAGATATATTATATGAAGGTAGGTTCTTTAGATGATTTATTGAAGCAAAACCAAATAGAGTAGTTTTTTATAGTAAGGCCATTATTTTAGGTGCAAAAATTAAAAGAGAAATTGCTAGTGTAGTAAAAGCTGCAGTTAAAACAAATCCTGCTGAAACGTCTTTTATAATTCTTGCCCCTTCGTGATATTCTTTAATTAAGTGATCAATTAACTCTTCTACCACAGTGTTTACCATTTCTGCCGATAATAAAAACCCCAGTGAAAGTATTAGGAGTCCCCATTCTATTGGTGATATTTGTAAAGAAAATCCAATTACAACTACTAAAACCGAATATGCAACTTGAATTCTAAAGTTTGCTTCGTTTAAAAGAGCATGAAACAAGCCTTGAAAAGCATGTTTAAAACTTTTTGCGTGTCGAGCAGGATGATGACTGTTAAAAATCCTCAACATATCTTTGATAATACCTTTTTTGAAATGTATAATCTACCGGTAATATGCGCAAAAGAAAAAAACTAATTATAATTATAATAATTATTGTTCTCGGGGTTGGTGGGTTTTTTTATTCAAAAAGAAATTCCGGGAATGCCGTAAATGTACGTGAAGCTGAGGTTTATACCGATGAAGTAACAAAAACAGTATCTGCTAGTGGTGTTATTAAATCAATTAATCAGGCTAATTTGGCTACTATAACTCCAGGAACGTTAGAAAAATTAAATGTAAAAGAAACGGAAGAGGTAAAAAAAGGTCAAATTTTAGGAAATGTCTCTAATTACGATTTGTATAAAGGGTCGGAAGCAAAAAAGCAGGCTCGAGATATTGCATTAATTGATAGAGATTTGTATGTAGAAAACTACAGCACAAATTTAAGTGCTATTGGCGGTGAAGATGAGTATAACATTGGGTTGCGACGCCATAACGAGCTTGTTGCACAGGCAGAAGATGCTTACCAAGCATCTTTAGGTTCGTTGACTGATTCGTACTTAATTGCGCCTTTTGATGGAACTGTAGTAGACGTTTTAATTGATCAAGGCGAACTTGTAACAGCAGGCGCAAGTGTTTTAACTGTAGCTGATTTAAACCAAATAGTTTTTGAGGCTTCAATAGACCAAGAAGACTTTGGCTTAGTTAAACTAAATCAGGAAGTAGAAGTTCAACTTGATTCTTTCTCTAACAAAACTTTTACTGGAACTGTTTACAAGCTGCCTTTAGTTGTAGATTCTGCATCTAATGAGCTTACTGTTTTAATAAAAATCAACGATGTCTCAGATAACCCCGTTTTAATTGGCATGGAAGGCGATGCAGATATAGTTATAGAAAAAAACACCGTTGGTGGAACTGCACTTACTTTTGATGCAGTATTTGGTGAAGATAGCACACACTACGTATGGTTAAACGAAGAAGGAAAACTTGTGAAACAACCCGTAGAAATTGGACTAGAAGGTGATTTATATACAATTATTTTATCAGATATTGATTTTGATAAGGTTGTAGTTCCATTAGATGATGAATTTGAAGAGGGTGCTTCGGTTAAGTTAGAGGAGTAACCTCATGTCTTCTGAAAAAGTTTTAGTTGCAGAAAATTTAGTAAAAACATACACACTTGGCAATACCACTATAAATGCAGTAAATGATGTTTCCCTTTATATAAACAGAGGCGAGTTTGTATCTATATTAGGGAAATCAGGGTCAGGTAAATCAACCTTAATGCATATTTTAGGTCTTTTAGATACGCCAACATCTGGAAAAATATACTTAAACGGCAAAGACACAACAGATTTAAGCGAAAATCAACTAGCACAAATTAGAAATCAGGAAATAGGCTTTGTATTTCAGTCATTTAACTTACTAGCACGTACATCTGCTTTAGATAACGTTATTTTACCCTTAAAATATAGTAAAGTTCCAAAAAATGAATGGGAATCACGTGCTCGAGAAATGCTTGAACTCGTTCAACTTGGAGATCGCTTAAATAATAAGTCGAATGAGCTATCTGGTGGTCAGAAACAACGTGTAGCTATTGCACGTGCGTTAGTCACTAGACCTGCAGTTATTTTTGCAGATGAGCCTACCGGAAATTTAGATTCAAAAACCGGAGACGAAATAACAGCTCTATTTAAAAACTTAAATGAACAAGGAAGAACAATAGTACTGGTAACTCATGATGATGACCTTGCAAAAATTACTGAAAGAAAAATAGTACTTAAAGACGGCAAAGTTGTGTCATGAACATAAACGAATTATTTCACTCAGCTATAAAATCTTTAAGCTCTAATAAAGCACGTTCTATTTTAACCATGCTTGGCGTAATAATTGGCGTGTTTTCAGTTGTTACACTTGTTTCTTTAGGACGCGGAATTCAAAACTATATAACAGACGAATTTGATCAAATTGGAACTAATTTACTATTTATATCTCCAGGGGAATCTGACATTGGAGATGATCCCGGGAAAGCATTTACTGCAAACAAGTTAAACCAAAAGCACATAGACTTAATAAATACATATGCGCGCGAATATGTTACTGCAGTTACTCCATTTTTACTTGTTGGAGAAAATGTTTCATATAAAAACAAAACTTACGCAGGAGAACTAATTGGAATTAATGCCGATTCTTTAGATATATTCAATTACCAAATACATGACGGTAGAAACTTCACTCAGTCAGAAGAGTCTTCTAAGGCTAAAGTTGCAATAATTGGGCCATTAATTATTAATGAGCTATTTGGAGCTAAACCTGCGGTAGGTGAAAGAATTAAAATGGGAGATGAATCTTATTTAGTTATAGGAACTTTTAAAGAAAAAGGGGCAAACTATGATGATCAAATTATTATTCCATATACTTCATTGTTAGAATCGTTTGATATAGAAAATTACTCAAGCATAATTGCTAAAATAAAAAACCCTGACGAAATAAATTTGGCAACAAGGCAAATTGAAATTGCATTACTTCGTGACCTAAAAGAAGATGAGTTTACAGTACTTTCACAAAAAGATTTGCTTGAATCGATTCAAGAAATATTAGGTATGCTAACTTTAGGCTTAGGGGCAATTGCAGGAATTTCACTTATAGTTGGCGGAATAGGAATTATGAATATTATGTTGGTTTCTGTAACTGAGCGTATTCGTGAAATTGGACTACGAAAGGCTGTAGGCGCAACGTCAGGGGCAATAGGAATTCAATTTATGTTAGAAGCAGTTTTAATTAGTGTTTTTGGGGGGGCAGTTGGCCTTGGTTTGGGCTATTTAGCTACATTGGTAGCACAACAATTTATTAGGGCTGAAATACCGCTGTCTGCAGTTTTCTTGGCTTTTGGCTTCTCATTACTTGTGGGTGTTTTATTTGGTACTTATCCGGCTGTAAGTGCAAGTAAAAAAGATCCAATTGAGGCTTTAAGGTACGAGTAGCTATTCTTCAGTATCTTTTTCTAAAACTACTTTAACATTTAATTCGTCTGTGCCTTCTTGTGGAATTAAGTTGAGTTGAGAAATGTTTGCTTGTTCTTTTTTATTTTCTATATAGAGTGACCAAACGTATCCTTCTGCAGGGACTTCGCCGTTTATGCTTTGAAGTTCAGTTCCATAGGTGTAGTGTGTTGTTTCAAAAGAAAAACCCTCTTCTTTATTCAAGTATTCAAACAAATCTTCAATGCTATCTTTAGTTTCTAGCCTAACTCTGTAACTTTTAACGCTTTTTCCATTATCTACTTCTAAAAATGCAACCACGGGTTTAACTTCTTCTACAAGTTCTGTTTGTTCCTCTACAACATCTATTGTTGCCCCTTGTTTTAATGCAGACGTAATAAAAAAATAGCCAAAGCTAAGTATAAGTAATGTTACTAATAATAATTTTTTGTCGCTCATACTAAATTAGTTTAGCACATAAGCATGTAGTATAATTACATGAAATTATGCCTCCATAGCTCAGTGGATCAGAGCGCTCGGCTTCGGACCGAGAGGACGGGGGTTCGAATCCCTCTGGGGGCTCCAGTAAAAAATAAGGGCGTTCCCAAGTAAAATTAAATACTTAAGAACACCCAGTTAGGTTAAGCTGGTTCAATTAAAGTAGCAAAAGGTAGTTCAATTGGTTGAGCATTTTTACCTTTTGGTATTACTGTTGCCAGTGTACCGTTTTCCCCAGATTTAACTGCACGAATTGTTACAGTAAAGGTATTAGGTTGTAACCCTCTTCCCGGAATAAACTTTCGATACACAATTTTTACTCTTCTTCCAACCACTAAGGCTTTTTTGGCACTTTGTGGGCAAAAAAGAATGTTTATTGCTCCACTTGTCACCTTCGCAATAAAATCACCGCACTGTTGAGGTGACCCACGAAAAAGAGGTATTTGCTTGCGATTAGTAGGGGCAAAGGAAAGTACCGTTTTTAGCTTCCACTTACCTTTGGCTGCTTCTTCTGGACTCTCACTTAATAGAATTACCTTGTGTGTAAAACCCATTGTTTGTCTCCTTACTTCAATGTTTTTGGATCGTAATTATACCTATAGTGTTGGTAAAAATAAAGTAACCAAAAGTGTTACACTATTAAGTATGGAAATGAGTGAACTAGTAAGTAAATTAAAAAATTTTAATACAGAACGAAATTGGGATGCTGACTTGCAGCCTCAAGACGTTGCTAAATCAATAATTATAGAGGCAGCCGAACTTTTAGAGCACTTTCAGTGGACTGCAACACGAAAAGAAAGAAATCAAGTAGAAATGCTTGAAATTAATAAAACCGAAATTGGTGAAGAAATAGCTGATGTTTTTATTTACCTTGCTCGTTTGGCGTACATTTTGAATATAAATATTGAGGAAGCTGTTTTAGATAAAATTGTTAAAAACGCAAAAAAGTACCCTGTTGAGGTTTTTAAAAGTAACAAAACTGGGATTGCTAAAAAAATTCATGAAGAACATCGAAAAACAAGGAAGAATAAATAATTTTATGCTAAAATCCTTATGCCTTTAACCTTTTTTATGTGGGGACGTAGCTCAGTGGTAGAGCACTCGGCTCTTAACCGATTTGTCGTGGGTTCGAATCCCACCGTCCTCACCATCTAAACTTATGTTAGTCCCATAGTTTACAGCACACGAACTTAACATTATAATGCTACATACCTGAAAAACACGTTTTATATAAAAGGAGATAGTAATGTTATTTCAAGTACCAAATGCTGTTGAGTTACAAGAACCGCTTAAAAAGGTTTTTCCTGTCGGTAACGGCTATCTAAGCTTAGCTTACACTTTAGGTAAGCAAGCTGGTCAAGAATTGGAACCTGAAGGAGTGCTTCGATGGCTTCTTTTAGGCATAGAGACAGAAGGCATGGGTTTTGGTTTACGATTTACTATACCCAAAATCATAAAATATCTGATTTCCAATGAAGAGATGTACGTTGCGGTATTGACCTTATTTAACCAACAAACAAAGTAATATTCAAAAAGCATAAAAAAAGCACCTTAAGGTTTTTTGTGAGTCTTAAGGTGCTTAATACTACCGGCTTTACATCTTTACAAAACTATAGGTCATAGGTTATAATTTTAAAAATCCAATATCACAAATAAGGAGTGTGAAATGACCACAAAAAAAGGCCCATTTTACGATGATTATATGCTTAAAGCTGCACACGAATCGGCAACCGGCAATAACTCGTTTTTCGGCATGCTAGGTAGTATCGGTTTTGCCGGAATGCTTATTGTTTCAGTGCGCAGTATTGGTAGCGAATTGGAAGACATGCTCCCGCACCCAGATAGCATTTCTGCAGCACAGCTTGTAGACTACTTGCTATTTGAGGGGTTGGAAAATGGCTTTGGGAACGAGCGCTTTGCTGCCTGGTTAGCACATTCAAAGGAGTGTGAAGCCTGCGAAGTAATGCGCAAAGCTTACGAACGGCATGTTCCAAAACATTATCGCCCCAGCCCGTACATGAATTTCATGGACGCAGTGGACGATATTCGAGATTACCTCGACGAATAGCACTTAGGGTATTTACTGTAGATCAAAAAATCCGCAGTAAATACCCCTTTTTTTATTTTGCTATCATTAGCGAAACATCTTTCATTCTTTCAAGAAGTATCACTTCAAGTTTAAAGTCATTTGGTTGCTGGTGATTAGGGTAAACTCGTAGAAAAATTATCTGATATGTTCCAAGATCCAGTTGCTCAAGTCTTTCAATTTCTTGCTGTAATATTGCTGAAACCACAGGAAGCATTTCAATACCTGATTTTTTACCGCAAGTATGTATTGAAAGCCAATCGGCTAAACGCGCCTGCATTTTAAGCTTTTTTCTTTTTAAATCTCCAATACCAAATGCCATATACCATGTGACATTATTTTTTAGTATGTCTTCTCTCATGTTGTTTCTCCTTATTTTATTTGAATTGGGACACCATTTTAATACAAAAATGCTTTTTTTTCTTTCCTAAACCTAATAAATTTGAAATAATAAATTGGTGATGGATAAGTGCCCAAACACAAAATATGTTTTTGTTACCGGAGGAGTAATTTCTGGTTTAGGAAAAGGTACTGCAACTTCCTCCATAGCACTTCTTTTAAAGTCCGCAGGATATAACGTTTCAGCCCTAAAAGCTGATATGTATTTAAATATTGATGCAGGAACAATGAACCCGGTAGAACACGGAGAAGTTTTTGTAACTGATGATGGAATGGAAACCGACCAAGACATAGGTAACTACGAAAGATTTTTAAATAGAGATTTGTCTAAACATAACTACATGACCATGGGACAAATTTACTACGATTTAATTACTCGAGAGCGTGCTTTTGAATTTGAAGGAAAAACAGTACAAGGTCATGTGCACGTTCCTGAAGAAATTATAAATAGATTAGAGTTGGCAGCCAACAAAGATAGGGCAGATATTATGATGGTAGAAGTTGGAGGCACTGTAGGAGAATATCAGAATATTTTATTTTTTGAAGCTGTAAGGCGTTTAAAGCAAAAGTGTCCAAACAATGTTTACATAATACATTTAGTTTACTTATTAACTCCAAATCATATAGGTGAAATGAAAAGTAAGCCAGCACAAGCTTCAATTTATGATTTATACAAGTTGGGCTTAAGCCCGGATATTGTTTTATGCCGAAGTGGTGAATCTATAGATGAAAAAAGAAAAAATACCCTTTCATTTAATACCGGGGTTCCCCAACATCATATATTTGCGGCTCCAAACATTTCTAGCATATACAAAATACCACAAGTTTATGCTGCACAAGGGCTAGATGACACTTTACTAGACATAATGAAACTTGAAAGAAAATCAAATGATTTAATAAAATGGGATGCACAAGTAAAAAAAATGGAAGAGTCTACGAAAAAAGTAAAAATAGGAATTTTGGGTAAATATTTTGCATCTGGCAGTTTTTCATTAGCGGATGCCTATTTATGCGTTATCGAGGCTTTAAAACATGCGGGGGCTGAGTTGGGGGTAATACCGGAAATAGAAGCAATTAATGTAGAAGAATATACAGACGAAGAATTGTCACAACTCGATGGAGTAATAGTTCCTCAAGGGTGGGGAAGCAGAGGCGTAGAAGACAAAGTTAGGGCAATTAAATATGTTAGAGAAAACAAAGTTCCATTTTTAGGTTTATGCTTTGGCATGCAAATGGCAGTAATTGAATACGCACGTGATATTTTAGGTTTATCAGAAGCAAACACCCTAGAGGCTAATCCAGATACTCCTGACCCAGTTATTTATATAATGCCCGACCAAGAAAAATACTTAAAAGAAAAAAATTATGGCGGAACTATAAGACTAGGTGCCTGGCCATGTAAATTAAGTGAAAATTCTACAATATTAGAGTCTTACAAAAAATATGCCCCAAATATGTTAGAAGAAAATATAGTTAACGAAAGACACCGCCATAGATACGAAGTTAACAATGATTACAAAGAGAAACTACAAGCAGCCGGGCTGATTATTAGTGGAACTTCTCCCGATGATAAGCTAGCAGAAGCTATTGAATTGCCAAAAGATAAGCACCCATTTTTTGTAGCTACTCAATTTCACCCTGAGTATAAATCAAGACCCTTGCGTCCACATCCTTTGTTTTGCTCATTTTTAGAAGCCTGTACAAGTAAATAACTACAAGTCTTCAGTTTGGCCTTTAAAAATGTTATTATTCCTTACTTAAACAAATAACCTATAAGGAGAGAAACAAAATGTCACTTACCATTAAAGTTATTGTTCCGAAGCAGTTAGTAATGTCACTGCTAGAAAGTCAGGGGCCTTTAAGCCCATTAGCTGAGTTTATTGTATTCGAGCTTTTTCCTCAGTCTGTTTTAAACGAATTTGCCGAAGGGTTTACTGGGGAAGAGCTTTTGATGTACCTTAAGCTCGATCATGATTTGGAAGGCCACCGCGATGACACTTGGGATGATTGGTTAAAACACACTGAAGATTGCAAGGTGTGTAAAGCAGTACTGCATGCAATTGAAGTTAAAGTTGCAGCAAAAAACATGCCTAAAAAGACCATGACTATTGATGAGGCAATTGCTAGATTACGCCCTTTTTTGGAAAATAATTAGCAGAAATTTAGGCGAAGTTATTTTATTGACACACTATAGGGTATGTTATATAATTCTCGCACCTAAATTGGTAAATCAAATAAACACACAAATAAGGAGATAACCATGTTTATGCAACTTGGTGGAAACGACGATGAAGGTGGTTTTTTTGAAGAGCTTATGAGAATGGTTACTTTGCGGCGTTTGATGTCCCTGGTATCCCAGACTGATCCCAGTTCGATTGAACCAGAAAGAATCGCCCGGCATCTTGCTGTCGAGAAAGAGCTGTTTGGTGATGAAACTTTTGGTGACTGGGTTGCTCACGCAACGGTCAGAGGCTGCCCCGGCTGTGCTCCCATGTACAAAGCACTGTTGTTGCACATCCCTGCTGAAAAGTTGCCCAAAAATAATATGCCGTACAGCCAGGCTGCCGACCAGCTCATTGCTCAGTTGAATAAGCTGTAATTTCGGACCCAGGTATTTGTTATTAGTCACTAAACTATACTAATAGCAAATACCTTTTTTTTGTTTTAAAAGCTTTACTTACCGCTATAGGGCATGGTATTATCCAACAACAAATTCCGCTTTTCAAATAAAAAAATAAGGAGTAGACACAAATGTCAATTTTTAAATCACTTCTTGGTGATGATGACGACGAAGAAATTGGTGGTATGACCGTGCATATTATTGGTTTTGGTGAGTCAGATGATGACGCTCCAGGCGGGTTGTTTGGGCTACTATCGCTGTTAGCCGGAGCCATTGGCCCAAATCCAGAAAACCTTCCAAATCAAAAAATCATTGACCACCTCAATGGCAAGCGCGAAGACTTTGCTGATAAAAAGGTTGGACATTGGTATTCTCATGCGCTACTTTGCCCCATGTGTCACAGCATGATGGAAGCTTTGGTCGAGCGTCTTGATAGTGAGCAAATGCCCGAAGGAGATGAACCTTTTGGCGTTGGTGCTGACATGATCATTAAGGCCCTTAAAGCCCTCAAGTAGCTTTCGCCCATAAAGGTATTTGTTATTAGTCACTAAACTATACTAATAGCAAGTACCTTTTTTTATCTCAATTTACAGAATGCTATGGGGCATGTTAAAATGTTGAAACAAATACAGATCTAAAAAGGAGTAGTAAATTATGTGGCGGAAAATTTTGAAGCTACTGAAGATAGAAGCAATACTAGAGCGAAATAATGCAAAAAAAGCAACGTTTCGCGCAGAAGTTACGGTGCCCGCTAACATGAGTTCTCAGGATTTAGCCTTACTAAAATACATTATGGAAGCTTTGGCGCCAAAACCTGACGACATTACCATTGACGAAATCATTGAGCACCTTAACGATAAACGAAAATTGTTTAAAGGACAGCAAATGCGCCATTGGTATAGCCATGCAATTGCATGCCCTGTGTGCCGTGCTATGGGAGAAGCGATGAGTCGTTTTGTACCTGAAAGCAGTAGACCTGCTGGCCGTATGACGTTTGATGCTGGGGCTGATTTGCTTATTGCACAATTAGAATTGGCAAAAGCTAAAAACAGCTAATTTAGTAATAAGCATTTACTGTTAATTTCTTAGGCAATTAATAGTAGATGCTTTTTTTATATTTGCGTTACTCAGTACCCTATAGTATAATAAGCGTAATTTACAACTAAATAAGGAGTTGGTATGAGAGAGTTAATAGACAAACTTGACTCCCCGGTGGTAAGAATAATAACAACATTAAGGACAGAGCTGTTTGGTTCCCCATCACTTGAAAAAATTATAGCTAACATGGAACCAAACGAAGAGCACTATGGCTCTATGCCTTTATTGTTTTGGCTTATTCACTCCTTGGGGTGTGTAAACTGCAACTATTACGCAAATTTTGTTTTAAGTCATTTCGAAAAAACCAGTCACAAAGAAATCATGTCAACTAACTTTAGTGTGGTTTTAGAAATGCTAAGACAAAAAGCTAAAAAAACAAAGGTGAGGTAAAAATGGACGAATCCCGGTTAGAAGCAGTTAAGTTTCGAGTAGCAAATTTTGCTATCGAAACATTGGCAAAATTGTTTCCCCCAACGTTAGAACGAATTATTAAGCACATGGAAACGTTGCGTGAAAAATACAACGACCGCTTTGTGTTACTTTGGGAAACAGAAGCCCGAGGCCTTAGTATGTTTTATGCCCGCGCCTTAGAAAACTACCTTGATGCTCATGGGCTCGTAGAACTAGAGGTTGAAGACTTCAACGTAGCAATAGCCCAGTTAAAAAAGCGAAACAAAACCAGCTAAGTGCCAAGGACACCTGTAATTTGATTTAAACCAAATTGCATGTGTCCTTTTTTTTTGCACTTATTTGTTATAATCAAACAGTTATTTGGGCGGGTGGCGGAAATGGTATACGCGCAACGTTGAGGACGTTGTGGGCTGTTAAAGCCCTTGCAGGTTCAAGTCCTGTTCCGCCCACCAAGCTGTTGCTTTGTTTGCAAAGCTTACAGATTGGGGTGCATTAAGAGCGCTAACGATGAATTGCCACCAACGTTATATTCCAAACTTTACACATACAAACCCATAACATATAATCATCACATTCCGCTATGAAGCTAATAATATTCGCAGGGGGAACCGGCACAAGATTTTGGCCATTTTCCCGAAAAAATTATCCGAAGCAGTTTAAAAAAATATTTAATGGTGAATCTACGCTTCAGCTTGCTGTTTCACGTTTAGAAAAAACTTTTGGTACAGACAATATTTATATAAGTACAAATGAAAACTATGTTTCTATAGTTAAAGAACAGTTGCCTCAAATTTCTTTAGCAAATGTTTTTGCAGAGCCAGAAAAGCGCAATGTAGGCCCTGCTGTGGGATACTGTTTAACTAGACTTAAAAAGGTTGGCTACAAAGGACCCGTTGCAATTTTGTGGGCAGATCACTTAATAGAAAACGTAGCTGAATTTATTCATGCGTTAAAAAAGGGCAAAGATTTAATATACGAAAATCCAAAACGACTTGTGTTTATAAGCGAAGAACCTCGCTACGCTGAAAACAATTTAGGTTGGATTCACATTGGTAAAAAAATTCAAAAAGGCGTGTATGAGTTTAAAGAGTGGCACTATAAACCACCTTTAGAAAAGTGCAAAGAAATGTTTGACTCCGGAGAGTGGAAGTGGAACCCTGGGTATTTTATTGTCGACCTTGAATTTACGTTAAGTTTATATGAAAAGCATGTTCCTGAAATATTTAAGGGTCTTCAAAAAATTGAAAAAGCATTAGGAACTGTTGAAGAAAATAAGGCGATAAAAAGGATTTATCCAAAATTTGAAGCAATTCATTTTGATAGGGCAATTGCAGAAAGAATTCCTAATAACATGGCTGTTGTGGTAACTGTAAATATGGGCTGGGCTGACCCGGGAACCTTATATGCCTTAAAGGAAGCCAAGGTAAAAAGCAAAGAGGAAAACTTACAGGAGGGGCTAGTTGTACTACATGAAACCAAAGATTCAGTAGTAATAAATGAAGACAAACACAAATTAGTTGCCGCAGTAAAGTTAAACGGAATGGTAGTAGTAAACACGCAAGACGCATTGATAGTTGTGCATAAAGATAATGTTTTAGAAACAACAGACTTGCTGAAAAAGCTGGAAAAAAATAAAAAGTTTGCAAAGTTTGTTTAGGTTGAATTAAAAGAAACGACTGCTATAATAGCTTTGCTGTTTGTATATAGCACGCGAGAGTGACGCAACTGCGTTGCTACCTCTCGCTCACTACGTTTGCGAGAGTAGCTCAGTGGTAGAGCGCCTCCTTGCCAAGGAGGAGGCCGCGGGTTCAAATCCCGTCTCTCGCTCCAATACTATTGCTTAAAGCTTTTAATAAAATTTTTAAAAAACTTCGCTACTGGAATAGGTCTTATCACTAAATTTTCAACCAAATCTAACGAAACCCATTGCGGTTTATAAATATTGCTTGGATTATTAGCCATTTTCTTCATTTCTACAGAATTACCTAGGGTAACTTCACCACTAATATATTCACATAAAAATAGGTTTTGTTCTTTTCCACTGGTGTGTGTAAATGTGCCTAAAAGTTTTAAGGGTTTAACTTTAATGCAGGTTTCTTCTAAAAGTTCTCTAATTACTGTGTTTTCAAGCGTTTCGTTTGGTTCAACTTTCCCGCCTGGTATCGAATAGTACTTAGCGCCCTTTTTTTCTCTATACATTAATAAAACTGCATTATCTTTAATAACTATTCCTCGTGCTGATATTTTTTTCATTGGTAGATTATAACTTAAAGGGAGAGCAACCACACATTATTGTCTTTATCCTCTATAGCGTAGTCTGTAATGCCAACTTTTTTGAAACCGTTTTTTTCTAAAACTTTTTCCGATGCAATATTACCCCTTTCTGTGTATGCAGTTATACAAATTGGCATAGAAGCCGATATATTTAAAGCTTTGAAGTAAGCTATTGATTCTCTTAATCCATGGTAAGCAACACCTAGGTTTTCTTTTTGTAAAAAATGTGTACGCGCGTCTATAAAGGAATTACTATCAGACCAGGCTTTAAAAAGCTTGCAGTAACTTGTTTCAAGTATAAGTGCATGTTTAGGTATGCTTAATTCATTTTTAATACTTTCAGGTAATATTTCATCTTCATAAAACTGAATCCAACCAACTAATTTATTTTCGGTATCAACAATTGCCCAAATTAATCTAGGATCTTCTTCATGAAAAGGCTTTACATTTAATAAGTAGTCAATATCTTCTGCAGAAGAGGGGTCACCTCCCATAAACTTAAGCACGTTTGGGTTTTTGTCCATATCAGTTAGTCTTTGAGTATCTTCTGAGTTAGAGGGATTAAACTGTCTTAAAGAATATGGGGAACTAGGGTCACTCTTCCACGGTGTATCTAAATTACCAAAAACTGCATAATTATTGGCAAAATCGTGGAGATTTTGTTCACTTTGGTTATTGTTAATTTGCATACTACTGTAATAAACCCTGGTGGGGAGGGAGGGACTCGAACCCTCATAGCCGGTTTTTCAGACCGGTGCCGTGACCATCTTGGCTACCGCCCCTTAGCGAAAACATTTTATCAAGAACCAAAGTATAATACCACACTAAGTAAGTTTAAGACCTATAGCACTAGGAGGAATAAGACATTTGGTGTATAATTACAAAAGTCAATTTTGATATATCACAAAAGGAGTACGTGATGAAAGATTCTAGAAAAAAACTACTTAGTCAGGTAGTTGGCACCACTGGGTTTGAAAAAATCACTCTCAGAGGAAATGCAACTACGGATGAAAGTCGTGAAGCTCAGCTGCAAGAACTTGATAGGCGCGTTCTCAATTGGGCGGCAGTATTAGGTATGTTTAGGCAACCAAAACCTGCACCCAAACAGAAAGGCGTTAAACCCGGCCCCAATGCACAAAAGCTAGCGCAAGAATTCATGAATAGCGTCTAGCAACAAAAAGATAGAGGGTAGAAGTACGCAAATCCTCAAATAAAAGCAAGGTGTAACTGCTTTTATCCTCTATCTTTATCTTTTTTTACAAACTTAACGCAATAGTAAAAAGAATTACTACAAACAAAGCTAAAAATCCAACAGTATGAAAAACAAGCTTAATAGCTTCCTCTACTTTTTTATCAAGGTATAACTTGAAAGGATTATAAAACATAATTAGTCCACAAATCATGGCTGAGGTAGAAAATAATGTTAAAAACATAACTGGACCCAAATAACGTGGTGGTTCTGCCATAACTTCGTTTCCCTTCCAAAATAGCAAACTTATAAATGATATATAAGCTAAAATTCCTAGGGCTTGCATTAAGGCTAGTTTAGTTATTTCAGTTTTATTTTTCTTTTTAAAAAACATGGAGATTGAACACATTATATATTTTTAAAGGTAAATTGTATACTTAGCATGTATGTACAGCTTTAATTCTTTGCAAGTAGATTTAAAAAATGAAGTAAGTAAAATTAATGGTCAGGTAGCATTAAAGGTTAAATTTCTCAATAGTGATGAAACGTTTGAATATAATGCATACGCGCAAGTTTGGGCGGCAAGTGTTATTAAAATTCCTTTGGTTTGCACAGTTTACAAACAAATAAACGAAAAGCAAATATATGACCAAGAACGCCATATTATAAAGCAAGAAAACAGAGTAGATGGGTCAGGAATTGCAAAATTGTTTTCTACAAGTACCGAATTTACTATACATGACTTAATTGTGATGACACTAACCATATCTGATAATTCTGCTACCAACGAATTAATAGATATAGTAGGGGTTGGCGCGACAGAAACTTACATGCATAAGTTAGGTCTAGTTAATACAACTTTAAGACATAAAATGATGGTTAAGGCAGGAAAAGGTCCAAACTTAACAACTGCAACAGACATTACGACATTGCTTGAGAAGCTTTATAAAAAAGTAATTCCAGGTAAAGATGAAGTATTAAATTTTATGAAACATACCCGTTTACGAGACAGATTGCCAAGAAAAATTCCTAACACGGTTGAAGTTGCAAATAAGCCAGGATCTTTACCTGAAGCAATGCATGATGTAGGCGTAGTTTTTTCAGCAAATCCTTTTATATTTTCATTTTTATCGGATGATCAAAAAGACAAAGAAATTACAAGAGAAGTTATTTCTAACTGTGCGAAAAGTTGTTTTGATTACTCAAACCAATAAAATATATTTATTGACATGACATATCAAATTTGCTATAAGTTTACTGTATAGAAATATGCAATGACAAAAACGCCTTGACTCTGTTGGAGCAATGCTTAGATGGTCAACTTAGGTTGCTAAGCTAGCTGTGATGATGGGGTACTTACAACCGGCCAGTCAACCGGTTGGCGTAAAATTAATGTTATACCGGTTTTGTAGCCGGATTTTTTTTGCATATTTTTATGCAACTTGAAAACTAAACCTAATCACAAATATGGAGGTAATATGTTGAAAAAACTTGAAGCCGTAAGAATGCAACGTAAAAAAGCTGTGTTTTGGACTATTGTTACAACTACCTTATACTTTCTGTTTCGCTTTGTTCACGACTCACAAACGGTTATTGACAAAGCACAAGCGGCAGTATCGCAAGTACAAAACAGCAATGAAGCTTTTGTTCAAGCTCAGCAAGTAATGCAAGACCCATTATTGATAATTGTAACTGCTGTGTATGCAGTAGTTTTGATCGCATTGTGGTTACCAATTTTGGTGCATGCAATTGACCAACTAGACATTTAACAAAAACAAAAAATAGGAGATAACACAAAAAATGAAAAAAAATAAAACATCAAAGCTATTCACGCTAGGTCTACTTCTACTGTTAGCAACTTTAATTGCAGCATGCAGGCCCTACCCGGTAAAACAAATTATTGAAATCGAGCCGCATCAAACTGCGTTTGTGGTTCCGTTGGAAGGAGATTCAACCGAGCAAGCTCAGTTTCAAAGCGTTGCGTTTTTAAAGGAATCTCAGGTAGCCACCAAGCGCATTGTTGTTGACGTTGTAGAGCATAAAATTGGGCGCGGTTGGTGGAATATTGAGTGGATTCCTGTTGCCCGGGTTATTGTTGTTGACCGAACTCCTGTTACCCGACAATGGACAGAAGAAGAAGGAACCGGTACGTCAAATTCTAATGAAGCATTTCAGGTAGAAACAGTAGAAACCATTGGGTTTGCTATTGGTGGTGTTGTATCGGCACTTGTAACAGAAGAAAATGCAGCTAACTTTTTGTACTACTACCACGGAAAGCCACTCTCTGAGGTGATGGACACTGTTATTCGCGGGTACCTTCAGGCAAATCTGTTTAGTAGGTTTGGTACACTAACTCTTGAAGAGGCTCGTAATCAAAAGGCTGAAATATTTACAGCAGTTTGTGACGCGGCGGTGACCGAATTTAAAACGCAGGGAATTACCATTCAAGCCTGTGGTGGTAGTGACGGTATGATTTACGAAGACCGTGAGGTGCAAATTGTTGTAAACCAAGCGATTGAAGCCCAACAACAAAGGATTATTGCAGAAGCAGAGGCTACCTCGCAGGCAATTGTCAACAATACCGACATTGGCATTGCAAACGCGCAAGCTACTGTTGAAGTTATTCAGGCAGAAGCTGAGGCTGACGCATTGCGCGTAGTTGGTGAAGTGTTGGAACAAAACCCCGAAATTATTGGGTATACCTATGCCGAAGCATACAATGGTACAGTACCAAACACTTTGGTAGTGACTACGTCAACCAATGGATCTAACTCGCCGTTTATGTTTTTAATTGACGGTGTAGCAGTAACTCCAGCACCATATGCAGCCGGAGGTACCATGGCAACAGCAACCCCAAATGCGCCGGCAACTGAAACGCCACAGCCCACACAAACACCAACGCCAATGACCATTCCTACGGTAACGGCAACCGCTGAATCAGGTGGGTAATAAAACAAACAAAGATTAGGTTAGTTAATTAGTTAACTGGGTGTGCAAATTTCTTATGAAATCTGTACACCCTTTTTTTTCGGATTTTTTATAAACCTAAATGCTATACTTTTTTTATGGCTAAAGCTGAAAACTGTGTAATTTGCTGTATAGATTTTAGATTTCAAGAAAAAACATACAATTGGTTATCCCAAAAACACATGTTAGGAAATACTGATGTAATAAGCATAGCTGGAACCATTAGAGATTTAGTGTTACCAATTGCAGAAAACGATAGAGAAGCACTAATTAAAGAAATTGATATATCAATTAATTTGCACAATCCTAACAATATATTTGTACTCGACCACCAAGATTGCGGAGGTTATGCACAAGACGACACAATCCCCACAGGCTTAACTTTTAAACAAGATATAGAACAGCATAAAAAATTTGCAGTAGAAGGTAAAAAAATATTACAACAACGCTATCCTGACAAAAATATTGAATTTTATTACGAGCCTTTAAATGGAGAAATTATAAAACTGGATTTGTAGGTTGCTGCAACAATTTTTTTGCTTGTGTAATAGATTTTGTTTCCATTAACTTATCTTTTAGTTCTTTACTGCCATCAAAATCTTTTATGTAAATTTTGAAGTACTTTTTCATTACATTGTAGTTTCTATTTTTGTAAAGTTCTGCGTATAAGTCTAAATGCTTAACTAAAAGATTTTTCAAAATATTTAGCTTGTCACCAGGTGCTACATTACTTTCTCTTGCAAACGCCCACATATCTAAAAATATACCTCTACCAATCATTACTCCGTCAGTTTTATACTTTTTACAGTATTCCTCTGCCTGTGTTCTATTTAAAACGTCTCCGTTTCCTAAAATTACAGTTTCTTTTTTCATTGAGTTGCGTAATTCAACTGCTTTTTTAATTTCGCCCCAGTTTGCCAAAACTTTAGACATGTCTTTTACAGTTCTACCGTGAATAGTTAGCGCATTTAAATTATGCTCAAGTAAAAACCCTATCCAATCTTTTGTTTGATATTCATTAATACCTAAACGTGTTTTCACACTAACAGGCATATTTTTTGCACCTTCTTTAGTTGCTGAAATTATTTCGTGTGCCAATGTTCTGTCATTAATTAATCCTGCACATAAGCCTAATTTCATAACACTTTTTTGAGGACAACCCATATTTAAATCAACACCGGCAAAACCCATTTCATTTAGCTCGGCTGCAGCTTTTTCAAAGTTTTCAGGCTTAGTTCCCCAAACCTGAGCTATAACAGGGCTTTGTTTAGCACTGAATTTGAGTTTTTTAAGCACAACTTCACGCCCTTTTGAATAAAGAGCTTCTACGTTAACAAACTCTGTAAAAAGCACATCTGGTTTTGCTGTTTCGCAAACAATTTCTCTAAAAGCGAAATCTGTTACGTCGTACATAGGTGCTAATACAACTATTGGTTTTTTTAATTCTGACCATACATTTTTCATGTCAAGCTATCATAACAATGTATTTTGAAATTTGTAAGACCTCTAGCAAAACAGCTTGTTGGTGATATGAAAAAATCTAGTAGAATGAAGAGGAACGAACCCAAAGGCGACTGAAAAGTCGCCTTCTTTAACGTATAATAACCCAATGTTTAGAGGATCTAAAACCCTAATTGCAATTACCACCCTTTTTGCTTTTATAGTAGTTTATGTGTTAACTTACTTTCCTTTTTTGTTTACTCCAGAAAATTTAGTTACTTTTTTAGTTTTGCTATTTGTTGTAACAATTTTTTCTATTTGGTTTAGTTTTTTCTTTCACAAAAAAATTATTAAGGGAGCGCCTTATTTACCAAGTACAGATAAATGTATAGAAAACATGCTGTCGGTACTAAACCTAAACAAAAACATGATTGGTGCAGATTTAGGCTTTGGTGATGGTAGGGTACTAAGTTTAGTATCTTCAAGAGTAAAAAATTTAGATGGTTACGAAATTAATCCTTTATTGTTTGTTATTGCAAAGTTTAAGCTTTTTATTGCAGACAAAAAAAATGTTAGTTTGTTTTTAAAAAGTTACTGGAGTGTTGATTTATCAAAATACGATTTTATTATTGTTTTTGGAATTCCACACATTATGGGTGATTTAGAAGAAAAACTAAAAAAAGAAGCAAAACCTAACTTGCAGGTTGTTTCAAACAGATTCGAATTTCCAAATACCAAAGAAGTAAAAAAAGTAGAGGACATTTATTACTACGTTTTTAATTCGCAACATTAACATACTAAAGCATAAATGCTTTAATAAATTTACCGGTTTCTTCAGAAACTTCTACAAAATCTTCGTAAGTAGTGCCACTAGACATTACGCATACTAATACAATTTTTTCGTTTAAAACTATTCCACAGTCGTGCCAACTGCCTTCATTACCCCAGTTGCCTATTTTGTGACTAAAAGTAACGTCTTCACCTAAACCTACATTTATTCTGTCGTCAAACGAGGTTTGAGAAAGCATATTTATAATTAAGTTAGAATTTTCAGCAGCCAAATATGAATAAGTGGCTAACTTTTCTAAAAGTTCTATCATTTCACTGGGTGTTATATTAAGCGTGTTAGGAAAACGTGTTACAGAAGCATATGGAAAGTAATTGCCCACAGGCATTGATATTGAACGAGTAAGCATGTTTTGCGCGGTATTATCAGATTCTTTTAGTAATTTTTCTAAGGTTTGCTTAACAGTTAGCTTTGACCCTGTTTTGTAACCCTGCAAAGACCCAGAACCCGACTCTTTGTCAAATAGTGTTAGTGTAAGCTCATTTTCTAAAGATATTTTGTTTGCCTCTACATCACGCAGTACTGCAATTGCAACCGGTACCTTATACAATGAGGCGCTGTAATAGTTTGTATCTTTGTTTAAAGTTTTTTCTACCCCTGTTTTTAGATCTTTAATATATATTGAGTAAGTACCAGGTTTTGAATTAGCAAAGTCTTGCAAAATACTAAATTGGTAATCAACTTGAGAGTTAAATTTATAATCTAGGCCAAGTTGTATGTTTAAAGGCAAATCAATAGATGAAGATGCAAGAGACGTTGTAGCTTTTGCGATATTTGTAGATTTAGAATCAAGATCGGCAAGCACAAAAGTGCCAATAATTAACATGCCTAGTAGTATTCCCGCCAATGTTGGATATGCTTTTTCCTTCATAAACATAATATTTCAAATTCTATTGTAATTAACAACCTTTTCTTGGTAAAATGCTCATACTAATGGGTCCTTAGCTCAGCTGGTTAGAGCATCCGGCTTACATCCGGAAGGTCCGGGGTTCGAATCCCTGAGGGCCCACCACTAATAATTAACTTTTTAAATTTCAATTGGCAGAAAAGGTAAATCTTTCAAAAAATAAGTTTTCAGCAGATAAACCCTGCTTTATTAAACTTTCGGTTATTTCAGTAATCATTTTTGGGTTACCACATAAATAAACATCAGTTTTTTTAGTGTCAGGTATTTGTACGTGCTGTGTAACTCTACCAGAAACACTTTTTGGTAAACGCCCATTTTTTGATATACATATTTGATAATCAAAGTTAGGAATATTATTTACGCATTCGTTTAGGTAATCTAAATATAAAGCTTCATCGGCATTTCTTATTCCAAAGTATAAAAATACATTTGCGTTTGGTTTTTGGTGTTCTAGCGCATGAAACATTGAAATAAAAGGAGCAATGCCTGTTCCGGTGGCTATAAAAACCAAATTTTTATTAAAAGGTTCTACAAGTAAAAACCTGCCCGAGGGGCCAATAAAAGTAACTTCATCACTAAGTTTTAAACTACGTGCATAATTTGATCCTAAACCTTCGTGTGCAATGTCTATTGCTAGTTTAATGGTGCGATGTTCGTGAGGGTTTGATGCAATTGAATACGACCTGTACTTTGAATCATTTACCTTTAAGTTAACAAACTGGCCTGGAATAAAAGCAATTTCCCACGGTTGTACCAAAGCTAAAACTAATTCTATAGTTTTTGGACTAAGTTGTATTTTATCTTTTACTTGTGCCTTAAATAACTGAGGCTTTATAAACATGAGCAAATTGTATTGGGTTATTGTGGTTTAGGCAAATGTGTATAATTTGTTACTATAGTTTTTAAATTGTTTAGGTTTTATAGTTGTATTTGTTGCAAGTGTAATAAATACTAAGCTCAACAAAAAACAACTAAACTGATATAATGCATTGGCTTACATTTGTAAGCTGGTTTTAATGGGGGATGGTGTAAGGGTAGCACACTGGGTTTTGGTCCCAGGAATTGGGGTTCGAATCCCTGTCCCCCAGCCAAAAGGAGCACCCCTAGTGACCCACTTCTCTCGATTATCCTTTAAGGGCTTGATAAATTCCTAGTTAAAATTCAATAGATTCGAACTAAAGCAAAACTAGAGCTCTAAAACTTCATATTCTCTATATCCGCGTTGTATTATGGCTTTATCTTTACCTAACTCAATACTCTTTTTTAACAAATACAGCGTATTATCTAATTCTTCTTTACATGTAACATTGGCAGTATCAAAATTTACACGGTCTTCAGTGTTATAGAAGTAATAAACTTCTCCAGTAGAATTCTCATCAATACATTTTTTATAATCAATATAGGCACCATCGAGGTGTTCATAAAAAACAGACCAATCTTTAGCAGTGAAACTTTTGTAGTTTGAGTAATACTTACCTGAATAAAATGAACCCAATCCTGTAATAAGTAATAAAATGGCAAATAGAATAATAGTTTGTTTATTTAGCTTTAATTCCTTTTCGAAAGTCACTAGCTAACATGTTACATTAAATATGCGAAATGTTTATGGGTATATTAAACGTATGAACAAAAAAATTTTAAACAAGCTAATCATTGGAATAGTAATTACACTGCTAGTTTTACACACATTAAATGTAGATCTTGTAGTTATTGATACTACAAGTATATGGTTACTTATAATACTTATTTTCACATTAGTGTTAGATAGAGTTAAAACGATAAATTATAAAGAGCTTGGTATTGAGTTTTTTGAAGCAAAAGAGGAATTAAACAAACGCAGCGAAAAACTTACAGCAGACATTGAAAATAAAGACTTAAAAATGGATAAAGAAAAAAGAATACAAGAGGAAATTGACTTTGCATTTAAAACAGGGCTCAGAATAGGAGGTTATTTTGAAGGCAAACCAATTTATGATATTAGTAACTTTACAAAATACAAAGCTGCCGATAGGGAAACCGTGCAGTGGGATGAATCATAAAAAAACAACGTTGCAAAGAAAAAGCCACCCGAAGGTGGCTTTTTCAAGTACCCTGATGAGATAAATCTCATTAGGGTATGAGTGAATATACATAAACTTTTAAAATACGTCAACTATTTTAGATGTCTTTAATAAAGGAAACTTGCTTTTTGTTTTTGGATCTAAGTATCTTGCCTAATAAATGGCGCTATGAAATGCTTCTAACATTTTGTTACAGTAACACACTATAAATGATTTAATGTGTCCTAATATGATGTAAAATACAACTATAGTACTTATGCAAAAATGAGGATAAAAATATGAATGAAGATAATAAGGTTGATGGGTTTTCGTTTAATCCACAACACGATTTAGTAGAGTTCTTAAAAGAAAAAGCACCTGAGGTATTTACCGAAGGAAAAATAGATGCAGATAAGTTAAACGCAACACTTGGAAATGTTGTATCTGTAGGTAGTGAGAAATATGGGCTAAATTGGGCGGGAAAAAGCGACTGCTTTGCAGAAATTCAAAAAACTACAACAAATACTTTAAAGCCATTAAAAGATAAATCAATACGCTTTGACGAAACAGAAAACATTTTTATTGAGGGTGAAAACCTAGAAGTTCTTAAAATATTGCAACGCTCTTATTTTAATAAAGTGAAAATGATTTATATTGACCCGCCTTATAACACTGGGAGCGACAGCTTTATTTATGATGACAAGTTTAAGTCGAGCAAAGAATATTATGAGAAAGAGGCTGGTGTAAGGGATGGGAATGGAGATTTGAACAAAGACTCGCTATTTAGAAAAAATACAGCAGATTCTGGACGCTACCACTCTAATTGGTTGAATATGATGTATCCCCGCCTATTCCTGGCAAGAAACTTACTCCGCGAAGATGGGGTTATTTTTGTAAGTATAGATGGGTATGAGATGCACAATCTACGACTATTATTAGATGAAATTTTCGGAGAAGAGAACAAAGTAGGAGAATTCATTTGGAAAAGCAAACACGGTGGAGGGGGTGACAACCCCTTTATGGTGCAAGAACATGAGTACATTCTTTTCTATGCCAAAAACATTAATGCACTTGAGCCTCTTTTTGTTACTCCTCCAGACAAGTATTTTGATATGTTCAGATACGAGGATTCTAAAGGTAAATATTATCTGGATAGACTAGATAAGAAGGGTATAGACCAGAATCGACCCAACCTTATTTATCCAATTAAATGTCCAGATGGGACAACAAAAGATATCAGTCCCCAAATATGGCGATTGTCTGAAGAGGAATTTAATAAAAGGAAATCTGAGGGATTAGTAGAATTCAAGAAAGATAAAAACGGAGAATGGCAAATATATACAAAGACATATCTTAGGGACGAGGATGGAAACAAGCGAAGAGTGAAACCTAGAAGTGTTCTAAAACAAGAAATTGTTGGATTTACACAAAATGGTAATAAGGAGATGGTAGAAATTTTCGGTACTAAGTTATTTGATAATCCGAAGCCTGTATCACTAATTAAATTCTTTTCAGACATTGCACTTTATGACCATAAGGATGCCTTAACTTTAGATTTTTTTGCGGGTTCTGGTACTACCGCCCAAGCTGTAATGGAACTAAACAAAGAGGATGGGGGTAATAGAAAATTCATATTAGTACAGCTTCCTGAGTTAACAGAGGAAAAATCCGAAGCATACAAAGCAGGTTACAAAAACATTGCAGATATAACACTAGCCCGTATACAAAAAGTCTCAGAAAAGTTATCCAGGGAAGGTACAAAGACAGATTTGGGCGTTAAAACCTACAAACTGGACAAATCTAATTTCAAAATATGGCAGTCTGATAAAATCAAAGATGCAAAAGACCTGCAGCAGCAGATGCTTTCATTTACTGATATCATCCAGCCTCACTCCACCAAAGAATCAATGCTCTACGAGATAATGTTGAAGTCAGGATACCCATTGACCTCAAAAGTTGAAAACAAAGGGAAATACTACTCTATTGATAGTAATGCCGCTGTTATTTGTCTGGAAGAAAAGACTAATGGCGATATTGTAGAGGATGTTTTGAACCTACAACCCCAACTATTTATCTGCTTAGATAGCGGATTTTCCAGAAACGACCAACTAAAAACAAATGCAAAGTTGCAATTTAAGGACAAAGGAATTGAATTTAAGGTTATATGAAAATAGAAAAGGTAACTATCAAGAATTTCAAATCAATCCAATACCAAGAAATTGATTTATATAACTACAATGTCTTTGTTGGCGAAAATAATTCTGGCAAATCCAATTTTATTGCCGCCTTGAGAGCTTTCTATGACGAATACAAGCCCACTACAGAAGACTTTTGTATACATGCAACAGATAACGAGATGTATATAGAACTCAAATTTGATTTGATTGGAGACGATATCACTAAAGCATTTTTTGAGGAAAAGAAAGGTAGCAAATACCTTTTAGAAGATGACAAGCTAGTGGTAAGAAGGGATTATGTAAAAGATTCCTCAGGTTTGTTACAAGACAACAGTTATCATGGGTTTTTGCAGGAAGAACAGGCTTTTGATACCGACAACCAATTTTTTGGTACTAGAAGAGTCTCCAAGAGCATGCTCGGAGAAATTATATATATCCCCCCATTAACAGAAATTGGGGAGGCGTTAAAGACCTCAAGTAAATACAGTACCATAATGAAACTTGTTAATAAGATTGTACAGCCTAAGTTAAAAGACAATAAAAATCTCCAAATAATAAACAATGAGATACAGCAGCTAAATGAAACATCTCCCTTTGAAGAAATAGAACAAAACATCAACACCTACATGCTAAGCTATTCCTGTGAAGTACAAATGTCCTTTGACAGTTTGAGTGTAGACAACATCTTTTCTAATATATTTATGTCTGTAAAGGACTCAGAAACGGATTTCTTGCCTGTTGCCAACAAGGGAATGGGATTGCAAAGAGCATTGCTCATGAGCTTGTTGAAATATTGGGCTGCTGTAGAGAAAGAATCTAAACCCGACACTCCCACACAACCCCCGTCACTTTTAATAGTTGAAGAACCTGAAGTGCATCAACACCCGCAAAAGCAGTCCATGTTGTTCGACGAGTTGAAGAACATCGCCAAAGACTCCAACCAGGTTTTTATAACAACCCATTCTTCAAATTTTGTTAGCGAAGCGGACGATGACCTAAGATATGTTTTTAGAACAATGAAAAATGTCAACGATTGTACGGAATATTTACAAGTAAAAGAAGAGACAATAGATAAGTCGAAAGAAGCTGACAGGTTTAAGTTTTGGAAATATCTAGATGCTGAAAAGAATAAAATCTTTTTCTCAAATAAGACTGTGCTTTGTGAAGGTAATACAGAAAGATTACTTGCTAACTACATAATAAAGTCTGATGCCTATGTAGATGATTTTGGCACACAATCCGCAGTTACACTGATAGATTGTTGTGGAAAATACAATTTAGTGCATTTTATTCGCATATGTGAGGATTTACATATCAATTACTCAATATTTTATGACCTTGATACCAACAAAAAAGATAAGAAACAACTAAATGAGGATGTTAATGAAGCTATTAAGAATTTATTAGATTCTGCTCAGTATCTAGTATCGAAACATGTGTGTGACGATAACCTAGATATATCTTTGTTCCAGGAAAACATAAGCAACGACCAAAAGATGAATATCATAGAGAGAATTGAGGAAGGCAATTATGATACTGAAGTTTACGATAAATTGAAGTCATGCATAAAGGAGCTAGTGGAAGCATGAAACTAAAATTTGACGCGAATCAAGAATACCAACTAAAAGCCATAGAATCTGTAGTTAACATATTCGAAGGACAACCATTAGCACAATCAGATTTTGAATTTTCAATTTCCACAGCTGCAGGAAGCTTGAGATTAACTGAAAATGGCATTGGTAATCAGTTATTACTTCCCCAAGATAAACTAATAGAGAATTTGCACCGCATACAAGAACTAAATAATTTACCAAAATCCGAAACAGAGCTTGTTGGTGGGGTTGGTCATGATTTAGTGGGAAGTGCCTTGGTTGGAGACACACACCACACAAAGGTATTAAAAGAAGGCAGTAACTTTGCTATTGAAATGGAAACAGGAACAGGAAAAACCTATGTTTATCTACGAACAATTTATGAACTTAATCAAAAATATGGCTTTAAGAAATTCATAATAGTTGTGCCAAGCGTAGCAATCCGACAAGGTGTAATAAAAAACATTGAAATAACAAAGGAGCATTTCGATTCAATTTATGGCAAAGTTCCCGTTACAGCATCGGTTTATAACTCTAAAGATTTAGGAAAAATCCGTAGCTTTGCAACTAATAACAACTTGCAAATTTTGATACTAAATATAGATTCATTTAATAAAGACATAAACAAAATTAACAACCCTCAAGATAAACTTTCAGGTAAACGCCCAATGGAATTTATCGCATCTACAAAACCAATTGTGATTGTTGATGAACCGCAAAACATGGAAACAAAGACTGCAAAGGATGCTATATCGATGCTAAACCCATTGTGTACGCTGAGATATTCGGCAACACATAGAAACACTTATAACCTTGTATATAAACTCACCCCAGTCGATGCCTACGAGATGAACTTGGTTAAAAAGATAGAAGTAGATTCCGTTTTAACAGAAAATAACTTTAATCAAGCCTATGTTGAACTTATATCTATAGATAACACTTCTAAAAATAAAATTGAGGCAAAAATAAAAATACTTGTGCAGGAAAAATCTGGCACCGCTACAAAACAGATTAAGGTAACAAGAGGTGACGATTTGTTTGAAAAGTCTGGTGGTGTTGAGGTATATCGTGAGGGCTATGTTGTGGACTCTCTTGACCGTCTAAACCAGGAAATCGAATTTACAGGAGGTACAATTTTATCTGTGGGTAAAAGTATAGGAGACTTTTCCGAAGACATAATGAAAGTTCAGGTGCGGGAAACCATCAAAGAACATTTAGAAAAGGAATTGATACTTAAAGAAAAGGGCATCAAAGTTCTATCTCTGTTTTTTATTGACCGTGTTGATAATTACCGAAAGTATGAAGACGGGATCTCCGTGAAAGGCAAACTAGCCATATGGTTTGAGGAAATATACGAGGAGTTGATTAAAATGCCTAAATACAATGTAATGGAACACCCCACCGCTGAAAAAGTACATAATGGCTACTTCTCTAAAGACAGAAAGGGCTTGTGGACTGATACACAGGGAGAAAGCCTTAAGGATATAGACACATACAAACTAATCATGAGGGACAAAGAACGGTTACTGTCTATAGATGAGCCTCTTAAATTCATATTTTCACATTCAGCTTTAAGAGAAGGTTGGGATAATCCCAATGTTTTTCAAATCTGCACACTAAATGAGACTAGGTCGGAACTTAAAAAACGCCAAGAGATAGGGAGGGGTTTAAGAATTCCTGTAAACCAAAATGGAGAACGAGTTTTTGAAAATAATCTTAATATATTAACAGTTGTTGCAAATGAAAGTTACGAATCTTTTGCAAAATCTTTGCAGACAGAGATTGAACAAGACTTTGGTGTTGAATTTAAAAATAAAATAAAAAACAAGAAAGAAAGAACAAGAGTAAAACTCAGAAAAGAATACAAACTTGATGAAAATTTTCTTGCTCTTTGGGAGAGAATTAAACACAGAACAAGGTATCAGGTAAATTTTGATACCGAGAAACTTATTCAAGATGCTGCAGCTGCAATTAACCAGATGGGAAAAACTCAAGAGGCAAAGATTTTAACCAGCAAAGCTAAGGTTAAAATTGATGAAGAAGGAGTATCTTCACTTGTTCTAAGAGAAAAATCAGATGTAGTTTATTCTGCAATTTCTTATGTACCAGATATTCTTGGGTATGTTCAGAGCCGCACGGGTTTAACACGTAGTACAATTGCGACTATTTTGGAGAAGTCTGAAAGACTGGATGACTTTTTAATAAACCCCCAGCTGTTCTTGGATGATGTCACCAAAATAATAAATAAAGTACTTGGTAAGCTTTCCGTTGATGGAATTAAATACGAAAAAATCTCCGGCGAGGAATACAAAATGGTGCTATTTGAATCTGAAGAGATTGAGTCATACTTGAAGAATATGTATAAAGTTCAAAATGAAGGAAAAACTTTATACGACCATGTCATCTGGGACTCTGAAGTAGAAAATAAGTTTGCCCAAGAGTTGGATAGCAGAGAAGACATATCTTTTTACATTAAACTTCCTGCGTGGTTTAAAATAGATACGCCTGTAGGTACATATAACCCCGATTGGGCATTAGTATTTGAAGGTGATAAAAAGCTGTATTTTGTAGCAGAAACTAAGTCCGAAAATGAGGAATTGCGCGAAACCGAACAACTAAAGATTGAGTGCGGAAAACGCCATTTTGACAACTTTGATGGGATTGTTTTCAAAGCGCCTGTAAGTAAAGTTAGAGATGTAGTAGAAGAATAATTAGAACTGTTATGTAAACTCTATATGAAGGTTTTAATCTCTACACTATGCGCAACCCCCTGAAGACCACACATATAGAATAATATCCAAAACATTAGCTTTCCCCAAAATACGTCAACTACTTTTGATACAATAAATATATGCATAAAACAGCAAAAATTACTTTAATTATCATAGGAGTTCTATTATTTATGAATGGAATTCTAAACATTATCGATGATACAAAAATATTAACCTACGATATCGCTTCTATTTTGTCAGGAATCGGATTTATCATTGTAAGTTTTTCAAAAAAAAATAACTAGCATCACGTATTCCAATGAATCCCAACCCTAGTTAGCAAGTACTTAAACAATGCCCATGGGTGTAGTAATCCTTTTAGCCAAAATGACACTGCATAACCATACATCTCCTTTTTAATAATACTTTCCTCGTTATTCAACGCATCTTTTATATAAATCGAAATATGCGGTGAAATCATATTAGGTAAATTTTTCACTTCAAACTGTTCAATAGCTTTACTTTCGTTTGATAAAGTTTTCTCACCACTTATAATCTCGCAAATGAAAGTGTGGTTAATTTTACTTTTCTGTGAATAAAAATACTCACCAACTTTTTTTACTAATAAAACATTAAACCCTGTTTCTTCAAACACTTCGCGCACCACTGCCTGCTCAGGTGTTTCACCAGTTTCAATACGACCGCCGGGTAATACCCATATAGGAATATCCCGTCTTTTTACTAATAAAACCTTTTTGCTTTTTTCAAAAAATATAATCCCAAAGCTTCCATCCATATATAAATTATATCTCAATGACTAACACTGTTGTGCACCCACATACTCGCCAAAGCATCTTTTATAAATTAACTCCTTGGTAACAACTTAGAATCTTCGATAATAGGTTTAAACTCTTCCCAAATTTCAGCGGGTAACTTAGATAATGATATTTTTTTGTCCTTATTAGGAACTAAAACTTCCCAAGTCATACCTTCTTCGCGCCAAGTTATACCGTTATCGAGGTAAATATTTATAACTGGGATAAGTTTTTCTGTAGCATTAACAAACCTGGCTTCAGCGTCAGCCTTTTCATTATAGTCATGCAACAAAGTTACTAATTCTTTAAAGTTTGGAAATTGCTCACTAATTTGAGTAATTGCTTTTTTTTCAGCTTCATCCTTTTCTTTTTTTATTTTTTCGTTTATTTCAAAGTAATAGTCTCCCGTGATTGCCTCTGGTAAATCATGAACAATAGCGTATTTCAAAACTTTAGTTAAATCTAAATTTAAATTGTATTCTGAAACTAAAAACCAACAGGTTAAAGCAACTTGAAAACTGTGTTCGGCGTCGTTTTCTTTGCGATTTTCACCTACGACACGAATCATTCTTTTTGTTTGCTGAAACTGATTACAAAATTTTGTAAATTCTAAAAGGGTTTCAATTTTACTCATGAGTATAGTTTAACAGAACTGCCACCTTAAGTAACCATTGCATAATGCAAAGGGTATCATATACTAATATGTATGCCCAATCTTAAAACTATTCAAGAAGCTTCGCAAGAGTTAGGAATATCAACAGATACATTAAGAAGATGGGACAAAAAAGGCCTTATAAAATCAAAAAGAAATGAGTTAAATTACAGAGTTTTTGATACCGAAGAAATAGAGCGAATACAAAGTAAATTAAACGGCGATACTTCAAAAAACCACTTTAAAATATATAAAAATAAAAAAACTTATAACTATAAGGTTGTTGAGTTGTTTGCTGGTGCTGGTGGTACAGCATTAGGGTTTCATAATGCAGGTTTGCAACATGCATTGTTAATTGAAAATGATAAATTTTGCGTAGCAACATTAAAGAAAAATAAACCCAAGTGGAATATAGACGGTAGAGACATAAGAACAGTTGATTATACGGGCATTAAGGCTGATATTGTAGAAGGGGGATTTCCATGCCAATCGTTTAGTTATGCTGGAAAAAGACAAGGTTTTGGAGAAACAAGAGGTACTTTATTTTTTGAATTTGCGCGTGCAGTTGATGCGATTAAACCTAAAATTGCAGTTGCAGAAAATGTAAGGGGTTTAGAAACCCATGATGAAGGCAGAACATTAAAAACCATGTTACATACTTTAGAAAATCTTGGCTATAAAGTGGCGTATAAAATATTAAAAGCTCAGTATTTTGATGTACCTCAAAAAAGAGAACGTATAATAATTATTGGAGTGCGCAAAAATCTAAATATTCCCATTTTGTTTCCCAAAGAAAAAAATTATATTGTAACTTTGCGAGAAGCATTGCAAAATGTACCAGAATCTGAAGGTCAAACATATTCAAAAGAAAAAGAAAAAATAATGAATCTAATTCCTCAAGGTGGTTATTGGAAAGACTTACCAGAAGAACTTCAAAAATCTTATATGGGAGCAAGCTATTATCACACAGGAGGTAGAACAGGTATGGCTAGGCGTATGTCCTGGGATGAGCCCTCTCTAACATTAACTACAAGTCCATCACAAAAGCAAACCGAAAGATGTCATCCAGAAGAAACTAGACCATTTACAGTCAGAGAATATGCAAGAATACAGACCTTTCCTGACGACTGGGTATTTGAAGGGGGAATAACATCAAAATATAAACAAATTGGCAATGCCGTGCCAGTAAACCTAGGCTATCATATTGCAAATGGAATAATTAACATGCTTGAGGGAAATATGGATAAAGACAATTTTGTTATTGTGTAGTTTTACCTAAACAAACTCTTACTATCTTGTATCTCTTTACTTAGTTTTTCAATTACTTCCTCAAGTAAATCTTTAGCATCAGACCCCACAGCAATATCCCATAGCACATTTACCGGTTAAACACTTTGTAGTATAATACTAATGGTTCCTTTCCATTCCTTTTCTTTTAGTTTCTAGGGCGACATATGTCGTTCAAGTTAATAATTTAGTATAAAAGAAATCCGTGGAAAACCACGGAATTTTTGTTTTTTAGGAGGTGAGTAAGTATGGAAAAAAATAAAAGCTTAATAATGGGTATTTGGAAGTTTCATGAAAGAGTTGGCGAAAAAGACCTTATTGAAGTTGCAAACGAATGGGCTAAAGACGAGAGATATGTTCAACTATACATTAGAAAAGTAAGCAAAGATCAAAATGGTATTGGGTTTGCCTATGAAAGCGATGGTACAAAAGAATCGCATGATGTCTACTTTCACAATGCTTCTGATGGACTAAAAAGAAAATTTGGCAACGACTTAGTAGGTTGGGATATAGCTTCTACCTCAACTTTAGTAAAAGGATTTTAGTGAGGTAGTAAGGTGGAGAGGAACCACCTAAAGCTTAAATTGTTAACCAAACATCAACAACTCAGGTTTAAATATAAGCAGTAACCCCACAATAAGCATAAGAATACCCCCTATTAAATGCGAAACACGACTATATTTAGTACTTATACCCGTCATTTCTAAGGTTATCATTGCTGTAAAAAAAACGAATAAGTCATCTAACATAAATACTAAAATATATAAAAGCATGTAAGCATAGTATTGCCACTGAGCTAAATTACTTAGTGTGAGTATTTGAGTAAAAACTACAGGTAATCCCGCCGAACATATTAATTCTACTAAGTTAACTGCAAACGCCAAAAGAATAATTCCACCTAAAGCTATAAAAAATTGTTTTTGGTGTGTGATATTTTTTAACTTCTCAAAAACTAATTTCCTTTTTTCACCGCCAGTAACTTTACAACCACTATCTTTATTTGTAAAAAATTCTTTAAGATTATAGCCACCTCCACCTATTGCTACTATACCAATTAGTATTCGTACCCAAACTATAAACCCAATAAACAAAAGTAAGTTTAACCAAGCAGCCATGAATAAAAAGTAAACAAACGCAGAAGCAACAATAAATGCTGTACCTAAAATCCAACGTCTTTTTTTGTCTTTCATACCTAAAAGCAAACTAATTAAGAATAGAAGCGTCCACATAGCACAAGGATTAAAACCATCTAACCCACCAAGAACAACTGTTAAAACAGGTAAAGATAAGTTTTTAGGGTTTACTTTTCCTATAATGGGTAGGTTAAGCTCTGCGGGTATAGCATCAGGTTGAACTTTATCCGGCACTGGTTGTGTAGGACTGTCAGGAGGTGTGTGAACAGAAGCTAAAATTTCATCCACAATATCTCGGCTATCATTTGCTAAAGCAAGTTGAACAGCATTTTCAATATCTTTTCCTGTGGTTTCTTCACTTAACCACCCTGTAAAATGCTTTTCTCCAACAACAGTAAAAGGTACTCCAGAAACTTTTATACCCAGGTTGTTTCCTACTTCAATAAGTAACTTCCTGTTTTCGCTGCTTCCCCAAGTTTCAAAGTCATTAACTTTAACTTCGGGATACTTTTTTTCTAACTCTTCTAAGAAGGGCTTTTCGTTAGCACAATGGGGGCAACCGTCTCCCCAAAAGAAATAAATATTAACTACTTTTTCTTGGGCAAAGGCAGGTTTAGCTAATAAAAGAAAAAGTATTAACCCAAATGAAATTTTAGACAGTTTTTTAAGCATTGTTTTATTTATCCTTGTTTTCTAAAATTATTTCAACAAGTTTGCTTTTTTCTATTTCGCCTTGAAGTCTTAAAAACTCGTTTTCATTCTTATCAAGAAAAACAAAGGTAGGAAGGTTTTCATCAATCTTGTGTTTTTCTACCATTTCTCTGTTATCATCGTAATCGTACATTTCAGTTTTTAGCCATGAATGTTCTTTTTCAATTTCAGCCCACCTTGGCTTCATAACTAAACAACCTGAACACCATACAGCTCCAAATTTTAATACTTTCATACTTTACCTCCAATAAAAAGCTAAATAGAGCTTTATAAAATCCAATTAAATAAGTATCCCATAAAGATAATTCCCACAATAGTTATACCGAAAAAGGTAAAAAGTAGTTGTTTTTTCATCAATTTTGCTAGCATTAAGCCTTCTGGAATGGATATAGTCACAGTTGCAGTCATAAAGGCTAGTGCTGATCCCATTGGTATTCCTTTGCCTACTAAAACCTCAACTATGGGAATAATCCCTATAGAATTAGCATAAAGTGGCGCCCCTAAAAATACAACGCCTGGTACAACCCACCACTCTTTAAGAGATAAATATTTTGTAACTAAATCTTCGGGAACAAATCCATGAATTAAAGCCCCAATACCAACACCTAGTAAAACATATGGAAAGATTTTTTTAGTTATACCGGCGGCTTCGCTTGCCCAATACTTTAGTAGATTCTTAAGGGGAACTTTTTGACCATTATATGTAGCCTCAACTTGAGCTTTAGATTTAAACTTTAGAAATTCTGGTTGAACATATTTCTCCATTTTAAGCTTATGAATTAGCATTCCTCCCATAACTGCGATAATTATTCCTACAACGTTATATAAAATAGTAACTTTTAAGCCAAATATTGCCGGAAACAAATAAAGAGAGGCTTCATTAACTAGGGGAGAGCTAATGAGAAAAGCAAAAGTAATGCCTAATGGAATACCTGCAGATAGAAATCCTATAAAAAGCGGTATAGAAGAACATGAACAAAACGGTGTTATAACACCTAACACTGCTGCAAGTAGGTAGTCTAAACCATACCAATTTCTTTTAGTTAGAATATCTCGAACCTTTTCCATAGGAAAGTAATAACGCGTAATTGCCATAATGTAGTTGATAACAATAAGAAGTAAGCCAATTTTTATGACATCGTAAATAAAAAAGTTTACTGTATCTCCCCAGTAAGAATCTTGTGAAATAGAGAACCAATCATAAGTCACACTGTTCGCAAAGGTTTGGACTGAGGCAAAAATCTCCATACAATTATTTTTCCTGTGTATCTAAAATTTTTTGTTTAATCTTGTTTAGGTCAGATATAAAACCAACCAGTGCTACTTTTTTATCTACCACTAAGACCGGACTACTCATTTGATTCAGTTCAATAATTTTCTGCATACCCTCAGTACCAGTAATGTATTCAATTTCTGCTTCTAATTTTTCGTTCTGAACTACTTTTTGCACTATTTCATAAAGTTTTTTGCAGGTAGGGCACCCCGTACCTAACACTTGTATCTTCATAAATTTATCTCCGTGGGAATTTGAAATAATAAATCTGTGATTGTTTTACCTTTTTCTGTATAAGAGTAATACACGCGAACACCACGTTTTTCATCTTGCAAAATACCCATTTCTTTTAAGTCTTTTAGATGGTGTGAAATAAGGCTTTGTGACATATCAAGGTGTTTCATAATTTCATAAACACAATGGGAACCTTGTCTTAAAATGCATAAAATTTTTAGACGGCTTTCTTCAGAAACTAATTTTAAGATATTAGAAAGACTGCTTACATATTTGGACTCTTCAGTACTAGGTTTGCAGCAACTATATGAATGCATGTTCATATAATATTCCTAAAAAAGTTGAAGTCAATATTTCAAAACACGCTACTATATTGTTTAGGGAAAACTGTATAATATAACAATGAGCGGAGAACAATTTATTCCACCAGAAGCAATTCAAGAATTAATAGAAAAGGATTTGGCAAATGACGATGGTAAAAATACAGTGCAACGAGCGGGAGAGTACTACCCAAAAGCTACAAAAGATGCGTTTGAAAGAAGGGAATATTTTCTTGAGTATAGAAGCGCCGACTTAGAGAGCTTAATTGGAAGAGAACTACAATTTCCAATAGAGGCTTCTGAGAGTCAGATAGCAGAAGAATTAGATTTAGCAACACTATTCATTGTTTCTGAACTAACACAAGGCAAGTGGAAAGACGACTTTTTAAAAGAATACTACGGCGAATACTATACGCAATTAGCCGAAGGAAAAGATTCAAACAAACTAATTAATGACATAATAGAAAATGATGGTAGAGAAGTAATTATTCAAGAGCTTACAGGTTTTTTTGTAGAGGGAATAAATAAAGAACTTGAAAAAGCAGAAAAACATCAATACGGCACACTAACATCTGGTTTAGAGTTAGAAGTTGTACCAACAGATTTATCGAGTAAAAAAGCGCTAAAAGAGCAGGTAGCTCAAATAGATACATTGCAAGATATAGGTTACCCAATAATGCTAGATATGTTAAGAGAAATACCTTTACCAAAATCCCCTTCAGCACACGAACAACTAAAAGCAACCTTAGAACTTATCGAAATGGGAATGATAAAACCAAATCAAGAAATTGCCATTCACTTGAATTTTGGAGGTTTTGAGCGTTTTGACCAAGATTTTTTCATGCTGGATCAAATTATACGAACTTCTAATCTTTTTGGAATTGAAATTAATCCTTGGGATTCAGACGAACCCCCTGAAGAAGCCCGAAAGCCTTTGTATGAAGAAGATGTTTTTTCACCTATGGGTTTTCCATTTAAAGTAAGAGAAGATGGTGTAATTGAGTTTAGAGGACTCCCCCAAATGATTGACTACAAATCTTATGCTAAAGGCATAAAAACAGTAGAATCCTTATGCGAATCGCTTGCAGCTTATCAAAGGCAAGACTTAGGTAAAGAAGATAAAACAGGCAAAGATGCCGAGTTAGCCGCTGTTTGGAAAGATTTGCGAAATAATACAAGGCACAACTTTGGCACGTGGTTTCATTACGGAGAAATTGATTCTTACTATAACTTTGAGGATGCAGAAGAATACTGGAAACATGTTTCAAGACTAAAAATAAAAGTGGCTACAGTGGGCATGGACAGAGAAACATTACAGGAAAACAAAAGAAGAAGCGAAACTATTCACAACGACGTAGTAGAAGCACGTATTAAAGCTAGTAAGCTGCTTAAAGATGCCCACAAAAAGGGGGGAATTGATTAGAAAAATGCCGACATCACATAATAAATACATGATACCGGCATATACAGTTATTCTTAACAAATAAAGTGCGCAAAAAGACCCCAAACACCTGAGATATTTGGTTCGCACAAACCTCGAGTATAAAAGTAAAAAATTAAGCAATCTTCTGCTATGTAAATACTCAAAAGTAAAACGAACCCGGCAAATGGAATAATTAACCACCTTATCCAAGACTCTACCGTTGCATACTTTTTTGGCACTTCAGAAGACTTTATGCGTAAAAGATTTCTGAATACGAGTGTTAGGCCAACAAACATACTCACAAAGTATACGTATACAAGGTTTAGTACCCAGGCATTTATCTTAAAACTTGGTCCCAGGTTGATGTAGTTAAACCTAAATAGCAGCTCCCAATCGTTAGTCATGGTAGTTAGCCCAATTCCACTAACAAATGCCATAACCGCAATGCTGGCTCCCAAAAAAATAGAAGCCAAGCGCCGGTTTTTTTCTTTGTATGCCATTAAAGCAAGAATTGCTAAGGCAAATGGGCTAACTAATACGCCCAATACAAAGGTTAAAAAAATGGCAGCGAGAACAATCCATATAAAAGTCCCTCCTAAAGCTTCGCCCCCATCAATTGAAAACCCTGAATTTGGTTTAAACGATCCGGTTACTGCATCAACAGCCCCAATTTGGGAACCGCTTGAGTTAAACACATTTCCAACGTGTGAAACCCCGCTGTTAAACCCATCAAAATGCCCATTGGCTATTTGCCCAATAGGGTTACCCGAGGAATCGAAAACATTAAAACCCTTTGACATGTTACTCTCCTTTTTTTTGCTTTTGTATGTGTGATATGTGTTGTAAAGGTGTTACTTTAGGAAAAATATAGCATTTTTTGCTAAATAAGCTTAAATGAGTCAATAAGTTACAGAAGATGCTGCCCTCTGCTTTTTGTTAAGTTCAATTCTAACTTTATATCCATACTTATTAAAAAGATAAATAAGTTCCTCACCGTTAATAAGTTTAAGTGGCTTGTCTTTTGCAAATTCAAGAGAATCTTTACCATAATAGCTTGTAGTTACTAATATGCCCTTTACAGCACCTTCGTTAAGCATAGTTCCATACAAATCTCTCACAGCACTAACTGGAACCAAATTGTTATATCTCTTTGCTTGAATAACGTATTTTCCTCCCCTAATTGGATCTTGATCAAAAGCTATAGCATCAACACCTGCATCACGAGAGGCTCTTGTAACTTCGACCCTACATGTATCTGTAGAAAACATTTTTTGAACTAAATCTCTTACAAGTACTTCAAATTCTTGCCAGTCCATTATTGCAAGATTTACAGTTTCGTCTAACCCTTCAATTACACTCGATGCCTGAATAATCCTGTTATCTTCTGTATTCAGTTGCATTATTGGTTTTACTGGTGCCAATTTTGATAAAGACCCAGCAGTTATACCTTTTAAGTGTTTGAAGCAGTCAGTAGGTGCAACATTTATTAAATTTATGTCACCAAATTCTTCACGATTTACCTGTAAGCTTGCTATACAGTTATTGAATTTATTTCCAGTTTTAGAATCTATTCCTTCTACCCATCCATTTATTACTATTGTTTCAACATGATTATTATAGTCTGATTCGAAAACCTCATGAATTGTACGTAACAGAATTTGATATATAACTTCATTGTAAAACTGTTCGAATTCTTTAATACCCATTTTGACTTCTTCTATGGAATCTCTAGATCTAATATATTTAAACTCTTTGATATAAGGAACCTCTTCTGTATAAGGTAATGACATTTCTATAAGAAGCAGTTTAGAGTTTGATTCGTACGAAACTTCAGAAGATAAATTGAGCGTTTCAGGATACTCCGATCTATCTAGGACAGTTTCTATATAATGAACTACACCATCTCTTTCGCCTTTTTCATAGCTAGCCCTTTTTGCATCTATTTCTTCGTTAAAAGCCTTTTGTTGTAATTCAAAATCCGCTTTCTCTTTTTCATAAACTTCTTTACGGCGCTCTTCTATTTTTCCCCATTCTTCTTCTGCAACGGCAAAACTCTCTTCTGCTTTTATTTCTGCATTTATTCGTTTTTCTTTAAATATGGGTACAAATTCTATAAAGCTTTTTTTAGGAACACCAATAAGAAATTCTTCTTTTATTGGCTTTTCAGATGGGGCATAACTTTTGAAGATCTTATTGTTTTTTATACTTTCCCAATCAATTTTGTCATTTCTATCTAGCGTGTATTTCAAAATTGTTTTGTAAGAGTTAATTTCTTCTTGTGCTAATTTTGTTGAATTCAATGCTTCATTCTGGGATTTTTCTTTGGCTCTTAGGTTCTCATACTTTATATGCTGTTCTTCCCAAATCCTTTGCCTTTTTCTTACTTTTTCATCAAAGATAAATTTGTCATTAGATTTTATGAGAATGGTTTCTCCAGTGTAATCGTTAGTTAAATATGTTTGATAAGTTGCCATGACAATTTGATTATAGCACTAAGCTCTGTTAGTACATATCAAACTTACCTCAAACTAGTTTTCCACCATTTTGCTCAAAAGCGTCACTCAAACCGCTTCTTATTAATCTCATCAAAATATCAGAAAAGGGAACACCGTGTAATTCCTCAATAATCAACCCCATTGCTGTATTTAACTCTTTTGGGCCAAAAGCCGGATTAGCATTAAAGTCAATAAAATAATGTCTTCCAGAACTATCAATGCGCACATCAAATTTTCCGTAACCTTCCATTTTTGAAAGCTCAAAAGCCTTTTTTGCTAAATCTTTAAGTTTGTCGTCTTCATACTTTTCGTAAGTATATGCCCAGTTTGACTTGTCAGTGCCTACATCAAGCCATTGATCTTCAAACGTTGCCATAGCATATTTATTTTCTGCATTTTTAAAAGCTTTTTTTGCCATGTAAATTTTTGTGTTGGCACCTTCAAGGCACATAACCGTTATTTCATCTCCAGAAATAAATTCCTCAATAAGCACGGGCTGATTGTATGTAGAAATAAGAAACTTAACTCTTTCTCTAAGGTGTTTTTCATCTTCAGAAATTGCATCGTAACCAATTTCAACACCACCGTGTATTTCGTTTAGTTTTGAAATAACGGGAAATCTTAGTTCAACATCTAAAGCATTACTTGGAGTATTAAACAGCTGAAAATTAGGAACAGGAATTCCTGCGTTTCTAAGCAACTTCCGCATTAAAAACTTGTTGTAACACAAAGCTAGTCCTAAAAGACCTGCACCAACATAGGGCAGATCCATTGTATCTAAAATTCCCGGAATAGTTGAAGAAAGGTACTCATTGCCTTTTATAGAATCTACTAGGTTAAAAACAACATCGGGTTTGCCTTTTTTTAAATTCTCAATTAGTGAATCATTTCCAGGGTATAACATTACTTTAAAACCAAGTGTTGTGAGTCGCGCAGCTACTAATTCTGCATCTTCATGTGCATCTTTTTCTGTAAGGTACTGTTCTTCAGTAGGAAAATATTCTCGCTTAACATCGCTATAAATAATACCTACCTTTTTTACATCTTTTAAGGAGTCATTGTTTGATATTGTTGCTATTGATTGCACATTTTAATGCTACCAGTATTTTTTGAAAAATAAATAAAATTTTTCAAGCAGCCCTATCGTGTTTCTATTTAGTACTCTGTTATAATTTTTTCGTAAATGAAAATAAGGGAAAACACTACTATAATAAACTATGCGATTGGTATCCTAAAAAAGTGGAATAATCATATTGTAAATTACAGTGTTGACGACAGCACAAGATTAAAAATGTTAATTTTATTGCTATTTACCTTCTTTTTTGGAATGCATCTTATTATTTCTGGGCATAACGAATATGTAAACCAAACTGCAGCCTGGTTAAACGGAAAACTAGATATTCCTATGGCGCACTGCGGTGTTGATTCAGTAATTAAAAATGGTAAGTGCTATTGGACTTTAGGGCCTGCACCTTCTGTGTTATTACTACCCATGGTGGTACTTCTGGGTAGCAAATACTATTACTCGCAAAATATTTTAAATACTGTTTCAATTTTCTTAAGCTTTGTTTTTGCCTATAAAATAGCAACTAAACTAAAGGCTTCTAAAACTAAATCTATTCTACTTGCTGCTACTTTAATATTTGCTAGTACGTATATAAACGTATTAACAACACCTACTGGTTGGGCAATAGCCCACTCAACAACTGTGCTTTTTTCCTTGTTAGCCATATATGAATATTTAGATAAAAGACGACTTTTTTTAATTGGTTTACTCGTAGCTGTAGCAACAGCAACACGCATAACAACGGGGTTAGGAATAATTTTCTTTATTTATTCTGAAATTAATAGTAAATCAGACTTTAGCAAAAAAATTGCCAATGTATTAAAACTAACACTACCTGTTGGTTTAACAGTATTACTACTAACTGGCTTCAATGTTGCTAGATTTGGTAATGTTGCTGAGAGCGGTTATATATACCTTGCTGATAATATTTATTTCCCGTTGCTTGAGCAATACTACAATGAGCCAGTTTACCACACCTTGTTTCATATAAGTAATGTACCTAAAAATTTTGCAACTTACTTTTTAACAACAATTGGTAGGGGAGTACTTGGCTTAAATATTAATTTTTTTCTTGTATCTTTGCCATTTTTATACGTTTTTAAAACTAAAATTTCAGATAAATATGTGAAAGAGGCCTTAACAACTTCGTTTTTGATTTTAGTTGTATTGTTGAGTTACTATTGGCCGGGGGCTGATCAGCTAGGACCAAGATATACATTAGATTTATTGCCTTTTTTATATATACCTTTGTGTGTGTCACTAAGAAATAGTAAAAAAATATTACTTTTTAAGTTACTTATGCTGTTATCAATATTTATAAATTCAACTATTATAGGGTATAAAGAAGTGTATGTTTTAACTAATCCCGAAACTATAGCCTGGTATTTACAACATAGGAGTACGTTAACTGAAATAAACTGAACCACAATAGAATTTTTTACAGTGTGATAGACTTATTTAATGACTCCAAGAAAATTTTTTGTAGGAAGAGCTATAGGATTAATTATTGTTTTACTTTTAGCAATAATATGGTTTATTTTTAATTAGGCTTACTTATCATTAAAATCCTATTGTAAAGGATATTTACAGAGAATATCATTAAGCAATGATGGTAAAAGCTACTAAAGTCGTAACATTTCTATTTCTGCTGGCAGTATTTTCCACTTTTACTTACTTTTCATTTAGTAAAGTAACTACAAAATTTATTAAAGACTTTAATCGCTCAATGCTTCAAAGCGAAATTGAAACAGTAAAAACGGCGTTCTCACGTAGAACTGAAACAATAGCACGCCTAAACGCAGACTGGTCTCAATGGGACGATTCTTATCAATTTGTGCAAGACTTAAACAATTCGTATATAGAAGCAAACTTAGTTGATGAAACATTTCAAAGTGCAAACCTTAATATGATTTTATTTTTTGATCGCAACGGCAACATAGTTTATAAAAAGGCTAGAAGCTTAGGCGGAATAGGCGATACATCAATACCAGCAGAAGTTTTTAATTACACCACCAACAATAATAGAATCAACATTCAAGAAATAATTAGCTCTGGAAAACAGCAAACAGGGTTTTTAAGTACAACTCAAGGAACATTTATTTTTGCTGTAAGTCCAATTATAACAAGTGAAGGAGAAGGTCCCGCAATGGGTGCTTTAATGATGGCGCGCTATTTTAACAACACTGACCTGGAAGAACTAAAACAATACACGGGATTCAATTTAGATTTTGTAGAACACACTAGTTTAGGAAATTGGCAGCACCCGGAAGTAACATATAAAGATATAGAAAAAAGAGATTTTGTAGTTGAAAAAAATGATGTTTTCTCAGTATATACACTAACTAAAGATTCCTGGGGTAATGACGCAAAAGTAATAAACTTGCAGCATAAAATTGTAGGGCTTAACTATGTAAAAAAGCTAACATTAACTTTAACGGCAATTTCAGGCATAGTAACAGGATTGTTTGGATTAACTGTGCTGTCTGCACGTTCTACTAAAGATTTATACGAAATGGAAGAGAAAGTTATTAAAAACGTAATTTAACTAAGCGGCAAACTAATACTTGACCAGCTTTGTAGTAGTAAAAAAAGCAGCACAATAGATACAACCAAAACTACTTGCATAGTCACTTGTAAAATTATAAATACCTTCTGCTCTGAAATGTTTCCAAAAATATTCCTTAAACTTTCAAAATGAGCATTTATATAGTGAGGGTGATGCTTTGGTTGAATAAACTGTTGTAAAAAGTAATACAAAGTTTCACCAGCACTACGTACCAACCAAAAAACCACAAAAAACAACAACCAAAGTTTAAAGTCCCCAAAAATAATAGTGACTATAGAAATACCAATATGAAAAAGACTAAATACAAGTAAATCTTCCCAAACAAAGGCACCTATAAAAAACCCCCAACGGTAAATAAAATCGCAACCTTTTTTGTTGGAACGAACCTTTTTAATAGACAAAAAAAATAAAATTAAGCAAATCGCTACCCAAATGTATAAAAGAATCATAAGCTAAGTATAGCAAGCCAAAGGTATTCATTCGCAATACCCCATAGTGTTGACCTGAAGACTGTATTAACCTATAATATTTACACCTAAATATCACACATAAGGAGATCAAAATGATCAATAAAACAACGTTATTCCACGCGCTTTTGGGTCTTTTGCTGACAGCAGTGTTACTGATTGCCTGTGGCCCGCAACCAACATCAGAAGTTACAACAGTTTATGTTGTTAACGAAGAGACTATTGGGGAGGACGGCTGGGAAGACATTGGAGACGAATTCAGCGTAGCGGGATTTTCAGTTGAATTCAAATTTTGGGGAACTTCCACGTCATATGGATGCCTAACCTTTGTTTACCTAAATGATAAAAAGGTAGATGCATGTTCTGGTGAGGCATTAGCAGCTGAAACGGCCACTGAAATTTGGTACTTCCGTCACGCATATGATGCCGGAGGGTTAACCACAGAACATCTTCAGCGAAAAATCGTACAAAAGTAACTGACTTTGGCAGAGTTTGGATTTACAAAAACCCAAACCCTGCCATTTTTTTAGTAGTGTTACAACTACTATATATCTCCCTGTTATAATTTAACTAGCATAAACAAAATTCTAAGGAGCAGTAAGTGAAAAAAAGCGTAAAAGAGTTTTTAAACATTTTTATAGTAGTAATATTAGCTACTTTCATCACTCTATATCTATATAAAAGCAATAATGACTATGTAAAAAATTCAGTACAACAGATAGTAATCCTTCCAAATAAAAGTGAGTGCGACTATGGTGTTTTCGATTATCCATACAAAGAACATACAGTTACTCCAGGAGAATCAATACTGTCAATAGCTACAAAAGAGTTAAGTGATAGCTCCAGAGTAGGGGAAATAATTAAACTAAATAAATCAAAATATCCTACATTACTAAGCAACCCACAAAATTTAGAAATTGGTTGGAAATTAATGATACCCGAAAAGGACATTTCAGTTAACGAATCCTCGGAAATAAAAGTATTTAAAGGGCATATACATCAAACTCACTCATTACACAACGGCGGGGTTGTCGTGAGTGTTGACGAAAATGGTTCAACAACATATCTATATGCTAAAAACGGGTCTAAGTATTCAAACTACGGCTTAATATCGCCGGGAACCTGCTTTGAAGCAAAAGTTTTAAATAATAAAGATAATACAAATTCAATTATTACGTTAGATTTAAAATAAACCTCTAAACAGCTATGGTATAACCTTTAGAAACGTTATAATTTTCACATGCAGCATATCCAGATAATTCCGGGCAGGTTAGAAGAGATTCAGAAATTTGAAAAAATAGAATGGGATAAGTTTGATGTTAAAAATTGGGGCAAGGTAAAAGATTGGAAACTTATTGATTACAAGTTTTGTGCCGTAGTAGAAGAAATCACTACAGGTATAATATATGGAAAATTTGAAGCCGGAAGTTGCTACATAGATACACTAATAGTAGCTGATGCATTTAGAAATATGGGCATTGGCACTAAATTAATTAAACACGTAGAAGAATGGACTAAAGATCATGAGGGTATAAAGACTTGGCTTTTAACACAGAAAGATTGGCAAGCTAACAAATTTTATATAAAGCAAGGTTACAACTCGGCAGTTATATTAAAAAAGCATTTCTTAGGACAGGATTACGTACTGTACGAAAAGTTTTTAGACTAGCGAATTTTTATTAAGGTACCGTTTTCTACTTTATACACATTAGAGGCTTTTCCCTCTATGTAACCCGCATCTACATAAAAATCTACTTTTTCACCAAAATAATCCTGAGCTTCTGTTATACTTTTTGCGTAAGGTTTTTTATGTACGTTTGCACTAGTAGAAACTAAAGGACCCGTTAAACTTAGTACTTTAAGCAAATATTCTTTATTCGGTAATCGAAAAGATCGTGTGATTCCATTGGCTGTACTAAAAATTAGGGTGTTAGGGCCAGGCCAGTATTTGCTTATTAAGGATTTTTCGTAGTCACCTATATTTAAATTAAAAATATCCAAGTCTTTAATGCTTGAAATTAGGGTTATACAGGGACTTGATGCAGGGCGTTTTTTAATTTCGTAAATTTTATCAGTTAGGTCTTTGCTTAAAGCCTTACAGTGTAGTCCATATATAGTATCTGTAGGCATTACTCCTATTGCGCCGGAATTTAGCAACTCAGCTATTTTATTTATGTCTTGGATTGATAATATTGAAGGCACAGTAAATAGGTTACATTTTCTGTAAACGATCTCTAGCCATTTTTCCTATATAAGGAATTTCGTACTCTTCATTATTATATGACTTGTACATTAAAACCACCCAAAAATACATGTATGCCAAAAATATAGCAGGTCCCAAAAGTACACCTATAAAAACTACAGATAAAAATCCTGAGGCTAACATTCCCATTAAACCAACAACACCCATTATTGCAGACTGCATTGCATGAAACCTTACAAATGGGTTTTCTTTTTCTAAATGAAGAACAACAAACCCTGATAAAGGAGATACTGCATATGACAATGCTGCTAAAACATTAGGTTCTAAACCGGTGGTGTTTGTTTGAACAGTATTACCTACTGGTTCAGATGTGGCACTAGGTGATGGAGAAACAGGCTGGGGAGAATTTGTTTGATTTTGCATATTATTTTGTTCTAAGTTGTCTTGCATATCTAAATACTACGCTGGCAGAAATTTTTTGTAAAGCTATACCAAAAAACTTAGGGCAAGAAATATGGTAGTATAAATTTATGCAAACTTTTCCTGATAAATGGGTTCAGCACGAGAAACTAACAAGAAAAGTGAAAACCGCTGACTTTGTTAGTGCTGTAGAACTAATTAATAAAATATGCGAAATATCTGAAAAGCATAATCATCATCCAAACTTGTGCCTTGATAATTATAATGAACTAACTATAGAAGTTTACACACATGATGCACAGAAAATCACCGAAAAAGATATTGCCCTTGCAAACGAATTGGAAAAACTCCTTTAATTTATATACTTATCGATAAAAAGCTTTTCACATCTATTACACCCGCAGTGTATTCTGCAGCATTTTCTATTGCGCGTTTTTCGAGCCAGCTACTCACAGTACCTGATAAAGTAACGTGACCCCCATCTACTTCTACATAAATTTCGTCTGAAGTTGAGGATTGCAATCTGTTAATAGCCGACATAATGTCATCAGCAATGAGTTTGTCTTCAACGTCAGCTGAAGGCACTACTGCTAATCTATTTATTACACTAATAACCCCCATTATTGGCGTAATAAGTCGTTCTGCATGAAGTTTTTTCCAATAAGCATCTACAGTTCCTTCTAGGGTAACAATACCTTTGTCTACTGACACATCAATTTCAAAGGAATAGACATCTGTGTCCCAAAGAATAACGTTATCAGCACTATTTTTTATTTCTTCATCTGAGGGCATTTCTATTGAATCCGGATAACTTACAGTAAGTTGATTATTAACAGCTTTTACTCCTGGAATTGCGAAAGCACTGCTTTCTGCAGCTTTACTTATTGAGTAAAAGTTAACTGTGCCTGTAAGCGTTGCTTCACCATTCTCAACTGTTACTTTCACATCTGAAGCGTCCACAGAAGAGTTCCACTCTAACTCATTAACTATATCAACTTTAATTTGTTCGTCAGTTCTAACCATAATCCCACCTCCATATGTAAACTTTATACAAAATGTATTTTAGTCTCTATGTTATAAACAGTAATACACACAAATTAAAACAAATTTAAATTGTTGTAAGACTTAAATAAGAAATATGGCTTATTAAGCAAAGCTTATAAAATTAACCTAATTGCTTAGACTGTTCTACCAATTGTTCTCTTGGTATATCCTCATTGGGAATTTCTTGCTTTGAAATTATTGTTAATCCTGTTAAAAGTTTTCTAAGTTCAAGAGATTCTCCTCTTTTTAGGTACGAAATAGGTTCGGGATTATGTTCATAGCCTTCTATTTCAAAAACTATTGTGGCAAAAAAGACTCCTGTTGTAACAGTTACAGTTTTTATATCTTTAATTAAAATTGGAAACTCAGTTTTAAGTAACGGTAAGTAATTTCTTACAATAACAATTTTCTTTCTATAAACTTCAATTCTATCCGGAAATAAAGTGAAAGGAAAAACAGTGCTAGCAATCATAAGTGGATTACTTTCTTTAGATACCAACTTGTTAACTTGTTCTTCTATATGATTTTCTGGCATGGCTTAATACCTTAGTGTGGCAGCAATACCGCTAGAAATAGCTAATTGTTCTTCGGTTACTTTATAAACCTCTCCACCATTTTTTAAAGTTAAAACTATTGCAATGTTCATTAAATCAGTGGATTCTCTTCTTTTTCGTTTATCAATCACTGCTGCGCTTGTTGACTCGTTAAACAAGCCCCATGTGTCATTAAAATTATTAATAAATAAAGTATCTACACGACCAAAAGCGGCTGATTTCAAAATATCGGTTAAAACTGTAAGTGAGTCACCAGTATTATTTTTGTATTTATCTATAGCAAGTTCTTCCTTTGAAACATATTCTTTTTCTACTAGCTGACGAGTTTTGCCTAAAAATTTCATTCTATCGCTTTTTGTATCAGGATTTCCATTTACATGTGCTTCAACCAAATGTGGATAATTATTAACTTTTTTATACTTTGCAAAAATAGTGTCTGTGCAAATTAACACCAAAGGTAAATCATAGTTAGATATAATTTTGTTTACGTGGTTATCCAAGCGTTCTAAATAGCGTTGAAGTAAAGCATCGGTGCCATCTTTTATAGAACCATGCCCGTGAAACACTACACCACCCGTTGCACCACTTGATACAGCAATAGGTTTTGTAGCATGAAATTGTATTGATTTATCAATATCAACTTCTGCAGGTAAAATTTCGGATCTAGAAATTAAGTCATAGCTACTATCAGCTACTGCATACAAAAAGTTCTTTTTTGGACTAACTGCCAAAACATAATACTGCGTGCTTTCACTTAAATAAGGTACTAAATGTTTAATGTTGAAATAAACCCCTAAATAAAACTTAGATGGAGTACTTTGTGGCAAAGCTACCGCTAGTTGCGTACTTTCTGAAATAATAAATAGCATGCTAGACGATGTTGTTTTCCAAAAATCTTCGGCAGAACTTAATTCTTCAATAGGGGATAAGTATTCAGTAATTTCAGGATTACGAAGTCCACGTGCGTATAATTTAGCACGTACTTCAGTCAAAAGATTTTTTAAGCGTATTCTAGCCTTGTCGTTACTTTCCCAGCGTCTATGCGTGTTTAAATAAACGGTTATAGCAGGAAATTTTTGTCTCTCTATCATTTCAGCTAAGTATTTTTTTAATTCATATGTTTTTATGACTTTCATTTTCTATATTAGAAGATACATCAGTCAGTTCTAGGTCTGCCTCCCAAAGAATTCTAGAAACTTTTGTATTACCACTTTTAAGTAATGCTAAAAATATGTGTTCTGGCTGTAGCATTGTGTTTCCCATATCTCTAGCCTCACTTAACGAGTTATTAAGTACAAATTCCACCTCCTCCGATAAATTTACAGAGTTGTTTTTGGAAAAAACATTAAATCCTACACCTTTTTCAGCGTGCTTAGGAATAATTGAGTGCAATAGTTTTAAGTTTGACCTATATATAGGAACTAGCTTTTCAACTACTGCTTCATGGCTGATTAAAGCTTGTAGCAAGTGTGTCACTCCAAGTGCGTTTGCATTATAAGAAAGAGTTATTGATCCAGCATTTTTTAAAACATCTTTCGATTCACTACTTAAATATCTTGATATATCTATATTAGGTACAGAATCAACTAAATCTGCTTCGTAGTTTAAATCGCGGCTAAATACAGTGTATTCTCTAACAGTATCGTTAGATAATAAAGAAGCAAGTGATGTACCTTTTGAATTTTTAAATATACTTCTATTCATACGGTAATAATAACGAAGCAAAAAATGCATAAAATGAATTTTATGTAAGAAGAATGTAAAAAATTATTCGTGAATAGAATAACCAAAACCAGGTGTAGTGTGAATGAGAGGAATTTCTGAGTTTTTATCAATTTTTTCACGCAAGTACCCTATGTATACGTCAACAATTCTATCGGATACGTCCTCGGTAGTAGCCCAAACTCTATTTAAAATCATATCGCGGGTTAAAACTCTGTTGGCGTTTTCCATTAAGTACTGAAGTAAGCGGTACTCAGTTGGAGTCAAAATTATTTCACGATCCCCACGGTGTGCTCGTTTGGTATTGTCGTTTAGTACTAAATCAGCCACAACTAAATCCCCATTATCTTTGGTCGCTGTCTCCTGTGGAAGTAAAAATTTGTTTATGCGAGACATAAGCTCAGCTGGTACAATTGGATGCAACATAAACTCGCAGTTGTCGTGTTGTAACATTCTGGTAATTAAACTTTCGTCTTTTATAGCACTAATAATGATAATTGGAATATCAGGATATAAAGTATAAACTTCTGCATATAGAGTTTCGCCGTCAATATCTGAAAGCTCATATGCGCATATAATTAAGTCTGCGTCTAAATTATGGATATCTTCCAAAAACTTCAAACCCGATTTAAATAAAGTTACCTTAAAGCCTTTTTCTAACAGTAAGCGTTTGTAAAATTTTGCAAGGGAATCATCTTGTTGCACTAGAATAAGGTGTTTATTCATTTAACTATTATACAGGAGCTGGTAGTTTTTGCTGCTACCACAATCACACTTCTCAAAAAACACCCCTTTATTTGAGGGGTGCTTTTTTATTTGTTTGCATGGAATGCCTACTCAGTTGCTGATTCTGTTTCAATATCTTGCCTAATTAGCTCTATAAGACCTTCTAATGTAAGTAGGGCATCTGCAGTATCTTCACGTGTGGTTTGTTCTAAAACTTCTAGTTCTGCATCAATATCCGCCAACTGCTCCTTAAATACACCTTCCGCAGTGTCATAGCTTGCTTGCACATCCTCTTGAAGTTCTGTAATTTCTTGCATTGTTTCATCTGTTACTTCATCTGCTAAAAAATCTGCTTGAATTGCAACTAAGCGCGCTTCTATTTGAGCACGCGTTGCCGCATAGTCAATTTCTTGCTCAGCTTCCATTGCAGCTTCTTCTGCTTCGTTTTCAAGCTCTTGAGCTTCTTGTGACACTTCTTGAGCTGTTTCTTCGGTTTGATCAACAACTGTAGGTACTAAGTCGTTTCCACTTCTATTAAAGGCGACCCAACCTATTAGTAAAGCAAGTACAGCTATAACTCCTACAAAAACCATTAAACTACTGTTGTTTTCTTTCATTATTACCTCCTTACTTAATCATTAACTTCTATTGCTAAGTCTGAAATGTGCATTGCACCGTTAGAACTAAATACGTCTTTAATTCTCTGCGTGTCACCATCACGGGCAGTAACACCTACAATTAAGTAGCCCTGCTTAAGATCTTCTTCATACTTAACCGCTAGTTGTTCATCTACACCTATTTCTTTAAGTGCGCCGGCTATACCACCTACTAAAGAACCAGCAATAGCTCCTGAGGCTGTAGCTCCTGCAACACCCGTTATACCCAAGGCGGCAGCAATTGGACCTGAAACAAACAGTAAACCTATTCCTGGTATAGTTAACGCGCCCACGCCAACTAAAAGTCCTAGTATCCCTCCTATAACTCCACCCGTTTTAGCAGAATCTTTTACGCCCTCAACTACATTGTTCTCAAATTTAACCTTGTCAGAGTTTAAAGCGTCTTTTGAAGTGACAACAGAAATAGCATCTTTTGTATAACCATTAACCTCTAAGGTCTTTAATACAGCATTAACTTCATCTACGCTTTTAAACATTCCTAATACATTTTTGGCCATTTATACCCCTTTCTTATAATTTAGTACCACTCATTTCGTTATTTATACGCTGCCACATTTCGTTAATGTCATCTTTAACACTTTTCCAAGAGTCATCTGTGATATCGGCTATTTTGTTAAGCTTCTTTTCTATTTCGTCTAGATCTTCTTTTAGCAAAGAATACTTTTTTTGTGCGGTTTGCTGAAGTTCAGCAGAAGTTTCTTGCATACTTTGGGATAACGCATCTATAGACTGTCGCAGGTCTCGTATTTTTTGTTCCATAGTCGCAACGTACGTTTGCTTTTCATTCATGGTAAAGCTCCATTTACTTTAATTTAATAACACGTGATAATCCAACTAAAAGCATAGCTCCTAATGTAGCAATTAATATGCTGTAAAAGTTAAATCCTGTGATTCCGGGTAAACCTAAGAAGGTACTTAAAAACCCTCCGAGCAAGGCACCTAGTATCCCTAAAACTATATTTCCTACAAGTCCTTGCTGCGCATCAGTACCCAATAGTAAAGAAGCTAACCAACCAACAAGAGCTCCAAATATTATCCAAAGTAATATACCCATATGTATTCCTTTCTTTTCAACTATGTAAATTCACTTTTCAAAGTACTAATTTTTAACTATATATGCATATTAAGGAAAACTTATTAAGTGTTTAGAAATTATTTGTAAGAAATTGAAGAAAAGTACTTGTTTCTTCTTACAAATCTCTTAAAAATAGTCTAAACTGAATATATAGATAGACCTTTATATATTTAGGAGTACTTTATGCAATTAAATCCATATTTAAATTTTGATGGAAATGCTGAAGAAGCATTTAATTTTTATAAAAAAATATTTGGTGGGGAATTTACTTCCCTTATGAGATTTAGTGATATGCCAGAAGGTGAAGACAAACCAGTTGAAGAAGAAGCAAATCGCATAATGCATATAGCGTTACCTATTGGAGATACCTCAATACTAATGGCCTCAGATATTTCAAGTGCAAATGGGATGCAGCTAATAGAAGGAAATAACAACTATATAACTATTTCTCCAGATTCCCTAGAAGAAACTGAGCGTTTGTATGAACAACTATCAGAAGGTGGAAATATTGAAATGCCGCTTCAAAAAATGTTTTGGGGTAGCTATTTTGCGTCTTTTAAAGATAAGTTTGGTATTGAATGGATGATTGATTACGCAGAATCCACAAGCTAAATTATTTGAGATTTTCTTCTAAAAAGCTAAGAGTTTTGTTCCAAGCGTCTAACGTTTCTTCTTGGGAGTAATTGTTACCTGTAGGGTTAGCAAAAGCATGACCAACGTTAGGGTAAATGTTAATACTGCCTTCGATTTCTAGTGATTCAAGCTCTTTTGCAAACTTTTCAACATCATCAATAGAAATAGTTGTATCTTCTGCACCAAAAATGCCCAGTACAGGAGAGTTCAAGTTTGCTAGTTCTGAAGACTCAGTTACTAAATTTCCATAGTAAATAACTGTTGCATCTAAGTTTGTAGCTAAAGATAGTTGTAAAGATTGTCCTCCACCAAAGCACCAGCCTAATGAAGCAATTTTACTTGCACCCTCGTTTTGTAAATAATCCTTAGCAGCCTGTAAATTTTGCAACGCAATATCTTGGTTTAATGCGGTGGTTTGTGCAAGCGCTTCTTCGGGAGTTGTAGCAACTGTACCAAATAAATCAACAGCAAAAACTTTATAACCTTGTCCAGCCAATTGTTCTGCCATATCTTTTATATGATCGTTTAAACCCCACCACTCATGAATCATCACTATACCTGGAAAGTCCCCAGGTTCTGTTGGAGATACAAAATATCCTGTAGATCCATTAAAATAGCTTACGTTTTTTGAAGTAACTTCAAACCTGGGTGCCCGCCTTAAAATATCGACATTTCTTTCAGGTGAGGTTGTAGATTCAGGTTCTTCTATCGTTTCATTAGGCTTCTGAACAACGGGTACGGTGGTTGGATCCTGTTGATCTGGATATTTCAAAAAGAAAAGGGCACCAAGAAGTATAAAAAAAATTAAAATTGCGAATATATGGGAGCGTTTCATTTAACAAAGATTAGCATACTTTAACAACTATCACCATTCTCTTGCAAAGAAAAAGCCACCCTAAGGTGGCTTTTTCAAGTACCCTGATGAGATAAATCTCATTAGGGTGTTGGAATAATATATAAAACTTAAAATATTGTCAACACTTTCACAAATCCTTTGGTAAAATATACTTAATGAAAGTAAAGACTATTATTCTTTTTTGGATAATAGGTGTTTTAGCAATTGCTGTCTCTTTATCGCTTTACAGTGTTTCTAGAAAACAATCTACTCCTTATACTGCTGTAACATCCGTGAATAAAAATGCAGCTGAAGCCGAAAAAGAAAACGAAAGTAAAATTGCAAAAACACTAATAATTCCAAAGGAAAAAACATTAAAAAATATTAACCACGTGTTTCAAACGTTCAATAACTGTGGGCCTGCTTCTTTATCAATGGCACTATCATTTTATGGAATAAACAAATCGCAAACAGAGCTTGGGCAGCAGTTAAGACCCTACCAAAACCCTCAGGGGGATAACGATGATAAATCTGTTACATTAGAAGAACTTGCAAAAGAAGCAAATAAATATGGCTTCGCAACTTTTCATAGACCCGCTGGCAATATAGAAATGATTAAAAAGTTTGTAGCCTATGATATGCCGGTAATTACCAGAACATGGCTTAAACCTAATGATGATATAGGACATTACAGAGTAGTAAAAGGTTACGACGAAGATAAAGGTATATTAATACAAGATGACTCTTTGCAAGGTAAAGACCTTGAATACTCACATGGTGACTTCAACGAAATATGGAAAATGTTTAACTACGAATATTTAGTATTAGTACCAAACGACAAAGTAGAAATAGCAAAAGGAATTCTGCAAAAAGATGTAAATGAAGACGAAGCCTGGAAAAAGGCAGTAAAACTGGCACGTCAACAACTTGAACAAAATGAAAACGACACTTACGCAAGATTTAACTTATCGGTAGCTCTTTACAACATAAAAGAATACGAAGCTGCCATAAAAGAATTTGAACAAGTAGAAACCTTGATATCAAAACGAACACTTTGGTATCAAATTGAGCCTATACTGGCTTATTATGAAATACAAGACTATGAAAGAGTTTTTACTTTAACAAATGAAATATTAAATAATAACAATCGCGCATTTTCCGAACTATATATAGTACGTGGAAATATTTATAGAAACGAAGGAAAAATTAGTGAAGCAAAAAGTGAGTATGAAAAGGCACTAAACTACAATGTAAATTTAGAAGCGGCAAAACAGGCTATAAATTCTCTTTAAAAAAATTAACTGTTCTTTGCATTGCCGTTTCAAAATAGGGTGATTCTATATTATGCCCGCCACCATAATACTCATATAGCTCATAATTTTTCCCGTTTGCACTTAGCACTTTAGCTAAATCTCGCGAATAACCAATATTAACTACAGAATCATTTACTGCGTGGTGTATTTGTAAAGGCCTTTGCAAATAGTTTATGTTTTGAGTTAAAGAAATCGAACTCCAAAAATTATCATTGAAGTCTATTTTTTCAGGGTTAGATCTTAAATCTTGAATTTGGGAAGAATCCTCTCTGGAAGGGCTATCTTCTAACTTTTCACGTTGGCTGGGGGGTCTAGGAACATAGCTATTATCACTAATTCTATATTTTGCAAAATCCTCATAGCTATAAACTGCACCTGCCCAAATAACACCGGCCTTTATCTTGTCAGAAACAAGCATTGTTCGCAGAATCAAGTTCCCGGCCATACTGTGTCCCCAAATCCCAATCTGTTCTGCATTTACTTTTTCGTACTTTTGCAATGCAACTACAGCATTAACTGTGTCAATTGTGTACGCATTAGAGAAATAAGTACCTGTTGCTAATCCCTCAGATTCACCGTGTCCTCTCAAATCTATTTTAAACACCACAAAGCCATTTCGTGCTAAATAGTCTACATAGGCTACATATTTTTCTGTAGTCTTATATTGAGATGGTGGAATATAACCATGTACAAACACAACAGCTTTGTAACCTCCTTCTGGCATTTCAGTATTTGGAATAGTCAAGAGGCCATATAATTTATTACCATCACTTTGATAACTTGCAATATAGCTATTGTAGCTAGCACTAGTTGATACCTGTTCCTCAATTTGTAATCCATTATTACTTATATTTAAAGTTTTCAAATACTCAATGGAAATAGGAGACGGGGAAGCTGCATCGGTAGCTTCGTCAACAATTGTTGCCATAGTATCAAAGTTGCTTTCAGAGTCTTCTACACGTGACAGTAGTGCTTTTTCGGAGTACACGTAACCTAAAAGCACAAAAATAGAAAGAACAATAATTAAAGAAAATAGTGTTAAATATTTTCGCATTACAAAACATATAATAACAAATTTATAGTTATCTATGCTTAATTAATACTTATTTCACTATATGTTGTCATACTAATAAATACTAAGCATTGACATTTCTGATACATAGTTTATAAACTTAGTATCTTAAGTATTTTAAGACTCTTTTTTTGCAGTAGTAAAAAGGTCAAGTGACAACACAAGATAAACATTTACTTAATATTAAAAATCCCAAAGTACTTACACAGGACTTATATTTTGAAACTTTTCACATGAAAAATTTATCATGCATTTTTGGAGGGGGTGATTAGTTTGCTAACAGAAGCTGAAATAAAGAAAAACCTTAGAAAAGATCCAGACTGGGAACCCGCTTTGGATGCAAGTGACGAAGATTGGGATTTGTTCGAAAGCGTAAGAGATGAAATGGATTTAGATATGGACTTGGATACCGACAGTGACGACGAAGACTCCAAGAAAAAGAAAAAACCCGACACGTGGAGCGACGACGATGTGTTTAGCGACGACAATCCAGGTTGGGACAGCTACAGTGATGATTATTAAATTGCTCCATACCTGCCAAGGGGGTGATTCGCATGGCAACAAAGCCTAAAAAGAAAGCGCCAGCTAAAAAAGCACCCGCTAAAAAAGCAAAGAAAAAGTAAAAAGCTAATTTTAGCTGTTATTAAATGAGGAGCACTAAATTTATTTAGTGCTCTTTCATTTTTTTTTAACCTGTCGTAATATTTTGTTATGAGAGCAAACCTTGCTAAAAATGAACAGGGCTCAGCCGTATTTTATCTTTTAATATTAATAGTAATACTAATATTGAGTGGTGCCTTAATTACATATTTTAATTCTAAAACACCGCCTGCATATGAAATACCAAGCACAAACTCCCAATCATATTGACACTTGGCACTCAGTTTGATAGAGTGCTAATATATTTGGTGTAAAAATTTAATAGGAGGAACTTTATGAAAATTATAAAAAGAAATAACAGGGTACCTCAATTTAACCCAATGAGGTCAATGCTAGATGATTTTTTTGCATTTCCTTCAATGCTTGATGAAATGCTTGAGTCTTCTTACACTTCAAAAAACATATCTGTAGATATCTGGGAAGAAGATGATAAATACTTCGTAAAAATGGCAATACCTGGAGTAGCAAAAGAAGATATAAATATAACAATTAATGCAGATTACATAACAATTAAGGGAAGTACTAAAAAAGAAGAAAAAGAGGATGATAAGAAAAAATACTACTACAAAACTTTAGAAACGGCATTTGAACAAACATTTAATCTACCAGCAAAAGTAGATTCCGATAATGCAGATGCTAAATATGAAAATGGGGTTTTAACATTAACCCTACCAAAAGCTTCTGATGTAAAACCTAAAACGTTAGAAGTGAAATAAAGGCTTAACAAAAAAAGGCGGGGAAAACCCGCCTTTTTCATAGAAAATACCCTCACACTAGGCTATCATTAAATTATGTACCCACCAGACATTGACCACATTGTTAAAAAATTTAAGCTTCCAGAAGAAAAGTACACGGTGCTTGATTTAGAAGAGCAACAGGGTTGGGGTACTAAAGTGCTATTGCGTCTTGATTTTGGAGACAAAGGCAAGTATGTGTTAAAAGGCAAAGATGATAATCAAATAGGAGGTCTTTTAGAATCTTCAAAACTTACCGAATATTTTGTACTAAATAAATATTTGGTTAGACAACCAATACTAACTAAGGAAAACAAATTTTTATACACAGAAAACTATATAACTTGGAATGTAACTAAATACATAGAAGGCATTGATAGCAACTTTTCAAATTATCAAAAAAGTACTATTGAATCATTAATTGAACATATTAATGGATACATGGAATTAACATACGGAAATGAGAACTTAGCAGCTAAATATAATATTGAAATAGTAAATAAAAACAATGTGTTTGATTCATTTAAACGCGTTGCAGATGAGAAAGTATCTAGTGTGCTGCTAACATTAATAAATAGTGAAACTGTACAACTGAAAGATTGGCTCACAAATACTAGGCAAAATATTTTAAATATTTATCAAAAAAATGATAACAAAGCCATAATTCATGGCGACTTACATAACAAAAATATACTTACATCTACTGACAGTACGTCTGTTGCGGCAATAATAGATTGGGACCACTGTAAATTCGATTTAGCCTTACTTGATATAGCTACATTCACTAACCAGTTTTACGAACATGTTGTTAAAGTTGAAAAACAACATCTTTTACAATATTTTATGAAGAACTTAGAAAACATAGAATTTTTTTCAAAAATACTCAATGACTATGAACTAATAAGGCAATTTCAACTCACTAAAACTAAATGGAATTCAATTTTGTTTTATGCTGATTTACTAATTAAGTATGGTGATACTACACACGAAGAAGATAGGTTTATTGCAACCATAAAAAGTGAAGCTCACGCCTGGAAAGCACTTTTGCACCAGCAATAATAGCTTTATGAAATCTCTTTATGCCTAAAGCATGATATCAAATGATCATTTACCATACCTGTGGCTTGCATGTGACTGTAAATAATAGTTGGACCAATAAATTTAAAGCCACGTTTTTTTAAATTTTTGCTTATTTCTTCTGATAAGGGTGTTTGCGTAGGTATTTCTGACAATGCAGAATAGTTATTTAAAATAGGTTTGTCCGATACAAAATTCCAAATATATGTAGAAAAGCTTCCAAACTCTTTTTGAACATCAATAAAGCATTTTGCATTGTTTATGCTTGCTGTAATTTTTAATTTGTTCCTTACTATATTAGGGTTATTTAGTAATGATTTGAAATCTTGATTAGAAAAAGCAGCAATTTTTTTTACGTCAAAATTTTTATAAGCTAATTTATAACCTTCGCGTTTATTTAAAATAGTAGACCAACTTAAGCCCGCTTGTGCTCCTTCTAAAATTAAAAATTCAAAAAGTTTAGTGTCATCGTGTATAGGAACACCCCATTCTTCATCGTGATACTTAATCATTTTTTCATCGGTTCCCACCCAAGGGCATCTTTGCAGCATAAAATATTATAGGCAAACTTTTTCAGCAAAAAAAAGAGGCAGAACATAATGTACATTTTTTGTATACATCATGTTTGCCTCAATTAATTAGTTAGCTGCGAATTCTTCGAACGCTTCGATCCTTGGCGCAGTAACCTTTATCACCGGGATCTCTTACAGCTTCTTCAGAGCGACGTGTATTTGGCGTGGGCTCCAAAAAAACTCGATCGTTGTTGTCAATAGCCTCACCGTGTTCCAGGGCAAATTGCAAAGGAATAAAAATGTGGCCAAATTGGTTTAGGTGTGTTTTTTCTTCAGGTTTTGCGAGGGCATAACCTTTACGTTTGTCGCATCTGAAAATCTGAGCTTTAATAAGCATCTCACTACTCCTTATTAGGTAATATTTGATTTGTTCTATAATTATAATACTATAGGGCTGTTTTGTTAAGGGCTAGTCTTCGCACTTAAAATGCTGGCGCAAATCAGCGGCGGCATCTTCTGAAGTTGCTTTATCGCTAACCCAAATTCCTGCACCCATTTCTAAAGCACCAAAAACCTTTATGTGCGGTAAAAATCCAACATGCCAATGGTAAGGTTCGTAACGTAAATTATGAATCCAAAAGTTTCTATCGGGTCGGTCAAAAAGTTGATTATATGCAACTAATGCACCTTTTAGTATGCGTGCGAAATCTTGTATTTCTGGTTCTGTTATATACAAAATGTTAGGTCTGTGTTCTTTTGGAACTAAGCGCATTTCATAGCTCCAACGTGATACGTATGGAACATATAAAACAAAATGAGCAGACTCGTGTATAACTCTTTTTCCATACCCAAGCTCTTTTTGCATTTCATCAGACCAGTAAGAACGCCCAAACTCATTAAAATAATGTAAAGCAGCACTTTTTTCGCGTTCCATTGTTCCAGGAAATCCTTTTGCTGCAAGTATTTGAGAATGCGGGTGTTCTATAGAGGCACCTGCTTTGCCACCTCTATTATTAAAAATGAAAACTTCTTTGTCTTTGGCGTTATAATAAGCTACACGATTTAAATACGCACGAATTATACGTACTGTTTGTTCAATCGGTAAATCTTCTATGTCTTTATCTTCAAAAGGGGAGTGAACTACAATTTCGTGATCTTCCAGTAAAGGAAACTTGTTTTTAAACACTCTAACATTCCAGTCATCTTCATCTTGATACAAAGTTGGGGGAGTTAAGTGCTCGTTACCTTTTGCAAAATAATCTGTGCGTTTTTTTGGTTTTTCCGGTTCACTATCTGAGGGCTTTGCATTTTGAATACTAGAAACTGCACCTGTTTGGTCTACACGTTTTGCTCTGTTTGTGGCTATTATTGTTGGTTCACCTGTTAAAGGATCAAAAATAAAGGTATTCATTATATTAGTTTCACACAAGAAACTTTGTTGTACAACTACCTGATATAAATATATAAGTGTAGAATATTTACGTGAACTTATTATTTTTTGCTATGGTTCCAATATCACTTACTATTGCACACCTGTTTGGTCTGCAGTGGAATATTAAATCAAAGAAAGATTTAGATGGACTAAAGTCACTTACAGCAGGATTATCAGTAGCATATGTATTTTTGGTTTTAATTCCTGAAATTGCTGCACTTAAAGTTACAACTACAATTGAACCACTTACTTTAGCTTTCTTCGGATTCATTATTTTTCACTTAACACACTCATTTGTGTTTCAAACTAGAAGTCATATAAAGAGAATTACGCTTCTTGATGAAGTTCATGTGGCTACCGCTGGTTTATATAATTTTTTATTAGCATTTTTGCTTGTGGAATTGCTTAAAATAAATGTTTTTCAAGGCATAATAGTTTCAGCAATTATAATTACACATACGATTCTAAGTGAACTAACACATGCTGATATGCAGCCAAATACAAAGATAAGTGAACAAATTAAACCTACAGTTATAATTTTAGGAACCCTTGCGGGAGGACTATTAGCCACCTTTGAAGTAGTGCACTATGCAATTGCCGATATTTTGTTTGGATTTACGGCAGGTGCAATTATTTACATAACCATTAGAGAAGAAATACCGTCAGATTCAAAAGGGAAACCAAAATGGTTTATAATAGGCGCGGCAATTCTTTATTTAGTAGATCATTTGTTATTAAAACTAACCCTGTAAAAAATAAGGAGACAAATAAATGTCAGAAAATGTAGTGGAAATTACCATTGCTAACATGTCAGGAATTAAGCGCGCAGATAACGGACTTCCAATGTGTACACAAGCTGAACTTGAAACTTACATGTGCAAAACAGCAAAAAATAGATTTTGGTTTTCTGCTAATGTAAACGGGAAAGTTGAGTTTTTTCTTTCACGCCAACCAGTACAAAAAGGCACACTGGTTAGAATTTCCGGGCAAAAAAAGACTATGGCAGTAAATACCTACAGAATGAAATATTTCTTTCTTGAAGACGCCTAAAAGGTTAGATTCTGTTCTCACAAAGGGGATAGAATCTAACCATTTTTTGTTAAAATGTGGTCATGAAAAAAATTGCAATTTTTATTGTTTTGCCTCTTTTGCTTTTAATGTTTACCGGGAAAGCACACGCACAGGTAACTTCTGAAACACAAACAGGTGTAATTAAAAGCATAGAAGCATTAAGCAGCAATCCAATAGTCACTGGGCAACCAAATATTGTACTTAAGGTAGAACTTACGTCTGGAAAAAATAAAGGCAAAGAAATAACAATTGATTTAAGCAACGATATAGCAGCCTTAAATAAAAACTATCAAGCCGGAAATAAAATCCTTGTTCAAAAAGCCATTAATGAGCAAGGAGAAGAAATATATTATGTTAATGACTTTTTAAGAACTAACGCACTTATTGGACTTGCAATAATATTTGTTATTGCCGTATTAGTTGTAAGTAAAACCTGGGGACTTGCGTCTATTTTGGGAATGGCTTATTCCTTTTTTATAATTTTCAAATTTATGCTACCTAATTTACTCAACGGATATGACCCTCTTTTAGTTGCAATTGTTGGTGCAATTTTAATATCACCTGTTACATTTTACTTTTCTCATGGATTCAATAAAAAAACCACTGTTGCATTAATTGGTACTTTTATAGCTTTGCTAATTACTGAAGTGTTATCAACAATTGCCATTAATATGTCGCACTTAACAGGTTTTGGGTCTGAGGAAGCTTACTTTTTAAACTTAGCTAGTAAAGGAACTATTAATATGAAAGGCATTTTTTTAGCCGGAATAATAATAGGCACACTTGGGATACTTGATGACGTAACTGTTTCACAAGCTTCGATTGTAAACCAACTTAAAAAGGCCAACAAAACTCTAACTCAAGCAGACTTGTTTAAAAGAGCAATGCATGTTGGACACGATCACATTACATCTACAGTAAACACACTCATTTTAGTTTATACAGGAGCCGCTATGCCTTTATTATTGTTATTTTTGAATTCTCAAAAATCGTTTATAGAACTCATTAATACAGAAATGGTTGCTGAAGAAATAATTCGAACGATGGTAGGAAGTATTGGTCTTATAGCCGCGGTGCCCATAACTACCTTAATAGCGGTTTATGCATTAACAGGTGATGAAGACGACTCATTAGCACATCATCATTGATTTTTGCTTTTGTGGTAACTCCCAATTGCTTCTGAAATATTTGAGTAACCATCTTTATGTATTAATGTAATTAATTCTTGTGAAATTTCGGAAGCTAGCTGAGGCCCACAATATATCATTCCGGTTATAAGTTGTACTAAAGAGGCGCCATACTTAATTTTTCTGTATGCATCTTTTGCATTAAAAATACCACCGCATCCAACTAAAATAATGTTTTTTCCAAAATGCTTATAAGATTTTTTTATAAGTAAATCAGATCCTTTTTTGGTTGGAAATCCACTAAAGTTACCCTTTAATTTAGATATAGCTGCTACTTCTTTTTGATTTAAAAACGTATTATCTCTGTTTTTTACTAAATTAGACAAAATGAATTTATTTACCCCCATATTGGTACATAACTGCATGATTTCTTTAGTATGAGAAAACTCAAGCTCGTTAGGCATTTTCACAAAAATGGGCTTTTTAATGTTTAGCTGCATTATTTCGTATAAAAGAGATTTTAGGTTATTGAGGTCAGTAAACGATTCAGTCATTGCAGTATTTGGGCAGCTTATATTTAATTCAAAATACTTAATGCAACTTTTATGCTTAAAAACATTAAATGTAGCTACATAGTCATTAATTGCTTTAGATATAGTATTTATACTTGGAACATTAGAACTACCAACACTAATGCCTACTACAGAACTTTGTAAACTCATAGAATTTAGACGAAATGCTACATTTTCGGCTCCTGCAGATTTAAATCCTTTGTTAACCAAAAGTGATCTTGATTGGGGAAGTCTGTACAACTGCGGATATTTGTTTCCTTCGTATTGACGATATGTAACAGAACCAACAGTGTTAAAACCAAAACCCAAACAAGACATAAACTGAGCCAGATTTCCATCATAGTCAAACCCCGCAGCTAAACCTACCGGATTACTAAAATTAATGCCAGCAATAGTTTGTGATAATATTTCTGACTTACACACAAATGCTTTTTTAGTAAGAGCTGATAAATATGTCGATTTGCTTAAACTTTCTCCTATAGATAAAGCCTGCGCATGTACGATGTGCGGGTCTATTTTAAACAAAACAGGCTTTAAAGCATTTTTGTACGTATTTGAAATTATTTTTGTACTTAACATATACTTAGTGAAATCTATCAGGTAAATTGATTTTAACAAAATTTATACGAAAGGCCTTATATTTATGAATACAGGACACCACAAAACAAAAGCAGTAATTGTAGGAGCAGGACGTGTTGGTTCTACCTTAGCATACGCATTATCTTTAAAATTGCTAGTTTCAGAAATAGTACTAATTGATATTGATGAAAAAAGAGCAATGGGAGAAGCTATGGATTTAAACCACGGGTTGTCTTATTACGAAAACATAAAAATACACAGCGGAACTTACGAAGATGCAAAAGGAGCTTCATATATTTTAATTACTTCTGGAATTAGTCAAAAGCCTGGCCAAACTAGACTAGACTTAGTTAAACAAAATGTAGAAATAATAAAAGACATTGTACCTAAATTGGCAGAATATAATTCAACAGCTCAATATGTACTAATAAGTAATCCTGTAGATGTTTTAACATATGTAACGTTAAAAATTACCGGATTCAAGAGACATCAGGTGTTTGGTACAGGTACCACTCTTGATACAGCCCGCTATAAATACTTAATTGGGCACCACTTTAATGTAAGTCCATCTAATGTGCATGCCTTCATAGTGGGGGAACATGGAGATAGCGAAGTTCCGTTACTAAGTATGGCCAATATATCAGGAGTTCCTTTAACAAAGTTTGAGGAGTTTGATTTAAACAAAATGAACGAAATATTTGAATCAACCAAAACTGCTGCTTACAAAATTGTTGAAGCTAAAGGATCTACATACTATGCAATTGGTTTAGTTACAGCAGAAATTGTTCAATCAATGGAACACAACCAAAAGAAAATATTTCCTGTTTCATCTTTGATTGAAGGGCAACTAGGCATAGAAAACGTATGTTTGAGCTTACCAACAGTTGTTGAAGGTACAGGAGTAGGGGATATTATTAATATTTTCCCAACAGAAGAAGAGACTCAAAAAATACAAGCTTCTGCGAAAGTGCTTCAGCAAGTCATTAAAGACGTGGGGTTTTAATCTACAATAATGCTTAAAAAATGCTAAAATCAAAAACGTGCACTCTCCTAGGGTTATAGAAGTAACAAACCTAATTAAGAAATATAAAAAGGCAAACAAAAATGCCGTAGATGGAGTTTCTTTTTATGTAGAAAAGGGATCATTTTTTTCGCTTTTAGGACCAAATGGAGCAGGAAAAACAACTACTCTTTCAATATTAAACACAACATTGTCAAAAACATCCGGGCAAGTAGAACTGGCCGGATTTGATTTAGAAAAAAGCCCGGATATGGTTAGAAAAAATATTGGGGTAATTTTTCAAAACCCCAGTTTAGATATAAACCTAACTGCGGAGGAAAATGTTAGATTTCACGCAAATATATATGGCTTGTATTCATATAGACCAACATTTAGCATGATGCCCGAAGAATACAAAAGCCGTGTAATGGATTTAGCAAATGTACTTGGAATAAAAGAAGAAATATTTCAGCCTGTAAAATCATTGTCAGGCGGAATGAAACGAAAACTGGAAATAATAAGAGGATTAATGCATAAGCCTAAAATTTTATTTTTAGACGAACCAACAACGGGATTAGATCCTTTAAGTAGAAGACATTTGTGGGAGTATTTACAAAAAATAAGAGAAGAGGAAAAGGTAACTATATTTTTAACAACTCACTATTTAGAAGAAGCTGAAAGCTCAGATTATCTTGCCATAATAAAAGATGGCAAAATAGTTTCTAAAGGAACTCCTACCGAAATCAAAAATGCCCTTATAAAAGAATACTTAATATTTGATGCAGAAAATAGGAATCAACTAGAAAAGGAACTAATCGACAAAAATATAGACTTTAAAGGTACGGGTCCTTTCAAAGTACAATTAAACGGAAACACTGGGCAAAGTATAATAAAAAATCTTGATACAAAGTTAAGCTTACTCGACATTAACAGACCAACACTTGAAGAAGCTTATTTGCAAATAATAGGAGCAGGTGAAAATGAATAAAGAGTTAACTGCAATTATTACAATTGCATTCAGAGATCTTACAAAATTAATGAGAGATAAATTTAGAATTGCCGCAAACTTTGTTTTTCCTTTGATTTTTATTGGCGTGTTAGGAACAAGTTTACAGTCTAATTTACAAGAAAACTTACAATACAACTTTTTAACTTTTGTTTTTACCGGAGTTGTCGCACAAACATTATTTCAATCAACTGCGGCAGGTTTAATTTCACTAATTGAAGATAGGCAAAATGACTTTGCTCAAGAACTTTTTATATCTCCAATTTCCAGATATTCCATAATCATAGGAAAAATCTTGGGCGAAACAATGGTAGCTTTTGTACAAATAACAGGGGTGCTTATTTTTGGCTTATTCTTTAATGTTCCTTTGGATATATTAACTTTAGTAAAACTTATACCCATAGGAATTCTAATTGCGTTTTTTGGAGGTGCCTTTGGTGTTATTGTAATGGCAAACTTTAGTGATCAACGCACGGCAAATCAAATATTTCCATTTCTTCTATTTCCTCAGTTCTTCTTAGCTGGAGTTTTTAACCCAATCAAAGTGCTACCAACACCTATTTTGATACTTTCACGTATTGCCCCTTTAACATATGCCGTAGACCTATTAAGAAGCATGTATTACGCAGGAAAGCCTGAGGCAGCGCATGCAGTTTTATATCCAGTTTGGTTAAATTTAACTATAGTAGGAGTATTTCTAATTTTATTTTTAGTAGCGGGCACACTTTTATTTGTCAAAAAAGAAAAAAACAGATAACTAAAATAGAGTAGGGCGACTAAAGCTTTGCGTTAAGTTTTCTTTATCAACTTTTATTCTTTGTAATCTCTCTAAATCAAAAAAGTTTTTCACACCATATTTTTTTGAAGCAATTTTTACTAACTCAATAAGTACAACTGCGGTAGCCTCTGCATCGGGCAATGCTCTATGTCTAGCTGAAATTTTAATATTAAAATATTCCGATAGGGTATCTAAATTAGCACTTGGTAAATTAGGTAGCAGTTTTCTACTAAGTTGTACTGTACAAATTCTTGGAACTTCAAACAAATGACCTACATTTTGCATTTCAGAGGCAATAAAGGGGTAATCAAAACCCACATTATGTGCAACAAAAATAGTGTCATTAGTTAATTCGTTAACTTTATGGGCAATTTCCCTAAAAATAGGCTTTCCTGCTACATCAGCATCTCTAAGATTTGTAAATGTTGTTATCCAGTATGGAATTTTTTGCCGCGGATCAATTAAAGTTTCCCACTTATCTATAATTTCCCCATTTTTCACTAACACAATACCTATGTCCATTACTTTATTATGTTCAGGAAACATTCCGGTAGTTTCAGTATCGATTACAGAAAAAGTTATATCGTTTATAGATTTATTAACCAGTTCATTTATGTGCATTTTCTTTAGATCTGTATTTTGTATGCCAATCCCAAGCAGTTTGAATTATATCCTTTATGCTATTGTACTCCGGTTCCCAATTTAAAACTTCGCGTGCCTTTTTACCTCCAGAACATAACTCAGGTGGATCTCCAGCCCGTCGAGGTGCTTCATCAACTTTAAAATTAACACCAGTAACTTCTTTTGCAGCCTCTATTATTTCTTTAACAGTAAAACCGTAACCTAGACCTAAATTAAAGAAATCAGAATTTCCTCCACTTTGTAAATACTCAACGGCTTTTAAATGTGCCTGCGCCAAATCAGTTACATGTACATAGTCTCTTAAACAAGTGCCATCTTTAGTGGCATAATCAGTCCCAAAAATTTTTATGCTGTCTCTAATACCTAGTGCGGCATCAAGTACTAAAGGAATTAAGTGATGTTCGGGCTGGTGCATTTCTCCGATTTCAGAATCTGCAGCACAACCTGCAGCATTAAAATATCTGAATGCGACAAATTTTAAACCGTATGCTTTGGCATAATCGGTCAAAATTTTTTCTGTAAATAACTTACTCATGCCATAGGGATTAATTGGATCTTGATTTTGTGTTTCTAAAATAGGCATTTCTTCGGGCATGCCATAAGTTGCACTTGTTGAAGAGTAAACAAGAGTATTAACGTTATGTTCACGCATAGAGTCAAGTAAGTTAAGTGTGCCTAATACGTTATTTCTGTAATATTTTCCAGGATTAGAAACCGAATCAGCTACATCTGCAAAAGCGGCAAAATGTATAACTGCTTCAAAATCATATTTATCAAAAACTGAATCAAGCTGCTGCTTATTTAACAAATTAGCTTTTTCGAAAGCACCCCATTTAACTAATTCTTCAAATCCATTACTTAAATCATCTAAAACTACGGTATTTATACCTTTTTCGTTTAAATACTTATTCATGTGTGAACCTATGTAGCCCGCACCACCAGTGACTAATATCATACTTTTACCTCAATTAATTTAAATAACTAGTATTGATTTTTTACCTTAATACTTACAAACGATTCTGTGTCTTTTGCTTCAATTCTCAAATAAAACTCGTCTTTATTTTTTTCATAAAGTTTGTAATAAACATCATCAGGAAGATCATCGCTAATATCGTCGGGGCCACCCCAGCCGCGACTTCTTAATTCTGCTTTATAATAGGCGCTTATTTCTTCTTCTGTGTCGTTAGTTAATAACTCAACTTTCATTTCTTCTAAATGATCTGACTTTTTCGTAGATGAATCTAGCACAACAGCATCGGCATATATGGGTAAATCCATTGTTATATAAGATCCGGGATATTTGTATCTATTATCTTGCACATATATTAAGGATATACTTAAGAATAAAAGAAAAACGATTAGAAAAATTATAAAAACTTTATTCCTATTCATATGTATATAATATCAAAGACTATGGTAATAGTCCTTTGCAATTTTAGCGCTTATTTCGATATCGGGAGTTTCAACGCTTACCCAACCAGAAACGTCATTTTCCTTTAATACTTGTAGCAATGTTTTCCACTCAAATTCGGTTTCCTCTTTTAAGGTACGGTGTTTTATTTCACCTTTTTCAGAGTAAATAATACCGCTTATGTGAATATGTAAGTTTTTTAGTGCTGATACGCCCAAACTTCCACTTATTTTATTCAAAGTTTGCTGAAAACTTTTTTTCCCGTTTTCTTTTCCATTTGTTCTAGCGTAATAGTGTGAAAAATCAACGCAAATAGAAGTTTGTTTATTAAACGCGGTTGAAACAGCTAAAATATCATCAACCGAACCAAACTGAGTTGGCTTTCCTGTAGTTTCAGGAGCTATAAGCACATCAAGGGTATCAGTGTAGTCTAGCTTTGAAATAACATCGCGTAAACCTGTCACTACTCTTGATGTTACAACTTCTGGTGAATCTCCGTGCGTAAAAGCAGGATGAAAAGTAATGCTTTTTGCCCCCAACTCGTGTCCTTTAATAATAGTGTTTATCACACGTTCAATACTTGCTTCAAACTTACTTTTATCTAATGAATTAAAGTTTATCCAGTAAGGTCCGTGAACGGTTAGTGTTAAATCTAAATTTTGAGCTTTTTGCTTAACCGCAGAAGCCAGTGCAGAGCTCATATTTACTCCATGTGTAAATAAAACTTCCATACCGTCTAAGCCATATTGCTTTATGTAATCTAAACCGGCCAATATTCCCTTAGGTTTTGCAGGGGTCGGTATGCCAGGAGAATGAAATCTTAACATTTACCGAGTGTAACACAGATGCCTTGACCATAAGTATTTACAAGGATATTCTTTATGTATGGATATACCTGTTCCTCCTATCGATTCTAATCAAATTCAAGCCAACAGCGAGCCTACAAATGCTGAAGCCCAAAGGCTCGAAAACAATCAACAGATAATACCCCAAACGCCACCACCTCAAAAACAAAAGGTTCAACAAAATGATCCTCAGGTACCTATTGCTCAAACTCCGCAAGTGCCTAGCGAAGTTAAAACTAGAAAACTGCAAACCGAAAAACTAAAAGAAATTTTTACAAATGAGTCAGTAGAACCAATTGGCTATATAAATACTGTACTGTCTGAAACTGTAAGGCTGTCTGCATCAGATATACTTTTTGAACCAAGACGTAATAATGTAGTAATTAGAGCAAGAATAGACGGTGTTTTATACGAATTAGGAATAGCAGATCATGCCGTTTATGAGTTTTTAGTAGCACGTGTAAAAGTTTTAGCCTCTTTAGATACTGCCAATAAAATTAAAATTCAAGAGGGTCAATTTGTATTTGAAGTTGATGGAAGAGTAGTTAACATGCGTGTTGAAATTGTACAAACAGTACACGGCGAGATGATAGTAATTAGGGTACACGAACTAAGCACAATAGTAATGAATCTTAAGCAATTGGGATTTAGCGATGAAGCTTATATATCATACCAACAAATGATAAAAAAACAGGCTGGACTCATTTTAGTTTGTGGCCCCACGGGATCAGGAAAAACGACTACACTTTATTCAACTATTAGTAAACTTAATGAGCACAGAGACTTTAACGTTATGACAATAGAAAATCCAGTAGAATTTCAACTCGATGGTGTAAACCAAATGCAGGCAAATGAAGATCACGGTTTTTCTTTTGCACAGGGTTTACACACCGTATTAAGACTAAGCCCTGATATAGTTTTTGTCGGTGAAATCAGAGACCTTAACACTGCAAAAATTGCTGTAGAATCAGGATTAACAGGGCATTTGGTGTTTTCCACTATACACGCAAGCGATTCTGTTGGAACATTATTTAGACTTATTGACTTGGGTATAGAAACGTATTTGCTTAATTCCGCATTATCTGGGGTAATTTCTCAAAGACTGGTTAGAATGAATTGCCCTAACTGTTTAGCACAATATCAGCCTACAGAAGAAGAACTAGATATATTTAGAAATGTTATTGGAAGAGATCCTCAAAATCTTTATAAAAGTACAGGCTGTGACAACTGCAACAATTTGGCATTTAAAGGGCGTGTAGGAATTTTTGAGGTTTTAACTGTAGACTCGTACATTAGAAATATTATGAGACAAGAATTTGGGGAAGACGAAATTAGAAACTTACTAAGGCAAGAAGGACTAACAACGATTTTAAAAGATGGATTACTTAAAGCCGAAAAAGGAGTGACAACAATTCATGAGGTATTGAGAAACAGCTTAAGAATTGATTAAATTACTAAATGGACTCTCAAAGAATTTCTATAAGAAAAACTAAACTTGCAAAACGTATTACCTTAACGGTAAAAAGCTCGGGAAGAGTCTCTATTACAGCTCCAAAGTTAACATCCGATACATTCATATATGAATTTGTAGAAAGCAAAAGAGATTGGATAAACGAACAGCTTGAAAAATTTGAAAACGAGCCAGGCTCACTTTTACTTAAAGGAAATAAAGAAGACTATTTGCAATACAAAAATGAAGCTCGAAAAATTGTTATCGAAAGGCTTAACTACTTTAATAGTTTTTACAATTATCACTACGAAAAAGTAACTATTAGAAACCAAACAACTTTGTGGGGAAGCTGTTCTGCAAAAAACAATTTGAATTTTAACTACAAGATCGTGTTTTTACCAAAAGAACTTCAAGACTACATAATTGTGCACGAACTTTGTCATTTAAAGGAATTCAATCATTCTGCTGAATACTGGAAATTAGTTCAAAAAACTATGCCAAATTATAAAAATTTAAGAAAAGCACTTAAAAACCTAACATAATAGTGCTAATATACGTTTATGAAAAATAATCTTTTCGTAATATTTGGAGGTTTAACTCTATTAATAATTACAGGTTTATTTATTTATTCCAATTATCTAGACAGAAAAGCAAGCAAAGAACAAGCCCAAAATAGAATTGAAGAAACAAGTCAAAATCCTGAAGAAGAAAGTTTATCAAGTATTTCAGGTTCAATAGCAGATCTTTTGCAAAGAGGAACGGCACTTACATGCACATATGATTCAACAACCGAAGCTGGTAACACTTCAGGCATTGTATACATTGATGATTCCAAATTAAGGGCAGACTTTACAACTAAATCCAATGATGAGGTAGAAATTAGTAGTTCAATGTTATTAAAGGAACAGCAAGTGTATGCTTGGTCTGATTCAGAAGTATTTGGTGGAAAAAATGGAGTTACTTTTAAAGTAAATGAAGAAAATTCAGATTTTGATTTTAATATGGAAGAGTATGAAAATACTAATCTTTTGGATTTTCAACAAGCTTTCGATTGGGACTGCAAACCAGGTATTGTAAAAGCCTCAGCATTCGAGCTTCCAGAAGGAATAGAATTCATGGAAATAGACCAAGGATTATTGATGGAACAAGAGATTTTGAAAAACTTGGAAGATGAAGATCTAGCAGAGATTTGTTCAGCATGTGATAATGCTCCTACCCAAGCTGCAATTGAGCAGTGTAAACAAACACTTGGGTGTTAATAAAAGTACAAAATTAATAAGCTATAAATTTTAGAAAGGTAAAGTATGGATAAGAAATTCATATCGCTTGTATTAGTAATACTAATAGCAGGTGGAGGATATTTTGTATTTACAAATGTGCTCAATAATGACACACCGTCAGATTCAATGATGATAGAAGAGGAAGATGCAATGATGGAGGAATCAAAGGCAAATGAAGCAATGATGGAGGAAGAAGCTACAAGAATGGCAGATGAAACAGCTATGGAAAAACCTGAAACAGCCTTTTCATACACAATTTCAGAAGAATCTAATGCAGAGTATGTAGCTCAAAAAAGATTCCTTAATCAGGATGATGTAGAAGTTGTGGGAGTTACCGAAGATGTTACAGGCGAAGGCTGGATAGACTTTGAAACTCAAAACTTGTACTTAAAAGCTATGGTAGATTTATCAACACTAACAACTGACACACCAACAAGAGATAAAGACTTGCAGGGTAGATTCGATGACACAAATGCAACCATAGTATTAGTAGGAATCGAAGATGAAGTAACTCTAAATACTCCTTTTACTACAACAGCTACTGCTGAGGTAACTATTAATGGTGTAACAATGGAAAAGGATGTAACAATTGATGGTACTATTACAGAAGATGACTTCACGGCAGAAGGGTCATTTACAGCATTAGTAAGTGATTTTGGAATGGAACCACCATCTCTATTAAACGTTTATACAGTTGATGATGAAATAGAAGTTAGATTTAACGTTGTAGGTACAAGAACACTAGAAGAATAACTTACTATAACAATAGTTAATGAAAACCCCTGGCATTAGTCAGGGGTTTTTTGTGCATATTATTAATGACATTAATATGAACCTATAGTATAATATGCTCACAAATATCCACCTATAAGGAGTAGAGCAATGTTAAAAAAACTGATTGCATGGTTGAGAAAAAACGGACTATGGCCAAATTATCGGTCAAAGCACTTTGAAATTCAACGATACACATCTTGGCAACGACTTGATGATCCAAGAGTGGTAAACGCCCCACGTTTGATGGTAGTACCTAAAACCGCAGGAGCAGCATATTTCATGGCAGTCAACGTTTTTGCAGAATATGTCAAAGTAGTATCAAGTCCTGTCACAGTAAATGGACACCGCACATATGCATTCCGTTACTACGACGTGCCTGATAACTACAAAGACCTGCCTAATATCCTGTTGCCTTATCTAGATTCCCAGCTGAAAGAGTTGGATTTTACCAATCTTAACTGGGAAGACCTTAAAAAAAGCTAAGCTAAAAGTAGATCAAGTTTGTAAACAAAACATACAAACTTGGTCTACTATTTTTTTTGCAAATCACAAACCTGATACAAAGTAGACAACTCAAAACCTAACTTTTTATAGTAACCACGAGTTCCAATAGCAGAAATAACACCTACTCTTCTAAAACCTTCTTCAGCAGAAATCTCTTTTGCCTTGGCTATTAATGCTTTACCTAAACCACTATGTTGCGCTTTTCCTGCTTTTGATTCTCCAATATTTAAACTTTGCCCATATACATGAACTTCTCTAATTACAGTACAGTTTTTTAGTTCTGCAACAAATGTTGGTTTAGTTGGCACGGACAGTCTTAAAAAGGCAGCAATTTTATCTGTTTTAGTAATATATTCTAAAAAGTACTCTTTAGAAACAGAAGTTGAATAAGTTGTTACGCGCAGCTTTAAATCTTTAATACTTACATTTTGGCGTTTAATCTCTCTAGATCTAATATCCTCCAATTTTATTTTATGTTTACTTAAATACTTTTCTGCAATCTGCCTAAAATTAGTCATTTTATTTCCTGCCACTATATCTGTAGAAGGAATATCACGAATTACCCTAGTTAATCGGCAGTATCGTGGTGTTAAAGGAAGTGCATTTACCAACACATTCAAAAGTTCCTCATGTGTGTAAGGCTTCCAACTACCATCTTTATAGTATTTCATTAATTCCGCGCTTTCTATTAAAGAACAAGGATATATTTTAAGTTCATCAGGACGAATAGAATTATCGGAAAACAACTTTTTAAAGTCCTCAATATCTTTTTCAGGAGAAGAACCATACAGGTTGGGCATCCAGTGAGCATGAATTTTAAACCCTGCCTGACGTAAAAGACACAACGCACGACGCGTTTTTGCTACATTGTGACCACGTTTATTTTTCTTTAAAACAGTATCGTCCATACTTTGAATTCCAATTTGAACTTTAGTAGCACCCAAACGTCGAATTTTTAAAACTTCTGCTTTTGTAATTTCATCTGGACGAGTTTCTATAACTAAACCTACACAACGGCATTTTGCATCTACATTTTTTTCATGAACCTCAAATAATTCTTCCCAGGTAGAACTTTCATTCATAGCATCAATTCTTTTTGTCGCTAAAGCTTTGGAAACAATTTTGTTGTAACTATCTTTCAAATCAACCCCGTATACTTTTTCAAGCATAGATTCTTCAAATGGAAGTTCTTTATTTGGCGTTAGCATTTTTGTTGAGTTTGTTTCTCCAAAGTCATGCATAGCATCAAAACATCGCTTAATAAACCAAATCTGATAACTTTCCGGATAAAAAGACCATGTTCCGCCCAAAACTAACAGTTCAACTTTATCTGTGGGATGCCCTGTGTTTCTAAATGCCATAAGTCGGTTAAAAGTTTGAAAATAGGGATCAAACTTATTCATTTCAGCACGTTGCGCGCCAGGCTCATCAGATAAATAACTTTTAGGCATTCTCACATCATTAGGGCAAAATATACATTTACCCGGGCAGGGAAAAGGTTTAGTTAGCACTGTTACAGGTGTAACGCCAGAAACCGTACGCACCTTTTTCATTCGGACATTTTTTAAAAAAGCTATTTCCTGACTTTCAGTTAGCTTTATTAACTTTTGTTTTTTTAGCTTTTTGTACGCAAGTAGCAACCCACTTTTAGATAGCATTTTTCCATCATCAATAGGGTATTTCTTAAAAACATTATATAAAGCACGATCGGTTGCAGTAGACAGGGTAGCAATTTCGTTAATAGCTCCAACCAAGTTCGACTTGTTACTTTTAATATCAACTCGATAATTCTGCATATTACATTTATTTAGGTATTTACATTATAATTTATACCATGGATAAACAAAACTTTGATAAAGTAATGCAACTAAATGCAGAATTCTATGAAACGGTAGGAGATGAATTTGATGGAACTAGACAAAATCCCTGGGAAGGCTGGAAGCATGTGATGATGTCAATTCAACCGTTTTTGCGACATTCTACACAAATAAAGGTATTAGATTTAGGCTGTGGTAACGGGCGATTTTTAAGTTATATAGAGCGTTTAGACTTACCAATTAAATATTTAGGAATAGATGCTTCTGAAAAATTACTAAGTAAAACCTTTAAATCTGCAAGAGCTGACTTTGCTAAAGTTGAATTTATAAAAAATTTGTACGAGCTTCATGGCTTAGGAACATTTGATTTAATAGTTGCTTTTGGCGTCACCCACCACATACCCGACAAAGTACACAGAAAAAGGTGGTTTTTAACTATAGCAAACTTAATTAATCAAGGAGGATTTTTAATTTTTTCAACCTGGAATTTTAGTATAGATAAAGCAGTAATGGGGCCTTTCGAAGAGGACTTTTTAGAAGAAAACGACTACTTGCTAGGTTGGGGAGATACTGGCGCTCTTAGATTTTGTCATTATTATACTGAGGAAGAAATAAATCAGTTAATTAAAGAACTTAAAGACACAGGTCTTCATTTACTCAAAACATTCGAAGCTGACGGTAGTACTAATCAAAAAAATAAATACTACGTATTAAGAAAGGGTTAAGTGCTTAATGTGTTTAAGTTAAATAGACGCAAAAGTGTTATAGAAATAAATTCAACCTTATTTATAAGCATTAAAACTCCCATTATTATTATAAAAACAGACGCCGCTTTATTCATAAAATAACCATACTTAGAAAATAATGAGAGTCTTGGAGCTAAGTACTCAAAGAAAATACCTATAAGTAAAAAGGGAACACCAATACCTAAACCATAAGTTAAAAGTAGTAACATTCCTTTCAAGGTAGTTCCTGCCTGGCTTGCCCAAAACAAAATTACAGCAAGAACAGGACCAATACAAGGTGTCCATGCAAAACCAAAGGTAATTCCAGTTAAAAAGGAATTTAACTTATGCCACTTTAAAAATTTGGTACTAAAGCTGAGTTTGTATTCTTTTTGAAAAAAACTAAACTTAAACTTGCCAAGCATAACTAAACCCATTACTACAAAAAAACCACCCCCTATTTTTTGAAACAAGTTTCTATTTACGGCTAACGTATTTGCTACTTTACTGGCTGAGGCACCTAAAAGTACAAAAACAAAAATAAAGCCAAGCGTAAAAAACAAACTTATTAAAAATAGCTCTTTTTTGTAAAATCTTTTCTTTTCAGAAGAGGCTATATATATATCGCTAGTAGTAATACCCGACAAATAGGCTAAGTATGTTGGAACCAAAGGCAACAAGCAGGAGGCAAAAAAAGTAATTAAACCTCCTGCAAATGCAATAGCTAAGTTAACATTAGAGCCATCAAAAAGCATGAATCACTTTAGCTGTTCGATAGCGGCCTGTAATTGAACAAAAGGTATAGCACCTGGAATTAGCAATGCTTCGCCTGTTTCTACATTCATTATTACGTTACCTGGTGTTCCAGTTACCCCGGCTTTAGATCCTGATAGTAACTGATTCGATACCAATTCTGCCATTTCTTCAGAATCTATACATGTTTGAACAGCATTTGAGTCTACACCTAATTCACCTGCAACAGAGGCTAGTGAATCAACAGTGGTTGTAGGATTTTCGAAAATATAGTCAACAAATGCCCAAAAAGCATCATCACCACCAACTTTAGCTACACATTCCGAAGCTTGAGCTTTAGCCGTTGCTCCCGGGTGAATAGATGCTAAAGGAAAGTGCCTGTAAACCCACATTAACTCTCCTTCATATTCTTCTACAGCTTGCTGTGCTGTGGTATGAAAAGTAGCACAATAAGGACACTCTAAATCTGACCATTCAATTAACGCTATTTTGGCATTACGATCACCTCTTATATGATCACTATCTGTAACTGGGTCAACTTCACCTGGCTCTCTGTTATTATTTCTTGCCGTTGGTGCTGCCGCAGGGTTGTTTACCACACTTCCAGTATTGTTTTTAGATACTGCGTCTAATTTTGAAGTTAGTGTACCCACATAATAAGCGCCTCCAACTAGTAAAAGTAAAAGAAAAACTATAATTCCATTTTTTGCTTGCTGATCAGACATATTACTCCTATAAATTATTTAAAAGCCCTAAGTTAATAAGGATAAACGCCATTATCATACCTTTGCTAACAAAAAAACCACTTTCACCATGTAAGGCGTTTCCATAAAAGTATATTAGGCATATAGAGTCCTGGCAATAGTAACGGTATTGTAAATAAAGTAAACACCAGAACTTAGTTAACTACTAATGTAAAGTAAGTCCTGGTGTTAAAGGGATTAAACGGCAGGTTCGGCGGGCACCAACGCTTTATCACTAACCAATACATGAAGTGTTCCTTTTGGCTGGTTGTGTGCATGCACAACGCCAACTGGAGTACTAGCAGTATTTAGAAAAACTTGCGCACCATTAGCTATAGTACCTGAAACAAAAAGATCCATAGTAGATACTATTTCGGCCTCAGCTTCACCTGCCAAATGTGGTGCTGTTACAAAGAAAATAACTGTATACCTAATCCAATCCTGCTTTAGCCTTGCTTTATCTGTATAAAGTCTCATATGGTCTCCTTTTTTTATTTTGTTAAGCGGAAATTATAAACTTTGTAAGGTAAGTATACAACCTATAGAGAAGAATGGGTAAAAATAGGCAAAAAAATATGGCTAAAGTTTACGAGGATTTTTTTGTTTCCTGTAAACTCTAGCCATTGGTGCGTGATGGTTAAGCAGTGCGAACGCGAATACCTGAACGCTCGAGACGATTCTTCATGCCGGCGAGAGCGTCAGCGAGTGGATTTGGTTTCTCCACAGGGGGTAACTTGACCGGATCGATGAGGCGGATTTCGGCGGCTTCGTGATCGATATACGACACATAGCCAACGTCAAACTTGCCTCCCGCTTCATAAAAGGTTACTCGGTCGAACAAACGTAACCCATTGAGTGCTTTCCAGTTGACCAGAGCCTCAAACGTAGCCAGCAGGTCTTTTTCCTCGTTGTTACCACCGCGGCGTTCAAATACTTTGAGAGTAACTGGGCGCATACCTTTCTGCACTTTTACATAACCATTTTTTTACACTCGAAAGCTTTCATCAGTTTGTCTCCTTAAGGTGATTTGTGATATCTAGATATGATCTAAATACATTATAGACCCATAGTAATCATATGTCAATCTATAAAGCCTTTACAAAACAAGGCAAAAAGCCTAATAATTAACTAAATAATGACCTCTAATAAATACCTTTTTCTTGTAGATTTTGACAATACGCTCATTAATAATGATGAGCTCAAGGAAAAGCTGTTTGATTCCATTAAAACTGTGCTAGGTGAAGAAGAAGCGTTAAAATTTTGGAACCACCACAGTGGCTTTGAAAATCACCAAATGTATGTAGATTATCCTATAATTGTTAGGGAATATTGTTCGGTGGAGTACCCAGATAGTTATAACTTAAAAGTAACATCCATATTCGACAACATGGACATAAGCGCATGCGTAAATAGGAACGCAAAAGAAACACTCAAATATTTAAGTTCTTTGGGAGTTGTTTTAATATTCACAGGTGGTGATGTTGAATTCCAAAAGAAAAAAGTAGAAAAAAGTAGTCTTGACAAATTCGTAGATGGAGTAAGAGTATTTCCTTTTAAAATGGAACATTTTGTTAACACAATAAATGAGTACCCGAATAAGCAGGTAATTTATATTGATGATAATCCTTATAATTTAGACATGGCTAAAAAGACTATTACTGGAATAACAACTATTTGGGTTATGCAAGGTCATTATTGTAGAGAAAACCCTAATTATGCTAATTCTGACTTGTGTATTCCAAACATTGGCAAGCTTTTAGAAATTAAATCCTTTGAAATTCGCTAGTAAATAACCCATAGTATTGACTAAGTAATTCTATATTGATAAAATACTACAAATATCACGATAAAGGAGTGAATCATGATCAATATCACATTAGTTCAAAGTGATACCAAAACCAATGTTGCAGGTAATTTGTTGGACAAAATTTTGGCAACAATACCTAACCCCTACGATCAATTGAGGAAACTGTTGTAAAGGGGAAAACAACGTACAAAGTCCGGTACAGTGATTGGGGTAAGTTAGTGATGGATGTAGAAGTGTGCTTTTATCCAAAAAATCGTTTGGTAGTAAAAGGTCAGTTTGCAACATCACATGAGCTTAGCGTGGATGTTTTCACCGAAACCCCTGTTGAATTCAAAAGCTCTCGCTCGTATAAGCGCAAATTTAAAGAAGCCCTCAAAGCCAAAATCGAGCAAAGCGTTAATTTTGTTTTTGCCGTATTGGAAAAGGCAGTTAACGCCCGCCCTCATGATGAAGACGAAGATGCAGATAGTGTTTTCGATGATGATTACGATTACGGCATGGACGAACTTGACGACGACTTCGATGTTTTCGACGACTAAAATAACATAAATTTGGGTATAGAGATGTGACGCACTAACAAATGCTTATATCTCTATACTCAGCTTCTTAACTGCCGTACTCTACCTAAAAAAGAAATTCCTAAAATAACAATATTTGTAACAATCGCATTGTATTTACCTTTATAATGTTTGTCGTAAAAAAGCTTCATAGCATGTGTAGTACTCACTCGCATTTTTTTACGAACCTCAGCAGGAGCCTTAGTTATATCTTTTGTTTCTCTTCTAACACCAACACTGACACCTTTATAATGTGTAGCCTGCCACTGTGGCAAATACATTATTTTCCAACCTGCTTGTTTTATTCTGTAGCAGTAATCTACATCTTCACCGTAAACAAAGTAGTCTTCATCCCATAAACCTATTTTTTCTATTACTGACCGTTTTATAAGCATAAAATGAGAAATACATAAATCAATTTCATGCGGTTTATTTAAGTCCTCCCACCCAATGAAATACTGGTTAAACAGGCGGGATTTTGGAAAAACCTTATTTAGGCTAGAAAAGTGTGTAATAGCAGCCCAAGGAGTAGGAAAGCCACGATGTGCATCCATGTCGTAATTGCCATCTCTTGTAACAAGCTTTGGTGTAGCCGCACCTACTTGAGAATATTGCTTAAAATATTCCACCATACCACTAATGGTATCTTTTTCAGGAAAAGCATCTGTACCTAAGTACAGTATAAAACGCTTAGTTGCGAGCTTATATCCTTGATTGCTTGCTTTAGCTAAACCAGCATTTTCTTTATTTTCTATAAGCTTTACCTGAGGAAAATTGCTTCGCACCATTAAAACTGAGTCGTCAGGGGAATTATTATCAACAACTATAATTTCAAAGTCAGAGTAAATTGTATATAGGTTGTTTAAACATTCTTTAAGAATTTCGGATGTATTATAATTTACAATAATAATAGAAACATCATTCATGCTTACATTATACCTTTTTGATGAAAACAAAGTATTAGTGTAAGATAACTCGGTTAAACAACTCAAGTAAAGGAGCGAGACATGACTTTAACGGCAAAACTAGTAGTAGGGCAGGAATATACATCTGAAATGAGAAAGTGGCGCAATAAGTTTCCCTATGGATTTGCCAAAAATCCGGTAGACCCGAATGGTCCAGATGTCATGATTCACCATGAGCAGGTGAAGAACGTACCCGGATATGTGCGAATACCACGAGGTAGAGTACGCTTTACACTTCGACAGCGAAAAGACGGCTACTACGGGGAAAACGTGTACAAACTGTGATTTACGCAATAGTTTTGGGATGTACGTATAAATTACCCATATTTATACTGCATCCCTATTTTATTATTAAAGACGGATCATCTATTTTATACAACACACTTGGTCTTTGATACACATATAAAATTGGCTTTTCAAAATAGTTTAAAGGAAATTTGATACGAACAGAATCATACAGTATTACGTTTGAATAGGTTTTTCTCATATCTACAGGCTTATCTAGTGAAACAATAAAAGTGGGATCTTTAATGCCAAACTTTGTATCCCAAGCACTATTAACTGAAACACTTTGCAAAGGAACACCTTTTTTTGTTACTATTTCGGCAGCCAATGCCCAAGAAGCATTGTTTAACCTCACATAGTCCATAGTAAACTGATACCCGATAAATGTTAAAAATACTAAATAAGCTATAGAAATAAACTTAAAACTCCAGTTATAGTCTTTATAGGTTTGAACAAACAGTATTATGAGTGCAGGTATTAAAGGTAATAAATACCTATCGTATACTTTTGGCAACAATACTAATGTAGAAATATAAACAACTATAAAAATTACAAAAAAGTTAATTATTTCTTCTTGTTTAAACTTTCTTACTAAGTGAGTAATTAAAACACCCGCCCCTAATAACCCAAAATGTCCCCAAAAGCTAAATAAATACAAAATTAAGGAACTGCTATACTTTCCACCTTGTATTGAAGTTGGAATAAATCCTGTTGAAGTAAAAACATCGTTAAAGTGAGGAAAGGTACTTGAGTAGCTTGTGGAATATATGAAAAAGCGATCAAACACAAAATAAACAAGAAATATTACAACTACTGTTTGCAAAAGTCTTTTAATAGATTTCTCCTGAACTATGGCATAAAATTCTCTCAAAACTAAAGGAAAAAGAAAGGCTCCCAGCAGAATAAAAATGGCTACAATCGTGTTTAGAGTAGCCCCCACATTAGTTAAATTATCTAGTAAAACACTTTTTCTTGAATACATTTCAATTGTTTGAGGAAACTTCAAGTAATAAACCAAAACTGTAACTATAAATAAAACAGCTTCTACAAGAGCATAATAGTATTTCTTTTTGAAAATATAGTAAATTGCTAAGGCCAGGGCAGAAACTAAAATAATTTGACGTACAAAAAAACCTATTACCAAAGATATATTTAAAAATATGAAGTCAGAAATTTGATCGTAAAGCTCAAGTGAGTGAAAAAAGTAAAACATCATTAAAAGCGCAAGCATCATATAAATTTCTGTCATAAAACTAAAAGTTGAATAAACATGCAAGGGGTTTAAAAACATTAAAAAAGCAAATATTCCAATTGTTACTACATCAATATAATAGTTATCGAATAAAATGCGAGCAAACACATAAAAGCCAGTTACTGAAGCTAATAAAGTAAGAACCGGCAAATTAGACAAAGGGGCAACTGTAGCATAAGCAACTCCCAGTAATCCCTGACTATAAAACGTAGAGGGTGATAAAACATGTAATCGATAATCACCAAAAATTAAATTTTCAACCATTGTGTAATAAACCCAGTCATCGCTTTGCATAAAGTTTATTGATAAAACCAACGGAAAAAGCAGTAAAAAAAGCAAAAATGCTAAATATAAAAACCAATCAAACCACCAACTTCGCATACGAATAATATACAGTAAATAACCCCTTTGCTAAACTTACTTCAATGAAGAAACTGGCATTAAGGCAAATAAAAACACCAGCATTAATTTTTTTACTCACGCTAACCGTATATCTTTCAAATATAATTTATGATTTCAATAAAAATTTAGAACTAAATGACTTTAGAAGAATGATGGTGTCGGCCGATATAGTTTCAAATACGTTTTTGCCTTGGGTGCTGCTGGATCAACACACAATAAAGTTTGATAAAGTCAAAAGCAATTTAATTCAGTTTGATGCAAATAATGATCCACCTTACTTTTTAATAGACACAGGCACTAACTACTATTCTTCATACCCAATACTTACAGGAATAATGGCATTGCCTTTTTATGTTTTACCTTACTATTTAGGAAAAATACCTAACATTGATAATAATCTTAATTTACTGAAAATATTTTTTATTGGCAGAGTTGCTGCCTCTTTTTACACTACACTTGCGGTACTCATCTATTACTACATATTGAAAGAGATCTCTAAAAACGAACTTTTAATCATTACATTCACTTTTTTTTATGCATTTGGAACAATTTCCTGGAGTGTAGCCAGTAGAGGGCTATGGCAGCACACTATTTCGCAAGTGTTTATAGCTGCAGTGATATTGCTATTACTAAAAGCTAAACAAAATTCAAAATTAATAGGCCTAATAGGATTTTTTGTAGGTTTAACTGTTTTAGTACGACCTACAAACTTTTTGGTGGCAATTTTTGTTTCTGTGTATGTGCTTACCAAATATAAAGAACAGCGTTTGCGCTACATTTTCTGGGGAATGCCCGCACTTATATTTTTACTTGGTTACAATTACTATGTATTTGGCTCAGTTTTTTCAGAAGGCTATGGGGCGCGTAATGATTTTAATTGGTCAACACCATTGAGTGAAAGCTTAACAGGATTTGCTATAAGCCCCGCACGAAGTTTTTTGTTTATTTCGCCGCCTTTAGTTTTAGCATTTATTAGTATTTTCAAAATATTTATTAATAAAAACTTTTTTAAAGAATGGAACTTACTTGTAAGATATATAAGTTTAGTTTTTATAAGTTCACTTGTTTTATTTGCAAAATGGTACACCTGGGACGGCGCCAACGCATTTGGACATAGAATGCTTTTAGACTACTTACCAATTTTAGGGTTACTAGCTTTCATTGCGTTTGAAAAATTAAAAAGTCAAGGAAAGATATTAATTTTACTGCTAATTTTATATTCAGTGTTGATTAATGCAAATGCAGTGTTTAATAGAAAAAGCAGATGCGATAGAGAACATAATTGGAGTTTTTACTGTTTATCCCCACCGGATAGACCAAGCAATTATTAATAATGAAATATTTCAAGTTTTACAACATTCTTACAATAATTATATTTTCTATCATTTTGCTAGTAGGTATTGCTACATATAAAAACTACGGAGTTTCATGGGACGAACCTATTCAAAGAGAGTATGGGCAAGCGGTTTATAACTATGTTACTGGAGAAAACAAAGCGTTACAAAAAAATAAAGAAAAGTATTACGGTCCATTGTTTGAAACATCGTTAATATTTGTTGAAAAAACCTTCAACATTGCTGACATACAGGATGTTTATTTTTCAAGGCACTTACTTAACTTTTTATTGTTTTATTTGGGCTTAGTTACCTTTTATAGCTTTTTAAAAATAAGATTTAGTAATTATGCCGCTATATTTGGCGTACTAGTTTTAGCAATACATCCTAGAATTTGGGCACACTCGTTTTACAACTCAAAAGATATTCCACTACTTGTTTTTTTCATAATTTCTTTTGCAACAATGCAGCAGTTATTAAACAAAAAAAATAATAGGTGGCTAATACTTCATGGAATTGCTTCCTCTGCAGTAATTTCTATAAGAATAGTAGGTGTAATGATTCCGATAATTACTTTAATAGTGCTAGCCTTGCAGTATGCCTTAGAAGAAAAAGACACTTCATTAAAAATGATAATCAACAAACTAGGGTTTTATGCTTTTATAACGGCTATAGTAACCGTAATATTTTGGCCTACCCTTTGGCATAATCCAATAAAAGAATTTTTAAATGCCTTTGAAGCAATGAAGCAATACGATCAGTCTACACATATGCTTTACTATGGAGAAAAAATTAGCAGCACAAAAGTACCGTGGCACTACACACTGGGTTGGCTATATGTAACCACACCAATTGTATATTTGCTTTTTGCACTTTTAGGATTTTGTAAAATTATTTATGAATGGATTATAAATAAAAAAATAAACATAATTGATTTATCTATACTCTTATGGTTTTTTGTGCCTTTGGTAAGTGTAATTTATTTTAAGTCTGTTTTATACGATTCCTGGAGGCAAATGTTTTTCATTTACCCTGCTTTTATATACTTTGTAATTAGATTAATTTTTACTAATGGAAAAAAAATTAAATACTTTTTAGCAGTAATACTTGTAACCCAAATTATTTATACCGTAATACAAATGTCAAAACTGCATCCTCATGAAAATGTGTACTTTAGTGAAACAGTGCATAACAAACAAAACCTTAGTACTAGGTTTGAACTTGACTACTGGGGGCTTTCGTATAAACAAGCCTTTGAATATTTAATAGAGCATGAAAATAAAGAAATACATATTTATGTAGAAAATAAACCAGGCTTAAATAATGTAGAAATAATGCCTAAAGAATATAGAGATAAAATTAAAATTGAAAAACAATATGAAAACGCTGAGTACTACTTAACTAATTATAGAAAAAAAGAAGACATAAGTATGTTAGAAGAAATATACACAATTAGAGTTTATGAAAATAACATAGTTGGAATTTACAAAATCGACCAATGATATAATAAAAGCACTATATAAAATTTGGAGATAACTATGCCTTTTGAATTACCTGAACTTCCATATAGTTACGATGCATTAGAACCAAAAATTGATGCAAAAACTATGGAAATACATTACACAAAACATCATCAAGGGTATGTAAACAATCTTAATGAGGCCCTACAAGGCTATAATGAATTACAAGAAAAAACGCTAGACGAATTATTACAAAATTTAGATAGTCTACCAGAAGCAATTAGCACAGCAGTAAGAAATAATGGTGGGGGACACTATAACCACAGTTTATTTTGGGAAACAATGACGCCTAGAGAAGGTACAGATATACCCGAAAAATTACAAACTGCCCTTGAAGTCAAATTTGAAAGTATGGATAAATTAAAAGATTTATTTAAGCTAACAGCGCTAGGACGGTTTGGAAGCGGATGGACATGGCTTACACTATCAAATGGTGAACTAACAGTGTATTCAACACCTAATCAAGATAATCCTATTATGCAAGGGGACATACCATTACTTGGTTTAGATGTTTGGGAGCACGCCTACTACTTGAACTATCAAAACAAGCGCGGTGACTATATTGATGCCTGGTGGTCTCTAGTTGATTGGGAAAAAGTAGAAGAAAAGTATAGTGCTGCCTTAAACAGTTAACCATGTACGAAATAACAATTCTTGGAAAAACAATAAACGCAGAAATTTTAGCTGATAGTGTAACTGCCTCCTTTGTTATTGTGGCTATAGCTCTTGTAGCTAAACTAGCCTCAAATCAACTAGTAGTATACGTACTAAAAACACTGGAAGATAACGACACCAATACAGTAAATAACTTGGAGCAAAGAGCATATACTCTTGCGAGTATAGTAAAGAGCTTTTTTAGTGTAGCTATTTTTGGTATTGCTTTTGTAATGCTACTGTCGGAGTGGGGAATAAACATTGCACCAATTCTTACAGGGGCCGGAATTGTAGGTTTAGCCGTAGGTTTCGGGGCACAAACTTTAGTTAAAGACATAGTCACAGGGTTTTTCATTTTGCTTGAAAATCAATTTAATGTGGGCCAAAGAGTATCTATAGCAGGCAAAGAGGGCATAGTTAAAGAAATGAAATTAAGAGCAACTGTGATTAGGGATGAGGAAAACAAAACTACTTATTTTGTTCCCAACTCTCAAATTTCTACCGTTACAAGATACGATAAAACAAATGACTAGTAATTTATAAATTTACTCTGGTATAATTTTAGTGTGAAAGACCTCGAGTGGATTAAAAATAATAAGCTTACCGCAGTTTTAATTGTAGTAGTAGCCTACTTCCTTATTGGTGGTAAAACATCAACATTCAAAAACGCACAATATGGAACCGGAATGTATAATTTAGGTTCTAACAAAGCCGGGATAACAAGCTTTATGGGAGCTGATAGCGCACTCATGGAATATGACATGCCTGCAACGCAAGAATCACGATCTGTACCAGGAATGCTACCTCCTATAATTCCTGAACCAACACCTACTCCAGATGTTTCAGATAGAAAAGTAGTTAGAAACGCATCAGTTTCATTACTTGTTAAAGATGTAAATGAAAGCAAAGATCAAATTGTGGCAGAGTCTGAAAAAATTGGTGGATACATGGTGTCTACTCAAGTGCATACCCCTTTTGAGGGAGGTAACGGATTTATACAAGTAAGAATTCCTGCCGAGTCATTAGATTCCTTTTTAGAAAAACTAAGTTCATATTCTATTAGAGTGGTATCAGAAAACATAATAGGTAGTGACGTTACAGATCAATACGTAGATACAGAAGAAAGATTAAGAATTTTAGAAAGAAATAAAACCAGATATGAAGAAATAATGGAAGCTGCAGAAGACGTAGATGAAATTTTGAGAGTGCAAAATCAAATTTTCGGCCTACAATCACAAATTGATTCACTAAATGGACAGCTTAAAAAGCTAGACGCTACATCACAAACATCACTAGTTTCAATTGATTTATCTACAGACGAACTAGCACTATCTTATTTACCAGGATCTCCATGGAACCCAGAGGTAACAGCAAAACTTGCTGTTAGATCATTGGTTTCTACTATGCGTGGACTAGGGGATACCTTAATTTGGGCAGGCATCTACTCAATACTATGGGTTCCTGCTATAATAATATTCATAATAGTCAGAAAACGTTGGACAAATAAGAAATCATCCAAAAGCAAGTAAAAAATATAAGGAGAGCAAAATGGCTAACAAACAAACTACGATTGTAGGAAAAGTTAACAGACCCATTGTTGATTTACGAGTGTCTAAGAAAACAGCTGTACCCGCACAACGAATTGCAAATAGCAAACTACGCAAAGGAACAGTTGAAGACGACTACGGCCAAGATTGTTGTGCCCGATCGCGGCAAGGGTACCCCTGTACCTGCAACAAATGAAGGTCACAATAGAGGAACTTACTGCAACTTTACTCAGTAACGTTTGTGGTAACTTCCTCTTTTTTTTGCTTGTAAATAGTAGCTAAAGGGTTTCCACTGTTATCTACAAACTGCTGTTCTAAAACATAGCTATTTAACACTTCCGTTGGGATTAGTCTAAATTCTTGATTAAAAGAAACCTGTACAATGTGTGCGGGCATTTGTGATGGATTTAAAGGATAGTATGGTGGACCATATATGTAGTACTCTCCAATTGTTTGATTATCGTCAGTATAAAAACTTCGGGGCAGTCCGTTTTCTTCAAAATAAGCAGAAACTTTATCCCAACTTCTGTAATATGGAAATCCGTACAAAAACAAGTGATAATCATTTTTCTTAATTCTATCTACTTTGTAACCTAACACATGTGTACTTTTCCATGGGTAACCTGTATTGAGTAGAGGCAAGTAAACATTATAAGAAACACCAAAAATTAAAACAAAAATCGTTATTGTAAATGCAACAAACCCCCATTTTAAATAACCAAAGGCAACTTCAATAACAGTAACCATGCCTACAGATGCCAAAATAAACAAAGGTGGGAAGTAGTTTAATATATGCGTCCCGGGATTAGAAAAAACTAGCTCAAAAAGTATAAATGGCAAAAGAAACCAAAGAAAAACAGTTTTTAAGCGCCAATCAAATTTATGAACAAAGGCTATTACTGAAAAACTTAAAGGAACTAAACTAAAGTACAAAGGATTATAAACTAAATACGTATATAAACTGCTGTTGGTTGCGTAATCTTTTCCAGAAACCCGCCTTAACAAATAGTTGCTTGTATAGTCTGAAAAATATCCCTTTAATAAGTACGGAATGTAAAAGCTTGAAACAATAGCTAAAAATACTGGTACATAAAGTAAAACAACTTCTTTAAGTTTATTTGGATTTTTTAATAAATAAAAAAGAAGAATTAACCCAACAACAAAATCATAAAATAGGGCATCATAATGCGCTAAGTATGAAAAAGCTAAGAACACAGCAGAAAGAAATAACCAAAACCTGCTGTACTTGTAATTTTTAATATACATCAATACAAATAATATAGATAAAAAGCCAAAAAGAAGTAAAAAACTCTGATACTGTGCTGTTCTGCTAAAAGCAATAAAAAACCCATTAAAGCTAAACAAAAATGCAGATATAGAAGCGACTTTAAAATTAAATAAAGTTTTAACCAAAAAGTAAAAAACAATAACCGCTAAAAATCCCGCAAGTGCATAAGGCAAGCGTATATATGCCTCATCAAAGTTTCCAAATATATTTTCTGCACCCCATGAAACTAAAAACTGAATTGGGCCCTTGCGTTGATTAAGCAAAAAGTCTTTTAAAGAAATATCTTTACGCAAAAATAGTGTTTTAGTTTCATCACCATAAAAATGTGAGTACCCTAATTGAGGAAAGCGCAAAAACGCACTAGTTATAATTAATATTAGAAATGAGTTTATTTCTACAAAATTACGTTTGAAAAAACTTAGTTTAAACACAATATCTTACTCAGAATCTTCTTTGCTTGCTAAATACTTTTCTGCATCCAAAGCAGCCATACAACCATAGCCAGCAGCTGTAATGGCTTGCCTGTAACGATAATCATGCACATCTCCCGAAATAAAAATTCCATTTAGAGAAGAATTTGTGTTTTCTTTTGTTACAGCATACCCAACATGATCAATTTCTATCACATCTTTCAAAAATCCTGTATTGGGATTATGCCCAATTGCAACAAATAAGCCCTGAACTTCTAAAGTTGATTCTTCGTTAGTTTTACTATTTAAAAGTTTTAAACCAGAAACAAAGTTTTCGCCTAAAACATCAGTAACTTCGGTATTAAATATAAACTCAATTTTTTCGTTTGAGTAGGCGCGTGTTTGCATTATTTTACTAGCTTTCATACTTTCTTTATCGCCACGAACTAAAACATATACCTTAGTAGCAAACTTTGTTAAAAAGTTAGATTCTTCCATAGCAGCGTCACCACCCCCTACAACTGCAACAACTTTGTCTTTGAAAAAGAATCCATCACATGTAGCACACGCAGAAACACCTTTAGAACGTAAACGCTGCTCGTTTTCTAAACCTAACCACTTAGCAGAAGCTCCTGTAGCTACAATAACAGTCTTGCCTTTAAAAGTTTGCGTATCTTCAGTTTCAATACAAAAACCTTCTACACATTTTTCAACCTTAATTACATTTTCATCTAAAAATTCGGTTCCAAATCTTTTAGCTTGTTCCCGCATTAAATTTACTAACTCAGGACCTTGAACTCCTTTAGGAAATCCAGGATAGTTTTCTACCTCAGTTGTCCACATTAATTGTCCTCCTGGCGGATTTCCGGCAAAAACAAAAGTAGATAACTCGGCTCGAGAAGTGTAAATTGCAGCAGTTAAACCCGCTGGACCACCGCCAATTATTAAAACATCATAAATTTTGCTATTCATTGCTTAATTATACGTTTAATTGCATTTTTGCAAAATGAAAAAGTCAGTTTGACATATATTGCTCAATACACATATAATTCGCTGCATGCTAAAAACTGCCACCAAAAAATATGCTGGAGTCACTACTGTTACTTCCATTTGTAATATCTGCTTTTTCGTCTCATAACCTTGAGGCAGCGTATGCATTAGAAACCCAACACTTCATTGCAAATACAGACAAAAATATAATTCTTGATGTTCCATATTTTCATCAAATAAATAGTCTTACAGAGCAAGGAAAAAAAGAAAACGGAGGTTCTGCATGTGGACCAACTGCATTAGCAATGGTGCTAAGTTATGAGGGCTTAAATTTTACGCTAGACGAAGTTATTAATAAACTCCCAAACAATGTATATGTAAAGGGTGTAATGTTTTACGATTTAGCCGCTGGACCAGAAATTTTTGGAAAAAAAGCAATTGAAATAGAACAAAACCCAACCTCGTATTACAACATATTGAAAGAGGGTAAACCAATAGTACTTAACGTACAAAACTACGATGGCGTAGTAGGGCATGCACTAGTAATAGTAGGTATGGCAGGGTACAACGGAAAAACTGCAGATGCCTTAATTGTGCATGACCCACTTAAATCTTCCTATCAAAGTTTTGAATACATAAACAATAATACACTTAAACAACCAGCTGGGTATTCCTTACCAATTGGAATAATTAAACCATTCTATGTTGAAGACTGAATAACAAGTGTTAGAATCAATAGTAATGAGAAAGAAAATTTTACTGCCCATAATACTAATAGTATCTTTATTAGGTATTATTTATTTAATTAATCCACATGCATACAAGCCAATAACAGTTTTTAGAGGAGGAAGCAAAATAGGCAGCCTTGATTTAACTGGAGAAAAACTAGACGTGGGTTACAATATACTAACTTATCAGCTTAAAAAACCTATTTACTTAAACTTAGAAACATCAAGCCAAGCGGTAACTTTAAACGATATAGGCATAGGGATTAATTTAGACGCCCTAACAAAAATGACAAAGACATGCAGATTTAGTTCACTGCAGTTTTTTTGTAAAAACACTTCTAATGAAGCTCTTGATCCATTAAATGCGTTATCTTTAAATCAGGAAAAGTTAGACGAGTTTTTAAATCAAATAGAGCATGAAACTCAGTTTTTAGCAGAGAACACTATTATTTCTTTTAGTGATTATACTTTTAGAGCAGCAACACCTAATGCAGCAATTGAATTAGATAGGGAACCTTTTAGTTCGAAAGAAAAAATTTCACAACTTATTACTCAAGAAGACCGTGTGAAAGTAAAACTAAATGCAAGTCCAGTAGACAATAAAGAAGAACAGCAAACCTTAACTAAAACTTTAATTTCAAACATTCAAAAACCACTGCTAATTAAATACGGAAGAAATCCTGTTTACATACCTGCTGAAACTATTGCAACTTTTGTAACTACAGAAGAACGAGATGGTTTATTGTATGGTAAGGTAATAGAAGCTCCTATAGGCACTTACTTAGATAAACTTGGAAAAGAATACGAATCGGAAGATGTTATATTAGAAAAGAGCAATGCTGTGGATGCGATACGACGTGCTTTGCTTTTTAGGGCAACAGATTACGAAATTAACAATGCCGTAATATTACCTATTGCAGGAAAACCCCAAACCGATGGTAGCTTGCATAATGTGTACCTTGAAGTAGTTAAAGATCAGCAAAGACTATATAGATGGGAAAATGGAGAGTTAGTGAAAACATATATTATATCTACAGGCTTAACGTGGGAAACACCTCCAGGAGAGTATAAAGTGTTAGGAAAGCAAAAAATGACAATATCTTATTACGACGATTGGTACATGCCAAATTACTTACCCATTGGTACTATAAATGGATACAGATTTGGATTTCATTCTATTCCATATCACCAAGACGCTGCAGGAAATATTTACTCAAGAGATCCAAACACAATGGGAAGTCCTGCAACAGGAGGATGTATTCAACTAACAGAAGAAGAGTCTTTAGAGCTATTTAACTGGGCCGAAATAGGTACACCAGTATATATTTACGAATAAAAAAAGGGCAAATGCAATAAAAACAAAAAGTTTCTACTACAAATGCCCTAACCAGATCGAGCGGAGAAAATCAATATGTTGTCATATTACAGGCTATAGGGTATGTTGTCAATGTTTTAATAAAATATGCCACACTTAATAATGGAACTACATGCGTATAGATTGAGAAATAAGTCTATCTTTAGACGGACTATTCAGATATATGATGAATACGTTTTATATAAAAGAAGATCTTGGTTTAAAATGCACGAAGTTACCATGACATACAACCATATAACCCAAGTTAACATAGATACGGGAATAGTGTTTGCTCACATGGAATTAATTAGTTCAAGTAGCTCTGCAAATATACAAATTAGATACTTGTTTAAAAAACCTGCTTTAAAGGCAAAAGCCATTATAGAGAAAAAAATACATCTTGCTCACAATAAAGAGCACATGAGCATTTTTAACAACAAAAACTTAGGGTCTAAAATAGCAGGGTTAGAGATGTCACTTGATAGACTGCAGGAGCTTTTGCATCGAGGAAAAATAAATAAGAAAGAGTATAATAAAAGACGAGATAAACTAGTTAAAAAGATTGATTAAGTACTTTAACTTGTGGTATTTTTCTCTCACTTGTATGTTTGCGGCGGTAGTTCAGTTGGTAGAATGTCTCCCTTCCAAGGAGAAGGTCGCCGGTTCGAATCCGGTCCGCCGCTCCATTTAAACCTATAGTATTGACTGCTTTATCAATCACATTTATAATTGTCCAAGAATATTAACCCAATATGAATCCGGCTTAAAGCCAAGGAGATGTGGAAATGACCACGAAAATTAGTTACGCTTTAATCAAAGAAGACGCATACGAAGAAGAACGTGCTGAATTTTTACCAGGAAACAAAGCCTTATGTGAAAAGTTGAACAATGGCGCAAAGTTTGGCATTGCTTTCATGAACCCATTGTACGGAGAAGGTAGAAGCATTGAACTTGATGCTTGGCAACTTCAATATGCCGTTGTTTATTTAAACGATGGTAATACATTGCCGTTTCCTCTTTTTTGGCATGCAATTGGATACAATACAGACGATGATTTTCCAGAAACACTAGGCATTTTAGAGTATATGATTATGAAAATTTTCGGAAAACAATTTGCCGGGTGCACTGCTGTTACAGACGGTGATGAAAAAGGAAAATTACGTGCTAAACGAGCTGCTATTGCTCTTGCAAATGGTAAAACACTGAATGATGCTTATGTAGATATTTTTCCCGTAAGCTAATTCAGTTTCTCAAAGCCAGGTAGATGCAGAAGTAAAAACAAACTTCTTTCATTTACCTGGTATTTTTTACTTAATTTAGTTAGCCAAAAAAAGCTGCACTTTTTATAAGCACCAACTTATTTGTATAAAACCTGAATAAAACTAAACTATACTAACAGCCGTTGTAAATGGCCTATAGTGATGATATAATGGTGGCAAAATATATCCCATAAAGGAGATTTGATATGTGGATCTTACAAATGTTTAGGAAAAAAAAGAAGCCGAAAACAACCGGTTTTAGCGACGAACTTAACATTGCAAGCTTTCAGGATGAAAAGCGACTTCGGCCAAAGTGGATAAAAGCCTTTACTGCAAAAAAGGGTGACCCAAAGGTTGTTATCAAACAAAAAAACCTAGTGGCAGAGGTGAAACGCGAAGACGAATGGTATGTAATTTGGGCATACGATAAACGTGATCCAATGCGCAACATAAAAACAAAAATAACGCTGTTCGAAGCAAAAAAGTTTGTTGCCAAAGTACGTAGTTGGTAGGAAAACAAAAAAGGCTTCGCGCTTATTAAAGCCCGCCTATAAACTATCCTACTAAAACTGACTAGGGAAAAAACAAGGCTATTTAACTCGTTTTTTCCCTATTTTTTTTATATAGATGCTTTAGTTCCCCTAAGTTTTTATAGTTTGTGCAATTAATTAGCACATAACACAAACGTTTACCTAACTCTATAAAGCCGTTATCATATTAATATATGAAATCAAGATCCGTGAAGTTAATGCACCGCGTTTATAGCTCAAACCATGTGCTAGATTCACCTCTGTTAATGTTTTCTACTATAGTAGTTTTGTTTACTATTGCAGATGCAATAATTGCATACAGTGTTCCTATATATATTGAAAGCACATATCATAGCACAACCATAATGGGATTTTTAATGGCCATTTCTTCTACAGCAGGTATAGTTTTTGATTTTTGGGCAGGGAAAAAATTTTCAAAAACTTCTTATAAAATCTTTTTAAGTATTACAATTGCTTTATCTGCCATGGTTGCAGCCACAATGCACTTTGTTGCCCCAAGCCTTGCATTAATAGTAGCGGTATTAATAATTTGGGGTGTTTATTTTGAAACTGCAGCTTTTGCAAACTTTAATTTTATTCACAAATTTATGAACATAAAACAACACAACCATGCATGGGGAGTGGTTTTTTCAGCCAAATCTTTAGCCTACTTAGCAGGACCACTAATTACGGTAGCATTAGTAACTTCTGGCACAGGAAGCCCCATGCTTACAGCATTAGGCCTTATCATAGCAAGCTTTTTAGTATTTGTTCTTTTTAAGAAAAAATTTGATAAGCACAAAAAAATAAACACCTATGTTCCAGAAGAGCAAAAAAGCTTTGCGCAAGAACTTAAAGTATGGAGAGTTCTTGGAAAACATGTATGGCCATTGTGGATTTTCAACTTTTTCTTAATACTTGTGGATTCTTCTTTTTGGACAGTAGGAATTATATTTGCTGAAAGATTAAGAGTAATTGAACCAGTAGGGGGGCTGTTTTTAACAGCCTACATGATTCCACAAGTGGTTGTAGGTGTTTTTCTTGTTAGAGTACTTCCTCCTGAAGGAAAGAAAAAAACAGCTTTCACGGCAGCAATTGTGGCCGGAGTTCTTTTACATTTAATGGCTTACATGACAAGCGTTACAATTATACTTTTTACCGTTTTGGGAGCATCTATATTTTATGCTATTGCTATAGCCGAACTGCTAGCGGTATACGAAGACTATGTAGCAAGGCTAGGAATACATGGGAACGATTTAATTGGCTTGCAAAGAACATCAGAAAGTTTAGCCTACATTTTAGGCCCCATAGCATTAGGATACACAGTATCTGTTATTGGATTTAGTGATACTTTTTCTGCTGTGGGCACACTGCTTGGAATTGTCGCAGTTGTCGCAATGGTGGTTGTTCCTAAAAAACTTAGAATGCCTCAAAAAGAGCTACTTGAATTAAACAAATAGGGGATTACTTCACAATAACGAATTTATTGAGTAAAATACAAGAGCTTTGGATGCATAAAGCGTTTAAGCACGGTAAATAAGTCTGCACCCGTAGCTCAGTGGATAGAGCAGTGCCCTTCTAAGGCAAAGGTCGGAGGTTCAAATCCTCCCGGGTGCACCATAAAGAAGGCTTACAAAGTAAACTTTTTGAAAACGCATTTGTGTGTTACAACACACAAAGTTGAAAAACTATTATATGGGCGAGTGGCGGAATTGGCATACGCGACAGACTTAAAATCTGTTGAGATCTAATCTCGTGGGGGTTCGAGTCCCCCCTCGCCCACCACAACTTTATTATAACTTTTCGCAAAACTTTAACTCATAAAAAAAGGTGTCCAGTACGTTTTTAAAACACACTAAACACCAAAAAAAAATTATTCTTGCTCTTCGTACAACACAACGGCCTCAGTAAATGGGGGAGAATATACAGTTATTTGTGGAGACTTGCGTAACACGTTTCCGTCTTCGTCCTTTATAACCAGTTGAATTATGTGGTTAGTGCCCTCATCATAAACTGGTATATCTATCCAGTTTCCTACATGGCTGCGCTCGACAACCCTGCCATGATCTGTGTGCACCAAATAAGCAATTTCATCAGGGTTGCGGATATACGAAGTACTAACGTGATACCAATTGTACAAGTAACCCTCTTCGTTAACTATGTATGTGGAACCATCTACAACAATAAGAGGATTTCCTGCATCAATAGCACGTGTTAAAACATCTTCGGGTAAAGACTCAGAAATGACAATTTCAAATTTATCCGCAGACAAATATGTTAAGTGTTTATCAATGCGGTGTATAACCTGAAAATCTCTGTTTAAAAACAAGGTTAATACTATTCCCAAAAACAAACCGAGCACCATCACCATACCCAACTGCAACTCAGAGTACTTGCGATCTCCACCAAACAACTTTCTCCAACTTATGTTCATGTCTTTTTGCTCTCCTTATGTGATGAACAGTTATAATTATCAGCATTATAGCAGGGTATATTGTATACTTTAAACTAATACTAACAAAATTGTATAATTTCTAAAATGTACTCATATTCAAAGGAATTTAAAGAATTAATAAAAACCAAAGAAAATGTGGTAAGGCTTCTTAAAGGTAGCGGGGTTGATGCAGAAGATTTGAAGTATTGGGAAGAGGGAAGAGGATTTATAGCAAAAACTATTGATTATGAAGGAAGCGTTTTAGATGTCGGTTGTGGTAACGGATTTTTATTAAAATCCCTGCAAGAATGGACTGAGCACACACTTACTCCTTACGGAATTGATAACAAAATACACTTAATAGAAGAGTGTAAAAAACTTTTTCCAAAGTTTTCCGAAAATTTTAAACCTCTTAATTTATATAAAAAAGAATTCGTGTTTAGATGGCTGTACGGCTTACCTAAAAACTACGACTTTATTTACTGGAATGTATGGGACAATTTTCACTTTAGAGAAAGAGGAACAAAAGAAATGAATCATTTGCTAAATAGCCTTAATAATAATGGAAAATTAATTTTGGGATTTTACGATATTTCAGATGAAGCAAAAAAAAGTAAAATAGATTACCTAGAAAACGAGGGGTACAAAGTAAAAACAGTTAAAAATCCATTTGGCCACGAATGGCTTGGAATAGTAAAACGAAATTAAACTGCTGGTTTTAAAAACTTAGTATGCTCTGCAATGTGTTTACTTACATCTATAAAGGTTTTTACACCAACTAAAACAAGCAAAGGAATAATACTTTGTGCGGTCGAAACACCACTGTTTTGAATAAACGCACCACCTAAAATTATAGTTAAATGTAGTATTATTATGCGTTTATATGGCTGTAACATTTGAGAATCGGGTGTAGCTTTAAGATACTCCCCACTGCCAATATAATTTACTCTATACGAAATCCAGTGACTCACGAATAAAGAACAAAATCCCCAAAACAATTCAGTAAAGCCTAGTGAATAATTTTGTGCAAAATATGTAAATACAAAAACACCATGACCCGCGGTAAAAATTCCATAATGTAGTGCAAAAAATGAAGCCAAACTAATAGAGTAATTAGGACTTCTTGGATTAACAGGCTTTCCATTTACACGTAAAGTTGCTGGACTACCTGGTTTAGGAACACCTTTGGCTCTTAATATTTTAAGAATATTTAAAATCCCAATTACTAAGTTTTCAGACCAATACAAAACCAAGATTTGTCCTAAATTCCAACCTAAAAACAAAACTCCAAATACAGGAATTAAATTAACTAAAACTAAAGAAGTTATAGAAGTAGACTTCATACTAAAATAATACACAAAAAAAGGGGATGCTACTAAGTTTAAAACCAAATAACATCCCACAGGGCACCAAATGTTCAGTCAGGTAGTGGGGAATCAGGGAAGGTAAAGCATTCAACTAATTTCATGCCATCTCGATATTGGGGGCAAACGGGACGGCTGTTTTCTGCACTAACTCTCCAATTAGTAATTGAGGTTACACCTGTGCCTTCATTTACAAAAGTTCTTTCGTAAAGTCCTTCAAAAGAGTAACCTGAATCTTCTATAGCTTCACCTGCGGTTGCCGTGCTTACTATGTTTCCATTTGCTACATTTATTACAAGTAAACCCACAACAAGCATTATTACTAAAGCTATTGGATGCCACCACTCTAGACCAAGTTTCTTAGCCATGATAAGCCTCCATATTTGTGATTTAAATAATTTTAGCAGTAAAAATTACGGAAGTAAATTTTATAGGTTATAGCGTAAAATGACCGTTTTCGTAAATTACTAATTCAGAACCATTAAGTAGAGTGGCAACCACTTTTCTATTTTCGGTAGAAACTATGTCTGTATGAACAGCAGAATTATTAAAACCCATTAGTTCCCATTCTTCATCACTAACTTTTTTAGAATCACCTTTGTAAGTTTCTTTAAATGAAGAACCTAAAGCAATATGAGTGTTTCCATATTTTCCACCAACATTTTCATCAAAAAGAGTATGCCCCATAAATTTTGTAATACGCGATAAGCTTGAATCAGTGAGCGAAAATTCGCCAATTTTATTTGCGTGTTCAACTTTTAGCATTTCATGTAAAAACTTTTCACCTTTAGTTGCCTTAGCATTTTGAACAATACCGTTTTCAAATTCTAAATAAACATTCTCTACTAAGTTTCCGTAAATATACAAAGGCTCGGTAAATGTTATATGACCTTGCGTACCGCGCCAATCGGGAGAAGTAAAAATTTCAAAGCTCGGAATGTTGCGACCACCACCACTTAACCACTGTCTATCAGAACCCAACGCTACAATTAAATCGGTGTTTTCACTAAGTATATGCAAATGTTCTATTTCGAGTTTGTTTAGTTTGTTTTTGATTTTGCTAATTTTATTAGAAATTTCGACCCATGTAGTCTTAGGGTCATCCTCATCTAAATAGCATGCGTTAATTATTTCGTTCCAATACTCTTCTAAAGACATTTTGGCTTCTTTAGCCATGGCTGGGGTTCCGTATAAGGCTAAAACCCAGGTAAACTTTCCTTCAATCTCTTTTTGAATTCGCCAATCTTTATAAGGTTTAAAAGCTCTACTAGTACGCATAATTTTTGCGGGGTCAATACCTTCTAGCTCGTGTGGATCTTCTTCAGCCAAAATAAGTAAATTGTGATCTGCCTCATCAACTTTACCTTTTAAGTACTTAGCCGGAAAAAAGTCTAATTGAGCAGGGGAGGCAAGCTCAAAAAATTCTCTAGTCATGCTGTCTGGCAAATATTGAATAATTGGATGACCACCTGCTTTTAAAACAGCATTTCGTAATGGAACTAAAATAGGGCGTGCACACTCAGGAACTTGCAAAAAAACGACATCACCCTTTTTTATGCCTTTTTCACTTCCTAAAGCAAAATTAATTAACACATCGGCATATTTATTTAAAACTTCTTCAGATGGAATATAAGACATTAAGACGATAGTAGCACAAAATGATAAAATGAAGCATATGCAAGACAAAAAAAATTTAGTAGCAATAGCACTAGTATTTTTATTTTCAATAGCAGTAGCATTTTCTAATTTGGCAGAACAAAAAGCAGTTGATGAATCAAAAATTCCTGAAAAAGTAGAAGAAAGCAGGGGATTTCAGCGTTGGATAACAAATATGAAAAACAAAGATTTAGAAGTGGAAGCCGACGAATTTGAGCTAGTAGAACAAAACGAAATTTACAACACAAAATGGATAAAAATATACTCTTCTGACGATGACACACAAAAAGCTGAGTATGATAGACAAATTGCAGAACATAAGGATTTAGAAGATGTAGAATTTTCGCCAAGCGAAAGAGCATTTGTAGACTGGCGCCAACTAGAAAGGTACGACTACAAACCAAACGAAGTACGCTACTACGGCTTAAGAGATGACAAAATATTTGACGCACGAATAGTAGACTGCTCGGTAAGAGCAAACTGCTACTTTGACAGAGCTTACTTTTTAGACTCAAGCAACGACTTATTTGTAATTTCAGAATTTTCTATGGACATACCGGATGAAGACTCAGAAGAAACGTTTGTACCTTGTTCAATAGATACAGAATGCACATACACAATAAAAGTGCACGTAGTAGACATGATAAACAACAAACGCTCAATATATAAATCGGAAGAAAAACAACTTGTTTTAAGTGAAGTAATACCAGAACTTTAAGTGAAATTTGTGTTAAAATGCTGTTTGTAATGGGGAATAAGAACCTGCTTTGCAGAACCTTCTATCCCTCAGTAAACTTCCGGGTATAAGAACCCGCTACGCGGAATCTTCTATCCCTCAAATATTTCGGGGTATAGCTCAGTTGGCTAGAGTGCGCGCTTTGGGAGCGTGAGGTCGCAGGTTCGAGTCCTGCTACCCCGACCATATAATTAACAAATCACCTTCATGGTGATTTTTTAATTGTATAGTTGTTGTTTGAGGATTTGCTTCGAGGACTGCATAATTCCGAATGAAATGAGGAATGGGTGAGCGAAGTGAAGCCACCCCGACCAGAAAAGTGTTCAGATCCATTTATGGATATGGGAAGTTGACCGCGTCCTGCATTATTTTCACAAAGCAGAGACATTCCTATCAAACTTCTACCCTCACTACAACCTCTCCAGCACAAACCCCGTACCTAAACCTATCAACACAAACCTAAAAAACTTCCCAACAAACAAAGGAACAGCATACTTCTTAAAAGATAAGTCTAAATAACCAACAATCAATCCAATAAAATCATAGGGAATAGGAAGCACAGCAATAACAAACAAAGCTAAATAACCATACTTATTTACCCATTTTTCAACTACTAAAACTTTTTTACTTTTTTGAATAAAAGCATCGGCATTTCTTCCTACTATATAGGCTAAAGTATCATTAATAACTACACCAAAAGAAGCAATAGCAGATAAAACATAAAGGTTATAATGCTGAGACATTGTTGGAATAATAATAGTAACAGGACCTAACATTCCATATAAAAAAACACCCCAATATCCTGTTTTTAAAAACGGTTCGGGGTTTACCGATATTAATATACTCCCAATAGCCAAAATACTGCCTATTATTACAGTTGCTTTTTTAAAACCATTCGAGTTAATTAAATTCACAAGTTTATCCACAAAATAATTATAGCTTACGTAAAATTGGTGGAAAAAAAAAGGACGCCACTCAATACTTTTAATATAGAATGACGCCCAACAAGCTAAAACAGTTTAAAAAATAACACTACCTTTATTACCACAACGAGTGCATGGCAAAATTTGCTTGCAACTTTCGTTCGAAACTACCAGCCATCGTCCTTTTTCATGCCATCCAATTAAACACCTAATAGGTTTCATCAGTTTGCTCCTTTACATTGATATAGATTGGGCCTGTTAAAAGTTTTCTTGGCAGTATTCTATCTGAAAGATAGTACGACATCAATTTTGGTTATTGCGATTACGTTTTAAAGTTAAGGAAAGAAAAGAAAAAGCCACCCGAAGGTGGCTTTTTCAAGTACTCAAATGAAATAAATTTCATTTGAGTTTTAGTAATATATAGTAAAGTTACTTAAGTGTCAACACCTAAGTTTTAAAAAAGTTGGCATAAGTCAAATATAACTAAAAATCACACCAACTAGCCACATATGCTTTTTTCCCAAGAGGGTAGTAAATGAAACTTAAATAGCTTTCATTATTTAAAAATCTATCCTTGTTCTTCTTTGCTCGAGGCAATTCCTTTTTATTATATGAAAATGGCTTAGGATTAGACAGCCCTAAGGCGTCTTGCAAATTTTCTATATAATCAGAAAACTTAGAATCCTCAGTATAACTCTGTACATAGCACGATTTATTGTAAGACCTTAATTCTTGTAAACCTGTATAATCCTCTTTTTTTTCAGCCAGTATGTGATGAGTGTAGGTACCGTTAAGAGAAATTTCAGAATATATATTAAACCTTTCCCCAATTTCAGCCGCCTGTTTCCATTCTAATTTAGTTCTTTGTGAAAATTCCCACTGCAAAAAAATTGAAATAATAAACAACATAGCCATACCAATATAAGACAGCTTCCGTAACTTTATAGAATCTTTATAGAAATGGATGAACAAAATAAAAAAAGTAATAAATGATGGAATTAGATAGCGATCATAAAGATCTGAAGATACAAAAAGAATAAGAAAGTTAAATAAACCAAGCAAAAAAAGAAAAATTGTTTGCACGTTAGTTTTAGCTAAAACTTTATTACGAGAAAAATAATAACTTGTAGAAATTCCAAGCAACCCCGCGAATACTAATTTAAAAAAAGCGTTATCAAATAAGCTTAAATTAGTTCTAAAGTTAGATTTCACATGCAAATTTTCTAAATATAAAACGTTTCCTACCGGGAAAAAGTCAAATTTATAAAAAATAACAGCCGCTAGCATAAGTAGGGAAAAGAAAAATAAGGTATTTTTTGGTTTTGGCAACGCTAAAAAAAGAGGCATCATAAAAATTACAAAGTATAAAGGCGACAACATGAGTAACTTAATGCGTTTTAAAACAATTGGAGCGTCGAAGGCTAAAAATGGAGAACTTGTGCCATACCTTGGATACAAAAACACAATCAAAGTTCCAGCAAAAGTAAATAAAAGGGGAATTAATGCAGATTTTCTTTTTAAAATTAAAACAATAACGTAAACAACTCCTGTAAAAATACCTATTTGACGAACTAAAATAGATAAAAGAATAAACATTGACCCTAAAATAAGGTCGCGCTCATTGTTTGAATCTAAGAATTTCAGAAAAAAGTAAATACTAAAAATAGTAGAAGTTAAAAAATAATTATCGGTCATAAATGAAAAAGCTGCTGAAAAAATCAACGGGTTGAAAAATAAAAGAAAACAAGAGAAATAAGTTATTTTTGAAGGAACTTTTAGGTGCTTTAAAATAAGAAAAACACCATAAATCCCAACAAGAGTAACTAAGAGAGTAAGCACTTGCAAAGAAATAAAACTTGTTCCAAAAAGTTTTGACCAAATTAACCCAATAAATCCCTGGGCAATAAAAGAAGGGTCTATTTGAGCATTAATGGACCATAAGCCCTTATTAAAAGCTTCTACTTGCCTAACAAATAGCCAATCGTCGTTTACTGCATAGTTTCCAAACATTAGTAAAAGTATATCAACGACAAAAGAAGAGGCAACTATGCATTAGGTACAAAAAAAAGGTTACTGAAAGACAAGCAATCAATAACCTTAAATGTTTTTACACTGCAGGATGAAAAGTGTAAGTAGCGCCAACACCACCATTGTATTCTGGCTTGTAATCGTAATAAACACGCCACCCACATTTAATGTAAAGATCAGAAAAACGCCACCAACCTTTAGCAAAAAAATCCTCAGGCGCATGTCCAAGTTTTACAAGCTCCGCAACAATATCCTTATACCCAATAACAGCCTTATCACCATCCCAACATGAAAAAATCAAAGTATTGACGATTATAATCACCGCTTTGGGAATAACAATAGCCTCTGGAGCTGCATTTTTAGTACTTGCAGAACTTGCCTTAACCAAACGGGTAACACCTTTGTGCCTTTTTGCGAGCAAAGCATGTGGACTAATAGGGTGCGTTTTTTTATTCCAACGACTCCAAACACCTTTCAACCATATAGTTACTTTAGCAGTCATTAGTATCCTCCTTTGATATTTTAGGCGTAATTTACCGTAGATTTTTAAAACATTCAAGCATGCTAAAACTTTTTTTCTCAATGCTAAAATTTCAATATGGAAATACCACCCAACCTTAAAACACTTTATAAACACTGGAATAAGCACACAGCCCAAACATTACCTAAAACCAACCTTAAACTACCCACAGAACTAACATGGTTTATGGCAGAACGCATGAAAATTTGGGCTAAAAAAAACGCGGGCTTAAACCCACCTTATACAGCTGACAAAACTCTACAAACATATAAATTTTGCAATATATACAGAGAACTAGACAGACAAACAATAGAAATACATAGCCATTTAAAAAATTTGCAAAGTGATTTTTCCCTTTGGTTGCTAAATATCGCATTTCACAGATTTGTGTGCAACCCAAATACAGTTAAAAACGTAGGTCTTTTGAATTATGACTCGCAAAATAATAGGGAAGTATATGAAAAGTTACTTAACTTACCTAAACCTAAATATGGTGTTCCTTATGTTTTTCCTATAAGCGTAATTCAAAAATCAAGCTATGAAACACGCGAAAAGTTTTTTTGCCACTATTTACCTAAGAGAATTCCCACAGTAGCTAAAACAGTACAAAACTTTAATAACACAACTGTTAACAGTGCATTAGCGCAAATATTGCCTGCGTTTGGTTTCAACTTTAAATTCCACTGGACTGAAATATTAATCGATATCGCTTATCAGTTTCCTAATTTGATTAACTTATATGAAGATTTTTATATAGGCCCAGGAGCGATTCCTACAGCTAAATTAATTAACCCAAATCAAAATCCAAAAATACTTATAAATATCTGTATAGGAACTAAACCGGAGAATTTTCCATATTTAACTTTTAACAGCAACCCGGTTTTACTATCTGCAGAAAACTGGGAAGGAATATTTTGCGAATATAGAAAATATACAAACCTAAAAAAAGGGCAGGGAAGAGTTAGAAGATTTAATCCCTAAACCCATACTCAAAAGGCTTTATAACTTAGTAGACTTTAACCTTAATGCATTCATAACAACCGATATGCTTGAAAATGCCATGGCACCACTAGCTAACATTGGGTTTAATAATATGCCTAAAATAGGGTATAAAGCCCCCATAGCAACAGGAATTAAAATAATATTGTACCCAAACGCCCAACCTAGATTTTGTTTTATATTCCTCATAGTTGCTTTAGAAAGTTTAATAGCTTTTGGTACCAAAGAAATATCTCCTCGCAATAGTGTTATGCCCGCCGATTCTATTGCTACATCAGTACCACTTCCCATGGCAACGCCTATGTCTGCAGTAGCCAAGGCAGGGGCATCGTTAATGCCATCGCCAACCATAGCAACCACACTTTTTGTATTTCGTGTTTGCAATTCTTTAACCTTTGCAGCCTTATCTTCAGGGAAAACCTCTGCGAATACTTCATCAATACCTAACTCTTTAGCTATTGCTTCTGCTGTTACTTTATTATCTCCAGTTATCATTACTGACGTAATTCCCATATCTTTAAGCACTTGAATTGTTTCCTTGGAAGATTTTTTAATTGAATCTGAAATACCAAGAAGCGCTACATTTTTTTTATCTACACTTACAAAAGAAACTGTTTGTGCTTTCTTACGAAGGCCTTCTGATAAATTTGTTAAATCAGCACACTTCATTACCCCCTGTTGATCCATTAGTTTTTGTGTGCCTATTAGTACTTCATGACCATTTACATAAGCTTTTACACCAAGGCCAGACATGTCTTCAAAGCGTTCCGCCTCATAAACTTTATTGTTCTTTAAGTGGTTTACAACAGCTTCTGCTAAAGGATGATGTGATTTCTTTTCAATTGAAAGAATTAACGAAGATATGTAAGCTTTTATATCAATCTCTTCAGGAATTTCCCAATTCAAACTACTTACAACCTCCTCAAGATTATTCATAAACGCAAATGTCTGCACCTCGGGTTCACCTTTTGTTAAAGTTCCTGTTTTATCGAAAACTACATAATTCACTTTATTTGCTACTTCCAAGCTCTCAGCATTTTTTATCAATATACCGTTTTGAGCACCCTTACCAGTACCCACCATAATAGAGGTAGGGGTAGCAAGTCCTAAAGCGCAGGGACACGCAATAATTAATACGGCAATAAGGTTAACCAAAGCTAAAATAAACGAAGGTTGAGGTCCAAAATTAAACCATATTAAGAACGTAACAATTGCAAGCATTAAAACTACAGGAACAAAATAAGAAGATACTGTATCTGCCAACTTTTGTATTGGTGCGCGAGATCCTTGCGCCTGTTTTACCATTTCGATTATTTGAGATAGCATTGTTTCGCTCCCAACTTTTGTTGCTTTCATTTCAAAAGAGCCACTTTTATTTATAGTCGCACCTATAACTGTATTTTCTACTACTTTTCTAACCGGCATACTTTCGCCAGTAACCATGCTTTCATCTACAGCGGATTCTCCTTTAGTTATTACACCATCTACAGGAATTTTTTCTCCAGGTTTAACAATTAATATATCTCCAACAACGATTTGGTCTACGGGAATTTCTAGCTCTTCCCCATCTCTTAATACTCGTGCTGTTTTAGCCTGCAAGCCAAGTAGTTTTTTAATTGCTTCCGAGGTTTGCCCTTTTGCCCTCATTTCCAAAAACTTACCAAGCAAAATCAAGGTAATAATAGTTGCGGAAGTTTCAAAATATACATGTGGTTCTATTCCAAAGTTTAAAAGTTGTGTCTCAAACAAAACCACAATTACAGAATAAAAATAGGCGACAGAAGTACCAATTGCAATCAAGGTATCCATGTTTGCTGTACGATTTTTAAGACCAGACCATGTACTTTTGTAATACTGAGCTCCTACCCAAAATTGCACGGGTGTAGATAAAATCCACATTATCCAATAGTTTTTTAATATAGCAGGAGCAAATGGAATCATTGCACCAAAAAGCAAGAAGAATGTAAAAAAGCTACTCCAAACAAGTTTTGTTTTTACCTCCTTTACTTCTTTTGCCTTTTCTTTTTCGACTAAATCTTCTTGAGATTCGTTTTCCTGTCCAATTACTGCTTTGTAGCCCACATCCTCAACTGCTTTTGCAAAATCTTCTGTTTTGCAACTATCCTCATGCTCTACAGTTGCTTGTTCATTTGCATAATTCACGTGGGCAGATTTAACTCCGGGCAAATTTTCTAGACTCCTGCCAACATTTATTGCACAACTTGCACAATGCATACCTGAAACATGAAATGTTGTTTTTTTAATATTACTCATAAATCTGCTCCTGACTCTACAACCTTTATTTTTCCGTGAAACATGTTCATTCCACATGAAATTTCATATTCTCCAACTTCTGCAGGGTTAATTACGATATTAGTAGTTTTGTTTAGTCCCAAGTGCTCTCTAATATTAAAATCTGGAATTACAACTTCGTCTAAACAAGAACTTGCATCTTTTCTATAAAATTTTAAGGTTACTGGCTTACCTTTTTTGACTTTGATTACATTTGGTTTATAGCCACCTTCTACAGTAATAGTTATCTCGTTTGTAACTTCTACGGCTTTGCTTTCTTTTTTCATAAAAAAGAACCAGTAAGTAAAAATTATTAATAGTATTCCTAATAAATTAATTAGTATTGTCATGTTTTATTTCCTTAATAACTTTCTTTAAGAGGACACACTCCTAATATTGCAAAATTGTTATAGTTCATATTAAGTTTAGCTTTTATAATCGGTTTTGTCGTTTTTGAAATACTGTAGTTATTCATAAATTTCAACTTATAGTGCCCACTCGAATTTAAGAACTTCACCTTCTATTTCAGTTATAGTGAGAAAAATTGTCGTTGCTTGTGGATTCATTGTAGAAAATTGAAGTTCTCCACTTAAGTGATGTCCTCCGCGATCACCACTCCAAGACACCGGTTGATATTCATTTCCCTCATTGTCCGTTAAAGTAATTATTTTCTTCAGGTCAAAATCTAATTCTACAGAATGAGTATTGAGAGTAATCTCAAAATTGGAAGTACTTAGTGGGGTAACTTGAACGTTTACAGCACCCATTGTTCCACTTTTAGAATCAAGAGGGTTTGTGTCAGATACGGATGTTGTAGGTTTTTCTGCTTTTGGGTTTGAAATAAATACCCAACCTAAAAACACTAATAGTAATATTGTTATTGGAATAATAAACTTTTCAAATTTTTTCATAATTAGCTCCATATAAGTGTTTGAGCATAAAACCTATCCCAAACAAATTAAAAACTATACCCACAGCAAAAAGTTCTTTTGTGTAAGCTCCTAAAAAAGATGCGAGCGCAGAGGCACCTAAGATAGGTAAAACATCTACTGCATGATGCGCACAACAAGCAACCATTGTTGCAGTACTGGTGGCACCGGTAACTTTAGATACTTTATTAGTTTGCATTGTTTCCATGTGTTTAATTTGCAATAACTTAGATAATGCAAGCTGCATTCCGAAACCTAAAGAAAGTGCCAATATCCAAGGACGGTAATAATTAAACTGAGAAATTGCAGTTTCCATACTACCTGTAGTGATTCGCATTAAAATGAGATATATGGCAAGTAAAAAGGTAGTTCCAAATACAAAATATGTAATTAGTTTAAAGAGCTTATTAGTGTTTTCCACAACAATCTCCATTTTCTTCTTTGTTTTCCAACTCTTTAGTTTCAACCTCTACTGTAGTATTTGTATCTCTTGTAGATAGAGCATGTTTAATAATTACAGTCAAAAATAAAACAATAGCCACAAGAAATATTGCATTAGCACCGGGAACAGAATTTAGCTTTAGTGCTAAACTATTTATATTCTCAGAAAAGCCCTGCGCCATTTCTGCCATCGAAAAATCGGTTGCAAGGGCTAAATACACAATTACAAATCCCATTATTGTAAAAATGAAAAACGATATTACATTTCCCATTATTATTGGATAGGTTTTAGAAAGTATTTTTATTTCACTCAATTTTCTCTTAAAAAACTTCATACCTAAAACTTTTTTCGTATCTAAAAAGTATGCGCCTATATACAGGGGAGTAACCATTCCCAAAACATACACAAAACCTATAAGCAATGCTTGCCACAAACTAGGGGACATAATGCTAAGGGTCAAAACTCCAACCAGTACAGGGGCACAACATGCGCTAGTTATACCTGAGAAAACACCTAAAGTGAAAATAGAAACAACATCCGTACCTTGTTTGCCCGACTGGTTAATATGTGGCATTGGAAGTTTAAGTCCTAATAAAGAGGCCAATCCAACCAGAATCATAAAAGTACCACCAAGCAAATAAATTTGTTCATGATACCTAAAAACTGCAAGAGAAATTAGTTTTGAGCCCAAAACTGCAGGAATCATTACAACAAATATGCCTAAGGAATAAACTAGCGTCATGAGTAAAACTCTTTTTCGCTCCTTAAAGACTGAGCCTAAATATGCAGGAAGCAAATACGACACACAGCATGGGGCAAATAAGGCTACCATTCCTGCCAAAAACGCTGCAATTATTGACGTTTGAAAAAGTATTGCTTCATTCATAATCAAACTCCGCAGCCGCCACCACCACCTGAACCTTGTACTGGTTTAACCTTTGCAAGCACTGATCTATATCCTGAACCGCTAGAAAACTCTGCACCTAAAACTTCTTTAGCTACTACAGCAGCCCATTCAAGGTTTCTTTCATCTTCCATATACTTTGCAATTGTTAAGTACGTATCGGGAAACCAAATAGAATTTACCGCAAGAGCACTGTTGTAAATTTCATCTTCGGAGTACCCTTTAGCAACCATCATTTCTATTAGACCAAGCATAGCCATACCATGATTACAGTCTGCAAATGCCGTATGATTATTACAACAAGGTCTATATATGTTTGATGCTATTTGCTTAATCAAAACTTGTTGTTCGGGAGATAAATTAAACAAATTATGTTTACCATAGTGATCCATTGCACTACCTTGAGCTAAATTCCAACCTCCTGTAGCTGCAAGATTTTCCACTTGAGGATATTCTGAACGCATATCTTCTAGAACTAAACTTTGTTGAGCCAAACCCAATGCCCATAGAGCATTTAACACAAATCTTGAATTCTCCCTAGTTAAAACAATGGCTTCATCGTAATTAGTTGTCAAAATCTTAGTGTAGTCCGCATTTGCTTTGCTTAAAGGGCCACCTCTAAATAAACTTAAAAATTTTTGCTGGTCTATTACGCCTACGCTAACTAGCTTTGTACCAACATCACCCCACTTAACAGGTAACACCACACCCCCCTCGGGAAGTACTGCAACCTCTAGCCTTTGTGCTTGTTTTTCTGGTGTATTTTCTAACTCCTCATTTAATTTTTCCTTATAGGCAATAAGCGCATTTACTTGAGATCTATAAAAGTAATATTGAATAATCGCAACACCTAGTGTGGAGTTAAATGTTATTAATAAAACAAGAGACATGGGGACACTCTTTTTCAAAAAGCTTTTCATTGAGGTGTTAAAACGTCTAGGCTTTGAAAAGTCACCGGAGTTCGAAGTTTCTAGTACTTTTTCTTTCATAAAACTATCTTTCAAATTAATCTACTTCTTTGCTAACTACGTTTCCTGTGAGCCTAAACTCAACCGTACGATTACTTGGATCATTGGTATCAAATGAAACTAAACGAGTAATTGGCCCGGTGCCTTGAGGTCCATGAAACAGGGGATCAAATACAACCTTTACTTCGGCAGTGGAATCTGGCGCTAATGTGCCTTTCCAACTAGATGTAGCATGCATACCAAAAGCAGGACTTTGTACTCCAGCAATAGTTACTTGAGCTTCTGTACACATACAAGAGGTCTTGAAATTCGATATATCAAGGTTTGAAGTACCAGCATTCTTAATTAGAAAAGTCTTTTCTACATTGCCGCCCTCAATGTCTATTTCACCCCAATCGTGCAACTTGGCACCTAACACCTCAACTTTTGCGTCCCCACTGCTTTCTAAAACCGGAGGCTGTGTTTTAGTTGCAAAAATAGTGCCTAAAATTAATATAAAAACTGTAGAAATACCTATTAAGCTTATTAAGATTTTGTTTTCCTTAGTCATTTAGCAAACCTTTCTACTCAATCTAAAATTTTTACATAAATATCAAATTGCATTTCTGGTGAATTAGCATCATTAGTTTTCACAAATACCGAACGTGTTAGCTCACCTTGAGGTTCTTCATGAAAGTTTGGATCAAAATAAACTGTTAGTTGAGCCTTTTCATTAAACCCGAGTATTGTTTTATCTACTTCTGCAGACGTACACCCACAAGATGTAGAAATATCACCAATCTCTAGTTGTTCTTTACCGTGGTTTTCAATTTCAAAAGTGGTACTAACAACACCGTCATTTCTAGATATAGAACCAAAATCATGCGTATTATTATGTGTTTCTGCTAAGGGTTTATTGTAATTAATTTCACTGTGATGAACTCCCATCATTCCTACACCCATATAGTTATTAAACCTGTTTATGCCTAGTAAATAAGATAGAGTGGCAACATTCATTAAAACTAGAATTGCAATTACTCCATAAAGTACTTTTTTCTCCGTCATATCCGTTTGCATTTAATTCTTTCTATAAAGAGAATAAATTTTCACTAATTCATCTATAGCTTTATCTTCTTCACCATTTTTCATTTGTTCGACCACACAACCGTTTATATGCTCTTCTAAAATTTGTTTGTCTATCTTTTGTAATGATTTTTGAATGGATAAAGACTGGGTAAGTACATCTACACAGTATTTACCTTCTTCTATCATTTTTGAGAGACCCTCAATTTGACCAGCAATGATTTTTAATTTGTGTGAAGTTGATTTTCTATCGTATTCCATGTGATGAATACTACTCCCCCCTATTGGTATTAGTCAAGTTCCTTAACAAAACAACGTTATCAAAATGCGAATTGAACTATATAATTATTAAACTAACAAGTTAAAATTTAAAAATGCAAAAAAAGGATAAAAAGAGCAATAAAACAAAAAAAAGATATTTTGTACAAGGCATGCACTGCAGTACCTGTGAAATACTTATTAAACAAGATATTGCAAATCTTCAGGGTATAAATAAAGCCACTGTTTCTTTAAGTAAGTCACATGTAGTTATTCATGCTAATGAAACAACTAACATTCCTTCAAGAAACACTTTAAATAAGTTATTTAAAGAATTAGGTTACACTTTTCACGAACAAAAGCCCAAAGAACAAAAACTTAGTAGGGAAGAGTCTTTAAAAATTATAGGAATAGCACTACTATTTATCATCGCTTTTTACACACTAGAAAAATCCGGAATATTTATGAAATATTCTATAACTGCTCAATCATCCTTAGGAGCATACTTTGTTTTTGGATTAGCTGCCGGAATTTCAAGCTGCGCAGCACTTGTTGGGGGGATTTTACTGTCACTTTCGAAAAACTGGAATAATATGTATGCAAACAATAAAAGAAAGAGTGTTCTACCTTTTATTTACTTTAACTCATCAAGAATACTAACCTTTGCGCTACTTGGAGGAATATTAGGGTACCTTGGAAGCTTTTTACAATTATCTATAACATTAACCTCAATTTTAACTTTACTTATTGCATTACTAATGCTGGCATTAGGATTTCAAATGATTGGGATTAAGTGGTTTAATAAGTTTAGTTTTAACTTTGTTGGAAACAATAAATACCTAAACAAAAACTCAGAACTAAACGGCAAATACATACCCTTAATAGTAGGCGCCTTAACTTTTTTTGTTCCATGTGGATTTACCTTAATTGCTCAAACTAACACATTAAATGCAGGTAGCTTTTACAAGGGTATGCTTCAATTAACTGCGTTTGCACTAGGAACCCTACCAATATTGGCATTGATTAGTTTTTCGAGTGTTAAATTTTACTCAAACCCGAAGTTTGCAAAAAAATTTAGTTTGTTCTCAGGCGTAATCATAGTGTTTTTTGCACTTTACACAATAAACTCACAGCTAAATGTATTAGGTTTAACAAGCCTTAACGATATTTCTTTTTCAAAAAGCGTAACTAGCAAAAGCGACATACAAATAAATAATGCTAATTACCAGGTAATACAACTTGAAGCTATTGGGTTTGAATATTATCCAAAAGAAGTAACAATTCAGTCGGGAGTGAAAACGCAGTGGTCGATATACGATAATGGGTCAGTGGGTTGTGCTAAAGCAGTATATGCTAGGGGACTATACCCAGATGTCATTTACTTAAAACCTGGCATGAACACTGTTGAATTTGTTGCGCCCAAACCAGGTACATATAAAATTTCTTGTTCAATGGGAATGGTACCTCCAGTAACTGTTAGGGTTATATAGTTAACGCCACGTACCCTCATAATAGTATGTGGTGTAATTAACTGCTAAAATTTGAGCATGGAAGAATTTGAAAGCACACCTTTAGAGCAAAATTCTACACAAAACACTAAAACACCAATACCTGAAACAAAACATGCGTATATAGATAAAATAATATTGATAGCTATATTTGTTATTTTGGTATTTACTACCTACTTTGCACTTTTTGTTAAACAACCAAAGAGGCAAATACCAGTAAACCAAAGTATTTCGCCAGTAATAGAAAAACCTAGCCAAGAAATAAACAAACCTGAAGAAATAATTGTAATTTCGGCAGAAGCGTTAGCTTTTCACAAACCCCAATTAATTAAGCAATTTGAAGACGACGAAGCCACATACGAATTTTATAAAGTAGGCAATGTACTTGAAGGTGACTACAAGGGTTATGAAATAGTTAAAGGAAAGTTTCAAACAACGGCAGGACCTTGCAAAGGTCCCGGATGTGGAAAGCCTTTTTTTATTCGTTATTTAAAAAAAGATAGAGACTTAATACATTTAGCATTAAACTCTGAGTTAACCGAAATTAAACGATGGGGAATAGATCCTACTAAAATAGCCGATTGGAACTTTACACTTAACAACGAACTTACTTTAGAACCTTTTAATCTTCCAAAGGAAACTAATTATAATGGGGGCACAATAAAATATGTTAAAACAGAAGAAGGTCTACCAAACAATAACACTTATATCGTATACACTGATCCAATTTTAGGCCAAGTATACACAACAAAAGAAAGTGTTAGCCCCCAAGAGCCATTTTACAGTGGAGAAGAAACAGCTTACGAAACTACAGGAAAATGGGGAGATGGGGTAGATAGCTGCTATAACGAGGAATGCTTTTTTTCAAATGGACTTTTTGTATTTCACCCTGACGAAACATTTTCAATTTACACATATAAACCTGTAGAATTTTCATACAAAATATTGGCTAGTGAAAAAACTTACAATATAACAGACTACGAAGGGGAGTATTACTTTAAAACTAGAAATGGATGTAGTGGAAATGACGCTGATTATATAAGTATTGCAAATCCCTCAAACGTATCAATAAGCGATTTAAAAGAAGTTGGTAGTTTTAGTCAAGGCGATAAGAGACTTTTATTTTTTAACAATACCGAGCACCCATACCTAACTCATTTTTACGAAAAATACAAACTATATTTCCCTGAACTTGAGCAAATGCGCATAGGAGAAGAAAAAAACCTTACGTTTAAAACTTTTGAAGATTTTTCAGCCGCTTATCCTGTTTTATTCTTTGAAGACGACTTCGGTAGGTTAGTAAGACTTACGCACAAAGAATTTGTAATACCTTACGCATGTGAACCAATAATTTACTTATACCCTGAACAAGAAACAGAAATTAGCATAAAACTTGATACAAATTTGGTTGAATTGGTTGGTTCTAAACCTGAATACAATACGGGCTGGGCTGTTACAGCATTTCCATCAGGAAAAGTTATTGATCAAAACAGTAATACTTACCCCTATATTTTTTGGGAAGGAACTTTAAAATATTTACCTGAGAAAAATGATGGGTTTGTGGTTAAAAAAGAAAACGTGGAAATAAGCTTTAAAAAAACTCTTCCAAAACTGGGTTTAAATGAGCAAGAAACAATAGACTTTATTAAGGCTTGGACACCAAAGCTTAAAATAGCGCCTTACTACTTTATAACTTTTCATAATACAAAAACAGTTAATACCTATGCTCCGCTAAATGTACAACCAACGCCTACTACAGTGATTAGGATTTTAATGGAATATAAGCCTCTAAATGAATATACAGAGGTGGCACCCTTTAAATACGACAAAACACCCCAAAGAAACGGCTTTACACTTGTAGAGTGGGGCGGTATAGAGCGCTAAAAAGAACTTTTTTAAGCTTAGCTTTCTGATTCTACGTATTTTTTGAAATTGTTTAATATAGCTTGCCAGCCTTCACGTTGCATATCAAGAGAATTGGTGCTTTCAGGATCAAAGGTAACAATTACCTTAGTTTCGGCATTTTCCGAACCTTCAGAATCAGAAATAAAATCAACGCTTACTTGTCTTCCATCGTCCATGGTATATGCAAGCTGAGCATAAGTTTCTACCGCATCGTAAGTACCTTCAAAATCAAAGCCGGCGCTTCCATCTTTTGCTTCCATTCTAGATAAAAACCTACCACCAACTCTTAAATCATTTTCTGCATGTGGTGTATGCCAATCTTCAGAGGCATTATTCCATTTAACTATGTGTTCGGGTTGAGTGTAAAATTCCCAAACTTTTTCTATTGCGGAGTCAATATTTACTTGAATAGTAATTGGTTCTTGCATTATTGTGTTTCCTCTACCATAACTTTAAAACCACCGTAAGCCATTTTTTCCATATCAAATGGCATAGGTTTATCTTTCCATTCCTCTTTGTTCATTTCGGGGTCTTGCATTACGTTAGCATTTACTTCATCACGGTGTTCTTTTGATTCAAAAATAATAAAAGAAAACCAAACTTCTTCATCTTCTTTTGAGTTGGTCATTTCAGGAAAAGTGCGTAATTTCATATCGCCCATTTCACTCATATCACCCATATCTGGTGTTAAATCGTCACCTACACATTCAAAGTAAGCTAACGCTCCATGCTTTTTCCATATTTTTCCTGCTTCAGTAGCAATTTGCTTATATGCTTCTCTTTCACCTTTAGGAACTACAAGTACGAATCCATCTACATATTTCATTTTTTGCACTTTCTTTAAATAAATAGATATTTTTTATGTATATATACATTATCATCTATATGTAGAAGTGTAAAACAAAGTAAGTAATGTTGCGCACACCCCATAGTATTGACTAAAAGATGCATTTGTGATATATATCCCACATGAATAAAATAACCTATAAAACAAAAACTGTGGCTACAATTGTTACAATAATGGCGACTTTATTATTTTCAGCTAAAACAGTGGCGGCAGCCTTTATAGTTCCACAACTTCCTAGCGACAACTTAATTAACAACCCATGGTTTAGAAACAGCTTAAACAAACCAAGTTTAGAAGGGTGGACAGATGCAACAGGCCCTTTGGGATCTTGGGGAGCAACAGATAAAGATGGAAATCCAACACCAAACAATGTAATTGGCACTGCTGCACGTGTGTCTGCTGGAATGGGTGGATCTAACTCAAACTTACCACCACATTACGATGCCTACTTATACCAAGTTGTTGCTGCGGATCCTACGCAAACAACACTAAACTTTGATACTTACTGGGTAGCGCATACTATAAAACCTGCAGAAGTTACCATATATGGATCAAACACTCCTAACGGAAGTTGGACACCGGTTTGGAAGCCATTCAATCAAAATATAACAACTACTTTATTTTCTCCTCCTGGAGAAAACCATAACTACTGGCTTTGGAACTATTACTCAAATACTACGGATAAAGTGAGTACAACTATTGCAATGGGATATCCATATTATAAAGTAGAAATACATGTTAATTTTCCAGATGCAGATGGCGGCTTTAAAATAACGGGAGTTTACTTTAGTACAAGTCATACTAACGGGAACCCAAACCCTACACCAAATCCTGAGCCTGTACCTACTCCAACGCCAGAGCCTACACCTAGTCCTGAACCCACACCAAACCCTGAGCCTAGTCCAGAACCAAATCCTAGACACAGAAGCAGAAGAAACAACAGTATCTCAATAAGTAAAATTCGAGATAATCTAGGTATATAAAAGTTTGTACTTGTGCCTTATTGTTTGCCTTGCATTGTATTTTTGCGCAGGCGTTTTAACAAACTTTAATAAAAAGGTGCATACAAACCTATAGTTGAAAACCGTTGTAATTATAGTAAAATCATACAAACAATAATCAATAAAAAAGGAGAGTACCTATGACTACAGCGTTAGCTGTATTAGCAAGCTACGTTTTAATGCGAATTGTAGTAAGGGATAAACTGTTTACTATTTACCACAATGCGCTTGATTGTGTCCAAGAAATGGACAACCTTGTTAAAACGCATGGAAGCACTGTTGGTGACTTAATAAGTGCAGGTGTTAAAGACAGGTATGATGAGCTGTGGGACGAAGGGGGTAAATTGTACCGCCGTGCTGTGCCTTTAGCAGCTTTTTTGATGTATTGGCCTGTTGGACCCTTATTCCTTAAAAACAAACTTCTCGCTGCATACGATGAAGTGGGCTTGTTTTCAGGAAGAATGGGATCCTATAATACCTGGGAAGACTTACGACGCGGGTATGCACGCAATACTAAATACTACCCGCATGCACACTTATTGGGTAATTTAAACACCATTAAGTTTGCTTTTAAGCTATCGTAACTTACTGCACAATATGAGCAACCCTATATGATAAACATTTCATTTAGGGTTGTTCTAACACTTTCACTTTATGAAAACTATTCAAAACAACTTTTTTTCCAGAAAAACAGAAACTGTCGCAAAAGAATTAATAGGAAAGGTTATATTTAGCAAATACAAAAATATTTGGCTTAAAGCTCAAATTATAGAAACAGAAGCCTACATGAAAACAGAAAAGGGGAGTCATGCCTCACTAGGTTTTACTGAAAAAAAGAAAGCTTTATTTATGCCCCCCGGCACAATTTATATGTACTACGCACGCGGAAAAGATTCATTTAATATTAGTACCGATAGTCCTGGAGATGCTGTGCTTATAAAGTCAGGAGTTCCATATTTAGGTGATAAGGAAAAAGATAAAAAGATGCTACAAATAATGAAAAAACTAAACCCTATAAATTCAAAAGAAAGAGAAACAATGAAACTCTGCTCAGGACAAACTTTAATCGCAAAATCTTTAAACATTAAACTAGCTGATTGGAATCAAAAAAACTTTGATGAAAATAAACTCTTTATAGCAGATATTGGCTATAAACCTAAAAAAACTATACAAACACAAAGGCTTGGAATTCCTAAAGGTAGAGATGAACACCTCCCCTTACGCTATATAGATGAAATGTATGTAAAGTATTGCACCAAAAAACCTATTTTATTCTCCTCTTAAATACTGTGAATAATACTTGTCATCAGAAATAAACTTAGCTAAAGCCTCTTTAATAAGTTTAGTTCTACTTTTTCCCTTATTAAATTGTGCCCAATCTAAATATTGACGTTCATCTCCGGTCAAAACTAAATGAAATCTATTTGTCTCATTTACACGCTCAAATTTGTTAATAAATGAAACAATAATGTTACTAAGTTCATCCCGCTTATACTCAGTAACTTGTAATATTTTAGAATCAATGCCGTGTATAAACATTTGCTCAAACTTTCGGTGTTTTCTTCCTTGCCATAAAACTAATGTAGGCTTTTTTTGCTGAATAGATAAAGTAATTTGATGCCCCGTACTAAAGTTGGAGACAGTGTCTTCAACTATTACTAAATCCGCTTCTTTTATTGCACGTATATTGTCCTGATAAATTTCTTTAATATCATTGATAGACTTCACTCCGCTTTTTATGCGTTTGTTTGTGTGAGGTAACCAATCGCGTGTAAGTAAGTGACCTTGCTTTATTAAAAGTTCTCTAATATAAAAATAATCTTTTTTGTACTTTTCAAAGTCAGCGGTAGAACATGTAAAGTGTATTTTCATAAGATCAAAATACCAAACACACATTTTGTGTGCAATATGTGCATATACAGAACACAGTAGGTTCTGTAGCATAAACTAAATTTGCAATTGTTTAAAAGGAGAAAATAATGAAACAGCTTGAGCATGCTTTAAAACAAAATTTAACATTTGTCCCAGCAGTAGTAGGGTTTCCAATTAAAGGAAACAAAGTACTGTTAATGCATAGAATAAAAACATCAAGTGGTCTAGGACAAGACTTAGTGTCAGGAATTGGGGGTAAAGTGGGGGATGAAGAAATGTTTAAAGGCGAGTCCCACGAAGAAGCGCTTGTAAGAGAAACAAAAGAAGAAGTAGGTATTGTTCCTATAGAATTTAAAGAATCGGGTAATGTAACCTTTATTTGGACAACAAAACCCGAGTGGAATATGAAAGTAAAAATTTATACCATTAATTCTTGGGAAGGGGTGCCAAAACAAACCGAAGTTGCACTACCTGTTTGGCACAACAAAAATAACTTACCAAAAGAAAATATGTGGGAAGATAATATACATTGGGTACCCAAGGTTTTAGCCGGCGAAATTGTAGATGCAGTGTTTTTATATGACGAAAGCAAACGGCTTTCAGAGTACCTTTTTAAGTAAGCTAAAGTTGTAATGAAAGCCTTATGTTTGTATTAGCTTAAGGCTTTATTTATGTGATAGCATTTAGTTAATGAAAAAGAAGTATTTTCTACTTTTAGTATTATCATTTGGCACCTTAGCAATTGTAATACTTTTAATTCCACAGTTTGTTAAACAAAAAAACTATATAGAACGTGCTCAAAAAAAATACGAGGAAATCGAGCAAACACCTTTACAAAACCCAACAGTAGATACAATACCCTTAAACAAAAAAGTCTACCTATTAATATATAATCCAAAAATAAACGACCAGTACACAAATGAGTATTTTGGTTGGAATGACCCAGAAGAAATTACGAATGAAGTTATCGCCTTTTTCAAAAATGTTTCTGAAGGCTATTTAAATTACGAAATAGTTCAAAAAAAGGTTGTAGAGGAATTTCCTGCAAAAGAAGACGGCTTTGTATATACATTTGAAAACTATATTGAATGTGTAAATAGCAATGGGGAAAAATGCCATGATCCCGATATAGCCGACTACGTAAAAATATTAGATGCGAACAACATTTGTGAAATGTTAAATAACGATGAGATTGACGAACTATGGCTTTGGGGAGGCCCTTGGTTTGGATACTGGGAATCAAATTTAGCAGGAAGATATTCGTTTTGGTATAACTCTAACCCTACACACTTTAACACCTGTAAAACACCTTTACCAATTATGGGTTTCAACTACGAAAGAACAAAAAACGAAGCTATACACAATTTTGGTCATAGAGCAGAGAGTACTTTAAAAAGAGTTTTTCAGTCGTGGGATGCAGAAAACACGCATGGATGGAATAGATTTGCACTACTTTCAAGGAATAATAATGGCCAAGGGGGTTGTGGAAACACACATATTACAGTAAATGGTACCGAAGATTACATTTACACAAATAAAGATAATGTAATGTCTAATTGTGAAGAGTTTAAAGATTATCCCAATATAGAAAATACTTACAAAATGGTTAATTGCAATGACTGGGGCTGTGATGAGTTTGAATACTATACTTACTGGTGGAACAATATTCCAAGAAACACAGGAATAAATAAAGATGCTTTTACAGGCCAAGAAGTACTAAATAACTGGTGGAAATACATTTTTGATTTGAGCTGGACATACAATAAAACAACTACTTATTAAGCCCATAGTATGATATAATTTCGCAAATAAAACTTAACAAACACCTTATATAAGGAGAGACAAATGAACGTAGTTTATTGGCAAATGGGAGCTTTGGTAGTAGTTATTTCTGCTGTCATAGGTCTTATTGCGAAATACGCATTGGATAAGTCAGAATCTGACTTGGAAATTACCTGGACAGAGTATGCTATTGCTGTTGTGCTAATTTCTGTGGCTTTAGGCCCCTTTGCTGTTTGGCGAGGATCTGAAATTGCACGAAACAACCTTAAGTCGTTTAACGAAAACATCAACGCGGTAGTGACAGGTGTCAGCATTTCTCAAAAAACCTGCGAAAGAGATGGGGACTGTGTACACACCTATGACTGTGACCGCTACAGATGTTCTTACTCATGCGATAGTGACAATGATGGGGACAGCGATGACACTTGCTATAAGTGGTGTTATCACAGTTGCCCATACTGTAGCGTGGAGTATCAGCTGTTAATTCACACAAACACCGATGGTTGGTCTGGACGAAATCCGGTTATTGCTTCAAATATCATTCCTCCGGACGCGGATCAAAATTACCGCTGGCGTCAAAGTGAAGCCATTCCCCAAGGAATTCAAGATGCGTATGGGCGTTACCCGCAACAGTTTTTAGACGCCTTTTACAACCTGCAAAATGGCACCGAAGCACTACCATTTGTGTACCGGCGACAGTACAACAGTTACACGCTGGCTGCAAATGTTGATTCACCTGAAGAGTGGCAAGATGAAATTACATTGTTGCAACAGCACAAGCCCAATTTGATGCCAACACTGCAAACAACGGTAACAGGCAGCAACCAGGCGCACCGGGTTTACTTTGTAGGATTTACGCCAACGCCTGCGCAAGCGCAAGAATGGACAACCACCTTAAGCTATATCAACAGCCCGTTTGGTAACGACAGACAAGGCGACTTGCATGTAGTCATTATTAACAAGCAGGGTGTTGATATGAGTTTGACAGATGCCCTAACCGCCATAAAGTACGACTGGCAAAACAGTGCAAAGTACGGCGATGACACCATGGCCAAAAATGCAGTATTGGTTGGTTTGGAAACTGACGACGGAGCAACAGTATTTCGTGCTGCAATGGTAACCGGCATGCCAGAAGAATTGTTTGATTTGCAGTATAACGATGATTTGCGTGCTGCAATAGCAAACGACTTAACAAATAAAGGGTTACCTCTTGACCCACAAGTTTTGTTTGGCCGTGCCACAATGCCTTTTACACCACAAACTGAGGAATGCACAATTTTTAGCTGCTTTCGTGGTGTGGGGCCAGCGCAGCTTAGTGGGGGTGTTTTGACTGAGCGCTTGTTTGGTGTAACCAACCCGGAGTTGGCATTTCAGCGAATTAGCATGTCTGCCAAAGATCCAGAAGACGTAGGTCCCGGTTTTGTGGCACTTGATGAGCTAATTATTCCAACACCAAAACAGCAAACCTGGATCGTGATTTTATCAACGGTGTTTGCTTGCCTGGCTTGGGTTGCTACCGCACTGATAGGACAAAGGTATCGACCGTTTTACAACAGATATAGTAGATTTGGTAGGTACTAAACCTAATGAGTCATTTCTTGAAGCAACAAACTTTAAGAAGTGACTCTTTTTTTTATTCATCTACACAAAGCAGTAAATCGTAGAATACAGACTCGTTCGTGGGAGTTTGATTTGCATAAGTTGCTTTTACACTGATTTCATAAACTTTATTTGCGTTATATACGCGTGTCGTTTCCCAAGGAGCATTGGGTATCAAAAACCAACCTTCTCCAGGGTTTAAACCACTATCAGGGTATATTCCTAATGTTTCATCAGCAGCCTCTTCAGTGGGACCCTCCATAATTACTGTAAAGCTTTCATGCTGTTGCGGAGGAACACCGCAGCTACCACCATCTGGGCATTGGTAACAAAGTGGGCCATCGGGACATTGTTCAGGATGCCCCTCGCCTGCGTAGCCTACAATATAAAGTCTGGAAGGTTCATCAAAAACTATTTCATAGGTATCGGTTGCAACCCCTTTAGTCACTACTAAGTCAGTTAAGCGTGTTAGTTCTTTTGTTCCAGAAGGACATGCAAGCACAGGGGGATCCCAAGCTTCACATAAACCACAATCACTAGAACACGAACTACAAGACTCACTTGCAGAACAATCTCCATCTCCACACACTGGGGCACAAGTACCACAATCTGCAGAACAGGTAGAGCAACTTTCACTACCATTGCAGTCTCCATCACCACAAATTGGAAGTGATGTGCTTCCTCCCGAACATGAGTTTTCTATAGCAGCACAGCTTTCTTCATGCTCGAAAACTTCATTATCAATTGAACAAAAGCTTAAGCATCCCACGTCGAAACGAGTTGCATCGATAGCGTAACCATCTGGGGATCCAGCAACATAGCGATATGAATATAGGGCGCCTTCTGGGGTTCCATTTGGCCAATTAGATATTTGTGTGGCAACACCAGCTTCATCCATAATATTATCGTCACTATTTGTATCTTTCGGGTAATAACCCTCAATAATTCTAAAGTTATGTAAACCTTCTTCGAGTTTTTTTAAATTAGTTCTAACTACTGAATTTTTTGTGGCATCAACCTGACCCCGTCTGTTTATTACATTTACAACAACACCAGAAAGCGCAGCAATCATTGCCACTACAATTAAAACTTCAATTAAAGTAAATCCTTTTTTGTTAGTCATCTATACAAAATAATAAAGTATATCGCACCGATTCGTTAATAGCCGTGGCATCTGCATATGTAGCACGAACTCTAACTTCATAGGCTTGCCCAACAGCGTAAGTACTAGAAGTAACCCACGGTAATCCTGCTAACATGTACCAACCATCGTCAGGGTTTAAACCACTATCGGGGTAAATACCCAATTGTTCAGGCAGTGGTGGGCCAACGGTACGTGCTACTTCAACAATAAAACTCTCATGTTCTTGTGCTTGGCCACATAATGGCCCACTAGGACAATCTTCTGGGTGGCCTTCTCCAGCATAACCATACATATAAATTTTAGAAGGTTTGTCTAGGTTAATTAAGTATGTATCCATTGTTGCACCACTGCTACTCCAAGTAACTACGGAGTCATTCATATAAGCTATATCATGCTGACCAGCAGGACATGCAAGACTTGGGGGTGTTATTATTCCGCAGCTTGAACAATCTGCTGAACAAGTGTTGCACCATTCATTGGCAGAACAAATCCCATCACCACAAGAGGGCGCACATACACCACAGTCCGAAGAACAACTAGAACAGGACTCACCAACATTACAGATACCATCGCCACATGTGGGACCACAAGCACCACAATCAAGTGAGCATGAGGCACAAGTTTCACCATCGCTGCAAATACCGTTTCCACAAGTTGGTGGACAGGCACCACAGTCTATTGAACAACTACTACAAGTTTCACCCCCATTACAGCTTCCATCACCACAAGATGCTGCACACGCACCACAATCGGTTGCACAAGTTGAACAGCTCTCACCACCGTTACAGCTTCCATCACCGCAGGTAGGTGGTGGGGGAGGGGGAGGACCTGATGTAGCACCTGTACATGAGTTAACAATAGATGAGCAATCAACTTCATTTTCAAAAATTGAATTGTCTATAGAACAATAACTCAAGCAGCCGGTATCAAACCGGGTTGCATCTAATACATAACCTTCTTGGGGAGAGTCTATATATGTGTAGGTATAAGTAGCACCTTCTGGAGTTTCATCGGGCCAATTTAAAATGTAAGTGCCCACACCAGATTCATCCATTATGCTGTTATTACTATTTGCATCTTGTGGATAATATCCTTCGGAGATTTTAAAATTTCCAATTCCATCAACAAGTTTTTCTAAATTTACTCTAACAACAGAATTTTTTGCAGTATTAATGTTTCTTTCGCGATTAATTGTAACTATTGCTACACCAGTAACCACACCCAAAAGGGCAATAACGATAAGGAGTTCAATAAGTGTAAAACCAAAATTTCTGTACACTTTTCTCATATATATATAGGATACATAAAGAAAAGCGCTAGGAAAAGCATTATTTTTACAGCATAATATATACAGTAATGGATAAGTACTATTCAAAGATATCTCGAATACTTTTAATTATTATTATACTTGGATTAGCTTATACTCTTGGAAAATGGGCGATTCAAATAAAAACAAATTCAAACACTATAAGAAAACAAGACAAAATTAAAGCACCTGTATCAGTAAAAAATGAACAACCAGAAAAAAAACCTTCCTTTAATGACACAATTGAAGTTTACAGAAAACAAAAAGAACAAGAAATAGCTCTTGTTGAATCTAGTGTTTACAGTTTGCCAAACATAATAAGGTGGAATGACTATTTAATTTACGAAAATAAAGACAAAAACGTAATACTTGAAAATACAAATAATTTCGAAGAAAAAGTACTAATAGCAAAGGACTTTCTTGAAAATATAGATACAAATGGTAAGGGTATAAATCTTGCAGTATCGGCATATATTAGTGATTTTAAAATTATAGATGATGTACTGTACGTTTCTTATGGAGGATATCTTATTGAAGGTGCCATATTTTGGATAGATTTATATAATATAAAAGAGCCACAAATCCTTAGAAGAGGTCCCAACCCACACATAGTGAAATTTGGTAAAGACTATTGGGTTAGAGAAGGTGAAGGTGACGCGTGTTGGGGATTTGCGCGATTTACACCCGTGAATTTAAATGAAAAAAGTTTAGGTTCAACACTAGAAGTTACCAGTGGTTGCACAGAAGGGGAATACTTACTGGGCTGGGATACAAAAACAGAGGCATTTATAACCACAAACTACACACGAGAAGATCCTTACTTTGGGTCAACTACGTATTTAGCATTAAACAAACTTGAATCTGATGGCACAAGAACAACCTTAATAAACATAGACTCCAACTTAGGGGCAAAAATAAAAGACGTTATTTTATCAAAAACTGAGAGTAAGGTTTACTTGTCCGATGCACAGTCATTGTATATGTACAACATTCCAACTAGTCAATTAAGTAAAATAGGTGATTACGAAGACAAAGCTAAAGAACTGCAATTTATAAAAGTGTTAGAAGAAGGCGGTATATGTGTAAGAACAAATGATACAGCTCCTAATAAGCTTATAGATCACACAACGGCAAAATTTATACCGGATACAACTAAAAGATGCAACGACGGTGAAAATCTTTACGGCAAAGACAGATACGTTAAAGAAAATGTAGACTTTCTGCAAATATTAAGTGATTTGGAAAATTATAATTACAGAATAAAATAATCATTTATGAACATCAAATTTAAACGTTTTGACAAAAGCTTAAATATACCCGAGCAAAAAACTAACGGTGCGGCATGTTTAGATTTAACGGCACGTGTAAACACAACGATTCCTGCAAACTCATTTGGCTACATACCCTTAAACATTGCAATTGAAATTCCTGAGGGATACTGGGGACTTTTGGCAGCAAGAAGCTCTACCCACAAATTAGGTTTACTTTGCGGGAACGGCATAGGAATAATTGATTCAGACTTTCGAGGCAATAATGACGAACTTAACTTTATTGTTTATAACGTAACCAACAAAGAGGTGATTGTAGAAAAGGGGACAAGAATTGCACAAATAAGCTTAGTAAAAAATGTTGAACTAAATCTAACAGAGGTAGATTACTTAAGTAATAAAGATCGCGGTGGTATTGGTTCTACGGGGCATAAGTGAAATTTTTTCAAAATCTATCACAAAAGAGTAACTCAAAATTTATTTTATATCTAACTTTAATAGCATTTTTAGGAAAGCTTCCGGTTTTAATAGTATCTGACACTTTATTTCATTTGGTAGGATTAGGCGCCCTCGTAGAGCTGTTAGAGTATGCGCAAGTACCTGAAATTACATCTACAGATTTTGTTCTAGGAGTTTTAGTAGCACCATTTATAGAAACAATAATAGGGCAATGGATACCTATAAACTTAATTGGAATATTCTTTAAGCAGGATAAATTAAAAATTATAGGGTCTGCTTTAGTATTTATGCTCATACATTTTCCTGCAGTAACTTTTTTTCCGGCTGCTTTTTTTGTAGGGCTGCTTTTTTCATGGGCATGGTTACAAAAAAGAAAGGTATCTTTGAGTAAAGCCTTTTGGACAGTAACATTTATACATGCACTACATAACTTATTAGCTTTTGGTGTTACTTTCGTCGCAGACTCCTACAACATATTTTAAGGGTGCCAAATGTGAAAACCTTCATTCCATTGCGCTAAATACCAATAGTAAAATCCCCAAAAAGTTAGCAACACCATATAAAACATTACTTGCTTATGTTTTGCATATTTTTGAAAAAGCTGAGCTTCGAAGAAAACATGATATAAACCTAAAAGCAATATAGGTATAAACCATAACATATAAGTTCTATTTAAAACCGGTGTAAATACATAAAAACTAGCAAATGATAGTAAGCTTAAAAAATACTTATTTCTGCTTAATTTAGTTGCGTAGAAAAGTAAAATTAAAAGCCAACCAAAAAATGTAGACAAATAGGTATAAGTTTCAAAAGAAATGATTCTAAATAACTCCACTTTGTAATAGTAGCTTATGTAATATAAAAGAGGCCGACCTTGAACAAAGCGATGCCCATGAACTAACAACGACCCCTGAATGTAGGTCCAAAAATTATCAAAGCTAGTCATAAACGGAATACTCATTACCAAAGCAATTATGAACCCAGCAGTAAGAAACTTAACTTTACTTTTGGATTTAAGCAAAAAAAGTGGAAACAGCAACACAGGAAAACTTTTGAATGCAATGGCTAAAGCATAACTAGCTCCTGAAATAACATCATCCTTTTTTAAGTAAAATAAAGCAAGCATCATAAAAAACATGGGTATAGGATCACTTGTTATATAATCGCGTTTTAAGTAAATAAATGGATTTATGTACCAAAAAAGCAAAGAAAATATAAGGGCTAAATAGTTTTTTTTGTACAGCTCCTTAACCAATAAAATACCAATGCCCAAATCAGCTAATAAAACAGGGATTTTCCAAAAGTAATTTAAGGGCACACAACCATTTACTCCCAAATGCAGCGTTTGATCACAAGGGAAAGCTGCCTTGTTTACATATAAAAAAAGTGACATTAAAAAGCTGTTTAAATAAAGTAATCCTGGTAAATAAGCAAAACCTTTGTTTCCAGGATCAGAATCTAAATTATTAAAAGATGCAACAGTATTTTTGTATGGATTTTCACCCTCAATAAAGTCAGTCACAGCATTTATATAAGTATTACTGTCACCACCTATTTGATAAAAAAGTTGAACTCTTTGTATGCTGGCGATAATAAGTATTAATAACACTATAATAATCTTTGGATTCTTTATTGCTGAGAATAAGTTATTTTTCGTCACAAGTAGATTATAAACAAAATATCTTTTTGGTAGAATGTTTACATGAAAAAGAATAATTACTGGTTTAAAGCAAAAGATTACGGCTACGGATGGACTCCAAAAACCTGGGAAGGTTGGGTGGTGACTATTGCCGGAATTGCAGCTATTTTAATATCTGTTACGGCACTTGAAGCACAACCTGAATGGGCCTTAGCAACAGTTTTAATAGAAGTTTTCATGCTTATTATTGTTTGTATAGTAAAAGGTGAAAAACCTGAGTGGCGTTGGGGTGGTAAAAAAATAAAATGGCCAAAAATAAAAAAATAGTCTAAAGCCAACCCCCATAGGCTGCCAAAACATATATACAATATAAAAATATAAGTACTAAACCAAACCTTCTACCAATTTTAAACTTTTGCACGGCCAATAACGATAAAACACTAATTAAAGTTGCAAATAAAAGTAAAATTGAGCTCTTTATATTTTCACCGCCTATATCGGTAATTGTGCCATTAAAGGCTGTGTATATTAAAATGGGTAATCCTAGACTCATAAGAATATCAAAAACGTTACTTCCAATAGCATTGCTTATAGCCATGTCACCACGACCTTGCTTTGCAACAATAGCGGAAGATATAAGTTCAGGCACAGAAGTACCTCCGGCAAGTATTGTTAAGGCAATAATGGCGGGAGGAACACCCATGTACAAAGCTATACTTTCTGCCGAAACTACAGAAAAATAACTCGCACCTGCAATAAGCACTAATGAAAGAATAAATACAAAAAAGGTATATTTTTTCTTTTTTTCACAATCAGGAATTAAGCTTAAAACAAAGTCTATTGGATATGTTAGTACAGAAAAATAGCGAAAAATAAATTTATAACGATTCTCTGGTGGTGCTACCTTTTGGGTGGCAAGTTTTATGGGATCTGGTTCTGATTCTTCAGGAACATACCTAGACCACAAAAATAAAACAAGCAAGTAAATTAAATAAGTTCCAACAAGGATTGAAGCTTCTATAAAAGTTAGCTGATTATCTTGAACAAAAGTAATTAACAGAATAATTGTAATTGAGTAAAAAGCACCATCACGTATAACAGGTTTCCAGTTTAAATAAGTAGTTTTAACTAAAGATGCAAAACCAATTACAACAAGTATTTGAAAAATTGCGGATCCTACAACAGTACCTAAACCAGTCGCAGGATTAGAATTAGGTAAAAACAAAGCAAATAAAGAAGTACTAATTTCAGGAGCGCTTGTTCCTAATGCTAAAAGCGTGGCGCCCGCAACACTGGGAGTTAACTTTAGCAAGGCAGCTATGTTATCAAGGCTTTTAATAAAATGGTTATCAACCACTTTAGCCATAACATAAAAACTTAATAAAATTGTTAACAAATTTAGTAGCAGCTGCATACGAACCCTATTGTAACAAATACAAAACTTTACGCATAAAATTTACATGGTATATTTTTAAAGATGGATGAAATTGAATTAAAAAACAGAATTTTACAAAAGTTTCCGGGTAAATACAGCACAAGAGGCATAGATCACGCGGTAGCTAAAATTCAGGAAATGGACGATGATTTTAGAAATTTACTTGAGACTTTTTTAAGAACAGGGCAAGTGCAAGAAATTACAATGGGAGATTACACAATAAATAAACTGCGAATTCAGTACGGCATGAATGAAATAGCTGCATATTTGACTATGGACTGGATAAAAAAACATCCCGAAGAGGCTGTCGTTTCTATTGATGATGGCATTACTTATAGTGCCGTTTAACTCTGTTTGTGACACTATTTAAACAATCACGATTTATAAAGCACATAGTATGTGCGGTGTATTTGCATTTACATCTTCAAATAAACAGAATCCAACCTTAGTGCTAGAAGGTCTTAAGCGACTTGAATACAGAGGATACGATTCATGGGGTATAGCAGTTTTAAGTGATAATACCCTTGAAATGAAAAAAAACACGGGGCCTCTAAACTTACAAACAGTATCACACCAAATAAAAAACCTACCTGAATCTAATCTGGGTCTTGGACACATACGCTGGGCAACTCACGGTAAAGTAAATGTAACTAATGCACACCCACATACATCTTTAAATAATGACATGGCTCTTGTGCACAATGGAATAGTAGAGAACTATGAAGAATTAAAAAAAGTTGTAAAAAAACAGAATCTTTCAATAAAAACTGAAACTGACTCCGAAATAATAATGCGCTTAATCGAAATTGAACTGAAAAAAACTAACACTTTAGCAAAAGCTTTAGCAAATGCTTTTAAACACTTAAAAGGTAGAAACACAATAATATTAATTACTAACAAAGGAGAACTGGTTGGTATAAAAAATGGATCTCCTTTGGTTATAGGAATAAACGATGATGGATACTATTTTGGTTCAGACACACTATCTTTCGGACAAAAAACAAAAAAAGCTTTAATACTCGATAATTTTGAAATGGCTTACTTTAACAACAAGAATCTTGAAATATATAATATAAATAGTCTGGTAAATGTAAAAAAATCACCCATATTACTAAATCAAACATATAACTACTCAGAAAAGAGTGGCTACAAACATTACATGCTAAAAGAAATTTACGAGCAAAGCAAAGCTATTGTAGAAGCAACTTCATATTCTAAAAAAGAATTAACCTCTTTTACAGAGCAAATTAAAGAGAGTGAAAACATATATACAATAGGCGCAGGAACAGCAAGCTATGCTGCAGGGCAAATTGCATTTTACCTTAGAGAATACGCAGGAATAAAAGCTATTGAACTTAAAGCTTACGAAATAGAAAGCTACAAAAAAATATTTACCAAAAAAGATTTAGTAATAGCTGCGAGTCAAAGTGGTGAAAGCGCGGACACCATAGAAGCATTAGAAATAGCCAAAAACAATAAGGCAAAAATTGCGAGCATAGTTAATATGCAAGGCTCAACTATATCTAGAATGTCAGACTTTCCTTTTTACTTAAAAGCAGGTCCTGAAATTTGCGTATTATCTACCAAATCTTACACCTCAAAATTAAGCTGGGGATATATTGTTGCAAAACATATTTCAAAACAGTATGAACAAGCTCAAAAAAATATAGTAGAAGTAGCAGAAAGTATTGAAAAATACTTAAGTGATAAAAACAACCTTACCCAAATAAAAAATCTAGCCAAAAAACTTATAAAGGTAGAGCACGCCTTTGTTTTAGGTAGAGGACAAAACTTTTATACAGCGTTGGAAACTGCATTAAAAGTTAAAGAAGTCTCATATAAACATTTTGAGGCATTTTCAGCCGGAGAGCTTAAGCATGGAGTAATTGCACTAGTAGAAAATAACACACCTGTGATTTGCCATGTTTCAGAGGATGATGAAAAAGCAAATATGCTCAGCGCTGCACAAGAAGTAAAGGCTAGAGGGGCAGTTACCATTCAAGTAGGTAATATTAAAAGTGATATCTTTGACTATAGCCTTAGTGTGCCTGAATCAAGGGAACTTGCTGGAATTGCTAATATAATTCCTATTCAATTACTTAGCTACTATATGGCAGCACTACAAAATCTTGATCCAGATAAACCAAGAAATTTGGCAAAAAGCGTAACAGTAAAGTAATATACAGTTTATGCACTACCCTGTAGATGAAACAATTAAAGTCATTCAAGAATACGGATTAACTGAATATGCTAAGCAGCATAAAGAATTTTATAAAGCATTTGGAGGTATACATTCAGGTGTCGACTTTGATACACCTGTAGATTCAAATGTATTTAGCGCACTTGAGGGAATAGTCACAAGGCGGGAATGGCATAAAGGTATGGGTTTTATATTGGGAGTAAGAACAGGAAATATTTTAGTTTTGTATGCACATTTAAATAAATTTTTAGTAGATTTAGGTGAAACTGTAACACCAGGACAAAAAATGGCATTGTCAGGAGATTCAGGATGTGCCTGTACAAAACCCCATGTACATGTAGAGTTTAGAGACTTAATACAACCAACACTCAAATCTAAAATTTTTAAGCCAGATTTTACTTTAGAATTACCTAAACAACACACTAATGTATTTGAGTACTTAATTAAAGATGAAAAGACTATTCAAGACATTTCTGTAAAATTTTTTGGTAATTTAAATCATGTAGAAAAGCTTGTTCAAAAAAACAAAATCTTGCAAAGCTTTAAGCCAAATGAAGAATTACCAATAGGCACTATTATTAAAATTTATGCATAAAAAAATTATTGTAATACTACCAATACTTATAGTTGTAGTTCTTTTAAGCTACGGTGTATACGTAAAAAACAATACATCGCTCTTAACTATAAAACCAAATGTTGAACAAATAAAAAATAACAACCAAAACCTAACGCCAAAAGAAAATGCACAAAACTATACTCAGCTAGTAACTTCTACACTTGAGGTTTCAGAAAAGTACAAAAAAGGAGTATTCGCAAGTCCAAAAGAACTTAACTTACCAAACGGGTTTAAAATTTCGGTATTTGCGGCAGGTTTGGTTAAACCAAGAGCAATAACTTTTGACGAAAACGGTACAATTTACATTACCGACACAAACTTTAATGTGTCAAAAAGTAATGGGGGAGAGGTTTTTGCAATTATTGACACCAACGCTGACGGAGTAGCTGATGAAATAAATACTGTGGATTCAAACTTAATACATCCGCACGGAATTGACTTATACAACGGAGATTTGTATGTGGGCGAAGAACATCAAATTATTGTTTACAGAAATATAAAGCCAAATGGAGAATTTGATGAAAAAGAAACTTTAATACCAAATCTACCAAACGGAGTATCTTTTACTACAGGAAGTGGGCATGTTACTCGAACAGTAAAAGTAAACAATGACAAAATTTACGTATCAGTTGGATCTTCATGTAATGTGTGTGAAGAGAAAGATCCAAAAAGAGCTGCAATTTTAAAATATTCAATAAATGGGGAATTTGAAGAATACTTAGGAACTGGCCTTAGAAACTCTGTAGACTTTATTTTTGTGAATACATCTGAATTTACGCAAGAAATCTGGGCAGTAAATAATGGGCGAGACAGAATTGGAGACGATATTCCACCAGAAGAATTAAATGTTATAAGATTAGATGGTAACCAAACAACTAATCACTATGGATGGCCTTATTGTTACGGACAAGGAATAAGTAATCCTGAATTCTCAAATAAAACAGCATTTTGCCAAAATGAAACGCACTACCCATTATACGAAATGCAGGCGCACTCAGCCCCCTTAGGTTTAAGTTTTCACGCTTACCGAAAATACGGAGACAGCGCTAAAACCTTTCCAGATGAAATAATATCTGATTTATTCATTGCCTATCATGGCTCATGGAATAGAACAGTTCCAACAGGATACAAAATAGTAAGGTTAGATACGTCAGAATACTTTAAAAATCCCGAATACCACAAACAAAATTCTGACATTACAAAAACTACCTTAAGTACACAACCTGTTAACTTCATAACAGGTTGGTTACAAGAAGATGGAAATGCCTGGGGAAGACCAGTAGATATAGACTTTGATTCTAAAGGCATTATGTATATAACAGATGATAAAGCTGGCGCAATTTATAGAGTCGAATATGCAACAGAATAACCTGATTTTACAAGAAGTTGCCTAAAATTATCATCGTCAGACATTTTTTCCTTGATTATGTTAACTCTTTGAATTCTTGCTAAAGCTAGCGAGTTATCAATAGATTCCAACTCGTCATCTACTTCGTAAGCAGAACTAGTTCCATCTAAACTTTCCTGGCTCTCTAAAAGTGTTTGCTTTCGTGTTAATAACTCGGCAATTTGATGCGTACAGTCTACACAACCATACGTCGATTCAGCAGCTACATAGCGTTTATGCGCCTCTTCTATATTTGTTGAAAAATTTCTAGCGTTAAAGTGCTCATGTAACGCTGCATTTACCTCTGTATATTCGGGGTTTTCCGCAGGAAAAAGTTCATTTATTACTTTTTCGCTTTCATTGCGTTGCGCCGCAATAAACGAATCGGCAACACTCATCCAATCTAAAATTGCTGAAGCAATTTCTTCTCTTCGATCTGGAGAAATGTTTTCTATTCCACTTTCAACATCATGACCTATTGAAATTCTTAACTCTCTAAATTCCGCCAAACTAGCTCTTTCATACTCATCATAATCTGTACTATTTCCAATATTCTCGCGTAAATCTACCATAGCTAGTAAAAAGGCTTCAAGTGAGGAAGAAGCTTCCAAATAGGGCTGTTCTGCAACTAGTGATTTTCTAAATTCACCTTTAAATTGTTTAAAGTACACATGTGGAAAAGTTGCTGCAATATCTTCTTGTACAGTTTCTAAGGTTAAATTATTAAAAATCTTTTCACCGTCAGTAGTTACATAACGTTGTAAATGACTATAAATGTACTCTGCGCTAAGTTGCTCATTTCCTTTAGCAACATTTAAGTTTTGTAAAACCTGATTTTCTTGTATATCTGATTCAAAAGCTCCTCTATGTCTTGTTCTGAAACCTGAAACCTCATTATAATCAAAGTTTTGCTCTATATCATGACCAAAACCATAGGCATACATTAAAACCAAGCGATAGTTTTCTACATCAGTTTGACTTGCAGAGTCCAAAAATTCCTGAGGCATACCATGCCTAGCCAACTGTGGAAACTGCTCAAACAAGTTAAGCATTAAACTTACTGATTTTTCAGCTACATAGCGAGAGTGCTCAACACCATGAAAAGGTAAATGTTGTTCAGTATATGGAATGTGGCCATCTTCAGCGACTTCTGCAGAGCCAAAGCGTTCTTGTAATTCATGTTCGAATATAGCAGAAACAAACTGGGGTACAGTTTCTATTGAGTCTACTACTATTTCAGATTCAGGATTTTGCAACGCCTCTTCGATTAAAGTTAAATTTCTTGCAGGTTCTGAATCAATTAGGCTGTTAATTTCATCGGCTTCTGACATAAATAGTGAAACAATACTAATTTCTGTGTATTATTTTAGCATGAAGAGCATAAAGCCAAGTTATCTTAGAAACGTTATATTTGGGGCAGAAGATAGCTTAGTTTCTACAGTAGGAGTATTGTTTGGAGTTTCAACAGCATTGCCTAACTATGAAACCATAGTTTTGACCGGCTTTGTAGTAATTGCCGTTGAAGCCTTATCTATGGGTGCCGGTGCATACTTATCTGAAATAGAAACTGAAGAGACCTTAAAAACAAAAAATGATACACCGGTTATAGATGGCTTACTAATGTTTGTATCTTACTTTTTTGCAGGCTTTATCCCGTTGGCACCTTACGTGTTTTTTGAAATTGGCTATGCCCGTTTACTGTCTGTTGCACTTACAATATTTTCTCTATTTATACTTGGCTATATACCTCAAAAAAGTTTAAAGGCAGCAATAAGAATGGCTGTGGTGGCAAGTTTAGCTGTGTTAATTGGGTTTTTAATTGGAAATATATCTCCAGTTAATGCAATTTGAAGTTGCAGTGTAGTTTATGCTAAGCTTACATAGAACTCCTATGAGTATTAAAGCTGTCCATAAAAAGAAGTCAGTTAAGCTAGTTGCTCCAATAGCGTGGTTTGGAGCTATAAACGCAATAACTCTAGTAGGAGTTGTTTTTTTGATAATAACTTCGTTTTCCAAAGTTCCAGTTACAAATTTTAAATATTCAATATTTTCGGCTAAACCGTTAGTTTTGGGCGCTACTTCAAGTAGACTTGAAGGCGGAGATGCCCGAGCTGCAGCAATTGACCAGTATTTTGATAGCTACAATTGTCCAATGGAAGATTTGGGAGAGGTATTTGTTAGAGAGGCTGATAAAAACAATATCCCTTATTGGTTAGTTGCAGCAGTATCTTTTCAAGAATCTAATTGTGGAAAAAAGACACCTGAGCCCGGCGGTGTAGAATCGTACAATGCCTGGGGTTGGGGAGTGTATGGCGATAATGTTAAAATGTTTGACGACTGGGAACATGGCATTTCTGTAGTTTCCAAATATTTCAATGAAAAGTTTTATTCAAAGGGAATCACCGAACCTTGTGACATAATGAAAATATATACGCCTCCATCTAAGGGTTCTTGGTGTGCTGGAATAGAATACTTTAGAGATGGCATTACACAGTACAGATCCCCAAATTCTGAATAACCTATAGTTTGCTAAGTGTGTTAAAAATGTTATAATATATTGAAGTAAAGCATACTTTTAATTTCCCTAAACAATAAGTAAATAGATAAAGACACGTTTAGACGTTATTTGTGTGCTTATAAATATATGCTTAACATAAGTAATGCAATACAATCTATACTGTTACCTCCAGCCATCGTTACAATGATGGCATTTGGTAATGTAAGTACTTCCACAGAAGTGGAAGTGAAAAATATGGAATTTAACATAGAAGCCTCTAAGGTTGATAGAGTAGAGGTATTAAAAAATTTCTTTGCAAAATATGATTCCCCATTAGTTGATCATAGCGACACTTTTGTGCAAGTAGCCGATTTATACGGAATAGACTATAAACTTTTACCCGCAATTTCATGTATGGAATCTACATGTGGAAAATTTATGCCCTACAACTCTAACAATGCTTTTGGATGGGGAGTTTATGGTGGAAATTATATTTCATTTGAAACACATGACGAGGCTATACAAACGGTAGGTGAAGGCTTAAACAAAAACTACTTTTCTAAAGGTTTAGACACAATTGAAGAGATTGCACCAGTTTACACACCTCCAAACTCACATAACTGGGCAAATGGTGTTAGATTTTTTACATCTCAAATGGATGAAATTGAACAAACACATAAGCCACAATCATAAGGGCATGCTACCTAGTATTAACTAAAGCAACATACCCAAATAAACTAAGCTTCATTTTCATCCCTAAGTTCCTTTTTAAAGGCATTATCATCTGCTGTTTGCGACATAAAGGTCAAAGCTGCAGGATCGTTGCTATTAACAAGCTCTAAAAACCTAGGAATAAAAAGCTTTTTAAACGTAAAAACGTTAAACTTAGATGGTACAAAATCAACACCCAATAAGTCGTAAAAATCTTCACGACCATCTTTTGGAATCAACATAGGCCATATTCCCATTAAAATCAAACTTTGCATTAACGGGTTTATCGACATTTTATGTCCCTCAATACCAAATTTGTGCTCAATAAAATCCGTTAATTTTTGTAACTCATTGTTGGAATAGTACTCAGCAACTTTAACTAGCTCAAGTGCAGATAAAGAGTTTAGTATTCTTAAACTCATTGCTTCGGGGTCGTTTTGCTCAGTTTCTGTTCGGTTTGGAAATAGTAAAACTTCCAACGGGCCTAATGTTCCACCTAAAGCAACATAAAGACGTAAAACAACCCAAATCAGTAACAGAAACAAAATTCCAAAAAGGCACAATACACCAGTAATGAAATATGCCACTAGCTCACTCATAATTTGTCTCCTTTATTTGTTGATATGGCAAAGATTTGTATAGCAATTTTACTATATTTTGCCAAAAAACGTTATAGATGTAGCCTTAGCTAGCTAAGTAGTATATAATCTCTCTGCTTGGGCAAGTGGCGGAATTGGTATACGCGCATGTCTTAGGAACATGTGCCTCACGGCGTGTGGGTTCGAGTCCCACCTTGCCCACCACAGCAACAATTAACTTAACCTTAACATCCTCAATAATGCTATAGTTATGATATGAAAACAAAAAAGGTAATATTAGGTATTCTTGTTGGGATAGTTTTAGGTTTTACTGTCGCATCATTTGTCCTTTCACCAAAAACACAAACAAAAATAGAAACCTCTAAAAATCCTGATATAGAAAAATGGTATGAAGTAGCAGAAAACTCAAAGTATAAAATATTTACCGGAAGTGCACGCTATGCTTCAACAAGTACTACCATAGTATTAGACTTGGAAAAAAACTTGCTTTTAGTACCTAATAAATCGTGCGAAGTAAAAATTCCAACTGAACTAAAACAAAAAGAAACAAGCTATTTTTATAACGATAGTGTGGGAATAATAAAACTTGGACCCTACAAATCTATTTTTGCTTCACAAGACGGCGAAGAATTTGTGCAAAAAGTGCAAAATGCGGGATGTCTGGCTGAAGAAGGAAGAATTACTTTGAGTACTGATGAAACTAAAGGTGCAGTCGACTGTACAATAGCCATAGAGTATAAACACTTGGGATGCTAGATAAAGAAATGAATGAAGTGAGAGCTTTGTGAATAAAACTCCCACTACATTCACTATTTTTCACCAACCAACTCTTCTAATTACAAGGTCATAACCAACAAGCTTAACTGCTTCATGGGCAACCTTATATGCATCTGACTGAGTAAACCCAACAGCATACAGCATATCTTTTGAGTCAAAGCTGATATTACCGTTTAAACGAGGTGGGCGACTTGCATATAAAAGAACCCCGGGCTTGGCCAAAGCAACCATTATCCAGTCCTTATGCTTCACCAAATGTACTTCTTTCCAACGTACATTATTTGCTATTGACACTGCATTTAAAAATAACTGGGTAAAAAAGCTCAATAGCAAATTGCCGCTAATAGCATAAACCAATACAAAGAGAAATCCTGCAAAAGTGTGATCTAAAAATTCCTCTAAAAAAGAATCCCCCTTTTTGTATTTTTTAGCATTTGCAATAAACGTAAGCCAAATTCCAAATGCTAAAGAAACTACCAACAAAGCGTTAAAGTTAACTAAATATTCAAGTGCAAGCGAATATAAAGTACCTCGAAACGCTAGCGTTTCAAGAATAACCCCTGGAATAACAATGCTCCAAAAGTTCTTCATTCTCAAAACCTCAGTAATGCTCCTATAGTCATTGCGATGAGATATATAACCTTTGCCTCTGGTAAAGACTTTATAGTACATAAAGCTTTTGAGTTCAGGCCCAATAGCTATAAAGACTACCGACAAAATCGTAATACTGTTAAGCTCGGGTAACTTTACCAAGTGCACACTTGGTAAAGCCAGAAAAACTAGCAACCCATACATTAGCAGCTTCGCAAGCCTGCTTGGCAAACCTTTTCTAACCAAAAATGTGTATAAAGTCATTTTGTCTCCTTAATCTGCTTTAATCACCTTTACTTGTATTGTTAGTTTTGCTTATTTATATGGTAGAATACCACAGTTAGACGGCATATTGCAGAGCCGAAAAATAAAAAATCAATCAAATTCTGCATAAAATTTAAAAAAACTATATGGAAATAAAAGTAGAAAAAAACCCAAAATCAACACTAAAACTTACAATAACTGTAGAAAAAGAAAAAGTATCTGATGCATACAATTCAGTTGTAACAAAGTTTGTGGAAGAAGCTGAACTCCCAGGGTTTAGAAAAGGCAAAGCGCCAAAAGATACTGTAATGAAAAATACAGATATTTCTAAAATTCATGGTGAAGTTATAAACGAACTGCTACAAACATATTATGTTCAAGCAGTAAGAGAAAAACACGTTTCTGCTATTTCTAGCCCAAAAATAGAAATAAACGAATTTGAGCTTGAAAAAGATTTTACTTTCACAGCTACAGTAGCAGTTAAACCTGAAATCAAGATTGGTGCGTATAAAAACACGTTAAAGAAGCTTCAAAAAGAGAAAACTGAACAAGCAGAAAAAGAAGTTAAAAAAACCAATGAAGAAAGGCTTAAAAAGGGCGAAAAACTCGAAGAGGCACATGTTCATTTAACTGTAGATGAAATAATTGGTGCTATTTTAGACGTAACAGAAATTGAAGTTGCAGACGTATTAATAGAGGAAGAAACCGACCGAATGATTGCCCGCTTAATTGATCAGGCTCAAACAATTGGAATGTCGCTGGAGCAATACTTACACGCTCAAAACAAGTCAGGTGAAGAATTAAGAAAAGAATACGCAAAAATTGCAGAAAGAAACATAAAAGCTGAATTTGCTCTTAACCAATTAATTGAAGATGAAAAGGTTGAAATACCTGAAACCGAAATTGATGCAGCAATAAGCGCAGCGGGAGATCCTGAAACAGTTCAAAAACTCCAGGAACCCGGTCAGAGATGGTATATTAAAACTATTCTTGCTAAAAACAAGTTGCTTCAAAAGTTAATTGAAGAAGCAGAAGGAGAAAAACATGCATAACAATAACGTTTTAGTTCCAGTTGTAGTTGAAAAAGACCCTAACGGTTTTGAAAGATCTTACGATATATATTCAAGGCTTTTAAAAGACTTTATTATTTTTGTTACTGGGCCTATTGATATGGCTACCGCAAACACATTTATTGCACAAATGCTGTTTTTACAAAGTAATGATCCCGATAGAGATATAAATATATATATTAACTCCGGGGGAGGCGTAACATACGCGGGTAAAGCAATGTATGACACTATAAAACATGTAAAAAACGATGTTTCTACAATAAATGTAGGGCTTGCAGCATCAGCAGCAGCTTTAATTTTGTGCGCAGGAACAAAAGGCAAACGATATGCACTGCCACACTCTAAAGCTATGATCCATCAAACCAGAATAATGGGTGGCGGTATTGAAGGTACTGCAACAGATATTGAAATTGAAGCACGCGAGATGATAAAAAGCAAAGAAACATATGCTAAATTAATTTCAGAAAACACCGGACAAAAATACGACAAGGTTATTAAAGATATTGAACGTGATTTATGGATGGACGGAGATGAAGCTTTAAAGTACGGGTTAATTGATAAAATTCATACTCCTGAAAAATAAGGTTTGCTATTAGTTGGGTCGGTTAGCTCAGCTGGTAGAGCGCTTCAGTGACATTGAAGAGGCCGCAGGTTCAAGTCCTGCACCGACCACCAACATAGTGATATACTTTTGTCATGAATGCTGAGGTAACAGAACAAAATACGCAAAACCCTAACACCCTGTCTACAGAAAACTCAGAACAGCAAAACGTTAAAAAGCACGCTAAAAAAATACTTTTTATACTCGCGCTAATCATTTTACTGGGAAGTGGTTTATTAGGGGTCATCGCATACTTTAGCCAGGCACAAAAAAATCTAAGCACAAAAAGATCTACAGAGGAAAACAAAAATTTAGTAAACTCAACCCCTCAAACAACCGAAACCACGCAAAGTGAAAATCCCACCAATGAGACTTTTAATACAGTTACAAGTAAACAAGCAGCCTATACAGACGAAATTTTAGGTATAAAACTAAATTACGACGCGACAATTTTTGATGAGTTAATAACAGGGGAAATTAAAACGGTAGAAAGTACGTCAGCTACATTTGTTGTTCAACAAAACTCACAAGCAAACTTTCAAGCATTTCACGTGTTTATAGGAAAAAACCCCAATAATGAAACTTTTACTCAATGGCTGCTAGACTCAAACACAATTCAACCATCAACAGCAGGTCAAGCAATAAATATAAAGGAGTTGGCAAAAACTACAACTTTTAGCTTGGACAATAAACCAAAATTTGCAAAAGATACGTACCAATTAGTAACAAACCCAAATATAAAACTTGTTGGGGTAATTAACAAAGGAAGCAACTTTATTTTACTAGGGACTGAAAACGTAAATGCAAACGATGCCTTTATATCTACTACGTTTAACAGTTTGAGACCCATAAATAACGACGACTCTTTAAATAGCACTGCATCTTTTTCTTTAGAACTGCCGTTGCTACCAAACGAGTTTAGCTGGACGTCAGACCAAACCAAAAACATAGTATCAATTGCAAGAACCGCATTCCAAACAGGACAAACTACTAAAGAAATAGAGGGTATTACCTGGAGTACAGCAGCAAAAGCAAACACAAACGAAGACGCTCTGGAAATAGTGCAAGCATTTAGAAAATATTATGAATACAGCACCTGGGATAATGGTTGGACAAGTAGAAAAGAAACTGAAGGTTACACTTTAACAAAGGGTAAGTCAGAAAGCCCAATTTCGTATAGTGCAGGTAAAATTGGCACAATTGGATCAAATGCTAGAGTAATAGAATACAAATATAAAGTTAACGATGCCCAGACAGAAGATTTGAATATACAGTGCCCTTGTGAAGTAGCATTATCGGTATTTGTAAGTAATATTATTGATTTAAATACTTTATAACCTAATACGTCTTGCTACGAGTATTTCCTCTGTTATAATTCAACAATGGCAAAGAAAAAACGAAAAAACAATAAAAACCAGGATACCAAAGACTTAAACAAACAGGTGCATGAAGAGCTGCCTGAGGACGAAGAATCGGTATCAGAAGATATAGATTTAGATGAAGAACTAGAAGATGGTGATGAAGAAACAGAAGAAGAAATAGACGAATACGATGAGTCATTTGAAATAGAAGATGAAGAAGAAAATGAGGATGATGATGACGATGACGACCCTGAAGAAGAGGATGAACTTGAGGACGAAGATTACGATACAGACGATGATGAAGAAAACGAAGATGATGATGATGAGTACGACATGAGCTACGAAATTGAAGAAACTAAAAAAGCCTCTGGTACAAAAAAAGCTATACTAGCATTACTAGTAATTTTAACTCTTACAGGATTAGCCTTTATTTACAAAAGCGAATTGGTAGTAGCAACAGTAAATGGTAAACCCATTACAAGAACCCAGCTCATCGCAGAGCTAGAAAAACAAGGTGGAAGCCAAACACTAGATTCACTTATTACGCAAGAATTAATAAAACAAGAAGCTAAAAATAGGAACATAGTAATATCGGATGAAGATCTTCAAAAAGAAATAGATGAAATAGCCACTACAGTAGCTGCACAAGGAATGACACTTGAGCAAGCATTAGAGCTACAAGGTAGTTCTATGGAAAGATTCAGAGAACAAGTAAGATTACAGCTCGTAGTAGATAAAATAGTAGTAGAAAATGTTGAAATTAGCGATGAAGAAGTTACTTCTGCAATGCAACCTTTATTGGATAATGGGCAAGAAGATTCTCAAGAGCTAAGAGATCAAGTAAAAGCGCAGTTGGCACAAACAAAAATAGCGCAAGCAACTCAAGAATTTATTCTTGGTCTACGTGAAAACGCTAATATAAACATTCTTAAAGAATATTAATAAACAAAGAATAGTTTATGAGTAAATATCAAATAATTCTGTACTATAACTATACTAAAGTTAAAAATCCAGAAGAGTTTAAAACCCAGCAAAAACAACTGTGTGAAAAGTTAAATTTAACAGGCAGAATAATAATTGCTGAAGAGGGAATAAACGGAACACTTGAGGGCACAGTAAATAATATAAAAGAATACATAAACGACTTACTAACAAGAAAAAACTTTTCTGACACACATATTAAATATAGTGAAGGAACAGGAAATGCGTTTCCCAAACTGTCGGTTAAGGTGCGCCCTGAAATTGTTACAGCAAAACTCGGGGATGCTGACATTAATCCAAAGAAAATTACTGGAAAATATATATCTGCGGAAGAATTACACGAATTATTTGAGTCAGGAGAAGAATTTTATATAGTAGATATGCGCAATAACTACGAACACGCAGTAGGGCACTTCGAAAATTCTGTATTACCACAGTTTAAAAACTTTAGAGACCTAGCAAAAGTAATTAACGACTTAGAACACCTAAGAGACAAGAAGATTGTTACTGTTTGTACAGGGGGAGTACGCTGTGAAAAGGCGTCGGGGTATTTGCTATCTAAGGGGTTTAGCGATGTTTCTCAACTTTACGGAGGTATAGTAACCTACATGGAGAAATACCCAAATCAAAACTTTTTGGGAGAATTATATGTATTTGATGGAAGAGTGATAATGGGATTTAACCTAAACTCGAAAGAACATAAACTAATAGGTAAATGCGAACTTTGTGATACCCCGAGCAACAACTACATAAACTGCGCAGATGATGCATGCCATAGACACTTTATATGCTGCAAAGAGTGTTTAAACACACAAGGTGACGTTATACTATGCAGTAAACAGCATTCTAAAATATCCTCAAAATAATGCTTTATAATATACAAGCATTTTATGATTAAAACCTTATCTGAAGACCAGAAAAAAGCTATAAAAACTTTGTACTTATGGTATAAAGCTGCTAATAAACCTCCATACATTACACTTGGAGGATATGCGGGAACCGGAAAAACTACAACTATTTCCATATTTAGAAAAGCAATATATAAAGACAACAAAGAAGTAAAAGTTGCTTTCTGCAGTTTTACAGGTAAAGGAGCAGTAGTTTTAAAAAATAAGCTAAAAGAAGCAGGAACAATATATTCAAAAGATTTTGTTGGAACAATTCATTCTTTAATTTACTCGCCAATTATCAGCAAAGGTGGCGAAATTATGGGTTGGGAAACAAAAGATGAGCTCAAGTATGACTTAATTGTTATTGATGAAGCCTCAATGGTAGATTCACAGATTTGGAATGATCTGCTTTACTACAAAATTCCAATTATTGCTGTAGGAGACCATGGGCAATTACCTCCTATAAACGGTAATTTTAATTTAATGGAAAAACCACAGTTGAAACTAGAAACTATACACAGACAAGCAGAAGAAAACCCAATAATTAAATTGTCTGTTTTAGCTCGTAATGAAGGGTTAATACCACTGGGAGAATATGGAAAAAATGTAAAGAAACTGACTAATGCTCAGTTTGAAGGCAGAGAACTGGTCGATGAGTTATTAAGAGGCTACAACAAAGATATGTTGATTTTGTGCGGTTACAATTCTACCAGAATAAAAATTAATAACTATATAAGAGGAGCTTTGGAGTACGAAACAAGCGAGCCCCAATTTAACGACAGAGTAATTTGTTTAAAAAATAACCGAAAACAGAATATTTATAATGGAATGCTTGGAAATATTGTTCAAATATATAAAGAAGACCCTGACTGGTACTATGCAGAAATAGAACTAGACGAGGAAGGACAATATTACAAGGGATTAATAAGTGTAGATCAATTCGGTGCAAGTGAAACACTAAACTTTAAAGAAGACAGAAAAAAATCAAGAAAGGGCGATTTATTTGATTTTGGATATGCATTAACAGTACACAAAGCACAAGGAAGTGAAGCAAATAGGGTAGTAGTATTTGAAGAGCGCTTTGCAAAAATGGATGATGATACTTGGCGAAAATGGTTATACACGGCGGTTACACGTGCCGCAAAAGAATTATATGTAGTTGGAAATGAAGTAATAGAAGAGTAGCGGGATGAAGAAACTGAAGTAAACAAATCAATTCCTTCATCCGGTTAAATTAGGTAGTCACGATATAAACAGGCACATTGTTCAAGCTCATATCATCACCACCAGGGCCTCCAGGCGTACGTCCAGACCAATTTGAAGTCGCCGGCAGTTGTCGAACAACTCTCACAGTTTTACCGCGCACCGCCGAATTCCCTTTAAGCAGTTTACTGTCATTGGGTAAGCGAACGGACTTGCCTGGTTGAGGTTGTTTTGAAAGCTCTGCAACAGCCAAAACACTTTCGTCTTCTCCCGTCTTAAAACATGCTAAAAATCTACGTGTTCCCATTTCAATTTACTCCTTTTCTTATAGTGTATTGGGATTTTTCGATTGTATCGTAATTTATTATGGCTGTAAACTTAATATATTTAAAGAATGTATACTGGCGCACCGGTAAAGAACAAAAAAAAGAGGTACAAAATTGTTTAGTTTAATAAACAACTTTATACCTCTAAAGAAACTGGTTTAGTGAAGTTCGTGAAAGCGCACCCAGAGATCAGGCAAATTGTAGCCTTCAATGTAACCACCTTCGCAGTCGGTGTTTACATACACCTGATTGGTACGCTCCGAAATGTTCGTTACAACGCCACGTCCACGTACCAACTTGTAGGGAAGTAACCATTTCAGTGCGCCGGTATTTTCAACCGAAGTGGTGAAATCAAAGTTACCTCCAACATTAGGTCTGTAATAGGCATCACCATCGATAATCGATGACGTTGGAACAGTGATATGACGTAATACTGGATGTGTTACTACAAGATCCACATCACTGCTACGTTCTCTCATGACGGTTCCTTTAAGGACAGTTGAAAACAACCCTCCCCAAAACCGTACCTTCACACGGTAGATATAAAAAATGTTACGCACATTTAACCTCGCTTAGTTAGATATTTAGTTAACAAAATTTGTAGAGATATTATAGCACACTATAGGTTATTGCGTATATAAAAATTTTAAAAATTTCAGGATAGCAAAGTTAAAAAAACTTTAATTCTTAACTCTGCTATCCTGTAGGTATTCAATTCTCAAGAATTTGAATACGATAAATTGGGGCAGAATTTGCCTCAATTCCCTTAACGCTAAATTTGGCAAGCCCAGTATGCGCCAAAAGTCTCACCTTAACACCAGATTTAAAAACAGGTAATCTGAATTTGCCCTGTTTAGAAACCATTTGCAATACTTGCCCTAAACAAATTTCCATACCTGCATGTGGCCGATCATCAAGCTCTAATCCAACAACTCTATAACCACCGTGCTGCTCATCTTTAAGCCCTACATAGTAAAACCCGGGTTGTTTAATTTTTGCTGACATAAGTCACACTCCTTTTATTTTTTTTTTTGCATGGACAATATACCCCGTAACCAAAATACAGGCAACATATTCGGGTTTAATTCGTTTTCATATGATAAAATTTCATTATGCAACCATTAGCAGACAAAATAAGGCCAAAAAGTATAAATGAATTCATTGGCCAAGCTCACTTAGTAGGAGAAAAAAAGCCACTAAGATTAGCAATTAAAAATAAGCACTTATTCAGCTTTATTTTATGGGGACCCCCGGGAGTAGGAAAAACTACTCTAGCAAGAATTTACGCCAACGAATTAGATGCTAATTTTGAAGAATTGTCTGCAGTTTCCGCCAAAAAAGACGATATTAGAAATATTATTGCCAAATATTCCTTTTCAGATAAACCCTTAGTAATTTTGCTCGATGAAATTCACAGGTTTAACAAAGCACAACAGGACTATTTGCTCCCAGTTGTAGAAAAAGGTGAATTAACCCTAATTGGGGCAACTACTGAAAACCCAAGTTTCGAAGTAAATTCTGCACTTTTATCAAGATGCAGGGTATTCACATTAAAAGATCATACTCAAGAAGACATGCTAAAAATAATAGAAAGAACAGGCTTTAAAATGAACAACGAGGCTAAGGAGTGGCTTACAAACATGGCTAATGGGGATGCACGCCAAGCAATTACAATGCTTGAGGCTACGAATAAGATATACAATGAAATTACAGTAGAAAATTTAAAAGAGACACTGCAAAACAAGTTTTTACGATACGATAAAAAAGGGGAAGAGCATTACAATACTATTAGCGCCTTTATAAAAAGCATGCGAGCCAGCAAAGCAGATGCTGCACTATATTACTTAGCAAGAATGCTTGAAAGCGGAGAAGATCCCAAATTTATAGCTAGAAGAATGGTGATTTTTGCTAGTGAAGATATTGGAACAGCAAACAACAGTGCACTAGTAATTGCGAATGAAGTTTTTAAAGCGGTAGAAACAATTGGCTTACCTGAAGCAGCAATAAACTTAGCGCACGGAGTGGTGGTTTTAGCACAATCAAAAAAAGACAGACGCGCCTACGAGGCATTAAAAAAAGCACAAGCAGATGTTAAAAGGCTTGGCAATTTACCTATTCCACTAAAGTTGCGAAATGCCGTTACAAAACTAATGAAAGAAGAGGGTTATGGTGAAGGGTACGAAATGTATGATGAAAGCGAATATCTGCCTGATGAAATAAAAAATAGGAAATACTTTTAATAAGTCTATGTTTTTATGAAGATATACCTTTAGAAGATTTAGTAAACGGAATGTTAGCTGAGTCAAATCAATTTTGCCCTATAGTATTGATATCGGATTAAAAATCACGTAGAATAATCCCACAAATAAAACATATGATAAAGGAGTCTTGACATGAAACGTTGGCATTTAGCTGTGCTTATTGCTTTGGTGTTGTTGCTCAGCGTAGGTATGTGGTTTTTAATTCCATCAGATTATGCAATTAAAACACGCATTGCTGAAACAGCAAACTTCATCATACACTACGGATCAATTGTGGTGATTTGGCTTGCTAGAGCGGCAATAACACTAATTATTGGAGGCTGGATACTACTTGGTGCAGGCCTAATTGGTGTAGTATTTCGCGGTATTTTTATGACCTATGTGGACTACCGCTGGACCGTACCCAACACGCCAATTTCAAAAGGTATGCACCTAATTATTGCCTTTACCACATCGATTGTTGTCTGGTTTATCTGGCTACTAACAATTGCGCCGTTACTGGAACAACCTTGGAGCTTTATTTCTGGTTGGCACGACCATGAATATAACTGGGGGCCGATTTTGTGGGGTTTGTACGCGGTAGGTGCCTACTGGATTGGATACAATATTGGTAAATACGATGAAGACATGGACAATCTAGCAAACTTTTTGTTTAAGGGACCCTTTTCGTTTATGCGAAAAAAATTCCCATTTAAAGAAGAACGTATGAGACTTCGAGGCTCAGAACCAAGACGACTAACTAATTGGTAACATCAAACAGGAGCAAATGTAACCCACCATAGTTACATTTGTTCCTTATTTTTTTTCAACTAAAACTGTAAACACTTGCAACCTATACTAACTTACTTATAAAATAAGAACAGATGTACGATAGTGATGAAACACAACAAAAATTAATTTGGATATTTGTTGTTTTAGTATTTGTTGCTGGAGTATTTGGTTACTTTTACACAAAAGACTTTAATCCCGTTGATTTAGACAGAGCTTTTAACGGTCCTCAGCCCACAGAATATTCTTTTGGAAACTCTGAATATATTACGTCTTGTTCTATGACCCCAAAGGTTGGTTCAAGATTTGCACCAGCAGGTAAAACAACTATGTATATTGGTAACAACGAATACTTAGCAATTAGAGACGTTAACCCATACGGTTTTTCCGGAGAATTTACATCTTTATTGAGAAATAACGTTTTATATGTTTGGAATGCAAATGGGTCATTAGCATCTAAAACAAAAATGACGCCAGGAAATGTTGAAGACTATGTAGCTTTTGCAACACAGTTAAGTAATCCAAACAGCCAGCTATTTTTAGAAGGACTTGTCGACGTTGAGTGTGAACAATTACCCTACAACGCAACTATGTTTAATTTACCATCAAATATACAATTTACTGAAAATTCAGTAGAAGCACCGTCTAATCCAAACCCATACTTAGAAATCTCTTCAAAACCCACTGAATAACTTTTTATACCTTAAATTTTTGTGATAAATTTAATTAGCAAATACTAAAACATGCAGTAGGAGAGAAAACAATGACTGTCATTATATACAGAAATGGTAGCTACGAAGGAAACGGAAAGCTTGATTACGGATTAAAATACTTGTTAAGTTCAGACATAACATTTGACCAGTCAGATGATATTTTACTACGTACAGCTAGCCATCAACTGTTTGGTAAATTCAAACTTAAAGGCAACAATTTAAGTGGTATTGTGGAGCTTGCACGTGTTTCCTAAAATAAAAGCCAATCTTTGCGTTATAAATAAACAAAGATTGGCTTTAAAGTTATGTAGTAGCAAGGAGTGCCTCTAAAAACTCTTTTGTAGCAATTAGCGACTTATCCGTTTGCAAAACTAAGTGCCCATCCTCTGTTTGTTGATCAGTAATAATAAAATTTGCTGCTAACAAATTTGTTTTTACTTTTTTCGCTATCTCTTCAGTTAAAACTACATAAGTTTTGCCTGCGAAAGTGGTTAACGCAACTTTTGTAGCTTCGAACAAACGGTCAATAGGGGACTTACACAACGACAAGTCAGCAAATCGTAAAAACTCTACAAAAGAATACTCTCCTGCCAATATAGCGAATATTGTTTTTTTCATGCGCAGTTTCTCCTAATATATTTAAAATATTATAACCCATAATAGTGCTGATTGATAGATAAACACCTTTTATTGAGAAAGTAAGGCAAAAAAAAGGAAGGTGATTTTGATTGCGGTGAAGCTTTCAAAACAACCTTCCGTATGAGTTAGTTGGTTTCGGGCTCGGTGTTGATGTAGTCGAGCAAAGCGTGAATCAATTGTTTAACTCGATTCCACTTGCCTGAAACCGGCGGAAGAATAGCTGCGACTTTTTCGGGGAGCGTTTTTGGTACGCGTACAACAGGAATGTACTTTTCTTCAATTATGTTGTATAAAGCGCGTACGTCTTCCAGTGACCCCACAATTTGGATTGTAATAAAACTGTCCTTTGGCGCAAATCGCAGGTCTGCGCGAGCGGTGCCGTAATACAAAACCTCGTCCCAGGCTTGTTTGAAACGACGGTCATCTGATGTAGGTGAGTAATAAATTAAATCCTGCACCGATACCCGCGTCCAATTTCCTTCTAAAACCTTAGGAAAACAGTTAAATTTACCGCTTCTGAAATTTTCATCAGTCATCGTAATAAGAGAGAAATTAATTGACATTTTTTTTTCCTTTTTTTGATTCTTTTGTCTGCCGTTAAATTTGTAACGTACAGCGTAGTGTGATTTTAACCTGCAGATATTATACTTAAAAAAGCCTCTTTTGACAATACTATAGGGTACAGGCATGCAACTAAACATTGACATTCAACTCAACATTGTATTAAATGATTAGACCTAAACTTTCTAAGTCTTGCCATATGTTAGCTAAAATAAAAGACATTCTAGGCAAATCAAATAATTTGCTGGTTCTTACGCACGCCAGCCCCGACCACGATGCAATCTGTAGTATATTGCTATTTAAAAGTTTTTTACAAAACCACTATTCCCATATTAATGTTGATTTAGTAACTAACGAAGTGAAGTGGCCACAATACGAAAGCTGGGGGTTATTAGGTCTAAACACTATAAAAAACCTTATTGACCAGCAAACAGTAAATTTAAACCTGTATGATTATGTATTTTTTCTAGATACAAACAGAGTTCAGGGAAATTTTATTGAAAATACAAATGAATTTAAAAAGAAAGCAATTATTATTGATCACCATACATCTAAGCCAGAAATAGATTACTTAATTGAAATAAATGAGCATAGAGCCTCAACTACAGAACAAGTTTATTTCATTTTTAAAAAATTGCTTGGGAATGATTTAGTTTTAACTAAAGAAGAGGCTTATTTAGCACAAGTAGGTTTAATTGCGGATACAAATAGGTTTTTATTTTGCGAACAAATAACCAGCGATTCATACAAACTAATGGAAGAGATGTCAAAAATAAACAAATTAAATATAGAAGGGATATATAACAAAATGATAAAAAATACAAAAAATTCAGTTTATGTGTTTAAGCATTTACTCCAAAATACAGTCTTTGAAGAAAATATGGCATACACATTTGTGTCACCTAAATTTATAGAAAAAAACGAATACACTAAAGAAGACATAAAGTGTGCATGTACACACTTTTTACAATCTTTTGTAAGAACATTAGAAGGCGTAGATTGGGGATTTTTAGTAAAACCTAGCGCATCAGAAAAAAATGTTTGGAGAGTATCACTTAGAGCCAATAATGGCACAATAAAAGTGGTAGACATAGCAAAGCAATTAAACGGAGGAGGCCATGATTATGCTGCTGCAGGCTCTACAAAGGCTAAATATCCATGGGAGGCCGTAGAAAATGTACTATCCATAGTAGAATCGGCGTCTTTGGTTTCTTAAAAATGTATAATACGTTTACACATGTATAAATACGCACATCCAGGAGCAAAAATTGAAAACAGATTAGTGGAGCTTTTAAAAAAAGACTATTGGGACATTATTAGAAGAGATAAACTGTTTTTGTACAAAGATGAAGACCCTACTACTATAGTTCCACCGTTTCAAGAAATAATAAAAGGTATCACATTAAATGTAGAAAAAACGAAAAGTTTTTGGCAAATTCCTTACAAGTACAAAGACCATGAAGGCACAACTATTGCGCATTTAATGAATGGCTGGAACCCGGCTAAGCCAAGTTTGATTTTTCATCACGGTCTAAGTTCTACAAACCACTTACATCACTTACGTGTTTTAGCTGATAAAAACTTTTACGATTTGTTTAATATTTTTTCAATTCAAGCAGCACACCATGAAAATGTTATCGATGTACTTGAAAACGCAGTAAACACATTTACAAACTTAGCAGTAATCTCTGCCACATCAGTTAGAACAATGCAGGAGATAGTGCAGTTTCATAGAAAAGAAAGTGATAATAGGGTAGTAATAGCAGGGTTTTCCATGGGAGGCATTTTAACAAGTTGGCATTATTTTCATTACAACACAGCAGATTTGTACTTTCCTATAATTTCGTATCCTAATTTTGGAGAAATAACACTAGATAAAAATCATGCCAAGCATATAAAAAACTATAAGGAAATGATAAAAAATGAAAGCTACTTCAAATGTTTTGAAGTTCCTGAAGAACTAATTCACAAAAGATCTAAAAGCAACATATGGCCGGTGATTGGTACAGAAGATGAACTCATAAACTACGAAAAAGCATCAGAGTTTTGGAGAGGTTATCACGTTACAGAATTTTTTTCAGGGCATGTTTCTGTAGTTTTTAAAAGAAACCAAATAAAAGAATTAATACTTGCGAAAACATTAAAAGCCTAGCTAAATAAAAATTAAGATATTTTACTAAGCCAGGCTTTATTTTGGGTTTTTAAGGACACGCAAGTTCGATTTCGTTGTGATGGCGCCTAAAAAGTAAAAACGGAACACCCTCACTATTTTTTAATACAACCAGGCTTTTGCCATAAACCCCAATGGTATCGATCATAAAACCATTAGGCATTTCTTTTGCTACAATATCAACTTTACCTAGACCAGAAGCATCAATACCAAAGGCAGGTAAAAACCCATAGGTATGTGCAACACGTGCGCAGGGTAGGTTTGTATCTGCTTGAAGTATCGTCCACTTTGGGGCAGATATTGCATGGCTAATACGTAGCATCTCTTCAGACTTTAAAGTCGTTGCCATCCAATTGGATTGACCCCCAGACAAAAGAACTGTGTAAAAAAGATATATGACCAAAAAACCCGCAGAAGCAGCTAGGACGTATCTTTTTTTAAGTCTCATTATTTTCTCCTTTTATTATTTTTGGAAAAGCAAAAAAGAGCTAGATTATTTAAGCATGGTTGACCTAAATAATCTAGCCTTAGGGTTGATGTCAGTCTACTGGGGTGTAGAAATCATCGTTTGTTGTCACTTCATCAGGCTTGCGTTGCTGAATTTTAGCAGATACCCTAGGCAGTAACACATTCATAACGCTAGAAAAACCCGCTAGCAAACGATTACCCGGAATATCGAATTTGATTTTTAACTCAGACTCAACCAAGTTAAACCATTCAAACTGGGACTTTACCTGTTTTACCGAGCTTGGTAAGTTCAACCCCTCACAGTACATGTAAGAATTTGTGTAATAGGACTGACCAAGGTAATCCCAAGTTACAATTATCCCCAAGGTTTTAGCTTGAGAGATATACCCAACAAGAATGTTCCGAGGCACCGCGTCCAAATTCACATCATTGGTATTACCAAAAACATGGTTTAGAGCACCTAATACTGCAGCGTTATTGGGCAACAAGATTGCATTTTCGGTTTCATGTTTCAATGTCCATCGCAAAAAATCTGCCTCTTGAATACCTGAATCAACATAACCAAGGTAGTGAATACCACCAAGGTTAAAAACGTATTGCTTTCGCATCTTAACTCCTTTATTTTGTCGATTTGTAAGGCCTATAGTATACTATGGCTGTTCCTTGATTACAACCACAAACTAAATCATAATTAATAAATGAAAACACATGTCTACTACACAAAAACCACAGTTCTTATGATACTTTTAACAATTGAAGCAGGCACTTTAACGAGAGTAATATTAAATTTTGTACGTACAGGTGAGTTTTTTAAACCCGAACTAAACTTTGCTCTAAAAGTTATATTAATAATGATAGCGGGTCTTTATACATACACTCTTACAATAGGTGCCTGGAAAAAGTGGGAACAGTATTTAATAGTCCCACTACCGTTTGCAATTGGCATAATAGTAGCTTTATTTGGCCCAAGCCCTTTATATGCAACAATTATAGGGTTAGTATCAGCACTACTCATTGCAAACGAAATACACATTGCCACACAACTAAAAAACAATTTAATAAAATTTAAACCTTACTTAGTTTTAAGACAATCTGCAAAAAGAATTACGGTAGTGTTTTCACTTATAGGCGCTGTTTTAGTGTTGGCCACTCCGTTTCATAAGGAAAATTCTACAAAGCTGGTAGATAGAGTACAGCAACTTTTAGTTACAGAGACAAGTGAGTTTGTAGATAAAAACCTAAGTAACCCTGCAGACGTAGCAGTTATATTAAATACTGTAGGAATAGAAACAGATCAAACAACATTAAATTTGATTTTAGGAAACGAAGGAAGTCTTGATTTTGGAGCAACTGTAGAAAAGACGCTAACAGCTGAATTAGACAAGCTACTAGAGCCCTATCAACAGTTTGTAGCACCACTCATGGCAGTTATTGCATATGGGGTGTTTCAGCTATTAGGATTTGCAAGTTTAGTAATTTATTACTCAACCCTAGGTATCTTGTTTTGGATGGCTAAAAAAACCGGTTTTATAAAAATTGCAAACTTGCCTGTAGTTAGTGAAGTTCCTACCTTTGAGGAACCTGTTGCTTATAATGAAACTGAAGAGTTAAGGTAAAATAAGTTCTTCAATTTTTTTTGAATCATTCACAGTATAAAAACCAACACGTGTTCGTATTAAAGAATACAACGTGGCTTCATGCCCTAATCTTTTTCCCATATCATAAGCTAAAGACCTTATATAAGTTCCAGAACCACAAGTAACCTTTATTTTAGCTATTGGAAATGATTTATAACAATTTGCTTCAACAGAAATTAAATCAATAGACTTTATAAACACTTTCTTTACTGGAAGATCATCTTTATCAAGCGTTCCTTTTCGTGCTTGTTTATAAAGTTTTTTACCCTTAACTTTAACTGCAGAAAAAGCAGGAACCTTTTGATAAATTTCTCCTACAAACTCGGGAATAATAACTGCAAGTTTAGTTTGTAGCTTAGTAGCATCTATATTTGTATTTAATTCCTCTAAAGGACCTTCCATATCATAAGTAGGGGATTTGATCCCGAACACGATTTCAGCGATATATTCTTTTTCCTGGTGCATGAGCTCATTTTGACGTTTTGTATCTTTATCAGTTAAAACAAGAAGAACTCCCTCAGCCAAAGGATCTAAAGTTCCGGCATGCCCAACCTTTTTAGTTTTTAATATTGAACGAATTTTTGCAACTACGTCAAAACTAGTCCAATGCTTTTCTTTATAAATGTTTAGAATCATATATTAATTGTAAAAAACTCTGCAAAAAACAAAAGAGCCCCTGAATAATCAGTGGCTCTTTAGTACACATTAGATCGGATTGCTCTTCTCTAATGTGTAGAGAGAATATAAAGCAAACTAACATATATGTCAACTATTCTGCATACATCTTTCACACGTCTTTTTAAGCCTTTAAATTTGAATTTTTGCACGAAATGTGCGGAGGTAGAAAATAAAAACAAGTGGTAAATAGGAACAATCTCGCAAAACAAGTTTATTTTTGTTTGCTTTGCGAGACTGCATTTTATTTGTTAAAAGTAGTCGCTAATTTTGAGAGTAATCCCAAAGAATAACACTACCGTTAGTGCGATACTGAAGAACAGCTCCCTCTAAAGACCCAATGCCGCCAAAGTCAATTGCCCTTACGTGGGGGGGATCTCCAGCATAGTACGATTGTTGCCATGTTGGACACGATCTCGGTTCTAGCCACTGACCATCGGTTAAGATCAGTTTCAGTTCTGAACAGTCAAAAAACCAACCGGAATCACGTTCTGATACGTCAACTGTAATAGAAAAGTTTAACGTGAATCCGCCACCATCTTCCAAAATGCTATTTGTAAGCACCACCGATAAGGGAAGATCGGTTGCTAGTGTACTGCGGTCATTTAACTTTTCAGTTTCCAAAGGCAGTTCAAATGATAGGGGAGTACCAGAATCCCAATAATCCGTATGCGCATTCACAGTAAAATAAACATTGGGACGCTCCCGAGTTAGTTGGGCTGATAAAGATTCTGACGCCTCATATTTAAACCAAAAAACACCCGAATATGACATATTTGGGTTTAACTCAACATAGTGGTCCAAATAGATGTCCAAAATGTCATCGGGAACATCATAGTCAGAAGCACGCTCCATGATGTACCCGCCATCGAGCACTACATTTAAATCGAAGTACTCAATAACTCTACCAAAAACATTAATGTTAACAGGAATACCTACTAATAGTGTTTCTGAATAAGCTACCCAGGAAGGTGTCCCTGTTACGGTTAAATCTCCAAGAATAGCTGAAGTGTCTTCCAAAAGGGCTGTTTCACCAGGCTGATATGCTCCAATCAAATTGGTAGCAGGCCAGTAAGTTGGTAAGACTTTTACTTGACCATTGTTCAACTCCAGCACGCGCAAAGAAATGTCGCGGGATCGCTTAGACAAATCATCAGTGTTGGTACCTTCGATTGTTACGCGAAGTATAGATATTCCAGCAACTTCCTCTTGCGCACGAAGTGGCACAGGCAGCTTATCTAACGAGCTTTCCTGTACATCTGCCGAGCAGGGTAGGTAATATTCTATAGTTTCACGAAAACGTTTAGTGGCCTCGTAAAACTCCGCGGCAGTACCTGCATCGGTTACACCGTAGGTTAGCAGTTGCATTTGGGTTTCGTCACCATCACAAAGAGCGGTTGTCCATTGCTCAGCCACTTCAGAAGCCTGAGTCATAGGTTTATCCGCCTGTACCCATAAGTAACCACCAAACCCAAGAACAAAAATCAGCACGACTGTGTTTAAAACAAGGCGGCTGTTCCAATTGATGTGTATCTTTTTCATTTATTACTTCTCCTAATTGATTTGTGATCGTTTGTTATGGAACGTAGCCAGACCAACTTGGGCCAGTGCTCACCCCTAACACAAACATTGTGATAACTGTTAGTGACGCGTTAAAAATTAACGCATGTTTATCGTATTTTTGTGGAATCAACTCTGCATAGGCAAAAGGCATCCAAGTTGCCAAAGCAAACCTCCCAATTGCGAAAACATGGGTAGAAAGTGGCAGCATTATAGATAGAAGGGTGAATAGGAAAAGTTCCCACCGTAACTCCTTTCTATAAACCATAAACGCTAATACAATCAACCCAACACCTATTAGCAGCAAGTGATATGTTTCAAACACCTGCCCCCAATTGAATTCGCTTGGATTGTTATACCTTAACCAGTCAAACCACTCATGGGTGCGTGTCCATGGTAAGCCTTTGTCCCCACGTCTAAAGTAATCCTGTGCCGTAATAGGGCTCAAGCCTACTTCTGTGATTTTTGATACCCACCATGTCCACACAACATACACAAGAGTCGGAAACCCACATGCCTTAAGCCCTTTCTCTACAACTGCATTAATATTGCCTTGCTCCTGATGTAGAATCGATAAAGCGAAAACAGGCAACAATACAATCGATTGGGGACGTGTTAAAACTGCAAGTCCCACAAAAAGACTGGCACCAAAATAATCTTTGTTAAAAAACCTCCGAAACGCATCAGACCAAAATCCGATGTGAAACGCTTCAGGAAAGCTCATTAAAAAGACAAATCCAGTGCCTAAAAAGCTAAAGGGCATATACCAAATTACCCGATCCGCATACTCCATGTCACGCAAATAATCCAAAAGCATCCACAAGGCAAAAAAGCCGTAGAATACTCCAACGGTAGTAACCACAAACATTGCTGTAGTTACTTCCATTCCGGTTAATTGAATTAAAGCGCGTGTAATCATTGAGAAAAACGGGTACTTTGACGATAAAACACTTTGCGGTTGGTAACCCCATAGAATAACTAAACGCTCTAGTTCTGGATCCCAATGAGCTAAGTTTGAAGCCCAATCGGTATCAAACAGTCCAGAGCCCTCCATTACTCCAGGGAGTGTTTGCATTGTGAAACCCCAAACCAAGGCAATTGCCCTAAGCAAGAGGGTCATCAGCACAGCAAACTTCAGTGCGTGTTTAACCTTCTCATTCATGTAAACTCCTTATTGTTATTTATTTTTCAAGGTTTAGTTCAGTACTATCAGGCCATTATTATCCCATAGTAATCAACAATTAACAAGCATTGACAGAAAAAAGCAAAAGCGGTACTTTGGCAGTATGAATTCTTGCATAATAAGAATCACTTCAATAACTACTACAACCCCTTTGTGGGGTAATTAAAGCTGTTTAACTTAACATTTCCAAACTGTAAAAAAAGATTGAATTAAATTAGAATATAAAGGAATTTATGTCTGCAAATCAAAAAGTAATAGAAAAATTAAAAGATGATCCACTAATGCCGTTACGCCACACGGCAGAGCATGTATTGCATACTGCAATGCAAATTATGTACCCAAATATAAAAAAGGTTATGGGTCCACCAATAGAAAATGGGTTTTACTTTGACTTTGACCCAAACGGCGAGATTATTTCTTCAGATGACTTTGAAAAAATTGAAGCAAAAATGCAAGAAATTATTGATGCTGCGCTAGAAATACAAAAGCAGGAAGTAACAGCAAATGATGCAAAAGAAATTTTTGCAGATAACCCATATAAACTCGAAACTATTAAGGAAATAGAAAATAGGAAGGAAAAAGTAACCTTGTATAGCATAGGTGCTGCTGGCAACAAATTTTATGATTTAGACTTATGTGCAGGACCTCATATTAACAATACTAAAAATATAAAGGCCTTTAAGCTTTTAAGTGTAGCAGGGGCATACTACAAAGGAGATGAAGACAATAAAATGCTCACAAGAATTTATGGTACCGCCTTTAATTCGCAAGAGGATCTAGATGCATATGTAAATGCAATTGAGGAACAAAAAGCCAATGATCATAGAGAACTAAATAAAGTACTAGATATATATGCAACTTCTGAACTTGTTGGTAAAGGTTTGATAATGTATACCCCCAACGGAACCATAATAAAAAATGAGCTTAAAAACCATTTGCTAAAGATATGTAAAAAACATGGGGCACAAGAAGTTGATATTCCACATATGGCAAAAATAGACTTATACAAAACAAGTGGCCATGCTGAAAAGTTTAAAGAAGAACTTTTTAAGGTAGTAAGCCATTACGATGAGGAATTTGTATTAAAACCGGTAAATTGTCCACATCATACGCAAATTTATGCATCCAGACCAAGAAGCTATAGAGATCTTCCTATAGCTTACGTTGAATCAACACAACAACATCGAGATGAAAAACCCGGCGCTATGGTAGGGCTTAATAGAGCGCGATCTTTTGAAATAGATGATGGGCACACTTTTTGTACACCAGAGCAAATTAAAGACGAAGCAATTAAAATGGTTCACATTATGAAAGAGTTTTACGAAGTATTTGGTATGTGGGGAAAGCATTGGGTTTCATTGTCTTTTAGAGACAAATCTACACCAGAAAAGTATATAGGGGATGATACTGGATGGAATAAAGCCGAAAATATGCTTAAGGAAATAAACGATGAACTGAATTTGGGTGGGAGAATTATGGAAGGAGAGGCCGCATTATATGGGCCAAAAATAGACATAATGCTTAAAGATGCTTTAGGTAATGACAGACAACTTGGAACGGTACAAATAGACTTCGCAATGCCAAAAAGATTTGGTTTAACTTATGTAGACAGCGACGGAACTGAAAAAACCCCAGTTATGTTACATAGAGCCATCTTAGGTTCGTACCATAGATTTATAGCTAATTTACTTGAGAGTACAAAGGGGTCATTGCCTGTATGGCTAGCACCTACTCAAGTTATAATAATTCCTGTAAGCGAAAAGCATTTTGATTACGCAGACAAAGTAGCTCAACAGTTTAGAGAAAAAGATTTACGAGTGCAAGTTAATAAAAAAGACGGAACCATGGGTGCAAAAATTAGAGAAGCGCAGCTAGAGAAAACACCCTATATGGCAATAGTGGGCGATAGAGAAGAAGAAAATAGCGAAATAAGCATAAGACTCCGAACAGGAGAAAACAAAAACGGTTTAAATTTAAATAATACAGTAGAAAAAATTTCAGAGGTTTACAAAACCAAGACACAAAAGTTGGATTTTTGATAGAATTTGACGTAACGGTAGTATTTATGGTAAGTTTAAGTCCGTTCTATAGGAGTAATTATAAAAAAGTATTACAGATTAAATGAAAAAATTCGAGATCCAGAAGTTAGAGTAATCACGAAAGAAGGCGAAAATCTTGGGGTAATGAAAACCAGGGAAGCCTTACAAAAAGCGCGTGATGTATCTTTGGACCTTGTGATTATAGCGGATGCAGCTAAACCGCCGGTAGCAAAGATTTTAGATTTTAATAAATTTTTATATGAAGAACGAAAAAAAGCATCTTCAATAAAAGCTAAATCTAGAAAAAGTGAACTAAAAGAGTTAAGATTTGGACCATCGATTGGTGAAGGCGATTTAAACCAAAGAATCGAGCGTGCAAAAAAGTTTATAGAACAGGGAAACAGAGTTAAAATAACAATAAAGTTACGTGGACGAGAAAGAGCACATCCTGAAGTTGGATTTGAAAAGATAAATAAATTTAAGAAAGAATTGAGTGAAATTGCAAAAGAAGAGTCCGAAGCAAAACTGCAAGGAAATGTAATTTCAACAATATTTATAAATAACTAGTATGCCAAAACTAAAAACAAAAAAAACATTAGTAAACAGAATAAAAATAACAAAAAGCGGCAAGCTTTTAAAAAGAGCTAATAATATTGCGCACTTAAACTCTAAGCTAAGTACAAATAAAAGGCATAGAAAAAGTGGTTTAGAAGAAGTAACTGCAAAGGGTTATATAAAAAAGTTAAAGAATTTACTGCCAAAGGTAAAAGGTTAAACAATGCCAAGAGTAAAAGGAGGGCCTAGAGCCCATAAAAGACATAAAAAAGTACTTAAGCTAGCAAAAGGCTACAGAGGTACCAGAAGCACCAATTTTAGACGTGCTAGAGAAGCTGTATTGCGCGCAGGAGAACACGCTTTTGCAGGCAGACGCCAAAGAAGACGCGATATTAGAAAACTATGGATCGCTAGAATAAACGCAGCCCTTACACAATACGAGGTAAAATACAGCCGATTTATAAAAGGCCTAAAAGATGCAAACATAGAGTTAGACAGAAAAGTATTAGCCGAAATGGCAATTAACGATGAAAAGGGTTTTGAAGCAATAGTTAAAAAAGTAAAGTCTGTACTTTAAATATTTTTTTAACGCTTAGTTAGATAACATTTTATCATCACTATCATTTGCACTAGTCGTTGGCGTGGTTTCTTCGGAAGTGTCAAAATTTTCAGATTCTACAGACTCAGTTGCATCAACACAGTTTTCTGCATTTAAGTCGCATTCTAAAAAGGAATCAGTGCTGTAGTCATAGTTTAAGACAGCATCATTTGTAAAAGATTTTGCAAAGAGTTGCATGTTACCCTCAATATTGTCAGCGGTATACCTAAAATAGCATTGTGACGTGCCAACACCATTCCATCCACTCAAGTCACAAGTTTGAGGTAAGTCAACCTCTTTATATGAAAATAAGCATTCATAATCATCCCCTGCAGAACAACTATCCTCAAAAGGAACTAAAGATTCAGAAAGTGCTATAAAAGTAGAATCTGTCGGAAATCCAACAACATCTTCGCTAGTAATTGTTTCTAAATCAAGTAAAACATAAGTCATTGCACCTATTATGGCAGATTCTTTGACTAAACTATCCATCATGGTAGATAGCTCATTAGAGTCTGCAGTATCTGATGTATCGGAGTCTTTTATAGGATCATCATTAATTTCCATTGTTGTTAATGATGAAGGATTATCTCTAAGTAAACTTTCTCCCGATTTTAAACAGCGCAAACCTTCTTCAGACAAGGTAACACACAGCTCGTAATCTTCGCCGTTATCTAGCTGCCTATATGACAATTGATCCTGCAAGTCTGTAGGCGATGTTTTTTGTAAATAGGATAAGTCAGCAGGATAAATACCTTCTTCTACTCTATAAGAATCTAAACTAAGTTGCACCTTTGAAACTGAAGCTTTGAGTTGTGCATCTTTGGCTCTGTTTAACTGCCTGCTAGGATTTAACGTACTCAAAACTAATATTGGAACCAAGATAGCACCAACAATAAATAAAGGGCCTAAGACTCCAGAAAATACTATAAACGCCTTAAGCTTTGACTGTGCAGGGGGTTGATTTACTAATTGAGGTTTTATTTCGCGAAGATTTTTAAAAATTAAGTAGCCATAAATTAAACCAATGGGTGCCAAAACTGCTTGCAGGGCTAAATTTACTAAACTTCCAAGTAAAGTTAGTAAGCTATCTGAAGCATTTGCAGAAGGTTGTGCTTGTATATCCATTTCTAATGGGGATGTACTTGAGTAATCTAAGGGGACAGGGCCAGACTGTGCCAACCCCAAACCGCCAAACAACAAACCTACACCAAGATACAAACCAAACATAACAAGTCCAAAAACAAATAATCTTATAAAAACAGCTAAACCAAAATTATTTACGTACTCACGGCTTTTTAATAAAGCACTTGACCCTTTTTGATCTTCTATAACTGCTACATAAAGAGAGAATGAAAACTTTATTGCCAAAATTAAGCCGGGAATAAGTAATGCAAGACTTCCTACCATAACGGAAAAGCCAATTAAAAGAGAAATCCAAAACAATGGTATAACTTTGCGCTTAGTTGCCGAAAATGCTTGTTTTATATTTGCATCGGTATTGTGTATAGCATATATTGTTGCACCAGTTGCCCAAACCCCTACAAAAGCATTAATTAACCCCAAAATCAGCATTATTACAAAAAAAATACCAAGAGTACCAAACAAAGCTGTTGGAGAACTACTTAGTAAAGACCCTATACCAAGCCAAGCACCTGCTACGGCAGTTACACTACCCACAATAGTAACTAATAAAGCAATGAGTAATGGAAACAACTGAATAATAAAAACAACCTTAAATCTACTTTTAAATAAATCCATTGTTTGACCTAATAAATCACCCACGCCTAAAAGAGTAGAGGTAGCCGGAGCTACCGAAGTAGGAGAAACCGTAGAAGACCCCTCAGAAACCCCCGATACCATGGTAGGAGAATTTTGCTCTTTATTTTTTTCAAAGGCAGAAAACGGATCTACAACATTTGGGGAAGATTCGTTCTTTGCAGCACTTTTAGAAACATCTTTTGGTGCATTTAAAGCGGCATTTAATGAATCGTCTACATCTTGCTCATTCCATCCATTACTTACTAAGTTTGCTCTAATTGTGTCTCGGTCAATACCCGCTGCTAATTGAGCCTTTATGTATTCTATAGCTGACTCATGAATCATATATATATTTTACGCAGAAATTTAAGCAAATAGCAAGAAAAGAAGGTGTAGTGAATAGTATTCAGTAATTATTCACTACACCTGAGTTTAATAAGAAGAAATCAAGTCTCCTATACTTAAACCATTCAGGTAGTACAAACGAAAACCAGGAGACACAGCACGTGCTTCAAAAGAAATCGATACCCTGGAAGTTGAAGGCATTAAAGTAACTACAGCACCTCCAACGTTTTTGAGCCTTACCTGAAAGCGTGGTAAATTACCCCCCAATGGTTTAACTTCAACAACTTGTTCAAAACCTAGTTTTGCAATAAGGTTGCTAATGATTTTATCTCTTTCTGTTTGCGTTAACTTTGGCATCTGATGATCTCCTTTCAAATCTTAAGTTATATTTGCCAGCGCATTATAACCAAGATAAAGCGAAATATTAACATCTAAACAAATAATTGCTACACTACTTTCAACTGCTTGTATCTACTAAAATGAATAATCTTGAAAAAATGAACCAAATTGAAAAAAACTTCGAAAAAGACCTAAATAGCGTAACAGATTTAGATGGTCTTAATTCTTTATATTTAAAATATTTTTCAAAAAAAACAGGGTTAACTACAAACCTTTTAAAACTGTTACCAACACTTTCTCCCGAAGAAAAAAGGGAATTTGGTCCAAAGTTAAATGAAATGCACAGCGCACAAAAAGCTTCCATATCTGAAGCACGCGTAAAGCTACAAAAACAGGCACTAGAAGATCCAACACTTGATTTAACACTGCCAATGTCTCCTAAACAAGCTGGCATGTTACACCCAACTACTCAAGTTATACGAGAAATGAATGAGTTCTTTAGATATTATGGATACTCTATTCCGGAAGGACCTGAAATTGAAACAGCCGAATATAACTTTAGAAAATTAAACTTGCCAGAAGGGCACCCCGCCACCGATTTACAAGACACACTTTTTATCACAGAACCTGACGTTATGTTAAGAACCCATACTTCATCTGTGGAAGCAAGAGTACTAACCAACTATAAACCCCCAATAAGAGTTGCATTTCCAGGTAAGTGCTATAGAAATGAAAGTGTAAACTTAACCAATAGTGCTTTTTTTTACCAATACCAGGGAGTCGTAGTTGATGAGGGTATTACTATAAAAAACCTTATGTCCACATTAGAAGCATTTCATAAGTATTTGTTTGGTAACGAGGTAGAAATAAGGTTTAGATACAAATATTACCCAGAAGTTTCCCCAGGATTAGGTACAGATATTAAGTGCTTATTCTGCCATGGAAACGGCTGCGATGTTTGCAAACACCGAGGTTGGATAGAAGTGTTAGGTAGTGGCATGATTCACTACAATACCTTAAAAATGTGCGGTATTGACCCAGAAGTTTATACAGGCTTCGCTTTTGGAATGGGTCTTGATAGATTAGTTATGCAAAAATTTGGCATCACTGATATTAGAAAATTATACAGTGGTGGAATGATATATGAGTAGTACAAAAAACATAATAAAAAATTTCATTGTAATAATTTTTCTATGTGGAGTGTTAGTTTTAATACTGTCGCAAATACCTTTTGTGCAAAATAACAAAATAAATGAATGTGATGGCCTTAGATTTTTTTCATACTGCAAAGGAAATAGTTACGAAGTTACTGTGGAAACATTTGAATGAAAATACCTGTTGAATGGTTAAAACATTATATAGAAACCAATAAAAGTACAAAAGATATTGCTGAAGCTTTCACTGCTTTGGGGTTAATGTTAGACAGCCCTATAATTACTATAAGTAAGGAAGGCTATGAAACTGATTTATTAGATTTAGAGCACCGAATGGACAGATCTGATTGGTTATCTATAACGGGGTGCGCTAGAGATTTAGCTGCAATGCTAAATGCACCTTTTAAATTTCCACAAACCCATACAGAAAAAGGCAAAGAGGGAGGAGGAATTAAAGTTATAGTTGAATGCCCTGACGTAATTAATAGATTTAACACTAGAGTATTTAAAAACATAACTGTTAAAGAGTCGCCTGAATGGTTAAAAAACAGACTAGAAAGCTACGGTATTCCATCAAAAAACAACATAGTAGATATAACAAACTATGTAATGCTCGAATTAGGGCAACCAATGCATGCTCAAGACATTTCTAAAATGGAAGCACCAGAAATAGTAATAAGAAAAGCACGGAACGGTGAAAAAATCACGACACTCTTAGGAGAATTAATTGAACTAGATGCAGAGGCCTTCGTATTAGCACAAAATGGTACACCTACAGTAATAGGCGGAATTGTTGGAGGAATAGCAACAGCTGTAGATGAAAACACCAAGGAAATAGTATTAGATGCAGGTAATTATGATCAAACAAGTATTAGAAAAACTTCTAGAAGGTTAAAAATTCAAAATGAAACAGTGCTTAGATACGATAAATTTTTGCATCCCGAGCTAACAGAAATAGCCATTCAAAGAGCAACACAATTAATTTTGGAACTAGCCGGGGGAGAATACTACGAAAACGAAGATTGGTACCCAACAAAATTTACTCAAAAACAAATGAATTTGCGATTATCACGTATAAAGCAGGTTTCTGGTATCAACTTTGATATAGAAAGAGTAAAAGAAATACTCATAGCATTAGAATATAAGTTACTAGTTTCCGATAACGAAAGCCTAACACTAGAAGTTCCATACTTCAGAACTGATATAGAAGTAGAAGATGACTTAGTGGCAGATGTTTTAAGAATAAGCAATTATGCAACTATTAAACCCGAGCCAATAATTGCAGCACCACCAAAAGAAATAACTCCAAAAATTTATAAGTTTGAAGAAAAGCTAAGAGACATACTAGTAAATTTAGGACTACACGAGCACATTACATCATCACTTGTGCAGGGTGACAGTAATAATACAAAGCAAATTACTCTAGAAAACGCGCTTTCCTCCGAACTAAGTGCCTTAAGAACATCAATTTACGAAACATTAAAACCTGTGGTAAGTACTTATCAAAAACACAAAAAAGATGAAATAGGCTTATTTGAACTTGGCAACACATATACAAAGCAAAATGAAAAATTTGTCGAAACAAGAACCTTACAGGTAATTTACAAAGATAATCAAAGTGCAAAATATATAAGTCAAAAAAACAAACAGCTTTTAGCAGGATTGTTTAACAACTTAGGAATAATAAATTATTCAATTGAAAAACGCGAAAACGAACATGTCATATTAATAAACAACCATGTTGTTGGAAAAGTTGAGTATGATTCATTCAGTATAGAAACAGAAAAACTACTTACTGCAGAAAATTCTGGATCTAGAATAGTGAGCGAAATGGAAAACATAATGTACGAAGATGTTTCTATTACAACTGAGATAACAAATAAGCTTGGCAAAGTTTATCAATACATAAAAAGTTTTGAAGCGGTAACAAGTATTGAGTTAGTTAGTGAATATGTTGCTAACAAAGAAAAAACCCTTACATTTAGAATTCAACTTGGTAAATTACCGTCAAACACTACTGAAAACGCAAAAGCAGCTAAAGAATCCATTATTAATGGAATTTTAGCGGAATTCCCATACATAAGTGTAAAGCATTTAACATATTAACAAAATCCATAACCTATAGTATAATACAGGTATACCAGATCTATTGTTATTGGCTCAAACCTAATAACCAATAACACAAATATAAGGAGTAACAAATGAAAATTACAAGCAAAAGCCAGTTAGATGAACAAATCGTTGCCGCCCAAAAAGCCGCAACACCAATGCCCAATTTCACAATTCCTACCAATCCAACGGAAGGACTTGTGGCGGCTACACTGCATACTCTTCAAGTTGAAGCCAAGAGACATGGGTGGCCTAATCCTAAGCTTCCAAAGATTTTGGGTCAAAAGTAAAGTTTAGAGGCTAGCTTAGTAAACCCCAGATGATTGCATACCAATACCGTTTGCAATTACTCTGGGGTCTTTTTTTTGCTTAAGTTTTACTTTGGCAAAGCGGAAAGATTATTTAGAAACGCGAAGTTTTATGCGCACATCACCTTTACGGCCATCTTCGTCTTCGGCTACAACATTAAATTCATGCTCGCCAGCCTGCGATTCAGGAAATGTTAAGTTATATCCATATGGCTCAGAAGAATCATCTGCAATTTTTTCTCCATCAATATAAAATCTTACTTCATCAATATCGTTTGGAGAAGAGACCTCAACCTTTAGTCTAAACTTTAAAGGAACATAGTCACCATCTTTTAAACCAACAATATGAACTTCAGGGTTTACATCTTCTTTAAGCTTGCCGTCTTCATATTTAAGTGCTGATTTACTTGTAGGAGGAAAATATAAGTCGTTTCCATTGTAGTTTTCGCCAACCCAAGCATCTACGTCGTCTTGCCATTCGGGAAGTTCGGCAGTGATTTTAATGTATGTGTTTACTTCAGACTTGTCGGCATTTCTACAAGAGTCATTAGCTAACTTACCGTCTTTTTCACAAACTTCTACGCTTTGATACCATTCACTGGGCGCCGTAGGTTCGGTACCCTCAATAAACCACTCCTGGCGGCGAGAAAACTCACCATAGGGAAGTGCTCCCGTTAATTCATCCACTTCAATTTTTTTTACATTTTCAGGAGGCTCAAATTTTTCGTTTTCTTTATCTGCTAAATACTCACGCATGAATCTATTACCTATGGGTGTAGCTCCAGTTATACCTGATGCTACAAAAGGATTCATTTTGTCATTGTTATTGTTACCAACCCAAACCCCTGCCACTACAGAGGGTGTGTATGCCATAAAGTAGTTATCTCGTTTATCATCGGTTGTACCTGTTTTTACAGCAACTTGATGCCCTGGAATATTTAGCAAACTGCCAGAACCAAAAGCAGCAGAACGAGCACCGTCATCAGACAAAATATCACTCATTAAAAAGGCAACATCTTCTCCAATAACTTGTTGCCCACCATTATCTCTCCAACTGTATAAAATATCTCCGCGAGAATTTTTAACTTCTAAAATTCCTGTAGGTTTTCTGTAAACGCCTTTTGCTGCAAGAGTAGAGTATGCCCCTGTCATTTCTAAAAGCTTAGTTTCTCCGCCTCCTAAAGTTAATGACAAACCATAGCGAGTGGGGTCAGAAAAAGTTGTTATACCCATTGCTTTTGCTGTATCTATCATAGATTGTATTCCTACAATTTCTAAAGCTTTAACGGCGGGTATGTTCAAAGAATTACCCAAAGATTTTCTAAGAGAAGTAGGACCTTTAAAAGTGCCGTCATAATTTTCTGGTGTATAAGGCTTGCCCGCATCAGCTTTTTCAAATGTTGTTGGAACGTCTAAAAAGGGGTAAGCAGCAGTATAACCTTGAGAAAGCATTGTTGCATAAGTAATAGGCTTTATAGAAGATCCAGGTTGCCGGTTAGCTAAAGCAACATTAAGTTGAGGTTCGAAGGTACAACTGTTATCACCAGTAATTCCTGAAATACAGCCTTCAGGCTCAGATTCGGCAAAGTAATCTTTAGAACCTACCATAGCCAAAACCTGGCCGGTTTTCGCATCTAAAGCAACTAAAGACCCGTTTCCTACATTTAAGTTTTTAGCAGCATCAACTTCTTCTTTTACTATATTTTGTGCCATATCTTGAACATCTAAATCTAATGTGGTTGTTACCTGCAAACCACCCTGTTCTACCATTTCCTCACCGTATATTTCTACTAATTCATCTCTAACAAAAAATACAAAATGGGGAGCTTTAAAACTTGTTAATGCAGTATCAAAAGATAAGTCTACCTGTTTTGCTGCTTCATACTCATCTTTGTTTAAATAATGCCATTGACCGCCTTCTTCCACCCAGCCATTATCAGTCATTAAAAATAAAACATAATTTTTACGCTCTAAGCCTGCATTAGGGTCAGAACTGTAGGGTGAATATCTGCTTGGGCTCTGAGGTAACCCAGCTAAGTAGGCTGCCTCTGCCAAAGTTAGTTCTGAAGGGTGCTTGTTAAAATAAGATTTTGCGGCAGTTAAAATACCATAATTTTGACCACCATAAGGAGTTTCGTTCAAATACATTTGAAGTATTTCATCTTTAGAATATTTATTTTCCAGTTGAAGCGCCAAAATAAGTTCTTTTACTTTACGAGAAATTGTTTGTTCTTGAGATAAAAGTGTGTTTTTTACTACCTGTTGTGTAAGAGTAGAACCACCCTGCAACCCTTCACCTAAAACTATATTACGTGTGGCTCTTAACATACCCCGCAAAGAAAACCCTTGATGCTGATAAAATTCAGCATCTTCAGTTGCTAAAGTTGCTTGAACAACATATGGTGAAACATCTTCTAAAGAAACCAACTCGCGATTCTTTTCGCCATAAACTTCGAAAATAGAGGTTCCATTACGATCGTAAAGCTTTGTTGATAACTCAGCGTCTCTATTAAGTAATCTATCGGGGGTAGGTAAATCTCTAGAAAATACAGCCAATAAAATAACTACACCTAAAACACCTACCAATATTGAAAACAATGAAAAAGATGCGAGATAAGTTAAATACAATAGTGTCTTAGACCCCTTATATTTTGTATTAGCTTGAGGTTTTGGGGGTCGGTACGGTGTATACTTTCTCTTTGTTTTTCCACCAAATTTTTTAAAAATTTCCAAAGACATCGTTGAGTAATTATAGCAATTTAAAACCAATTTTTCATGACTACACACTAGATTACTATGGGGTTTAGATGTATAATATAAGGAGTATCGATACTTTCGGATAGTCATAAGGAGAGTTTGACAAATGAATATTAAAAAATTTGCTGGTCGGGTTTTGCTCATGCTTGCGGTATTGATCTTGATCGGTTGCCAACGACAAGAGCGGATTTCGATCCTGACCTTTGTTGCAACTTTCACCCCCACACCAACGGTTACGGCAACACCCCTTCCGACTGCAACGCCAACCTTGATCCCGATAGCTAATGCTACGGAAGAACCCGAAGCAGTGGCGATTGCAACAACCCCAACAGCAGGCGAACAGGCTTTCATTGACGCCGTTAATGGGTTTGCAAACTCTGAGGTAGGCGAATGGGTCTTAAGCGACGTTGAAAACCCTCAAGAAGTTACTGGTGACGCTATTATAGGCATTGCCCGAAACATTTTGGCAGCGGTCTACGCCCAATTGCAGGAGCAAGGAGCTTTGCCGGAAGACATGCCTACCCTGGAAGATGCATTAGAAGTTTTAAGCACGCCAGAGAAAGCGTTAGCCTTCGGTAGCTGCTTTAATCCCGCAATCGAATCCTACGAGGAAAATCAAAATGCAGCTGCGCTCGCGGAACAGCTTGCCTACTGCATCGAAAACGTAGACGAATACGAAGGAAATCTCGATTTGCGTCGGGCAGTGACAGATTTCATTATCAATCAAATCACAACGGAGGAATAAAATGATTAGCGACAACGCCATGTTGATTCTGATTTTAGTTATCATTGTTATTGTGGCACCCTGGGACAAAATCCTTGCTGGTGTTTTTAAACGCAAAGATGATAACGAGAAATAACTAACCAAAGGTCATATGTTATATACTTTCAAATCGTATAACATATGACCTTATTTTTTTGCTATAATGCTATTAACAAATTCCAGAAAGAGGCCAGTTTAGACATGAAAGCACTTTTTTATCCCTCTTCCCGTGTTTTCAGGTCTTTTTTTATTGTTTATCCCACATACAAAAATAGGTAATAATGTTATATACTGCTTTAAATGGCTAAAGTATCTACTAACCCTGAAAAAATTAATGAAATATTAACTCGAGGAGTGCATGAAGTTTTCACCAAAGAAGACTTAAAGCACAAACTTGAAAGTGGAAAACAGCTGCATATAAAACTTGGCATAGATGTTACCGGCCCCTTAATTACTTTAGGGCATGCTGTAGTACAACGCAAATTAAGAGACTTTCAAGAGCTTGGACACAAAGTAACTTTAATAGTTGGGGATTTTACAACACTAGTGGGAGACCATTCGGACAAAGTAGACATGCGTGCCGAAACAAACACACAAGAAATAAGTCAAAATGAAAAAACTTATAAAGAACAATTTTTTAAAACCGTTATAAAAGAACAAACCGAAGTTAGACACAACTCTGAATGGCTTAAGGACTTAAATTTTAATGATGTTATAGATTTAGCGCAGCAATTTACAATAGCGCAAATGCTTGATAGAGAAACTTTCATGCTTAGATATAAAGAAAACAAACCAATAGGGCTTGATGAGTTTTTATACCCATTAATGCAAGGATATGATTCGGTAGCTTTAAATTGTGATGTGGAGCTGGGAGGCACTGATCAAACGTTTAACTTGCTTGCAGGACGTAAGCTAATGCCACACTTTAATTTAGCCCCACAGTCAGCTATAGCAATGAAGTTATTAACCGGTAATGATGGAAGGCCTATGGGTAAATCATTAAAAAACTACATTCCAGTTATGGACGACGCAAACGATATGTTTGGCAAAGTTATGTCTATAGTAGATGAAATAATTTGGGAATATTTTGAGCTTTCAACAAGAGTACCAATGAGCGAAATAGAAAAGATGCGTAAAGAGGTTGAAAGCGGTGCAAATCCGATGGAGTTTAAAAAGCTTCTAGCTAAAGATATTGTTACTTTTTATCATGGCAACGCCAAAGCAATAGAAGCAGAAAAACATTTTGAAAAAACCGTACAGAATAGAGAAATGGCTGAAGAAGACATTTTAGATATAGAAACAGACGCATACGCTACTGTGTTTCAGGCTATTCAAGAGGCTCAGTTTGAAGGAATTTCTAATTCAGAGATAAAAAGAGTAATCGAGCAGGGAGGCGTAGAGTTAAACGGAGAAAAAATACTTGACCCAAACAGAATTGGAAACTTTAATAAAGGAGATATTATTAAGTTTGGAAAAAGAAGATTTATAAGGGTTAAATAATTTATGCTAGATAGGTTATTAATAAAAATAGGCTTGAAAAAAAGGGAACCAAAGGTAGTGGTGCTTGCCAAAAAGGCAAAGAAAAAGATAAAAAAAACAGTAAAACAATTATGGAAAAAGGGTGTCATAAAAAAATTTTTAGTTGTACTGCTTGCTTTAGCTTTTCTTGCCACTTCAGTATTACCCTATGTCATTAGCGCCTACGGGTTTTAATGAATTTAAAGTCTTCAGTAAACTTAGTACCTAAAATAGGGCCTAAATATCAAAAGCTTTTAAATAAACTAGAAATATACAAAGTAGAGGATTTGCTTTACCACTTTCCTTTTAGATACGAGGATTACTCAAAAGTAAGCAAAGTTTCAGAATTAATACCTAATGCTGATGTAACTATAAAAGCGCAAATAGTTAGTGCTCAAAATATTTTTACTAAAAACCGAAAAAGAATAACAAAAGCAATCGCACTAGACGAAACAGGTGAGTTAGAACTTATTTGGTTTAACCAACATTACATAAAAAAGGCTCTATTAATAGGTGAAGAATATTACATAAGTGGAAAAGTAGGAACTTTTAGCTATAAACCCGCAATTATAAGTCCACAACTAGAACTTGTAGAAAAGGGGAAAACACTTAATACAGGAAGAATTGTACCTGTTTACCCTGAAACAAAAGGGCTTACTTCGAAGTGGATTAGAGATAAAATAGATTTTTTGCTAAATAAAATAATAAGCATTGAAGAAATATTGCCAAAAGAGTTACTTGAAGAAAATAATTTCCCAACAATAAAAGCAGCACTAAGAAATATGCATTTTCCGAAAATATTAAGAGATGCTGAAGAAGCAAAAAAAAGATTCGCCTTTGAGGAGTTACTAACAGAACTTTTGAGAGTAGAGCATAGAAAGCATATTTGGCACCAAAAAATGGAAGGAGTGCCACTTAAAGTAGATGAGTATAAAAAAGAAATCGAAACTTTTGAAAATAGTTTGCCGTTTGAATTAACTTCATCACAAAAAAACGCGGTAAGAGAAATATTTGAAGAAATGCAAGGTCAGCACCCTATGAATAGATTACTTGAAGGGGATGTTGGCACTGGAAAAACGGTTGTTGCTGTAGCAGCGGCATACCTAGCGTACTTAAATGGCTTTAAAACGCTTTATATGGCTCCCACAGAAATTTTAGCGCAACAACACTACAAAAACTTTATTCAATATTTAGAACCTTTTAAAGTAAAAATAGAACTTAAGACCGGGAGTAAAAAAACTAATTTAAATAATACAGAGTTTGATATAGCCATTGGAACCCATGCCTTATTATTTACAGAAGACGCATTAGAAAAAGTGGGGCTTGTAGTTATAGATGAACAACACCGATTTGGAGTAAAGCAACGCGCAAAACTAGCTTCGTTAAGTAACGAAACAAAGGCACCAAATATTTTAACAATGACTGCAACACCTATTCCTAGAACGTTAGCTTTGACTCTTTATGGAGATTTGTCTATTTCAACACTAGATGTTCCGCCAAATAAAGACAAAAAAATAACCACAAAGGTGGTGCCTGATTCTAAAAGACTTTCTGCATACAAATGGATTAAAAGCAAAGGTGAACCTACATTTATTGTTTGCCCTTTAATTGAAGAATCTGAGCATGAAATGCTAGAAAATGTTAAAGCCGCTGAAGCTGAATACGAAAAGCTTTCTAAAGGTATTTTTAAAGATATATCGGTGGGGTTACTACATGGGCGAATGAAACCTGCAGAGAAAAAAGAAATTGTAGATAAATTCAGAGCAGGGGAATATAAAGTGCTAATTTCTACTCCCGTAATTGAGGTAGGAATAGATATTCCTGATGCAACAATAATAGTAATAGAAAGTGCAGAGCGTTATGGACTTGCCTCGCTGCACCAATTAAGAGGGCGTGTTGGTAGAGGAAAAAAAGAGGGATTCTGTTTGCTTTTTCAATCTAACTATTCAAAAAAGGCTTATGCACGCTTAAAAAACTTGGAAAAAATTAATTCAGGCTTAAAACTTGCAGAAATAGACATGAAGTACCGAGGGCAAGGTGACGTATTTGGCACTATGCAAAGCGGAATTAAAAGTTTTAAAGTGGCAGATATTGGCAATTTAAAAATGATCGAAGATACTAAAAAAGCTGCACAAAAATATTATCCAAAGTTGCATAATTACCCACTATTAGAACAAAAAATAAAAGTGTCAGATGAAGTTATAAATAATTGAGTATAGGGTATTGTCATAAAGTGAAAACTCCTAAATTTACATAAATAAAGCCTTTTCCTATGCTCCAACCTATAGTATAATTAGGCAACTATCTGATAAACCAATACAAAAGGAGTACCTTACTATGTACTTTAACAAAAAAATCACGACTTTGCTTTTATGGCTGCTTTTGATTATTTTGATGGCAGCATGTGGAAGTGCGGACGATGCGGCAAGTGCTTTGCGCACGGCTGCGGATGCGGTAGAAAGCGTAGGTGAGGCCTCAGAAGATGTTAATGAACTAATTAATAATCTTCAACAACCACCTCAAGCAAATAACACTGCACAAACAACCACAACAGACACTACAGGAACAACCGAACAACCCCAAAGTACGCCTGCAACACAAACATGTAGTGGACAGGTTCAGTTCAACAACACAACCAGCATGGAGCTCTATGAGCATTACCCTGAGCTTGTCAACATGCAACCTACTCAGGCCAACACACTAAGCACATCATTTGGGCAGCTGGTATTTTACAACTACACCAACGTCCAAATCGACATGCAGGCCATTTCCAGTGCAGTCGAAAAACTGTACAGCATGGTAGGTAAGCAGGCTTTTCGGCTAAATACTGGAGGTACACCATACTGCCTTGTTGCAAAATCGTTCCCTAGTAGAACGTTGGTTATTGTTCCTCGCGAAATCGGCCGTTCGGAACTGACACCTGCGCAAAGCCACACCAACGCGGGCACATTTTTGGCAAGCAACGGCGCGTTTTCTTTCGTGTACTTTGAAAGGGGTTTCGAAGAAAGAGCCGATCAGGCAGTAAACATGGCAGCCATATTCACAGAGCTATGCAACGTACACCTGGGCATTGTAAGTCCATATTACGATGCAGAGGGTCCAGACTGGTTCTGCAATGATTACATTGTGGGAAGCACGTTTAAAATTTTTGGCTTAGAAAGCGACACCAACGGTATTGCAACCAGGGCTAAAAACAACGGTGCTGACAATTTCTTCTATGTAGTCGATTTTAATGACTATATGGACACGGCACTGTTTAACATCGACTAATCTATTACGGGATCTAAAGTTTGTTAAAAAAAACAAACCTTAGGTCCCTTTTTTTGTAGGTTTGCTTTATACCAAGCCTATAGTATAATAGGTTAACGCATTTTTATAACTAAATAACACCGCTCAAACAAGGAGTTAGGTACAAATGAAAAAAGCAATTGCTTTAGCTTCGCTAATGTTTTTATGGCTGTTAACAGCATGTGCAACAGGGGATGCAAGTTCGTCAAAAAGTGCAACTGACACTATTTTGGATGAAATTGCGGCAAACATCGTGGAAAGTGATTCTAAGCCTTCAACTGGCCAATTTCCACCACCTCCGCAGGCACCACCTTTAAATACAAACGCAAGTGGGGATTCAAACAGGGCTGCTTTGACATTGCCAACCACATCTGTGACAAATGCCGTGCCAAATACTACTGAGGTTCCGGCATACGGTTTGAGGTACGTTTCGTTTGAGAGCATGGAATCTTCAAACGTAGATATGTACGCTCATTTTCCTGCGCTGCATAACTATACCCCGTGGCAAAACTTTACAGTAACCTCGGGGGGAATTAGCGTTACATTCGTTAATTTCAACCAAAGCATTAACCTCAACCAAAATGTACTACAACACTTTTTGGATGGGTTAGCTACAGCATCACAAAGTTGGGTGAATGTTACCAGCGTTGACGGTACCACATACGACCTGCGCATTTCAAAGTCCCAGAGCATTACTGTTATGGTTGCTCCGTACGACATAGGTACATCTGATCTTATGAGTGATGAACATACGCTTGGTAACTACCCCGAACAACGCATTCAGGGATACTCGTTAATAACTGGAAGTGGTATTCTTGGCGTGGTAAAAAGCGATGGTGGAAACGGAACAAATGACTTAATTTTAACTGAAGCATGCAACAGCTTCATTGATTTAAGTCCCAATGGCTTTTACGCAGAAGATATGGAAATCGCCATTTACAGCAACACCTCTATTGTTCCTGGGGACGCGTTTTGTAACATGTATGCACGCTCTAGCTCTTACACTTCTGGAGGACATGTTACAAATCACCAAGAGCTGTACAGCTTTATGAGCACGCTTACTGTTTTTGGTTACCAGTACATGTATTTGCCTGAGCAATTATTTGGCGGGTACATAACACAGTATGTAACAAACTAATATACAGGTTCAACTTTTAGGAAAAATCCCTACAAGTTGAACCTTTTTTTTACTTAAAAGAAAAACCTTTTCACGTGCAAGAGCCTATAGTATAATATGGAAATTGCTTACCCAATAAACTAACTAGAAGGAGATTTAAAATGAAAGGTAAAGCAACTCTGTATGTAGTAATACTGCTTCTCGTGGTAGCGTTGTTAAGCGGATGTACCAATGAAGAGGCTGTTTCGACTTTGACAACTGTAATTGAGGATGCAACAGGCAGTACTCAAGTAGAAAACACAAATCCAGACCAAGGCGGCACTATAAATGTTAGTGGCACGGCCAACCTGGATATTTATGCACACTATCCACAGTTGGCTAATGTGACTCCATTAGAGGATTTCACGCTTACATCACCTGCAAGCTACGGTTATTCCGTACGCATTGTGAATTACAGCCATTTATCTGTAAACTCCGCTGCGGCCGGTCAATACCTTGACTTGTTGCACTGGTTTGCGTGGAACAAAGTCACAGCTTTGGATATGAAAAATGTTGACCATTATATTTACATAAAGAATGTGCCAACTACCCAGCATGTTTTAGTAATTGTGCCCCAAGAAGTAGGTGCTTCGGTACTTATGCCAGAAGGAAACAATGTTAGAGGGGGCACACAAACTGGCACAAACGGTACGTTTGCATTTTCTATGTTTAACGCGCAAACGCTTGATGTAAGCGAAAAAGGCAAAAATGAACTGAGGTTACTAGTTGAATTATGCAACTCATTCATTGGTGCCGGCAATAATGGTTACAACTCTGGAGAAAGCGATGCTTTTTGCAATTCATATGCTACTGCTACGGTGCTAAAAGCGTTTGGTCTCAAACAAAATCTACAAGAAGTAATTGACGCCTCTAAAGATGGCCAGTGGGGAAGTTATACCTTTATGTATATCAACTCCTGGGACGCATATATAGGCGCGCAAGTAACTAACTAATAACTAAAGGCCAAAAGAGTAAATCCACTCATAATGGAAATTCATTCTTTTGGCTTTTTTTTCGCTTAAACACAACAATCTGTTAAAATACCCCCATGTCTAGAATTACATCAGGCACCGCAAAAGGAAAAAACTTAATAGTTCCTAATATTGAAAATATTAGACTCCCACAAGACAAATTTAAATTGGCTTTATTTTCTATACTTGCAGATAAAGTAAAAGGCGCCGATTGTTTAGATTTATACGCAGGAAGTGGAAGTTTGGGTCTTGACGCATTAAGCAGAGGAGCACAATCATGCGACTTTGTAGATACAGATAGAAAAGCAATAGATGCTATAGAAAAAAATATGTTCGATTTAGGTTTTACAGGTAGAGGAGAAATAATTCAGGATGACGCTGTGAAATATGTTGCAAATACAAGTGTAACTTACGACATTATTTTTGCAGATCCATTTTTTGATGACGTAAAACATAGGTTTTTAATGCAAAATATGGAAGAAATTTTGAACCCAAATGGGGTAATTTGTTTTTCACACGGAAAAGAGTTAGATATAGAAGATGTTATTAAAAACACTAAACTTGAGATTTTCACCACTCGAAAATATAACAATGCGTTTCTTACAATTTTAAAAGCAACTGCCACAAGCTAAAACACACAAATTTATATTTAAAAAATAAAAAAAGAGGCTTGGAGTGTACTGTTTAATTTGTACAAACCAAACCTCATGTTATTTAGGCACCATAAGATGCAGTAGTACCCAAAGGATCAAGCTGACCGTAAATATTTTGCATTTCCTGAAGGGCAGCACGGGCGCGTGTAATACGATGGTTACCGGCAGAAGGTTTAACATCAGGAAGTGCTAAGTGGGCGTGTGTGTCCACATGCTCTATCATCTGCGTTGTAACCAACATCAAGACCCTAATCTGGAAAATGGCACACTCTGTTGATACAGTTATTTGTTGTGCACCAAAGCCTTTCCCAATCGATGCATTTAAACCCCGGGCTATTCCCAAAATGTACTCAGCAGCCTCATCCATTAGGGGTTGATGCGTTCGAGTAAGCACTGGACCTAAATCAACGACAGTGTTAAGGGCTAGACCCAACACGTTGATACGCTGCTCAGATTCCGTTTTTGACAAATTATGCCCGGTGGTAGGAAAAACAGACAAAACTGTGTCTACCAGCGCTATAACAGCCCATTCAAACGCTTCAAGCACTCTTTGAGCATCTGGGTTATTTTTAGCTGCATACTCACGCATTCTGTTTCGAGCAATTTTAATTTTTTTGTAGAATTTCATTCCCTTTGCATCTTCTGGGGGTTCGTCATCTACAGAAAAAGTTAAAAGCCAAAACAGAGTTGAGAGCGCAGTTAAATTAAATGCACCCCGCAACAAATTACCTATTGTAAGCCTCTTCATATTAACTCATTCTCCTTGCAATATTTGATTTTGATGATAATTATATCAGTGCTGTATTATAGCACCCTATAGTAATGAAGATCAACATTGTAAAAAGGGTTGGGGGCTTAAGTTAGCTATAACGTTCTTCAAGCCAAGGGTCACCATGGTTGTTATAACCGCGAACTTCCCAAAAGCCAGGTTCATCATGCTTTAAAAAGGTAATTTTGTTTAAAAATTTTGCAGACTTCCAGCCATATAAATGGGGGACTAACATGCGAACAGGGCCACCATGCAATGTAGGTATAGTTTCACCTTCTAGCTCGTAAGCAACTAAAACATCTTCTTTTAAACATTCTTCTATAGGTAAGTTGGTAGTGTAATCATCTCTACTGCTAAAAACTACAAACCTGGCGCTAGGCTTAGGTTTTACTAATTTTGCAATTTCCAAAAAGCTTACACCTTTCCAGGTTAAATCGTAACGTGACCACCTAGTAACACAATGAAAATCTTTTGTAACTTCTACCGAAGGAAGCGCTAAAAGTGAGGCTTGCTTTAAAATTACAGGATTTTCCACCTCACCATCTATCGTCAAAGTAAAATCTTGAAAGTCTAAATGAGGACGAACCCCTAGATCAAGTACAGGAAAACCATCTGTAAGGTACTGGCCAGGAGGTAACCTGTTTGTACTACGCTTTTTTTGACCTATTAATCCAAACTTTTCAGCTGCTTTTTTAATTTTTGCCGAAATTAAAAACTCATTGTATGCATCGTTAGGTAAGTTCATTTGTATTAATTTTATCAGATGCTATGATTTTCATAGTGCTCAAAATTTATAAAAAAACAAAAATAATATCTACATTAGGTCCCGCTTCGGAAGACCCCCAGAAAATAAAAAAACTAATTGAAAGTGGTGTAAATGTATTTAGGTTTAACATGAAGCATGGAACAGTTGAATGGCATGAGAATGCTATAGAGAAAGTTCAGAAAATAGCAAATGAACTAGAGTACTCGCTTGGAATTTTAATTGACTTACAAGGGCCTGAAATAAGAATACAAACAAAAAATGGTGAGGAGTTAGAAATAAAAGAAGGACAGGAAATAATTTTTACACATGTATTTAAAAACGACAACGACCTTATTAGAATCCCACATAAGTCTTTTTTTGATGCGCTAGAAGAAGGAGATAAGTTTTCAATTGACGATGGCTTTATAAGATTTGTTGTTACAAAAAAAGAAACAAACCGCCTAACTGCAGGAACATTAGATGACGCTATAGTAAAAAATAACAAGGGGTTAAATTTAGTTGGTAAAGATATAGATTTGCCATCAATGATTGACGATGATATTGAGAGATTACATCTTGCAGTAAGAAAAAAAGTAGACTATGTGGCATTATCTTTTGTAAGAACAAAACATGATGTCATTGCGTTAAAACAGGAAATGAAGCGAAAGAAAATTAATGCTCAAATAGTATCAAAAGTAGAAAGCCAAAAAGGACTTGATAATATTGAAGAAATAATTGATGAATCCGATGTAGTAATGATTGCAAGAGGAGACTTAGGTATTGAAGTTCCTATGGAACAAATTACATATCATCAAAAGCAAATTATTAATAAATGTAGGCTAGCGCATAAACCTGTAATTGTTGCTACACAAATGCTGCAGTCAATGATTGAATACCCATTACCTACACGTGCAGAAGCGACAGATGTTGCTAATGCCGTTTTTGACGGAACTGATGCGGTAATGCTTTCGGGCGAAACTGCAACAGGAAAATACCCATTAAAAGCGGTAGAGGCTATGAGTAAAATTTTGGCGTTTAACGAAGAAAAGGCAGAGGTCACAAAATTTAACACTATTCCAACAAATGCCACAGAATTAATAGTTAGAGCTGCCGAAGATATAGCAGAACATGCTTTTGAACCTAAAACCAAATTTATTGTAGTGTTTACAGAAACTGGATATACCGCAAAAGTTTTATCCAGTTTTAGACCTAAAATCCCTATTATTGCAGTTACGCATAATCAAAAAACTGTAGAAACACTGACGCTTTCTTATGGTGTAACCCCTGTAAAAGTTAAATTTCCCAAAAGCGGCAGATTAATTTCCCCCGATGCAGTTTTACAAAAAATAAAAGAGTTAAAACTAGTACATAAAGGGGACAACATTCTTTTAATCCACGGACAACATTGGCAAAAACCAGGTCAAACCAACGCTATAGTATTTTTGCCTGTAGAATAATTACCTGTTATAATAATACTCACAAAAATAATTGTTAAACCCATAACATGGAGGAATAAAATGAGTTTCAGTCATTTGATGCTGCAAGAAAATACTGTTAAACACTTTAAGGGGCAATTGGGTAACGAGGCAGTTGGGTTGAAGTTTAAAATGATTAAAAAAAATGGTAGACCCGCCAACCTCGTTTTCACCGTAACCGAGGTGAAAAATTTTGGTTTTTGGACTGACAAAAGTATGCTCATTGCCGACGACATTTTGATTCAGATAGTGGGCTAACCAATAGGGGATCTCTAACAAAAGTGAAAACACTTTTTGCTAGAAATCCCTTTTTTTTGTTTATAACAAATAGGTTGACAAATAAGGCAATCATAACCTATATTACCCCAGCAAGGAGTTATTGATTTAACTTCTAAAATGCACTACCATGGTTTTAAGTGCAATGAAAGGATTTTTATAAAAAATGCCAGTACCAAAACGTAGACATAGTAAAGGTAGAACAAGAAGAAAAAGGAATAGCCACTTTTTTAGAAAAGTGGTGCATACTGTTAAGTGCAAAAAATGTGGCGCTGAAAAGCTTCCTCATATAGTATGCACTCAGTGTGAACAATAACAAAGTTTGTTTGTTAGTTGAAAACTAGAAAATGGGAGTAATAAATGATCCAAGACATAACGCAAGAAAAATAGCACTAGCCGCAGTGTTTAGTTGGCTTTTTTCGGATACTGAAAGAGATCAAAGTCTTGAATTTTCAAAAGACTTACTAGAGTGTAGCGATTTTGACTCTTCTCTTACAAATTCCCTTATTAGTGGTATAAAACAGCATAGAGTACAGATAGATGGTATTGTTAAGGAATGTGCTCCTGAATGGCCCTTAGATAAAATATCTAAGGTAGATCTAGTTATATTAAGAATAGCAATTTACGAACTGCTATACAGTAAAAGTGCGCCTGAAAAAGTAATAATAGACGAAGCCATTGAGCTTGCAAAAGAATTTGGCAATGACACGTCTAGTAAATTTGTAAACGGAGTACTTGGTACTGTTGCAGATAACAAAAAAAAGTATGAATGATGAATATTACAAAAAAATTAAAAAAATGCTTATAGATAATTATGGTGTAGATGAGGATGAAATAGTGGAAGATGCTTATTTTGGTGATGACCTAAACTTAGGGGATCTAGAACTAGAAGAAATGTTACAAGTTTTAGAAGACGAATATGAAATCACTTTTGAGGAAGAAGAAAGAGGAGAAATAGAAACAGTTGACGACTTAACAACATTATTATCGGAGAAACTAGATTAATTTATGCATTTTGACTTTGAAAAAGTAAACAAAGTATTAGAAACTAAACTTGAAGAGGAAGATCTCTTTAAAACAGCGTTTACACACAGATCTTACTTAAATGAACATCCTGATTACCCTAATCCTTCTAACGAGCGACTAGAGTTTTTAGGAGATGCTGTTTTACAGTTTATTTCCTCAGAATTTTTGTACAATACATATCCCGACTGTACTGAAGGCCATTTAACTAACTATAGAGCAGCTATTGTTAATACTAATTCTTTGGCAAGTGAAGCTTACCGCCTTGGCTACGGAGAATTTTTATTGTTATCTAAAGGAGAAGAAGCCTCGGGAGGTAGAGAAAGAGAATATATTTTAGCAAATACCTTTGAAGCAGTTTTAGGCGCACTATATTTAGAAAAAGGAATTGGCCATTGCAAAGAATTTTTAGAAAGAGAGCTGTTATACAAAGTGCAAGATATAGTAGAAAACGAAGACTATAAAGATAACAAGTCAGTGTTTCAAGAAATGGCACAAGAAAAAAAGGGAGTAACACCCACATACGAAGTTATGGATTCGTGGGGTGCCGATCATAACAAAACATTTAAAGTCGGCGTTTATTTAGGTAAAAAGCTATATGGAGAAGGCCAAGGAAAAAGCAAACAAAAGGCACAACAGAGTGCAGCCAAAGCTGCATTGGACAAGCTCCAAAACGAGTGATAAAATGCCAAAGCACTTGGTAACAAGTAATGATTTAGTGAATTATTTATGTCAATAACAATAAGATTAGCAAAAGTCGGAAAAAAACATGCACCTGCTTATAAAGTAGTTGTGGCTAATACCCGTGATAAAAGAAACGGTAAGTTTCTTGATGTACTAGGGTATTACAATCCTTCTATGAATCCTGTAGAATTTGAATTAGATCAGAAAAAGTATTCTGACTGGAAGAGCAAAGGTGCTTTATCTACTAAAGCAATCGAAAAGCTCGTTGATGGTACATACGAGTTTAAAAAGTATGAACCTAACAAGGGAGAAGAAGAAGCTACACAAGCCGAAGCAGATGATGCAACAGAAACGTCTTCGGAAGACGACGTACCTGCTGAACAAGAGGCTTGAGCTAATAGATAATTTGTTATAGGAGGTATATAAATGAAAGAATTTGTAGAATATATTTTAAAGTCTATAGTTAATAACCCAGATGCGGTTGTTGTTGAAGAAGCAGTAGATGGAACTATTGTTGATATCAAAATAACAGTAGCAAAAGAAGACATGGGCTTGGTAATTGGTAAAGAAGGTAGAACAATAAAAAGTATAAGATCAATAGCTAAAGCTAAAGCTATATTGGACGAAGTAAAAGTAAACGTTCAATTAGAAGATCCTTATGCTGAAAATAAAGAAGAAGAAACAACAGCACCAGCTGAAGAAGCTGAAACACCAGCTGAAGAATAAGCAATTAAATGTTAAGATTCGACATAATAACTTTATTTCCAGGTTTATTTGAAGAATTTGTTAATGGCCTTCCTTTTAGGAAGGCCATTGATTTAAATGTTTTAAATATTTACCTGCATAATTTACGCGACCACGCAATTGATAAGCACGGTACAGTAGATTCACGAGTTTATGGTGGGGGAGTGGGAATGCTTTTAAGAATTGAGCCAATTGATAAAGCACTAGAAATGGTTAAAAGCGATGTTCCAAACACACATGTCATTGTACTAACACCTAAAGGAAATAAGCTCACACAAAAAAAAGCAGATGAGTTAAGCAAAAAAGAAGCTATAACACTAGTATGTGGAAGATACGAAGGGTTTGACCAACGCGTAGTAGATAATCTTGCAGATGAAGCGCTTTCTATTGGTGATTTTGTACTATCCGGGGGAGAATTACCAGCATTGGTAACTATGGAAAGTATCACAAGATTATTACCTGGCGTACTCGAAAAAGAAGATGCAACAAAAATTGAATCTTTTAGTAACGAAAACACATACGAATTTCCACAATATACAAGACCTGAAGAGTATAAGGGCTGGAAGGTACCTGAAGTATTACTATCGGGACATCATAAGCTTATCGAAGACTGGCGCAAAAAAAACAGCGAAGAAATAAAATAACTTACTTGCTACTCATTTTCACCAATTAGCTCTAATACCTCATCTGGAAGAGGCTCTTCTGTAGGAGTTTCCTCACCCTCACTTGGTTGTTCTTCAGAAGCGGCTTCTGAGTCTTCAGGAGCCTCAGTAGACTCATCTACGGGGCCTTCTTCTAAAGCTTCATCAACTATGGTGCTTGGAACGGTAGTATCGAAATAACGAAGCCCTTTGAGCTTGTCTATTAACGCAATGAATTGCTCACTTGTAACATTTAAATTTACCGGATCATCAGTTACCGCGTTAGACTGAACTTCTAAATAAGGTGATGTTAAAACTACTGATGCTGAAAGCACATCAGCACCTTCTTCACTAACAGATTCACTATAACGCAAACTTATAATATCTATTATACGTCCGGAGTTTTCCAGATTACGCAAAAAAGTTTCTATTTGTGTATAGTTTCCAGCAACTCCTAAACTTACTGTAACTGATTCATATAATGCCAAGTCAGCATCTTCACCAGAAGTTTCACCAAAGGAATAACTTAGCTTAGTAACTGCTAAACCCGACTCTCTTGCCAAAGAATCTATTTGGGTTAAAAGAATAGGAACATTAGGGTCAGAAACCAAAACCTGGTCAATTAAGGCAGAATTTTCGTCTACGACACTTTTAAAGTCTAACAAATTATTTAAGTTAGAAGCTTTTGTTCTTAATTGAGCCTCAAGTTCACGTTTTTGCATAACCTCTGCTTTTAGTAATGGTAATTTACTTATAGAAGGATATACCCAAAAAACAAACAACCCAATAGAAACAATGATACTAATTATTGGTATTAAAAAGTTTAGTAGGGTGTCTTTAAGTGTTTGAGTGTTTATATTCATTTCTTTAGTAAAGATTCATCAAAATCTATAATAATAAAATACTTGGCAGAGCTATTTTGGCTATCTAAGTTTACTGTTGTTAAAGTAACATTTGTAAATAGTGCCGCTAAACCATCGCCTGCAGAAGGAAAGTTTTGGTCTGATAAAGTTTTTATAAACTGTGCTATAGAAATATAATCTGAACCTGTACCTGATATATTTATAATTGGGTCACCGCTGTCTAAACTTAGGTTTGCAATAACTACATTTGCAGGAACTCTTTTGGATAATTCCGAAAGCAAAATAGAAAAGTAATTGCGATCGGCATAAATACTTTGAACCGCAGAAAATTTAGCATCCAAATTTCGTGCAGAAATTTCTATTTGAGCTAAGTTCGTGATTTCCTTACGTAATTCCTGAATACGGGCTTCTGCACCATCAGACTCTTGTTGAAGACTTCGAATTTGCCAGTAATAGTAGCCACTGATACCCAAAACCAGTAACAAAATAAGCAAAGAAACCACAGTACCTGCCTTCACCGCTTTTTCTCTTACTTGTTCCTGTTTTTCTTCCTGAGGAATCAGGTTAATACTTTGAGCCATTAACTCGCAAGTCCTTTCATTGCTAGACCAACTGCAGTTACAAACATAGGCCCAGAATCGGTTAAGTATTCTTTTTTAGAAAGTATTTTTTCGGAAATCCTAATGTTTCTCCAAGGGTTAGCTAGCTCTACTTCTAAATCTAAATTATTTGCCATGTAAAAGAGTAATCCAGGCATCAGGGCAGCACCTCCGGAAAGTATTACTCTATTAATGATAACATTGGGATTATGCGTTGTATAGAAAATTTTAGAGCGTTTTATTTCGGCAGTAATATTATCAAATAATGGTTTAAGTACCTCATAAACCTTACCATCTGCCTGAGTGCTATCTAAACCATAAGTTTTTTTATATTCTTCTGCCTGATTAAAATCAAAATTTAATGCTTGCGCCAAAGAACGCGATAAAGTATCACCACCCATTGAAATACTTCTAGTGAAGCGTACGTATCCTTTATATGTAACAATAATTTCTGTACTCAACTCTCCCATATTTAAAATAATGCTAGCGCTTGGCCTACTTGGGTTATCTCCTAAAACACGTCCTATAGCAAGTGTTTCGGGCTCAAGTCCTTTGGGAACAAGCTTTGCATCTTTTAAAATGGCCACATATTTACTTAAAACTGCTTGTTTTGCAGCCACTAACAAAACATCCATTTTATTTTTATCAATAGAATCAGTATCTATTATTTGGAAATCATAATTTACTTCTTTAAGAGGTAAGGGTATGTATTGTTCTGCCTCAAAGGCTATCGAGCTTTTTAAATCTTTTTCACCCATTTGTGGAACTTTAATAACCCTTGTAAATACGTCGGATTCAGGCAAAGAAACAATTACTTGATTCGAGGTAAACCCATTTTCCGAAAATATTTCTTTTAGTTTTTCTGAGTAATAGTCTAAGTCTTCTTTTGTATTGGATTCCAAGTTTAACTTGGCGTCATTGAAAACGGTAAAGTTTTTAAGAACTTTGTTTCCCTTTATTTCATCTATTTCTAAGGCTTTTATGCTATAAGTACCTAAATCTAAACCTACTATGGACATGGTTAAATTCTAAAGTCTCTACTGTTTAATAGCAAGTTGCTACTAATTAGAAAGTGGTTCTGTTGTATGTGTTTGAAATAAAGCAAAATCATATTGAAAGGGAACATAAGATTCGGTTTTTACTACCACAACTCGCTTTACGGCATCGCCAACTTGTCCAACTGATTCAATACGAATGCCTTGCGAAGGTAGAGAAGCACCAGAATCAGATAAAACATTCACTTCCACATCGTTATAAAAAGACCGCAACCTAACCAACTTAGAATCGGGTCTGCCATTTATAGTAAAACAATGGGCATATCCAAAAGCAGATGTAGCATCATCAAAACCGTTGCTAGTGTATGGAGATCCTAACGAATTTATGGCATAACTATCCATAGCTACAGAACCTGCGTTTCCATAAACATGGTAGGCCATTACTGAAGGTAAAAATCCGCTACTTGGGCTATTCCAACAAACAAATAAGTCAGTATTATCAGCATACCCATCTGTAATTACTTGAGATACGTTTTCCTGTGTAACTCCAATTCCTAATGAGTCTGAAGAACCCTCAGTGCTTAATGTAATGCTTGCAGTAGCTACTACACCATCACTCCCTGTGATTTCCAAATAACAATCGGAAGTGCAGTTGCTGTTTTGAATATAATCTAATAATGTTTGATTTGGTAACGTTAAAATTCGTTCAACGGCAGCTTCAGCAACAGCTAAAGCTCTTTCTGAGTTATCGCTTTCACTTATAGTGCTTAAGTTTTTAATAAAGCGGGTGGAAACTGTAAGACCAATAGACAAAGCAATTAGCATCACCAAAACAATTAAGAGTATCGTTTGCCCTTGTTGATTTTTACCAAAACACATTAATATGCACCTCTAACAACAACGGTGTTGTCTAGGGAAACAGCTCCAGTGAAAACAGCCGCTGCTGCAGAACCTCTTTGAATGAAAACTAAGTGAATTTTTACTATAGAACCATCGCTAAGTTCAGAAATATCAGCAAAGTTAGGTTGACCGTCGCTGCGATCAACTCTTATTCCCGAAACTGAATCGTCGTTTATAATAGTTACTTGACTACCACCATTCACTGCTCTAAATAAGTTACCGTTTCCATCTACTGTATAAGATATTGTTACTGGGGTATCGTTAAGTTCGCGAGAAATAGTTACTTGTGTAGCACTATTTACTACAACAGAATCCGCATCTCGCAGCTCTTTTTCCAATTTTAAAAGCACATAATTTGTGTTTTGCTCAATTTCGTTCGCTACACGAGTTTTGTTATAACTTCTTACTAAAGATACAATTATGTCACTTGAAACACCTACAGTTATAACAATTAAACTTACAACAATTAACAATTCTATTAAAGTGAATCCTTTAGAATTTTTATTGTGCATTACTCTGGCCTCCAGTTAGAAAGTTCTGTATATGAATGCGCATATTTAACATCAGTACCTACTCGCCAAGAAACAGTAACTGCTATACGAACTAAGTTGTCAGAAGCATCAACACCATCTCCATTTATAGGGTCACTTGTTGTAAAAAATCGTGTTATTTGGTCGGCACCACTTCCTATTGTTTCGGTACCTGAAGATACGCCTATACCTGAAGATGTAGTTATATAACAGTTGCTCGAATCGCAGTTTCCCATTGTTGCAGTAAAAGTAGCCCAGTCAGTACTATCTCTAAAGGCGCGGGCTAACTCAATTTCTTCATTCACTAATTTAGAACTTTGTAATAAAAGCTTGCTTTGAGTAGACGTTCTTAAAGTAAAAACAGATAAAGAAACCAAAGAGGTTATAACAATAAGAGAAATTCCTAGAGCTACAAGTGTTTCTATTAACCCTATTCCGTTTTCGTTTTTAAATAGTTTAATCATTAGTATTCGCAACTTACTTCAGCAGACCTTGCGCGAATTAGCCCCGCTGTATTTAATTCTATAGCCTCACAAGATGTATTATCAGAAAATCCCACAGTTATTACACAATTGGTGGGATTTGCATTGTTACATTGAAAACCATCAGCAGCTCCAGAACCATCATTAAATGTAACATCACCGTTTTCATAGCTAAAAAACACACAAATTGGTCCGTTTCTAATTAATATGTTTCTGGGTAAATTTGACCCATTAGTGACCGGTTCGGTAGTGTTGAGACAATTTGCACTATAGTTAGTACCTGTAGCCTTAAAATAAGAATAATTTTTAGCATTATCGTAAAAACGAATACCCCAGTGAGTATACGTTCCATCTGAACCAACTCCTGACAAAGCATTGTTTTGAACGCTGCGCAAATCGCTTTTTACTTGTTCCTGCGCTTGAGTACGGCTTTGATTTTCGGAATAGGTGTTAAACCCTGGAACCAAAAAGCCGGTTAAAATAGCAATAAGTGAAACCACCACCAATAGTTCAATAAGCGTAAAACCTTGCATATTAGGGGTTTTTAGTTTTGTAATGACAAATAAGTACATACTAAATTAACTTTCAGGCTGCTTAACTCCTACACAGTAGTTTTTTGTAGGGAAATTATTACCACATCCACTTAGATTCCAATTGCTTAGTTGTTCGCAGCGCATCTCCAAATCTGATGCAGCTTTGGGATTTTCTAAAATAGCAGTGAGTATATAATATCTACCTTGAGCCGAAGCCGGAGAATAATAAGCATATCGGTTAAAATTTGCATTATTGCACGGACTATTTGTTCCGCCGGTTTCACCACTTGGATCTTCAGGAATATGCGACAAGTAAGCAGGAGATAGAGCAGTCTTCATAAAATTGCTGTTGTTATCGTTAACTTGCCGCCAGGCACTTCCAGTGGTAGGATACCTTAGATTTTCTGCAAAATATATTTCTAATGCTGTTTGAATTTTTTGTAAATCGGAAATGCGTTGAGTATCGCGACCTTTCGAACGAATACCCGAAGAGTTTAAAACTGCCAAAATAAGTCCACTTAGCACAGATATTATAACTATAACTAATAAAAGCTCTATTAAGGTAAAACCCTTCGTCTTAAGTAATTTGTTTTGGGCAGCCTTATACATACATAAATGTTATCACAATATTGTTAAGTCGTTACCTAGTTCGTAGTATAAATCGTCATCGCCACCATCATTTGAATTTAGAGAATATTCTGTGAGTACTTCTAAACTAGCTTGCAACTCATAACCAAAATCAGTATGTGCATAAGAGTAATGGTGGGTACTATCGTTTAATGGATCAGTAGGAAGTTTTGTAATATAGTCACTTAGGTCGGCTGCAATCCACCCGTTTCCCAAACTATTAACTAAAGGCCCCGAACTTCCTACAGGAAGTGAAGTACTAACTCTTACAATGTCAGAAAAATCAGGATACACTCCGTTATCTATACGATATTCATTTATAGCTCTGTCTATAAGTTGTAAATCACTAACTCGTTTTTCATCTCTAGCTTTACCTCTTAATTCAGATGGATTTACAGATAGTAAAGCATATGCAGAAATAATAGCTATTATCGCTATGACCACAGTTATTTCAACATAAGTTAAACCTTTTTCAGAAACTTTTTTATTATGGATTTTCAACACCATAGCACACATCGCTTGTAGCAAAAGAAGAACAAGTAGACGATGGAATAGACCCGTACCCGTTTAAGCTACTACACTCATTATCATCGTTAGAGGTGGCAACCTCCATTATGGCAGCAAGCATGTATACTGATCCAGAAGCGTTAGTAATGTAGTGATATCTTTGAATATCTGGTGAGGAACATGGTTGATTAGCTGCAGATCCTTCTTCATCAGCAGGATCTAAAGGTAGGGGATCAATAAAGTCTGGTTCTAAATAAGAGGGTAGAAAGGAGCTGGCTTTTACCCAACCCTGGTTGCTACCCGAGGTGGGATACTGCCGGTTTTCCGCATAATACAGCTCTAATGCCGTTTGGATTTTTTTTAAGTCTGAAGCACGTTGTGAATCACGAGCTTTCGACCTTATGCCTCCTGTATTTATAACAGAAAGCACTAAACCACTTAGTACAGAAATTATAACCACTACTACTAACAATTCTATAAGTGTAAAACCATATTCCTTTGTTTTTAAATTTTGCGATTTCATTTTAATAGCATAATGAGGCCTCCGAGGAGGCCTCATTGTATAAGCCGTTAACTACAGTTGGTGCCTGCGTTATCACAATCCTGGATTTCTCCAACGGTATTATCGTATCTAAATATTGTGTCTACGATACCATGGGATTTACCAAAGATTTGGAACTGTACAGATCCTGCGCCACTAGGTGCAAGATATCTGAAACTACATTGAACTGCACCTGAACCACTCCAAGTAGGAGCTGTTCCTGAACAAAGTACCGGTAACGGATTACCTGTAATAGTAAACATACAGTCATAGGAATTTGCGGTAGAACAGCTTGTACCAGATTCGGTAACGTTAGATAAAGCAGCGATAAACTGAACCTCATCTGGAACCTCTCCATAGGCGGAGATGAAACCTTCGGTTGCCAATGCTACCTTGTTTATACCAGCTTTAACTCCTGCATCTCTAGCTCTGTTTTGTTGAGTTGCTGGATTAATAACAGCAATCAACACACCGGCCAAAATACCTATAATAACGATAACGATTAATAATTCAATAAGGGTGAAACCTTTAGAAGACCTTAGCGTTCTCATGTCTCCACCCCCTTTCTGATAGTATATAGTTGTATTCAAAACCTCTATTTAACATGATACTGGGCAGATGACTACAGCAAATAAAATGTACCATGTTCAATGTAATCATCTATATCAAGTATGGCTGTCGACATATTTAATGTCAAGAATTAAACAAGCCGAAATACCAGTATATAAGGTAATTACCAAAAAAATTACCAAGTAAACTACCAAGTATTAAAAAGGGGCCAAAGGGTATAGTGTCTTTTATGGTTTTAACCCTAACTAAAATTAAAAACACGCTAAAAACGGCCCCAGTTAAGAAACCCAAAAATATTGAAAGAATGTTTATTGGAAATACGTTAAACAAACCAATTAGTAGGCTGAGTTTTAAATCACCGCCACCCATACCACGGCCTTTTGTAAGCACAATTAATAACCAAAAAAAAGCAAATATACCTAAAGCGCTCAAAAACTGAAAGCCAAGCTGCTGCAAAGTAAGATAAAGCCGATCGTTCCATAAACCAACGTCTAGCAAGTATTTTCCAAACTCATCATTTTTCAGATAAATATAAGAAGTAGCTAAGTCATAAGTTTTTATTCCAATGGTATATAACAAAACAATTGCAATGGTGGGAAAAATAACTTTATTCGGTAGCAGTCTAAACTTAATGTCAGTAAGAAATAATATTACGTAAGCTGAAAAAACAAATAAAAAGTAAAAAAACACTAGTAGCGAACTATCTGTAAAGATATTTGCAGAGTAAGCTGCTAAAACAAACATAGCACCTGTAAGAAGTTCAGATAGGGGATAGAGCTTTGATAAAGTTTTTTTGCAATTTAAACATTTACCACGCTGATACAAAAAAGAAAAGACAGGAACAAGTTCTTTTGGTGTAAGGTTTTTACCACAAAACGAGCACTTGGATCTTCCTATAAAAATGGATTCTTCCGTATCTAGTCTGTCAGAAATTAGATTTAAAAAAGAACCAACAAATAAACCTGAAAAAAATATTACTAAATAACCCAATAAGTACATGTTAATTGCTTGTTAATGAACCCTCATCACTGTACAAACTGTGATCAAACATGCTTGGTAAATGAGGTAAAAACTTAAATACTGTTGCTTCCTTAACGGCTTCGTTTTCAATAGTTGCACCTTGCAAACTAGCACGTGCACGAATTCGATGCCCTTGATAAGGTAGCCCTGAGGAACCTCTTAAGCCAACATGCGAATCACCTGCAATAGATCTTATACGAATGCCAACAGGGTTACTTGGCAAACTAACATTTGCACAGTGATCATAGTTACTATTTGACGATGGGGAAGCGTTTATAAAGCCACTTTTATCTGATCCAAAACCCGTATCACAAGAACCACTACAAGAAATTCCTGTTTTTGTTATTTCACCAGAATTATTGTATGCGATTACATACAGGTCTGTATCCGTACCAGAGGGTTCTCCTGCCCAGCATACCTCTACAGAAGATGAACTATATGTTGTTAAAGAAACTTCAAAAGTTTGATTTTCTTCTAGGGGAATCGGTATATCAAAAAAGTTTCCGGCAGTTGTATTACCAAATCTTTCTACCACTATGGCAGCGACGGCAGTAACTGTTTCGGTAGCTTCAGGATTAAAGGTAACAACACACGCCGTGGTATCAAAATTAGAACATGTACCTGTTAAATTATCCAATTCCACACTTGATAAACGTAAATAACGCTCTAGACCACCTTCTGCAGCAGCAATTAAGCGTGAGTAAGTATCTGTGGATGTTATTCGAGAAACTGAGGATAAAGTTCGAAGGGATACAGCAGTACCTACAGCTAAAGCTATAGCCATAGTAGCTACTACAAATAACAAAACTTGACCTTGTTGATTAAAATGGTTCTTCATTATTTTTCCCAATAAACCTCACTAACAAACAAGCCTGAATAATTGGCTATGCTGCTGTTTAACTCCTGCGAGGTTAGTTTAGTTAAATACAATGGGTTGTAAACTATATACTCTGCAGGATAACTGTTCTTTAAACCTCTATCTCTTTCAAATAATACAGTACTTGCTGCATCTCCACCAACAATTAGTGGACCTTCTACAATTATAGTGCTTTCGGTTTCTATATCGCCTGTACTTTCGAATATTATACTACCATGTGTTAAAAAGGCAGCTTCAACAAAAGGACGCGTGCTTATGCTAGGCTCACCTGCAAAGCTAGCCCCTAGATCAGCACTAAAGCGAATGGGAACCTGGCTAACAAAAAATATACGATCATTATTTATTTCGCTCGACCTAAAATATCTGGGGGTACCTATAGAATCACCATCACCAAAAACTACTTCAGTAACGCCAGTAACGTAAATTACTACTACACCATTTTCACCGTTAGCTATGCGATAATCAGCAGCATTTAAACTATTCAAACCATTTTGCAAACAGCTTGAAGTAATTTCATACACATTTGCAGGGTCTAGTGATCTGTTAGTTAAAAACCCAGTACAATCAGTTATTTGTATAGCGTTTTCGGGTGGAATAAAAGAATATGCTGATAACCAGGTACTAGCCAATGTATTAATATTTTTAAGATATACATTTGACTGTGCATATTGGGAACTATCTTGATTAGTTGCAATGTTTTTATTAGAAAACGTAGTTGCATTACCGCTTACTAGGTGCGGGGCAAAGCCTCCCTGCACTACCGAAGCATCTGGTATAGATTCAGTAATTCCTTCTGCACAAGTTAAACACCCCGCATATATATCACCATTTAATGAGCTGAACCAACCTTTAGAATCTAAATCAAATCCCAAATGAACATCAACAGGATTTCCAGAGGCATCTAAAGGAACATCAATAAGAGCGCAAGTGGAACTTAAAGGGCCACTATTACCCGGACCATCTACACATCTCAAGGAATACGTAGCATTAGCTTGTTGAGCGTACTCAGACAAATCGGCACATAAACTTAAACCATTTTGCTGAGGGGTATCTTGTACTACATAGCTAGGGTAATTTGAGGCACCGTCAAGTGATACACTTGAAGAGCCTGTAGGTACGGTTGTAATGTTTATGGCATCTACGGCTATGGGATCAAGTTCTTCCACACCTTTAGCGGGATATTCACAAACAAACTCTGTAGAATCCCAAAGCCAACCTTGCACATCAGACACAGGATTAACGGTAACGCGCATAAAGTCTTCATCTCCACAATTAGACCAACCCGGCACAACATTTGTAGGATAAAGCGGAGAATTTAACGGGCCATAAAATGGAGAGTTTTCCGGGTAAGCACCAGGATTACCTGAACAACGACCGTTTTCTCCTGCACCGTCCCCAAATTCATCCCAAACATTAACAGAAACCACCCAATCTCCCACATCAGAAATTACAGGAGTCCAACTTCTCGTCATATAACAAGGTTCTACCGACGTACCACAACTATGCGTACCCGAAAACTGTGTCCAACAGTTTGGTGAACAAACACTAGTAGGAACTGACCATTGTCCTGTGCTTGCATTATATTTTCTTCTAAACAGCTTTAAGGTTTCACCAGTATTAGGATTTAAATCTTCTCCTTTTCCCTGAAAAGTTTGAGCTACACCCACACTCAAAGTTGTACTGCCACCTGAAGGATAATAGCCCTCACTGAAAAAACTTCCGTTTAGGCGTACAGCACCTGTAGGAGGATCATTGACAATTACACGAACTCTGCTTGTATCGCCACAGTTAGACCAAGCTGAGTAAGGAGACGAAGGATAAACAGGAGGGAATAGAGGATTATCTCCAGGATTACCAGTGCAAATTGAATAGGGACGCCCGGCGAATCCTTCTGTATCTTGCGCATTTACTGCAACCCACCAGTACCCAACATCAGAACTATTTATATCCCAAGAGCGGGTGATTGTACAATCCCCACCGCTACAACTTTGTGTGGAACCTATTTGAACCCAGTTTCCAATCCAGGTACCAGAATTTGGATCATATTTACGACGCCACATTGTTGCTTCATCCAAATTATCATTTTGATCACTTACAGTGGCACTAACATTTAAAAGCCTACTTGGATAGTAAATTGGGTCTGTTAAGTTTGTTATTTGAGCAGTAGGTGGGTCGTTTTCAGGTTTGAGTTTAAACCACAAATGATTATCCCAATCATCACCACCTAAAGGAACCGTAGCCACACATCCGTAACCAGAAGCATTTGTATAACTCCCAAATGGATAAGTAACAGACCAAGTATCACACTCCCAACCGCTAGGAGGGAATAGAGTAAAGGAGTGCGGTCCAGCACCGTCAGCTGCAGCTTCTCTTATGTAGTGAGGACCAGGATTACATGCCCAATCGGAAGCAGCCCCGTTAGAATTGGAAATTATTAAAGTGCCATTGTGTTCACCATTAGGATCTGTTTGGTAACTACCCCCACAAGAGAAACCCGCACCATTATCGGTAGCAGGTTGCCATAAAATATTATTACCAGAGGAATCTGTATGATATACACGACCAATTACGCGGCGTTTGTCTTCGCCACCACCTCCACCACCACCGCAAACACTTCCCCAGCAAACTTTTTTACAGTTGCCATCGCCCCAGTCAGACCAACTAGCGCAGGATAATCCTGCGTTATCGCAAATACTGTGATCCTCCCAGGAAACATTAACATTAGAACAACCATCAGACGCACTTCCTTCACCACAAATATCGCCACAAACAGCGGGTTCTGGTGGGGGATCATCTGGGTCACCAGGATCTCCATCATCTGAAACATTTACACAACATGTCCCAGTATAATGCCAGGAACCAGCACCTTCACTGCAGGTGTTAGGGTCACAACCTTCTGCAGGGTAATACACATCATAACCACAATCGGCTTCACAGGTAAAAGTAACTCGCTGCCAACGTTGATAACATGGTGGACTACTGCCAGGGGGGTTAAAGCCACAACCACCCGGTACATCCTGAACTTTTGTACCAATGCAATAGTCTTGCGGATTACATATGGTTTGAGCATTAGCTTGAAATGTGAAAAACAAGCCACCAATAAAAACTAAACTAACTATAAATATTCTTTTCTTCATTTCTCCAATATATCTAAGTGAATTTGGTATGCTGGCATTACTGACACTTCTTTTAACGAAAAAGGAAGTTCTCTAACATAGGCTTTAATTTCAAGTAAGTCGGTAATTTGTGCAATATTACACATATAGGCACGTCCACTACAATACTCAGAATTACGAATATCTGCAGAGGGGTACTCAGAAATGTATTCAATATTAATTGGAGAACCTATTTTCGCTACAGACTTGAAAAACTCAAAGTTTACAAATTCAGGAGGACTATCAGATGACTTAAAAAGGGATATGTTATCAACAGTTACATTATGTAAAGTGCCCGTTAAAAAAACTTTAAATTTAGTATCTAGCGCTTGCACTATCATATAATTTGCAGCACCGTCACTTTCAAAACCTAGTAAAGTCGGTTGAAAGTAGCGAAATACCCAACCTTCAAAGCTACCATACTCTGTAGGATGTAACGGAACATCTGAAAACACCCCATTATTAAGCATATCTTTAGGGGGCAATAGTAATGTGGCATCAATATTTGATGAATCAGAAAAACTTTTTAGTGCAGTATCTTTATAGGAGGCAAAGAAAAACCCTAAATATCCAGCTGTAAATAATACAAACACCACTAATGTTATAAACAACAAAGGTTTTAGACTAAACTTACTGGCTGGCTTATCAGCTAAAAGCTTAAGTGGCTCGTAATTTGCTTTAGCTTTTAATCCCATAAATTACTCCCAAAAAACCGGTGAAACAAACAAACCGCTGTAATTTGACACAGAATTATTACCAGAGCGTTCCTGGTTTGTTAAATCAACAAGATATGCTGGATTATATTTAACAAGCACCGAAGGTTTATCATTGTTTAAACCCCGATCTTTTGCAAAAACTATAGTGTCTGTAGACCCGCCAACTACAATTGGGCCTTCAAGAATAACGGTTTTTTCAGTTTCTACATCATTGGTAGATTCAAATGTAATAGGTGCCTGGCTTATAAAACCTGCTTCAATAAACGGACGCGTAGTTTCTGTAGGTTCTGCAGTACCAAAGCTTTTACCCAAATCCTGACTTATAACTATTGGAACCTGACTTATAAACATTATTCTAGTTGAATTTACTAAGGCAGATCTAAAAAATCTATTGTTTGCTGAACCGCTTGTTTCTCCGGCACCAAAAGTTACTGTAGAACTACCTGTAATGTATATGGTAGCAACACCACTAGCTCCATTTGTTAATCTGTAAAAACGCTGACCTTGAGGCTGGGTTCCTAATGCATCTATACCGCTCTGAACACAGGAGGAGCTGGCATAATAAACCTCATCAGGGTCTAAAATTCTAGCGGTAAACATTCCAACGCAATCACCACCAGTTAACTCAATAGCGTTTTCAGGAGGTAGAAATGTATAAGATACAGGCCATGTAGGGGAAGATGTATTTAAATTGCGTATAAACATGTCACTTTCAGCAAAAAAACTTGTTCCTGAATTTACAGAAACATCGTCATTAGAAAATAAGTTACCTAAACCAGAAACTAAATAAGGTGAAAATCCTGCAGCAGTAACTAGTGCGGGGTCGGGAATAGCCTGACTAACACTTTCGGTACAGCTGGAACAACCCACAAATATATCGCCATCTACAGCTGTAAACCAGCCACTTGAGGCTAAATCAAAACCTAAATGAATATCTACAGGAGAGGTAGAAGGATCCAAGTTTAATAAAGCACAGTTTCCACTTAAAGGACCGCTACCATTAGGACCTTCAACACAAGTTAATGAATATGTTGCATTTGCCTGTTGTGCGTACTCAGACAAGTCTACACATACGCTAAGCCCGTTTTCTACTGGAACAAGATTTATGTTGTAGCTTGGGTAATTGCTTGAGCCATCTAACGAAAGACTTCCATTTATTGGTGGGGAAGATACTGATATGCCGTCAACAGCTATGGAATTTAGTTCTAAAGTCCCTTTGTCTGAGGTGCTACATACTTGGTCTGTGGAATCCCATAACCAACCTCTAACATCAGTCACCCCAACTACTTCTACTGCTAAATGACTATTATTTCCACAATTCGACCACCCACTACTTGCCCAAGGAGATACTGGGTAGGCAGGAGGATTTAAAAAGCTCCCCGTAGGAATTAAATGGTTATAAGGATTTCCTGTACATCTCGTATTTACACAACTTGTTCCGCTACAGGTACCTGCGCCAGAACCGCCGGGGGCATAAATGTCACGGCTATCAACTTCTAGCATCCAAAATCCAGCATCACTACCACTTGCCGCAGGCGTCCATGTTCTGCCATAAGTACAGGAAGTACCTGAGCAAGATTGTGTAGCACCTACAGCAATAGGCGCAGCTAAACGCGTGTCATTTACTTCATCAAACAAAATCCTTTGCAAAGAACTGTACTCTAAGTTTCCGCCAGCATCGTTTGCTCGTAGAGTTAAATTTATAGTTTCCCCTGAACGTACAACTAAACGATTAGTAGGGCTATCAAACGTATCTTCCACGGGAGCTAAAATTTCACTTGTAGGAGGAGAATTAACAGTAATTAAAATGCGACTATTGTCACCACAGTTTGCAAAACCAGCAACGTTTTCTGTAGGGTATGGAGCAGGATTTAATGGGTCAGTTCCAGGATTACCCGTACACCATACACTAGAAGTATCTGAAGCATTTGTTGCAATAATCCAAGATCCTTGATCTGCTAGTGGAATACTATTCCAGGTGCGCGAAAAATTACAGGTACTTCCCGAACAACTCACATTTGATTGAATTTGAATCCAACTGCCTAACCAGGTACCACTAACTGGGTCTATCTCACGGCGCCATAGTTGCCCTAAAGATAAATTTCCATCTGTATCAGATGCAGTAACATTGAAAGTAACGCTTCCGCCAGAGTTAACAAAATAGGGTGTAGCTGGAGAAGTTATTGAAGCAGTTGGTGCAACATTGGCCGGCTGCACTTTAAACCATAAATGATTATCCCAGTCATCTGCACCTAAAGACACCGTAGCTGTACAACCAGTACCAGAAGTGTTTGTGTAAGCTCCAAGAGGATAGGATATAAACCATGACACGCACGTATATCCAGGAGGAGGAGTTAAGGTAAAGCTGTGTGGCCCCGCACCGTCACTAGCTGCTGCACGTATGTAGTAGGGCTCGGGGTTGCAAGCCCAACTGGCAGTACTTCCCCCAGAATTGGATACGGTTACTGTATTGCTTGAATCTGTTTGATAGCTACCACCACACGAAGCGCTAGCACGCTGCCAAAGTCTTGTTGACCCTGTAAAGTCATCATAAATTCTACCAATAACGCGACGGGTGTCACTAGGAGTACCCCCGCCACCACTACAACAACTGCAAGTACCTCCCTCACTAGTTGGAATACCATCCCCGTAGTCAGGAGCACCCGGCTGACAACAACAACCATTACTGCAACCTCCAGGTAAAGGATCACCACATAAGTGCCAACATGGGGCGGGATCACCGCAACCTGCAAATGTTGTATTAGGCGTTAATAACCCAATGGCTATAAAAGAAATAGCTGTAAAGACCGTAATTAAAAATACTTTTCTATAATGGCTTAGTTTGGGCATTCTGTATAAATAATATCTCAGTAGGAGTAATTTCGTAAGCTTGTAAAAACAAAGAACTTGTTACCCCGTCGATTACTCGATGAAAATATATAACTTCTGGCGTGGTTTTAACTTCTATAAACAGCTCTCCGTTAGCGTCATTTAAAAATGTAACTACGGGGGCGTCGTATAAAAATTCAGGATCGTCTTCAACATTAGCATACACCTTACCAAGAGGCTTGAATCCTATTAAAGTAACTTCTTTATTATTTTCAAGAACTACTTTGCCGTCTAAAAATAGAGTGTCTTTAGTTAGATATTGGCGGGTTAACTCAAAACTCAATACTTTACTAGTTCCATTTTCAGGCACTGGAATTAAATATTCTTCACTAACAGAAAATTGAGAAAATGGTTCTGAATTTAGTGTTTCTTCTAGTGAGGTGTCGTTTGTAGGGGGTCTTAAGTTGGCTACTATGTTCTCAAATGAACCAGTAGTATATAAGTAGTAAAGAGCTGAAAACAGAAATAATAAAACAGTGAGTAATACACCAAGTTTTTTGTACTTTTTTAAATCCACCATTACTAATAATAGTAACCAAAATTTAGAGTATTGTTAATGATGTGCCTATTTCATAAACGCCCGATGCATTGCCACCATCAGTGCTCATTAATGCTGCGTTATCAGGATGCTCTAAAACAGCGTTCAGTTCAAAATCAGTTCCGTCAGATGCATATGTGTAAACATTTGTACCTGTGTTTTCCGGATCTAGGGGCAGCTTGGGCAAATAGTTAGATATACCAGTCATTCCTGTGGGAATTTGATATAAAACATAACCTGTCCCATCTAGTACTTGGGTACCTGAACCACTATCACAAGTTGTGCATGTTGTAGTAGCTACTAATGTTGCTTCGCCTTCTGCTAAGGCTAGAGAAATTCCTTGAAATAAAGAATCTAAATCACTCAAGCGACGTGCATCTCGGCTTTTTTGTAGTAGTGAAACAGGGTTTATTGCTACAACTATTACACCTGTTAGTATAGAAATTATTGCTATTACAACCAAAAGTTCTACTAGAGTGAATCCTGTCGAGTTTTTTCTGTTTTTCAATTTAGTTTCCATAATGTGTATTCTATAAACTACTTGTGATTTGGTAAATAGGCGTAATAATCGAAACAATCAAAAGACCTACCATACCACCAAGCATTAAAAGAATTATTGGTTCCAATGCAGAAGACAATCCTTGTACAGCATGATCAGTTTCTCCACCAAAAAAATCTGCAACCTTATCTAGTACTTCATCTAGTTGACCTGTTTCTTCACCAACTGCCGCCATTTGACCAAGGAGGGGAGGAAAAATTTTATTAGCTCTAAGGTACTCTGACAAAGCATTACCTTTTTCTACACTGTTGGCAGCTTCTATGGCAGCTCTTTTAATGGCACTGTTTTTTGCAGCACGCGCTACTATGTGTAAAGCTTCAACAATAGGAATTGCAGAAGCAACTAACAAGGATAACGTACGCGTAAATTCTGATAATTCTTTTTGTTTGTTTATTTTACCAAACACAGGGAGTGTAAAGGACAGTTTAGATAATAATTCTTTACCGCCCTCAGTTGCAACAAAAGTTTTTATTGCAAATATTAAACCGGCAACTGCGACCAAAACTATATAATAGCGTTGTACAAACAAATCAGACACAGTGATCATAAATTTTGTAATAGGAGGTAAGTCTACATTTAAGCTCTCATACATGTCAGCTAGCTTTGGTATAACAAAAACCATCATTAAAACAAAAACACCTATCATAACCACAAATACTATCGCCGGATACACCATGGCTGCTTTAAATTTAGACCTAAGCTCCCGCTGTTTTTCCATAGTGTCGGCTAAACGTAAAAGTACTTCGTCTAACTTACCCGATGCCTCACCTGCCATAACTAAAGACTGATATGTTTGGGGGAAAACCTTAGGATATCTTCCTAAAGCCGTTGACAACGAAGAACCGCCCTCAATGTCTCGAAGAGAATCCATAATTATTTTTTTCATTTTAGGATTAGGTGATTGCTCAGATAAAACTTCTAAGGCTCGTGAAATAGGCAAACCTGCCGAAATCATAGTAGAAAGCTGACGTGTGAAAGCAACTATATCATTATCAGGAACTCCGCGAATACTAGTTAATTGATCTAATATTGAGGTTCTTTTTTCTGTTAATGTTACAACAAATAAACCCTGATCTTTTAACAAGCTGACTGCCAATGCTTCAGTTCTAGCGTCAACTGTACCAGTACGAGACTGCCCTTTATTGTCACGTGCAGTATAAGTATAAATAGGCATTATTTATCCTTATCTTCCTTTAAAATTCTTCGCAGCTCATCAGGCTCGTTTGTAACTTTTAGAGCCTCACCTAAATCTATATGACCGTCGGTAACCAACTGGGCTAAATTCTTTTCAAGTGTTTGCATACCCATACTTCCACTTGTACGAATTACATTATTAAGTTGAAATGTTTTTCCTTCTCTAATTAAATTGCTTACAGCATTAGTGGCAGTCATCAATTCAATTGCAGGAACCATTCCATAAGTTGGGGAGGGAACTAAGCGTTGTGAAATAACAGCCTCTAAGCTTTGAGACAATTGAAGCTGAATTTGTTTTTGTTGATTCTCAGGAAATGAGTCAATAATACGGTCAATACTTTGAGCAGCTGAATTTGTATGTAAAGTAGCAAATACCAAATGACCTGTTTCTGCAATTGTTACAGCAGCAGCTATTGTTTCATAGTCACGCATTTCTCCAATTAAAACTACGTTAGGATCTTGTCTTAAAACTGATTTCAACGCAACACCCCAAGAATGGGTGTCTAAGTGCATTTCTCTTTGTTCTATCAACGATTGTTTGTTGGTAAAAACATACTCAATTGGATCTTCTATAGTAATTACGTGCTCTGCGCGTGTTTCATTAATTCGCTCTAACATTGCTGCTATTGTTGTAGATTTTCCATGCCCAGTTGGGCCTGTAACTAATACAAATCCCTGAGTTAGGGCACATAAGTCTCCTAAAACTGCAGGCAAGTTTAGTTCCTCCAAAGTAGGCACCTGTAAAGGCACCACGCGCATAGCAACTGATGCATAACCTTTTTGAAAAAACACGTTGACTCTAAAACGTACTTTATTGCCTAGTGAAACCGAAAAATCGACTTCTTTATTTACATCAAAAATATCTTTTTGCTCTTGGGTCATAATTTGAGTCAAAACATACTCAATGTCGTCTACTACAAGTGGGGGATAATCGTCTAAACGTTTTAAAAATGTGTTTACTCTTACCATTGGAGAAATTCCCACCGACAAATGTAAATCCGTCGCCTCAATTTCAACAATATGCTCAAGTAGTTTAGTGATATTAAATTTCATAATTACTCCTTTGCAACTCTCAAAACTTCTTCAATTGTGGTTGAACCCTCTAATACCTTCAAAAACCCATCTTGTACAAGTGTTATCATTCCTTCTGCTACAGCCATATCTTGTATTTTATCGGCAGTTGAATTTTCTAAAGTTAACTCTGCAATTTTATTACTCATTTCTAGCACCTCAAATATACCCATTCGTCCTTTGTAGCCTGTTTTATTGCATTTGTCACAACCTTTACCACGATATAATTTTATTTTGTCTTCATGCAAAAGCTTTAATGTATCGGCAATACGCTTATCTTTACTCATTAATACTGTAGACTTTTCAATTTTGCTTAAATGCTCACGCATTTCTTTGGTTATTTCTTGCGGAGGTTCATAAGATTCTTTACAGTCAACACATATTTTTCTTACTAGTCGTTGTGCCACAATAACATTTACTGTAGATGCCAACAAAAAGTTTTCTACACCCATGTCCAACATACGAGGCAACGCACCAGAGGATGAGTTTGTATGTAAAGTTGAAAGTACCAAGTGCCCCGTTAGCGCAGCATGAATACCTAATTCTGCTGTTTCGCCGTCACGAATTTCTCCCACCATGATAATGTTAGGGTCTTGTCTTAAAAAAGCACGCAAGCCTGTTGCAAATGTTAACCCTGCCTGCGGATTAACTTGAACCTGATTAACTCCTGCTACTCTGATTTCTACGGGATCTTCTAAAGTAACAATATTTACTCTTATGGTATTTAGCTTATTTAAGGCCGATGCCAAGGTTACGGTTTTACCCGAACCTGTAGGGCCCGTTACTAAAATCATGCCTGTAGGTTTTAATAAGCTTTCTTCAAAACGTTTTAACGATAAGCCTCGTAACCCCAAATCGTCAAAAGTAAAAATAAACCCTTCTTCTTTCAATAAACGTATAACTACTTTTTCGCCATAAATGGTGGGTAAAGTAGATACACGCAAGTCAGTTTGAGTATTACCCACCTGAACTTTAAAACGACCATCCAACGGAATACGCTTTTCATCAATTTTCATATTTCCTAAAATTTTTATACGTGCCACTATTGAATCGTGCATTTCTTTAGGGAAAGTACGCTTTTCTTCAAGTACGCCGTCTACACGATAACGTAATCTTGTTTTGTCTTCACCAGGTTCTATATGAACATCAGACGCCGAAATTTTTACAGCCGTCTCTAAAATCATTCCAACAATACGTGCAATAGGAGCATCTCTAATTGTGGCCTCATCTGCTTCTAAGTCACCCTGATAATCCTCTAACTTAAGAGTGGTAGCCTGTATATCTTCTAAGGCAGCGCTAATTTCCTCGCCTATAGCGCGCCCTTGCTGCTCATCGACTATACGAAGTATTTCTTTATCGGTAGCAATAAAAGGAATAACTTTATGCCCAGTACGACGTTCCAAAAATTCAATAGTCTGCAAGTCCAAAGGATCCACCATTGCTACTTTTAAGTTATTGTCTTGTAGTTCAAAAGGAAATACCTGATATTTTCGGGCAACTGTTGTAGGTATTATCTCGGCATAGTTAGGATCGATTTTTATGTTTGATAAATCTACATATTCGATGCCATAAACCTCACCAAATGCTTTTACAAAATCCTCACTGCTAACGTAACCACGCTCTTTAATTATTTCTTCTATGCTTTTGCCTGTATTAACGTTTTCAAATTTAATTGCAGAAAGCTGGTCATCATTAATGATGCCTTTTTCATGCAAAACGTCTTCTATTCCTTTTTGTGGATTCAAAAATGACATAGGCAGGTTTTTTCTACTCTTTACAAGAGTCTTCCTACAAAAATGATAACAGTTTGGTCTGTGATTTTGCAATAGAGCTCAATAATAATATAATCTTACAATGCACGGATCTATTATGATTTTTGGCGGCAGCAGTGAAAAAAGACATCAATACGCTGAAAATTTATTAACTCAATTAAATTTAAAACTAAACGAAAACGAGGCAGATTTATTTGTTATTGATAAAACTGATGATAAAAAGAGTATAGGCATAGATTTTGCTAGAAGTGCAAAAAAGTTTATTAGCGAAAGGCCTTTAAAAGGCTCTACTAAGGCAATTGTAATAAAAAATGCGCATTTGTTAACAATACAAGCACAAAATGCTTTACTTAAAACAATAGAAGAACCTCCCGCCTATGCAACCATATTGATTTTGGTTAAAAACGAAGACGCCTTACTTGAAACAATTGCTTCCCGCTGTAAAAGAATAAGCGTAGGCAAAGAAGATTTCATGCAAATAAATACTGCTGAAAGTGAAAAGTTTGACATAGTGAATTTACTAAACACTTCACCAGGTGAAAGAATTAGTTGGGTAGAAACATTTTCAAAACAAAATAAAGACGAAATAGTGCAAGAATTGGAAAACTGGATATTAACATTAAGAAAAACCCCCACTGTAAGAAACGCTAATAACATAAAAACCATCCAAAAGGTAAAAGCCGACTTAGAAAACATAAATATGAATACCAGACTTGCGCTTGAAATGCTAATGATAAACATTGAGTGAATCTTCATTCTCGGTTAAAATAACTCAGCATACTAAAAGAGAATTTGTCTTAATGATAAGTTATGATAAAGTAAGCACTGTAAATTACTATTTTTAAAATATGGCAGATAACAACTACAATGCAGAACAAATACAAGTACTAGAAGGCTTAGAACCTGTAAGAAAACGCCCAGGAATGTATATTGGGTCAACCGATAACAGGGGACTTCACCACCTCGTTACTGAAATAGTTAATAACTCTATGGATGAAGCAATGGCAGGTTTTGCGGATCGCATTAAGGTAGAATTTTTTAACGACGGCTCTGTAGCTATTTATGACAATGGTAGAGGTATTCCTTACGGCATAAACCCTCAGTATGGAAAATCCGCATTAGAACTTGCTTTTACACAATTACATGCAGGCGGTAAATTTGGCGGAGGAAGTTACAAGGTTTCCAGCGGTTTGCACGGGGTAGGATCTTCGGTTGTTAATGCATTATCTAAATGGTGTCGCGTAATAGTAAAAAGAGGCGATGAGGTTGTGATGCAAGAATACGTAGATGGCGGTAAAGTGCTAACGAGTGTAGAAAAAATATCTTTAGAACACAACAAAACAAAAGTAAAAGATTCAGAATGGTCGCTAGATTTAACTTCCTGGAATTACGAGTCAGGAACAATTGTTCAATTTAAACCTGATGAAACAATATTTGAAACAACTGATTTTAAATACCCGTTTTTTGAAAGACAAATACGTGAATATGCTTACTTAACTGCAGGAATAAGATTTGATTTAGTTGACCACAGATTTGATAAAAGCTACTCCTATTACTTTGATGGAGGAGTTAAAACTTTCTTGCAGGCACTTAACAGAAATAAAACAGTAAGACACGAAAACATTTTTCATGTAAATAAAGAAACTGACGATATTCAGGTGGAGGTTGCACTTCAATATAATGATTCATTTAACGAAAACGTACTATGTTTTGCAAACCATTTAAGAAATATTGAAGGAGGAACACATTTAACAGGATTTAGAACAGCGCTTACAAAATCAATAAATGATTATGCAAAGAAAAATGGTCTATTAAAAGATAAAGACAAGCCATTATCAGGCGATGATGTAAGAGAAGGATTAACTGCAATCATATCTGTAAAACTATCTTCTGAAGGAATACAGTTTGAAGGACAAACAAAGGGTAAATTAGGAAATTCAAGTGTAAGACCGGCAGTTGAATCTGTAGTAAAAGATGGACTTGAAAGATTTTTTGAAGAAAACCCTAAAGATGCAGTGGCAATAGTAGAAAAAAACATTGTAGCTATGAAAGCTAGGATGGCAGCAAAAGCGGCTAGAGAAACAGTTATTAGAAAAACCGCACTTGATAGCGGTGGCGTTTTGCCAGGTAAACTAGCAGACTGTGCCTCAAAAGATAATGAAAAAACAGAACTATACATAGTAGAAGGAGATTCTGCAGGCGGATCAGCAAAACAAGGACGTGACAGAGATTTTCAGGCAATACTACCTTTGTTTGGTAAAGTTCTTAATACAGAAAGAGCACGATTAGATAAAATAGTTAACTCAGATAAGTTTAAAAATCTAATCATAGCAATCGGCGCTGGAATAGGGGAGACCTACGATCCTAAAAAACTACGTTACGGAAAACTAATTATCATGGCAGATGCAGACACCGATGGACAACATATTATGACCCTATACTTAACATTCTTCTACAGACATATGCAGGAACTAGTAGACGAAGGCCATGTATATGTAGCAATGCCCCCCTTATTCAAGGCAACCTGGGGTAAAAATAAAAAATATCTTTTAGATGAAAATGCACTAGAGCAATTTATGAAAACGGAAGATGGCAAAAAAGCAATAGTACAAAGATTTAAAGGCTTAGGAGAAATGAATGCAGAAGAGCTTTGGGAAACCACAATGAATCCTAAAACAAGATTTTTAAAACAAATCTCCGTAGAAGATGCCTCAACTGCTGATGAAGTGTTTACAATGCTAATGGGCGAAGAAGTTGCCCCACGCAAAAAGTTTATTCAAACACACGCTAAACAAGCTAATGTAGATATAACTTAATTGTACCTATACAATTAATACATGAGTGAAGGAATACCTCCATACGCTAATGAAATACATTCACTAATAGAACAACTTTCGGAAGAAGCCAAAAGACAAGAAATTTTAGATTTAGAGCCAAAAGAAGGAAAAAACAAGGTCAAAGCTTTAGTTTTTTGCGATGCTGGAAAAAACAGAAGCTTGATGATAGCAGATCAACTAAAAAAACGAGGATACGAAGCCAATAACTACGGAACAGGTAACTCAAATCCTTTTGAACCCTCCGCTATAGAAAATTCCGGTTTTCAAGTAATTGTTTTTGCAGATGAAACCGTAGAAGAAAACTTTTATAAAATACTGGAGGCTACAGGACATACCGAATCACCTTTATTAAAATTACCAACTAGAACATTAGACATTAAAGAAAGTAATGGAATAAGAGGGTATAGAAACTCAACAAATCCATTCAACAAGCAAAAAGAGGTTGAAAAGGTAGTAGGGGAAACTAATCAAAAGCTTGAAAATTTAGGCTTTGTAAATAAAAATGCCGAAAAAATAGAATCATTAGTAAATGAGATGGAACTGGAGGAAAGAGAATATGCCTAAAAAACTTCGCAAAAGGTTGTACGTAGAAAAAGGTTTTACTTTACTAGAGCTTTTAATTGTAATCACGGTTATAAGTATATTAGCCTCACTTTTAGTTGTTGTACTCAATGCAGGAGAATATCTTGGAGCATCAAGAGATTCGCACAGAGTTACAGACTTAAATAAAGTGCAGTTGGCTATTACAAATGCTTTAACTGACAATGCAATAGAATTAACCGACACAACAGGATGTACAACATGTAACAGCCTAACCGGAACCACGGCTATAGATGGTACAGGTTGGGTACAATTTAACAATACAAGTGGCAATGGCTTATCAGGATTGTTATTTGTACTACCAGTTGACCCTACAAATGAAGGAAATCATGTATACAGATATTATTCAAATGGAACAGATTTTGAAATAAACGTTAACTTTGAATCTGAAAAATTCACAAATGAAAACGCAGTTTCAGATGGAGGAAACAATGATTCGGTATATGAAAAAGGCTGGGATTTAACAATTAACTAAAAAAATATCCCTACCTTTCGGTAGGGATATTAAAAAGTCTACAAGTAAACTTTTTTTACTGTCTTTTCTTTAAGGCAAAACCGCTAGTTATAGATGTTAAGCCTAGCAAGGTTAACACTACAGTTGAAGTAGCACCTGTTCTAGGTAATTCTTCTATACTTAGCACTTCACCATTTTCGTAACATACCGTTGCGGTATCTGAAGCTTCTTCATTATCATCATATTTAGCTACAGCTTCATTAACTACACACTTACTAAAGTCAGTTCTGTCGTATTCTTCAGAGTTAACTTTAACAGTAATGTAAAAGGTTCTTTCTTCACCAGGTTTAAAGTTATCCCAATCTTCGGTTAAGTCACCTGAAAGCTTAGCTAACTCATCTGGTAAAAAATCGTGCATACGCATATTATCGAATTCTACATCGTCAACATCACCTGAATCAGTGTTGTTTTTAACTACGATTCTAAACTCAACTTCATCATCTTCAGTAACACCGGTTACTTTATCTTTCCATGATTTGTCACCTTTAATGCGAACTTTCTTCTCTATATCAAAGGATTTATTAACGATACAGTCACCACCACCATAAGAACATACAGGTTCTTCGGGTTCCTCTGGCTGTTCACACTCAGAAGCATTGTATGAAACAGTATGCTTTTCAGTGTCACCAGAGTTTACCTTAACTCTAAGTTCTACTTCACCTGAATCAATAGAAGTCAAATTTGTATCTAACTTCCATGTTTCGGAATCTCCAGAATTCAAAGTACGTGTGTCACCAGTAATACCTGTTTGTTTGTCTTTAGGTGTAATTTCTACAACATAATTTGAATCACTGTTATCATTATTTTTAACTTGAACGTTAATTACTACACTTTCTTCTTCGCATGCAACCTCAGCAGAATAGGTTATAGAACCTTCAGGCTCTTCTTCACCTTTACAGTTTATAGCTTCATAAGATACTTTTCTTTTATCAGTACCCTTGTTGCCATTTGTCCAAGTTAAGTAAAATTCAACTTCACCGGCAGATACACTATTTAAGCCTGTATCAATTTCCCAAATAGCTTCTTCACCGGGATTTACAGTTTTAGTATCTCCTGACACGCCAGACTGCAAATCTGTAGGTGTAACATCCATAGCAGCTTGAGAGTTCTTTTCAGTATTTTTAAAAGTCGCTTTAATGACTACAGAATTATCTGTACAAACAGCTTCAGCTTCTTGAGATGTTTTCCATGCGTTAGTGCTATAAACAGGCATAAAGGCAACTGTAACGGCAACTAAAAGCATTGTCTTTGAAATATTTCTTTTAATATTCATGGGGCAAGCCTCCAAATTAATAAATACAAGTACAAAATAAGGATCCGAAGATCCTAAATATTCATTTATTATACCCTATAGTCACTACAGTGTCAAACTAGGACAAAAAGAGAAGGGCTCCGTAAGGAGCCCTTCTAAACATTAACTGTAACGTAGCTGACTTTACTTTCTTCTTTTCAAGGCATAACCACTAGTTATAGAGGTTAATCCCAGTAAGGTTAGTACTAATGTTGAAGCCGCACCTGTTTCAGGTAGTTCCTCAATGCCTAGTACATCTTCGGTGTCAGAATAACAAACGGTAGCCGTGTCAGAACCTTCTTCGGTTCCGTCATAAATCACTGTAGCCTCATTAACTACACACTTGTCAAAGTCAGATCTATCGTACTCATCAGGATCAACTCTTACTCTGATGATGAAAGTTCTTTCTTCACCAGGTTTAAAAGCATCCCAATCTTCAGTTAAGTCACCAGAAAGCTTAATTAGCTCATCTGGCAATATATCGTGCATTCTCATGTTATCGAATGCAACACCATCAACATCGTTAGCGTCAGTTTTGTTTTTTACAACAACCCTAAACTCTACGACATCATCAAATTCAACATCAGTTACTTTATCTTTCCATTTTTTGTCACCCTCTATACGAACCTTTTTCTCTATATCAAATGACTTGTTAATGATACAGTTTTCACCACCTCCGTAGCCTCCACCGTAACCACCGTAGATACTACATGGGGTTTCTTCTGGATCATCTTCAGGTTCTGGCTCAGGTTCGTTAGCAGGACAGCTTATTTCATGATGTTGCGCAATACTGTCAGCAGCATAAAGCTTTAACTCTCCAGCTTTGGGCAAGGTGAATGAAGATTCAACCACCATACCTTGAGGGGACTCGTAAACAACTTCTCCATTAAGGTAAAACTTGTTTACACGTTCATCAACATCGTCGTCAATAAACACATAGCTGAATTCACATCCAGCAGGTAACTCCCCGAAATTCACCCATTCATGGAAGATTTTTGTGTAGGCTTCGGAGCTAGTCCAAACTCGTTCCTTACGTGTAGAAGTGTAAGTATCACTATCTACAGTATCAAAACGAAACGGATTAGTTCTTTTAACTACAAATACTTCATTAGAATCCTTTGTATAACTTGCACTACCTTCGCCCAAATACTGAGTTTCTGGTAAAGCAAAAGCCTCATTAAGAGGCATTATCCCAAGGGCTAAGATTGTCATAGCAACAACCTTAAGTGATTTATCAGAGAGCCTTGAAATGAATTTTATTAAGTTCATTTAAGAACTCCTTCCTAGGTTTAAATTGTTAACCTATAGTAATTATAGGGGGAAAAGCAAAGTATGTCAAACGCTGAAACTAAACGCTTTGGGAGGGTTTATTAGTTGCTAAATATTAATAATAAATGTGATAAACTACGATCATGAAAAAGACAAACTCACACTTTCACACAATTCCGCAGGATAAAGCTCCTGAGGTCTTAAATTTAATTGTAGAAATTAAAAAAGGGGATATAAACAAATACGAATATAACCATGAGCTCGGAATCATAGAGCTAGATAGAGTGCTTTATGGACCAGTTCATTTTCCCGTTAATTATTGCGATGTACCAAGAACATGGAATGAAGACGACGGCGATCCATTGGACGCTGTAGTTTTCACAAGTGGAAATTTAGTACCTGGGTGTATGGTAAAGGGTAGAGTAATTGGAGTTATGGAAATGGATGATAACGGCGAAAAAGATAACAAAATAATATGTGTGGCTAAAAAAGATCCCAGATTTAATCAAGTTAAACATGTAGATGACTTAAGAGAATACGAAAAGAAAGATTTAAAAACTTTCTTTGAAACATACAAGTATGCGCAAACGGGTCCAGGGACAGTAACAATCGGCGAATTTTTGGGACCTGAAGCAGCGTACAAGCTAATTAAAGACGCAATGGAAGCCTACGATAGACTTTTTGAATGAAAATAGCTGTATTAATTACTAGACTAGGAAAAACCGCGGTGGAAGCTGCGGTTTTTTTACAAAAAAGTCTAAAGTTTTTACACAAACACAACAATGTAAAAACCTTAGACCTGTAAACTACGCCGAATTACGGTTACAAAGGGGCACTAACGTGCAGTAGCAACATGCCCATTTCACCAATTGGCCACCAAGCCTCATCATGGCATACACGCCCTTTACCGCTGTCTTTTTCAGGGTTAAGCACCGTGTGTAAAAACTTTTCTTCATCTGCCATAGAGGTGGGCAATGTCAAAATAAGATCAACATTTGGACTGCTGCGCTGAGTGTGCTTCCACGAAAGCCAGTGCAAATTCGCTCTGCTTCTGGTAAACGCCAGGTCAGCAAGCCTACTTAAAAATCCAACCCTAATAGCTAATCTGCGCAAAAGCACAGGTAGGGGACGTCGATCAACAACGGTTACACTAAGAAAACCTGCATCCTCAACGTAAAAATCATAAACAACTTGTCCAGGAATAGCCTTTTGTATACGCAGAAACGGCAAAAGACTCTTGTCTACCTTTAAACCCTCATATACTTTATTTCGCATTTGTTCTCTCCTTATAGTTTTGATAAGTAGGGAAATCTTAACACACTATAGGATCATATGCATCTAAAATATACGCAATCAATTGAGTATATTAATAAAAATTGATATCATAGCAACGCTATGTCAAAAGAAGAGATAACAGCCCTAGATGCTTCAAACAATAAGCAAGAGGCAACAAACCTAATAAAAGCTGATATTACAACCGAAATGCAAAAAGCGTATTTGGATTACTCTATGAGTGTTATTGTCTCAAGAGCATTACCTGATGTACGCGACGGATTAAAACCTGTACACAGAAGAATAATATACGCAATGCAAGATCAAACTATGTACTACAACGGAAAGTATCATAAATGTGCAGCCGTTGTAGGTGAAGTTTTAAAAAAGTACCATCCTCATAGCGACACCTCAGTATACGATGCTTTAGTTCGTATGGCGCAAAACTTTTCATTACGCTACACCTTAATAGATGGACAGGGTAACTTTGGAAGCATTGACGGAGATCCTCCTGCTGCTATGCGTTATACCGAATGTAAAATGGAACAACTAGCCGGAGAACTATACCGTGACATAGACAAAGATACTGTTGATTTTATGTTAAATGACCTCCAAAACGAAGAACCCGCAGTTTTGCCATCTGTTATACCAAACGTGTTGCTTAACGGAGCACAAGGTATTGCTGTAGGAATGGCAACTAATATTCCACCACATAATTTAAATGAACTTATAGATGGAATTAACCTTTTAATTGAAAACTCAGATTATATAGGAGAAAAACCTGAAAAAGATACTAAACATGAATCAGAAGAAATAATTGCTAAAACAGGATTTTCATCTTCTGCAACTGTAGAAGATTTAGTAAAAGTTGTAAAAGGACCTGACTTTCCAACGGGCGGAATAATTTATGATCAAAAAGAAATTATTCAAATGTATGCTACAGGTAAAGGAAGAATAGTAACCAGAGCAAAAATGGAAATTGAAGAAGACAAAAAGGGTAGAATGCGCATCATTGTTACCGAAATTCCATATCAAGTTAACAAATCCTCATTAATTGAAAAAATTGCAAAACTCGTTAGAGATAAAAAAATAACTGGCGTCGCAGATTTAAGAGATGAATCAAACAGAAAAGGTATGCGTATAGTTATTGAACTTAAAAAAGATGCCTTACCTAAAAAAGTACAAAACAGATTGTATAAACATACGCCCCTTCAAACATCATTCAATGCAAATATGGTTGCGCTTTTAGACGGTGAACCAAAATTAATGACTTTGAAGGTAATTTTGGAAGAATTTATTAAACATCGCCAAATAGTTGTTGTTAGAAGAACAATATTTTTACTTAAAAAAGCACGAGCTCGTCAGCACATTTTACTGGGCTTAAAAATAGCATTAGATAATTTAGATGAAGTCATAAAACTTATTAGAAATAGTAAAGATACCGAGGTTGCTAAAACTGGACTTATGACAAAGTTTAAACTGACTGAAATACAGGCGCAAGCAATTTTAGACATGCAATTACGTCGTTTAGCCGCACTTGAAAGACAAAAAATAGAAGACGAACTAAAGCAGATAACAGAAACCATCGAAGACTACGAGGATTTATTAATTTCACCAGAAAGAATCATGACTGTAGTAAAAGATGAGTTAACAGAGATAAGAGAAAAGTATGGTGATGAAAGAAAAACTAAGGTTATTAAGAGCAAAGTAGGGGAGCTGTCTGACGAAGATTTAATAGTGAATGAAAGTTGCATAATTACTATTTCTAGAAGTGGTTATATTAAAAGATTGAAACCTGATACTTACAAAAAACAAGGCCGCGGCGGAAAAGGCGTTAAAGGACAAGAACTCAGAGAAGAGGATATTGTAGACACAATTCGCATATGTAATACGCATGACTACGCACTATTCTTTACTAATAAAGGTAAGGTATATAAATTAAGGATTTGGGAAATACCAGAAACACTAAGAACTGCAAAAGGAACCGCATTAGTTAACTTTTTGGGCATTTCGCAAAGTGAAAATATACAAGCCTTTATATCGTTATCTGCAGAGCAAATGGATGCTGAAGAAGGATTTATTGTATTTGGAACTGAAAAAGGAACAGTAAAGAAAACTTCCTTAGCAGATTTTGCTAATATAAGGTCTTCAGGAATTATGGCAATTAAAATAGCTGACGGGGATGATCTTGTTAGAGTGTTACTAAGTGATGGGAAATCTGACGTTTTAATGGTTACAGCACAAGGGCAGTCTATAAGATTTCCTGAGAAACAAATTAGAACAATGGGACGCACAGCTGGAGGAGTAATGGGTATAAAACTGGTTAAAGATGATGATCAAGTAGTTGGGATGGATTTAATAGATGAGAACTCTACAAAAACATGCAGTTTATTTGTAGTAACCGAAAAAGGGAATGGTAAAAAAACACTAGTTACTGAATATAAAGCACAAAACAGAGGTGGTTCTGGTATTTTAACTTATAAAGTCACACCAAAAACCGGAAAAGTTAACACAGGAAGAATCATAGATAGCAGTGTAGAAATGGATATATTAATTGTTTCTTCATCAGGAAAAGTAATTCGACTTGATGAAAAGCAAATACCACAGTTAGGTAGAGCAACACAAGGTGTTAGATTAATATCATTAAGTGCATCTGATAAAGTTTCCTCCACAGCAATTATTTCAGAAGAAGAGGAGCTTGAGAAAATAGAGAATGAATAGTGCATTTAGTGATTTACATGAAGTACTATTAATAAGCTCACAACCTCTTGATTCAGACTCTATTGCTAGTGGCACAATACTTAAAAAATACCTACAAAGTAAAAAAGTTAATGTTAAGCACATTTTCCCAAAGGAGTTAAGAGAAAAAGAAAAAGAAGCATTCATACATTTACCTTTTTTTGACGAATTCACAGGAGTTGACTCAAGAGAATTTCTTAAAGAAACCACATATGATGCGGTTATATTAGTAGACGGATCTAACGAAATACAGTTTTATGATTACGAAAATACTGATTTACCAGCGCCTGACTTTTCAGAACATGCCAAAATAATTGTTGTAGATCACCACCCAACAGACAACCCCAATTTAGGAAATACTATTATTAAAAACAAAAAAGCAAGTTCAGCTACCGAAGTAGTGCTAACTGATATAGTTCCCACAGAATTTTTAGACAGAGACCTGGCAATGCTAGCGTATGCAGGCATAGTAGGGGATACGGGAAACTTTCAATGGAACTTCACACCTTCTACAATGCGCTTAGCAGCAGATTTACTAGAAAAAGGTGCTGAGCCTATACAAATTACAGAAAGATACTTTAGAGATAAACCTGTAGAGTATTTTGACATGCTCAGCTTTGCCATTGAGCATACTGAGTATTTAGATGAAATACAAACTCAACTATTCGTACTGTCATACAATAGTATTCAAGAGCATAACTTAGATAAAGACAGATTAAGTTTAGTAAAGTATGCCTTTAAGTCAGCCTTAAGTGGTTTTGTTAAAGGATATCCAAGAGGAATAATGGTAACCGAATTTGAACCCGGTAAATTAAGTGTTTCAGGGCGTGGCAGCAATATTTATAACAAAATTTCATTGCCTGAGCTTTTTAAAGAAATGGGTGGAAACGGGGGCGGACATTTTAACTCAGCAGGAATGGGAATAAATATGGACATAGAAGAATTTAGAATCAAACTTTTCGATACTATTAAAAAGTTAATGTAGCACTTCATATGGAAAAGTTAATTTATGAAAAAAAACTATGGGAAAGTGGAGTAACTTCGATTGCTGGTGTAGATGAGGTTGGAAGAGGCTGCCTGGCAGGCCCTATGGTAGTAGCCAGCGTAATACTAAACAAAGACCATTTTACTGCAAATACAAAAGATAATTCACTTTTGATGGAAACTTATGTTCAAATAAAGGACTCTAAGAAGATTTCTTCTAAGAAACGTGATTATTTAAGTGAATTCATCCATGATGTATCCATAAACTACTCAATAGAGATTATCAGCCATGAAATAATAGATAATTCTGGAATTTCACATGCCACACAAATGGGATTTTATAATGCTTTTAAAAAAAGCGGGGCGCAACACATATTAACTGATATGTTTGAAATAAAAGGTTTAGCCAAAAACAAGCAAACCAATATTAAGGGCGGGGATAACCTAAGTTTAACAATAGCAGCCGCTTCAATAGTTGCTAAAGTTTTTAGAGATAATTTAATGATAGAGCTAAATGAAAAGTACAAAAACTACGGTTTTTCTCAACATAAAGGTTATGGAACAAAAATGCACAAAGAGGCAATAGAGAAGTATGGGCCATGCGAAATACATCGCATGTCTTTTGAACCTTTAAAGTCATTGAAAATATAAAAAAGCCACTAATAAGTACAAAATACCTAAAGTGGCTTGCCTGACTACATCTTAAATAAGCTTTTTACTTTAATTAAAAGCCTAAATCCCCAAGTAAACCCCTTTCTTTTAACTGTAGACAACAAAGTTTGTTTGTTTAGTACAAGTTTAAACGCACGGTATCCAAATTTAGCGTCTGTTACTTCTTCAAAGTAAGATGTAAAACTATTGAAGTCTACTGATTCTTGAAGCAGCCCCTGCTTGATTAAACGCTTTAACAAAGCATCACGGTAATAATCAGGAAACACCGGATTATTCAACTGCTCTCTACTAAAGTAAAGTGTAGGGTTAAACAAAAAAGTAAAACCTGATTTCCATTTATAACCTCGGGAAATATATATTCCACCTTGAGAAATAGCCTTTTCATTATGTTTTAGACCAAATAACTCTTGTACAACACTTTCTGGCAGCAACAATTCACCATCTAAAGAAAAAAACGGCTCTCCAACTTCTACATTTAATGCTCTCACAGTAATTCTCCTTTTTTTTCGTTGAATACAGGTAGTTTACTATAAGGTTGACCATAAGTATAACGCAAGGTAGTATGGTCTAGTGGCGACAAAGTCTCAATTCGATAACCTACCACTAGCCTTATCTTACGACGATGTTCTTTTGCTACCTCAATACTCAGAAGTTGATTCCAGAGCACAGGTTATATTAGACACTAAAATTTCAAAAAATCTAAAACTTAAAATTCCACTTATAAGCACAAAAATGGATACGATTACCGGCGTTAGAATGGCAGCCAAAATGGGGGAACTGGGTGGAATGGGAATTTTACCAAGATTTGAAAGCATAGAATCGCAAGCTAAAAAGGTTGAGCAAGTTGCTAAATTTAAAGTAATAGCAGCAGCGGCGGTAGGTTGTAACCCTGGTTTTTTTGAAAGAGCTAAAAGCTTAGTTGCGGCGGGGGCATCGGTAATAAATATAGATGTAGCGCACGGGCATATGAAAAAAAATATTGAAGCCACAAAAAAACTTAAAAACTACTTTGGCAATAACATTACACTTATATCTGGTATAGCTTCTACCTATGAATGCGCAGATGACTTATTTAAGGCAGGAGCCGATGCTGTGTTAGTGGGTGTGGGGGCAGGATCAATATGTACAACAAGAATACAAACTGGCTCGGGTTCACCAGGGTTTTACTCTCTTGTAGAGGCAGCAAAAGCAGCAAGAAAACATAACAAGGTAGTTATACCTGATGCAGGCATTAGGACTTCAGGGGATATTGTTAAAGCGCTAGCTGCAGGAGCATCTGCGATTGTAGCAGGATCATTATTTGCAGGGACTGATGAAACCCCAGGCGACATAATAAAAATAGAGGGTAAAAAATATAAAAGATACAACGGGTCTGCTTCTGAATCTGAAAAAGAAAAACAAGTAAAGAAGGATCCAAACGGTAAAAATCTTATGTATACAAAACATATTGAAGGTGTGGAAGCGTTTAAGCCTTATAATGGCACAGTAGAGGAACTTATAATTAGGTTGTGTGCAGGAATAAGGTCGGGTTTAAGCTACAGCGGAGCATTCACTATTGAAGAACTATGGAAAAAAGCAAAATTCATAAGAGTCACAAACGCAGGGGTAGTAGAAAGCAATGCCCATGATGTATTAGTTAATAGAAACTCTTAAGCAGAGTAGGGGAAATACGTCGTAAAATTTTTAAAAAGCGACGTTAAATCTCTTTTTTTTGAACATTTGGGTTTTAGTAAAGTTAAATTAAACTATTAATTTCGTCAGCAGTATCATCAACATCTTTATGAAACTTTGTGTGAATGTCTTTTAGCTGTTTATTTGTAACATGCGTATATATTTGGGTAGTAGACACATTAGAATGACCTAATAGCTCTTGTACAGAACGTAAATCAGCACCCTCAGACAAAAGTCCGGTAGCAAATGTATGACGCAAAGTGTGTGGAGTAGCATCAATAGACAATCCGGCTCTAGTAACGTATTTTTTTATCATACGTTGCACACTTCTAGGCGTTAATCTTAAAGATTCGCCATCTTCATCACCAACTTCCATACGCTTGCCAGAATAACGTAAGAATAAAGGTACGAAATTATCTCTACGCGTAGATAAGTAACGCTTTAACCAATCTTTAGCGCTAGGACTTAAATAAACTGTACGAACTTTTCGACCTTTACCTACAACGGTAAATTCTCCTGAATTTAAATTTATGTCAGATACATCTAAATTTACTAATTCGCTTACACGTAACCCAGTGCTAAATAGGGTTTCAAGCATAGCTCTATCACGAATACCTGATTTCTTACTTAAATTTTGTGTTGAAAACAAGCCCTGCAATTGTTCTTCATTTAAAACTTTAGGAACACGTGCCTCTGGTTTACCTAAAATTATTTGTTCGGGGGATACTGTGTCTAAACCTAACTCCACCACAATGTATTTCAAAAAGGCACGAATTGCGACAAGAAATGTTTTTTGTGTAGATTTCTTGAATTCTTCATGCGATTTATTACTTATACGTCGGTTTAAATTTAAACGATACTTTCTAAGTAGTTCTTGATCAATATCGGATACGTAAAAATCATCCTTCTTTAAATATGCCTTAGACCACTCAATAAAGTCATTTAAATAAAAATCGTACATACGAATTGTATTTTGAGAAAGGTTTTTTTCAATTTCACAATGTTCTAAATAACGCGTAAGTAATTCTTTTAGAGATTTGGTCATAAACATATGTTAACAAGAGTTAGAAAATTTTCAAACATAGAACATAGATTATGCAAGTTTAAGATTTTGTAGACCTAGCATTAAAATTTACTCATTACATGTGATGCATAAGTCAACTAAAAAATAAAAATTGCTTACAGGGCATTCTAGAGCCTCACACCCATTATTTACTGTCACAACAACAAATAGTAAGAATCAGCATGTTTAAAACTGCTAAAAATGTAATGAAATAAAAAAAGACAAGTGAGGTATATACGCAAGAAATGAAAATGCGGCATTAAACGTTGAATAGAGTAGCTGCGCCGCAAACTAAAAATAAATTAACATACAATTAAACAAAAATTTGTTTGGTATTAAAAAGTAAATTAATTTGGATCAAATTATAGGGAACAGGTTAGAATATTAAAAAATACAAGACGTCGTATAATGTATGTTTAACGACGCCGAGGATTTATATGTATTGCAAGCACATAGATTCAACTGAATAGGGAGGCTTAATGGGATCACTCTATTAAAGCAGTTAATTTAGAAGAATTAATTATGTATTAATAAGTATTATTTATAGCTATTTATTTATTAATTCAGTTTTTATTTACGGCTTAGTAAAATTAATTCTTACTTGAGTACAAATTAAGTTATGCACAATTAACTTGAAAAGTATGACAACCCTCCCCTAGCCAAAGTATGACAACATAAACTATGACATTCTTACTTAAATTGCTTAACTAACTATGACAACATTACAACAAGCATTAGTGTAATAATACTATAGGTATTAGCAAATATAACTATGGGGTGTTAACAGCACTAGCACTTCCCTGCCTTCAGTTTTAGTCCTGTTTGTTTAAGGCTTAAATACAAGCAATAGTAGTAAAAATAATACTGTTACTAAAGAATATTCAAAAACAAATCTATTTGTTATTTTATTTTTTAAATGGGCTTGTAAGTAACCAATTCCCGACATCAAAATTGACGCATCAAACATTGCTAACAAAAAAGATTCTGTAGGTATAAATGAAACACTGATGCTCAAGGAAAAGACAACGAAGGAAACTAAGAAACTACCTATTAGTACGTCCCCTATTTTAAATACTTTAGAATCTTCATCAAAGCGTTGCGACCAAAAAGTGTAAACACTAAATAAAAAAGTTGAGCCACTAATAATTAAACTCTGGAAAACTGAGATTATAGGTACTTTAAAGATACCTGCAAAATAGGGAATACATACAACTACTATTAATATTTGGCTCCAGGTAACAGCGACTCTATATAAGGGAATGAGCTCGTTTTTTTGCTGCACAACAAGAAATATATTATTCATTAACGCAATAGCGTATGTAATTACAAATAAAGCCCCCAGTGCCCCTACAACTACAAGTTTGCTTAAGTTTGGAAAAAACACTAAGGATAATAACGCCCCGATTACCGCATGAATATGTAAAAGTATTACAGGTAAAGTGAGTTTAAAGCTGTTTATTGGTAAATGAATTAATACCCCACCTAAAACACAAAAAAGCAAAGACCCAACAAGAAAATAAAGACGCAACTCCCCTGCTACAAAAGAAAAAAAATACAACAGAACAACCTGCACTAAAGCATATATAGAATATTTAACTTTTTTTGATATGACAAAACTCATTTTACCTTCACTTTTATATAGTCTTTATGAAAGTAGCAGAGACCCATTGCCACAGCATCATTAGCATCATCAGGTCGTAATATCTCCTCTAGGTTCATAAATTGTTTAACTGCTGACTGCAACTCTTTCTTATTAGCTCTTCCATAGCCTGTTAAAACTTGTTTGGCTTGTAAAGCAGTATATTCAATTATTTGCACATCATAATGAGCAGCAACTAGCAAAGGTATTCCCCGAGCTTGACCTACAGACATCGCGGTTTTAACGTTAGTGTTAAAAAACAAGCGTTCTATTACCATAACCTCAGGCGTATGTACTTTCATAAGTTCGTGAAGGTTTTCATAAAGCATTCGTAGCCTTTTAGACATAGCTATACCGGCAGGTGTAGAAATAACAGCGCTATCAATCAACTCTGGTTTTTGACTTCCGTTAAATTTTAAGACACCATAGCCTGTGGAGGCAGTGCCTGGATCTATACCTAGGACTATCATGCTTTATAATTTTAACATATACGAATTGTAACTAGTTTAAATACTTGTCTGGTATATCAAAATTAGCATATACCTCTTGCACATCATCTTGATCTTCAAGCAAATCTATAATTCGTAGTAAAGTTTTTGCTTGAGACGGGTCTTCTACGGGAATTTCAAAACTTGGCTCCCCTGTTATGACATCAAAAATATAGGCAGTACTACCTGCTTCACCTAAAGAGCCTCCATTTTTGTTAAATATGGTTCTTATTTCTGCTACTGTTCTATTTTTGTTATCAGTGAGTGCCGATACATAAAAAGCCACTCCCCCAGGGCCATACCCTTCATAAGAGACTTCAATAAAAGCGGCGCCATTACCTGCACCTAAACCTTTTTGAATAGCTTTTTCAATATTATCTTTTGGCATACTGGCCTTTTTTGCCTTATCAACAGCTAAACGCAACCTTGGATTTGCATCTATGTCTCCCCCACCCTCTTTAGCAGCCACAGATATTAAACGACTCATTTTAGAAAAAACTTTGCTTTTTTTTGCATCGTTCGCATTTTTTGTTCTTTGAATGTTTTTCCATTTAGAATGTCCTGCCATAACTCAAATAATATCACATGAAGCCTAAGTTAGAGCAAATGTTTGCCAACCAACTTAAGAAATGTTAGTTTTCATACATGAAATCAAATGCACATGCACTAGGAAAAAAAGCCATAAAAGCAGCCTTAAATAAAGATTGGAAAGCTGCTGTTGAACTTAATCTGGAAGTGTTGGAGGAAGCACCAAAAGACATACCCGCAAAAATCAGATTAGGAAGAGCCTATTTAGAGCTTAAAGAGTTTGCAAAGGCAAAAAAACTGTTTAAAGAGGTCTTAGAATCAGATCCTATAAATTCTGTAGCAAAGAAAAATTATGAATTAGCAAAAAGTAAAACTGTAGTAAAAGACGCGATCATAGATAAAAAAAGCTTAATCAGAGAACCAGGTACTACAGATGTAGTTTGGATGGAAATAATAGCGCCAAGAATTACAGCTAATAACTTTAAACCAAAAGAAATGCTCAACTTTAGAATTAACAAAAATACAGTAACAATATTAAAGGAACATTCTAAAAGTGGTGAAACAGACATTCATGTAGGTAATATAGAAAAAGATTATGCAGCTAGATTAAAAAAGGCCAAAGACAAAGAAGCTGAAATAACAATTCAATTCATTGAGGGCAATGACAAACAAATTAAGCTTGAATTGACTTCAACTGAACCAGTTTTTAGGGCAGAAAAGCAAGAAGTCAGACCTTACTTTAAACAAGATAATACAATCATAGAGGAAAGCCCCTTCGCTGACATAGACGATGAAGAATGAGAAAGGCCGCATTATTAAATGCGGCCTTTTTTTCGTTTGCTAAATAACTAACCCGTAAATTCTTTAACGCAGATCCTCATCATTAATTACACTAGGATCAAATTCCTTCAGCTCTGGCTCTATCTGAGTGGATGAGGTAGGTTGGGTTTTGGGCGTTAAAGGTTCTGTAGGCATTTCCAAAGCTTCTACAGGCGGTACTGGTGGTACTGGTGGCTTTACAACATCAACCGAAGGTGGTGGAGGTGCAACCGGCTGAGGGGCTGGTGTAGAAGGCTCAAGAGGAATATCCCCTGCAGGCGCAATCACTTCCTGTGGCTGCGGAGGCACAGGAGTAGAGTTAGGTGTGGGAGATTCAGCTAAACTAGGTGCATCCGTAGCTGTTTTAGAAGGTGCTACCGACTTTTCATCTTTCACAACGCTATCAAGAGTGGCAAAAGGTGCTTTTAAATTATTTGCAGGAACTTCAACACGAACTTTATTGTTTACCTCTAAATCGTTAAAGCTTGCAGCAGCCTCAGAAATAACATATGAACCGGCATCTGTTAACACATGCCACTGACCATCTTTTTTAGAAACTACGCCTTCTAAAATCTTTCTGTCGATTTTTTCCACTTGCTTAAATAATTTCTTCCCACCGTCTTCAATCATTTTTAAGGTATCGCCATAGGCCAGCATTGATTTCGCAGCATAATTGGGGTTAACCTCATACTTCTGACCGTCTTCAGTAATCATATTGAACCCATCAAACACTCCCATAACACCGGGTACTTCTCTGTAGGACACTTTTGTGGCCTCATCAACCGTTTTTAAAAGCGCCTTAACTTTAGCTAAACTTTTTTCTATAGCATCAATTTGAGATTTTATAGAATTTATGTCTTTTGATATATCGGCAGACATTTGCCTCCTCTCATTTAAGTTTGTAAACTGACGGGCATTCTACAATTCATTTGGAATGCCCAGTACTTTTCTCTGTTTCCATGGCTTTTCGTGCTTTATGCTCTTGGGAGATAGCTAAACCTTTATCGAACTGTCTATCTACCCAACGACGTATTCTTTCCTCTACAATGCGTCTATCTGTACCGTAGTTTTGTCTACTTAGTTGAAGAGCACGTTCTCTGTTGGTAGCAGATCTAGGTACAAACGGTGGAACAGACTTTGCAGAAAAAGGCAAAGAAGTTGTTCCATTAATTACCATCTTAATATACATATTATACTTATCCAATGAAATTATATCGTTTGGAGTAAATTGAGGTGCAAACTCATTTGCAAGCAATCGGGCATCACTCGCACCTAACCCAAAGGCAGCAATTGTTCCAACATTACCTAACACAGCACTCAATAAATAATCAGGAAGCTGAGATGTATATTGATGCGTTAGGTACAAACCTAGCTTATATTTACGTGACTCTGACAAAATAGACTCAAAACTACCTGTAGCAAAGTTTTGAAACTCGTCTACATATAAGTAAAATTCTCTTCTTTGTTCTGGGGCTAATTTTGCTCTTTGCAAGGCCATAAATTGAATTCTAGATACTAATAAGGCACCTAACAAATTGGCATTATCTTCACCTACTTTACCTTTTGATAAATTTAGCAAAAGTATTTTTCCTGTATTCATGGCGTCCCAAATGTTAATTGTGGATTTTGGTTGACCCAATATATTTCGAATGGTTGTGGAAGCTAGAAATCTGTTTATTTTATTTTGTATGGGGGCAACCGCTTCTGTAGCTAATTTAGCATTCCCTCGCATAGCTGCGTACTCCTTTTCCCAAAACTCCAAAACAACTGGGTCTTTTATATAGTGAAGAATATATTTTTGATAGTTCATGTCTCCAAGTAGGCGTGTAATAGAAAGCATGGTTGTGCCTGGGACCTCAAGCAAAGTCAAAATAGCATAGTTTAACAAGTATTCTAACCTGGGTCCCCAGGAATATTCAAAGTGCACTTTAATTGCCGAAACAAGAGCAGATGCCATTAAGTTTTTTTGTGACTGATCCTCTATTTCAAGTAAGTTAATTCCCACAGGATACGCAGTGTCAGAAGGATCAACTATTATTACATCTTTTAATCTGTGATCAGGAATATATTCCAAAACGTGGTCTATTAATTCGCCGTGTGGATCTAATACACCAACACCAAAACCATTATATATATCTTGCGTAATCATTGTTTCAAACAATGTCGACTTACCTACACCGGTTTTACCAATTAAATACATATGCCTTAAACGATCTCCCGTTGTATTATCTATACCAAAGGCAATACTCTGGCCTCTGTATGTAGTACGCCCAATATAGCAACAGTTTTCCGTTGGTAGATGTGAAGGGGGCTCCCCTTTTTTAGAATAAATCCATGACATATTAGGAGTTTCTACATTAGATGTAGGCAAATGAAATATAGAAGCCATTTCAGTAATGTTTAATACATAACTGTTTTCCGTACTAAAAGTACGCGCCTTATATTTTTCAAAAGCCAATGAATTACTTACCTCATGATTAGTAATAAAGCTATTTAAGTTAGATGTGGAAAACTGGCGCATCGAGGCAGAAAAAGACCTTACTAGGTTTTTTGAACGCTCCTGAGAATTAGAAGAAGCCAAAATTCTTATACTTACCTCAAAACCCATTTTCTCTAGCTTTGTTTCTATTGCTTCTACCATAACTTCTTCGGAACCGGTTAGCTCTGGTTTCTCTGGAGCACTAGGGCCGGAAGACTGCTTACTACCTAAACCACTATCAGCAGAACTTCCAGCCAAAGCATCCGCAATTCCTCCAACTACGGCATATGTTAATGTTAAAAGTAAATCCAAAACAAAATCTAAAACATTGAAACCTTTTCTTTTTGATACAGCTTTTCCTGTAAGTAATTCTTTCACATAATCGTAACCTTCTTCTTGCCAAACATCTGCAATTGGCCGTACAAGTAATTGTAACCACACAGTTTCCCCTTCTTCGGCCTCAGATAAAGCAGAAGTTAATGCAGCTAATGGGTCTACTTCAAAATCTCTAAATGTCTTTATAGGAAATATTTGGTTTTTTAATAAATTCATGTGAGCAACTTCAAATTTTTTATCTATAGGCTCAATGGCGTAGTCATCTACACGTTCGATGTGCGCTTCAGGGTATTGTGCATAAATTTGGCTTTCTACAAATTTATAAATGTGTCTAGGAACAACAGCAAAAAATCTAATACCTTTAGCGTCTGAAGTTATTTCAAAAGTAAAGTGTTCTTGAACACCTGCATCTTCTCGCAACAATCCGTGCAAAGAAGCAAACATCTGTTCTGCGGCAATAGGGGCTGTTTTGGTTACACCAATTTCAGGCATATCGCTCCAGGGAACCTGTATTTGAAGAAACACAGGATCATCAATTTTTTCTTCAACTATAGGTGTATCTTTTCTTTTTTTGGCTAAAACTAAAACTACGACAATTACTGCCACTAATGGGATAACAAGTAAAAAAGGTAAAATGGGCTGTAAAGAATTAAATATCTGATTAAAATTCATTTGTTTGTACACCTCCTTAGCATAAAAATAGCTTTATAAACACATCAACCCCGCCCAAAATTTGGGGCGGGGTGAAGAAAGGAGAGAGACTTGGCATTATATTCTCACAAAGCGTTTGCTATGTCAAGCCCTAGAATGACAGTAATATCCGATCGTTCTATTTCATTTTCTGTCAGTGTTTTCAAAGAGTCCTTTGGAAGAATATTAGAAATGTTAAAAAATTTTGCTATATACTTAACTGAGGGAGAATCTGGATTTTTTGCGATAATTAAACTTTCAGAATAAACTTTACCAGCATTGCTCGTAGCTATAACATGCAAGCCTGCATTATTTAAAACTCTAGAGCCATGAGATGCTAAACCTGGCTGTGTTGTTCCATTTAAAACTGTAGTACTTTCACCATCATGTGTAATTTTGGAATTAAAGGTTATATCCCCAATTAACGTATCTACTTTTGCAAAATCACTTATTAAAGCAGTATCAATGTTTACGGGATTAGCATGCATGAGAGTAGAGTTTGAAATAAACTTATGAATATAGTGAAGTTCAGATAAAGTGAAGTTTGTTTCAATGGAACTTTGTAACTTACTTACAAAATCCATATTGACCAAACTAAGCAAAGACCCTTCCGGTGACGCAGCCTCTAAATAAGTAGAGGCACTCTTATCTACTAAAATATATCTATCTATGTTTAAAGTTAATGCTTTTTCTAAAAAACGCATTGCTAAATAAGCACCCTCAGCTCTAGGAAGTTCTGAGTTAGCAGCAGCACCCAAAGCATATGCATTAGATAAAGGTTCCTCCCCAAATTTGCCGGGTACATCTACGGTTGTGGTAGGTTCTATATTAAATGTGGAAACTGAATTATCGGCAATATCTAAAACTATGATTTTTGCAGAAACTATATAAGGAGCCTGGTTATTAAAATCATCAAGTTGAACTAAAGAATAAACCACTATATCTTGGCTCTTCAGATCTTCGGAATTGCTACCTGAGGCTGAAGCAAAAGGTAAATTTAAAGCCTTTAGTGTTAAGCCTATTCCCAAAACGGATACACAAAATAATACGAGGAAAAGTATACCTAGATACTTCCCTATTTTGCTAATCTGTACGCCTTTTTTGCTCTTACTTGTTTTTTTTCTACTAGACCTTCGTTTAGTTTTTTCTAGAGACTTTTTGGGCATTAAGTACATTATGCAAAATAAAAGAAATAAAATCTACACTTTTGTACTCGTTTTTCTTTTTTTTTTAATACAATTCAGTTACTTTCTTACATATTTTGCAGTACTCAAGCACTAACTATTTGTCATGACAACAGTCAAAACTCAAATATTAGAATGTATTTTTAGATAATGAGTAAACTTTGTTGTACTTTATTCCAATGCATCAGAAAATAGTTTGGGGAGAGGTGCTTGGAACGAATTTGGAGTTTTATATATGGAAGAATTCCAAGAAACACTGTAAGCATGAAGCATTAATCTGGGGAAGTCCTCACTAAGTGCAATGCGCTTTTGAGTACTTAAATACATCAAATCACCAATTACTGCTGTACCTAAAGCAGCCAAGTGAACTCTAATTTGATGAGTTCTTCCGGTTTTAGGATACGCTTTAACGACAGTTAATGTGTGTGAATTGTATGAAATTTCCTTTATTTTCTCTATACGTGTAGAAGCTTCCTTACCCTCAGAAGTTATAGCAAACTTAAATCTGTTATTAGGATTTCTACCTATTGGTGCATTAATTTCAATAACGTCTTGAGCTAGTTTTCCATAAACTAGCGCAATATACTCCTTAGATATTTCTCTATTTTTAAACAAAGCTAGAAGATAGTTAAAGTACTCCTCTGTTTTACCAACTAATAGCACTCCTGAGGTGTCTCTGTCTAATCTGTGAGCTAAACCAGTACGTTGATTAAAAGGTGTGCTTTCGTTTAGAGGTATTTTGAGATAGTTTAATAAAAAATGCTGCACTGTCCCCTCTTCTGCCGTATGAGATCTGTTAACTACACAACCAGAGGGTTTGTTTAATACAAGAATGTTGGCATCCTCAAAAATTATGTGGTTTTGTAATGTATGATTAGTCATGTGCTACATTTAAATACTGATTAATAGTATCTACAAGCACGTTTGGGGTTATATTAGATTTCACCAAGTAGCTTTCGGCACCAACTTTTAAACATTCTTGTACTATTTCATCTTTGTCTAGATTTGTTAGCAAAATTACAGGCTTTGATTGAACACTGGAATTTGCCTTTACTCTCTTTAAAACTTCTATACCATCTAATCTAGGAAGCATTATATCGAGCAACATTAAATCCCATCCTGAGTTTAAAGCTTTTTTAAGCCCTTCCTCACCATCTATTGCTTCCAAAACAGAAAAACCGGATGCCTGTAAAAACTCACGATAGAATTCTCTTAAATCAACTTCATCTTCAATTAAAAGAATAGTAGACATATTTAAGGCGTTAAATAATTATCAACTTCAGCAATAATTTTATCAGGAGTAATTTCTGATTTTATCAAATAGCCATCAGCCCCCACATTAAAAGATTCATTAATAATAGGTTCACTACCTAAATTTGTAAGCAAGATAACTGGTCTATTAGCCAAGTTTGGATTTGATTTAACTTCTTTTAAAACATGCAAGCCATCTTCCCCAGGAAGCATTATATCTAACAGCATTAAATCCCATGGCTGATTAAATGCCATGTCTTTTCCGGTATTACCGTCCCCTGCACCTATTACAATATAACCTGAATCTTGCAGTACCTCCGTGTAAACATCACGAATATCTTGTTCATCTTCAATTATTAAAACAGTTTTCTTTGTATCCATAAAACCCTTTCAAATATCTATATAAAGTTTAGTACATTAAGTTTACAAAATCCAGTCAAATAGAAGCTTATGTAGAGAGTTGGCGTATTTTTTCATGTTTAAACCAAATGGGGAGTAACTTATTGACCTGCTAAAGAATATTGGGGAATAAGGACTAATGAAGCCTTCTTTTTTTGAACCCTCAATAACACCTATTAGTCCCAATAGAATTAGGCAGGATCCTGTTAGGTATAATAAATCTGCATACCCAGCGTTAAAATAGAGATCTCGAGTAAATTCATATACAAAAATAACATCCCCACAAAACCAGGCACCATAACCTAATACAACCAACACATACCAATTTGCTACAGTTTTTTGCCACGTTTTAGACAAATGCAAAACCGCTAAAAACGACAAACATGTAATTGAAAGTGATTCAATAGGAAAAAAGAACAACAAATACATTTCTAAATCAAACAAAACCCCAGAATATAAATAAGAAATTAACCATACTAAAAGCAATATAGAGCTCACAAACAAAAAGCTTTTTCCTAGATAATCCTTTAGATTTCTTCGCTTATATTCAGGAGCCATATATGCAATATCTCTATAGGAAAGTGATATAACGCTAAAGACACTAAATGGAAAATGCATTACATAAAAAAAATCAGACATAGATGGGAAAGGAATTTCAACACCAAAGGAAACATCATAATAAAACCATAAAACAGAACCCAAACCAAAAAGAGCCATACCAAAAGAACCTATTAACACAGCTAATCTATGTGGTGTATAAGCATCGTGATGAAACGCAGAAGAAAATAGTACTATACCTAACAAAAAGGCATATATACCCATTCCAAGGTTAAAAAAAGAATTCCCTAAGCCAGAGGTGCTTCCAATGATGGTCAATATAAACCACCACATTAGAAGGGACAGGTAATTAGCTAAAATAAGTGTTTTACCCTTAGACATTGTTATTGGGAAGGCATTAAGGGTTTTATACACATTTTTATTAATATAGTCAATACCCCAATGGTAATTGCTACGTCAGCACTATTTACCCAAAACAAGTCAAAAAACTGCACGTAATCCATAACACAACCAGTAACTAAACGTTCAAAAATATTAAATAAACCACCCCCAACAATTAACCCACTGCCCAGAGAAATGGCAAAAGAACTTAATATGTTATCAAATGACAAGTATAAAAATAACGAGAGTAGAGCTAAGCCTAAGTAGGCAATTTGATCGTTTGTAACATAGGCTGAAAAAACATTTGTGCAATTTAAACGTAAATTACCTCTAAATAGGGCTGCTCTTAATAGATAACTAACTATAGGAGTTAAAAATATTACAAAGTAAAGCGAAAATACTTTTGTTTTACTCGTCTGATGCATATTCAATAGAATAAGCAGCTTCTGGGTATGCCTTTAAGCGCTCAACATCAATTGGTTTTCCGCTTTTTTCACAAATACCGTAAATACCTTCGTCCATTTTGGCTAACGCTTTTTCTACCTTTATACGGGCTTGAGTTAGAGATTCCATTTTCATATCTACAGAATTTCTACCCATATCTTCTTGTGTTTCGTCTTGCCAATCAGCATTTCCTTCATCACGGTCAATTACCATGTAAGGATCTTCTTCTTTTAAAATTTTAAGATCTTCATTTATTTGAGTAAGCTTACTTTCTAACTCAGTCTTTAATTCATTTAGTATATTTTCAGGGATATTTGCATTTTTCATACTTGGTTCCTCACTCTAAAAAATAAATTTAACATGCTAAATATAACCAACAAACCATAAAAGATCAACTGAAACAAAGATCTAAAAAACAATACACCTAAAAACACATTGGCAATTAAAAATATAGAAAAAGCTACTCCAGATTTTAGCTTTACATTTCTATACTTACTTAATAAGGCATACAAAAGCAGCCAAAGTGCGAAAGCAACTAAAAATTCGAATCTACGTTGCAAACCAACATACCCAAGCAATACAATAGAAAACCCTAAAGACATTGATAAAGCATAAATGTCTAATAAGCGATATATTGACCACTTCCAATACCTGGAAAAAATAAAAAGTGGTATAAAAACACCAATAAAAACACCTACAGGGTCAATTCCGTCAGTCCAAAATTTAATTATGTGAATTAGACCGGCTTCAAAAATATAATTATTTCTAAAAACAAAAAAAATTCTGCCTAAAAACAAACCAGACAAACTACTAATGACAAATAAATCAAAAAATTTGTCTTCATCGAATCCGTCTTTTCTGCCTTCATACCAAATTACAAAAATTGAAAACAGTAAGCCCAATACCAAAAAGACACCAAAAGTGTATATATGAAGATTAAAAATATTTATAACGTCAGGCAATTTCATAACTTATGCTTTTGATATATAGTCCCCAGTACGGGTGTCAATTTTTATAGTGTCCCCTATTTTAATAAATGTAGGAACCTTTACAACTGTTCCGTTACTTAGAGTGGCATCTTTAAGTGTATTTGTTACAGTATTACCTTTGAAACCGGGCTCTGTATAGGTAACTTCAAAAACTACGCTATTAGAAAGCTCAATTGAAACAGGATTACCCTCAAAGTACAATACTTGTATAGTATCCCCTTCTTTCAAAAACTGAGCTGACTCCCCCACCAAATCTTCACTAAGCGTGAACTGCTCGTAGGTAGTAGGCTCCATGAAAACATATCCTCTATCTTGATACAAATACTGAACATTTTTACGCATAGTTTCAGCATCATCTAATTTAACGCTGCTATTATATGAAAAATCCGACAAATTACCTGTAATGAGGTTGCGTGCACGAACTTTAACTGTAGCACCTCCGCGAGCAACTTTGGTATGAGTATATTTTTCTACTTTATATGGTTGATTGTTTTCTTTATAAATAGTTCCTACTTTTAAATCTGTTGGTAGCATATTTTCCTTGAGAATCTTTGGTGCCATGGGTGGGAATCGAACCCACATTCCATAAGGAACACGATTTTGAGTCGTGCGCGTATGCCAATTCCGCCACCATGGCTAAAAAATAATTACTGAACAACTTGAATTATATCACCAATTAGTTAATTTCTGGATTGCGATTCTCGATCTCAAAAAAGCGTGTTCTATCGCCTTTAAAATAAAGAGGGATCTCCCCTGTCGCACCAGATCTATGCTTTGCAACAAATAAATTGTAATTTTCTCTATCATCTCCATCAGGACGATATAAAAACATAACAACGTCTGCATCTTGTTCTATAGAGCCTGAATCTCTTAAATCAGACAATTGTGGCCTGTTATCACCACCACGCTGTTCAACTGCTCTTGATAACTGAGATAAAGCCAAAACTGGGACTTTTAATTCTCTTGCTAAATTCTTTAATGATTGTGAAATTTCAGATACCTCGTTAACACGATTCTCTAATCCTCTTCCCTTTACCAGCTGTAAATAGTCAACAACTACCAAACCAATGTCTTGTTCCATTTGTAAACGACGTGCCTTGGTACGCATTTCTAAAACACTAATGCCAGGAGTATCATCAATAAATATAGGGGCATCAGCAAGTTCACCCGCTGCAATTCCATACTTTTCAAAATCTTCTGCTTCTAAATTACCTGTAGAAATACGCCAGTTATCTATATCACCCTGAGCAGAAATCATTCTATCAACTAAAGACTCTCTACTCATTTCTAAAGAAAACATGGCAACGCCCACACCTTTTGTGGTGGCTGCATGCTGTGCCATGTTTACGGCTAACGAAGATTTACCAACAGAGGGTCTTGCCGCCAAAATTATTAAAGCTTCTGGCTGAAAACCAGAAAGCATTCTATCTAGAGTTTTAAACCCAGTTGGCGCACCACGTAATGCGCCTCGTTTTTTACTCAAGTCATCTAAACGCTCAAAAGTTATTTCTAACGTGTCTTTTACAGGAATAAAATCCTGATGAACTTTGTCTTGGGAAACAGCGAAAATCTTTTGTTCAGCTTTATCTAGTAATGAATCTATTTCATCACCCCCATAGCTTAGTTCTGCTATTTCACCTGCAGCAGACAAAAGTGACCTTTTTATGGCGTGGTCGCGTATAATACGCGCATAATATTCAACATTTGACGCAGTAGGAACCGAGTTAACTAGGTCGGTTAGGTATGATACCCCACCAATCTCGTCTAACACCTTAAGCTTTTTCAATTCTTGTGGAACAGTAACCAAATCTGAAGGTTCTCGTTTTTCATATAAGTTGAGAATTACTCGAAAAATGTGCTCGTGTGCAGTACGATAAAAATGCTTTGGGCGTAAAAACTCTACAACGCGTACAATAGCATCTTTATCAATTAAAAGCGCACCTAAAACAGATCTTTCGACATCTAGGTCATGGGGTGGAACTTTCATTGAAGTGCTAAAATTAACTTCTTTTACACTACTCTTTTTTGCCATACTAATATTTTATCTAATTTAAGTGAAGTTCTTAAGCCTGAGATGGTTGTACAATATATACTTCAGTTTCTTCAGGAATATCAGACTTCTTACTTACTTTAAGCTTATCTACTTTAGTTACAGAACCGTCAGCACCCATTTCATCTAAAAACTTTTCTAAAGGAGCTAATTTATCAGCAAAAGCTAATTTTGGTGTTGAATAATGCATAGGAATAACTATTCCTGGTTCTATAGAAGAAATCACTTTAACTGCTTTTTCTGCATTTATAGTATATTCTCCACCAACAGGAACCATTAAAATGTCAACATTGCTTAATTTTTCAAAAGTCTCTTGAGTTAATTCGTGACCCAAATCTCCTACATGCATGATACTTAAACCATCGATATGAATCAGATACATAGTGTTTTTACCCCGTTCTTCCCCTTTTACATCATCGTGGTAAGTTGGGATTCCTTGAATAAATACACCATCTTTTTCATACTCACCGGGACCATTAATCAATAGTTTATAGTCTTTTACCCCTTCTACATAATTATGATCAAAATGATCGTGTGTAACTAACAATATATCCGCAGACTGCTTTGGCAATGAATAACCTACTTGATCCGGATCATAGGGATCAATTAAAATAGAAACATCTCTACCTTTAATCTTAAAACATGCGTGTGCTAAAAAAGTAATTTCCATGGGTGTATAATAACACACCAAGCAAATCTAAAAAGATGCAAAAAGGAGACAAACATGCAAGTTCGACTTTTAAGTTGGCCTTTTTCAGAAGAGAAAGGAAAAAAGGTTTTAGTTACGGTTAGCGGAAAATGGGTCATAAACGCTAAAGGAAAAAGAACCAATATTCGCCATAGTAGATACAAAAGCAGATACGGTTCGAATCCTTTGGCAGGCCAACGAATTCCAGTTTTCCCCGACGCAGGTGATCCGTATGAATTTTGTCAAAAGCATAACCTGAGCCTTCAAACCTGAAACTAGCATAAGGGGTTGTACGGATTTATTAACAATTCATACAACCCTTTTCTTTGTTTTACATTGATATATTAACTTGTATCTACTAAACTAACCTTATGAGTAAACTTTCCACACAACCATATAAAGGTAGCCGTGATTTCTTCCCAAAGGATATGACAGTAAGAAATTACATTTTCAACACCTGGAAAAAAGTTTGCGAGTCTTATGGATATGAGGAGTATGATGGCCCCTTTATAGAACCATTCGAACTATACGCTGAAAAAACAGGAGAAGAAATTGTAAACGAACAACTTTATTCATTTGAAGACAGAGGCAATCGCAAAGTAGCAATTAGACCTGAAATGACGCCAACTCTTGCAAGAATGATTGCATCAAAACATAAAATATTACCTAAACCAATTAAATGGTTTTCTATACCCAACCTATGGAGATACGAAAAACCCCAAAGAGGAAGACTACGTGAACACTTTCAGCTTAATGTAGATATTTTTGGTGTTGACGGTATAGAAGCTGACTACGAAGTAATTTCCTTGGCAACTGATATTATGAACGAATTTGGAGCCACCAATAATATGTATGAAATAAAAATTGGGAATAGACGTTTAATTGATGATGTACTAAATAGCTATGACTTCTCAAATGTGGAAAAATACACCACAGGTAAAGCATTAGATAAAAGATCCAAAATATCTGAAGAAGAATTTGAGAATTTACTAATAAAAAAAGCAAATTTACATAAAGCTAAGATAGACAAACTAAATAACTTTTTAAAAAATCCCTTGCCCACTGTAGAGGACTTGGTAAAAAAAGGCTCACTAGGTGCCAACGAAGTTTTAGATTTGTTAAAACTTTTTAGAGACTCTGAAAAAGAATCTCTAGTAACATATGATTCCACAATTATGAGAGGATTCGATTATTACACTGGAAATGTATTTGAACAATTCGATAAAAGCCCAGAAAATAACAGATCAATGTATGGGGGTGGAAGATATGACGATTTACTAAAACTATTCGGAAACGAAGTTTTAACAGGCATAGGATTTGGTATGGGAGATGTGACGTTAAAAAACTTTCTAGAAGACTGGAACCTACTCCCCGCTTTTAAAAGCAATACTGAAGTGTTAGTAACTGTTTGGCCAAGCGAGAATAAAAAGTTTTTTAAAACATCAAGCGAATTAGCTAAGGCATTAAGAAACCTTGGGTATGCCACTGAGCTTTGGTTATTTAACAATTCAAAGCTAGATAAACAACTTAAATATGCAGATAAAAAGACCATTAGAAATGTAGTAATCATCGGTGAAGAAGAATTAAATAGCAATACTGTGACAATTAAAGACATGTCTACAGGCACACAAAAAAATGTTTCTATTGAAGACTTACCTGAACACATAAGTTAAAATAAACTAATGAGACAAAAGAAACGCAGCCAACCGACAAACAGATACTTAGCATACGGTGCCCTACTGCTTGCAACAGCAATATGGGGCGGAGCCACAGCTGTTATTAAACTTACCCTCGATTACATACCTTTATTTACTTTTTTATTTTATAGATTCTTAATAGTTTGTTTGATACTGCTTCCAATTACATACTACGAATTAAAAAGAATTCATATAAAACTTAATGAATTACCAACATTTTTATTATTAGGTTTAACAGGACAATCGGCTATTTTGCTTATATTTGCTGGAATAAAGTACACGTCAGCCGTAGACGCAGCAATAATAGGAACCATTGCACCCATAATGATAATTGCGGCCGGGCACTACTTTTATAAAGACAAAATTAGCAAAAAACTTGAGATAGGTATACTTATAGCCACTATTGGAACAATTTTTGTTGTTTTTGAACCTGCTGTAACCGAAAGTGGCTTTACTGCAACAGCCTGGGAAAGAATGTATGGAAACTTTTTAGTAGTTTTATACAATGTGAGCTTTGCAGCGTATATTATACTTTCGAAAAAAGTCATGGGTAAAAAGTCACCCCAGATATCTAAAACACTAGAAGCACTCAACATAAAACCCCTTAGCAAAAATTATTCCCCTTTTTTACATACAAGCTTATCTTTTTATGTGGCTCTAATAACTTTTATACCGTTAGCCATTTTAGAAGCAAAAGGTTACTTTGGGGCACAACCGTTTAATATATTTGAAATAACACCAACACCACTTTTAGGTCTTTTATACATGGCAATAATTTCTTCTATAGTGGCCTACTTTGCTTTTCAATGGGGCTTAGAGAATGCGCGAGTTTCAGATACGGGAGTATTTGCTTATCTTGGTCCCGTTTTCACAGTTCCTTTTGCTTATATTCTTCTACACGAAATTCCATCGAGTGCCGTTGTTATTGGTACAATAATAATAGCAATAGGGGTGTACATTGCAGAAATGAATAGAAGGCATATGTAGGCCATTCTAGTATTGTAATTTCAAAAAAATATTGATAAACTACCGAGGCATGAAACAAGGTATTCACCCACAAGTTAATAATGATGTAACAGTTACTTGCGCTTGCGGTAGCACATTTGTTACACAATCCACATTAGATAAAATAACAGTGGAAATTTGTAGTGCCTGTCATCCTTTTTATACGGGTAAACAAAAACTTATAGACACTGAAGGTAGAATTGAAAAATTTGAAAAGAAAAGAATTTCTGCAGAAAAAACTAAAAAGGTCAAAGCTGAAAAGCAGCAAAAGAAGGAAGCAGAAACTGCAAGTAAAACTAAGCCTCAACCAAGTCTTAAAGAACTCCTAAACCAAACTAGAAAATAAAAAAAGGAGTGCAAACTGTAAAATTTACTACAGTTGTACACTCCAGAAAGATTTTAACCTTCTACCTCCATTTTTATTTCAATGGGTTGCGCCGAAGTTCGAAGTTTTTCAACAATGTTATCAGGAAGCGGTGTAATGGTGGTACTTAAACCTAAACGCCAATTTACAACTCTAACAGTACCATTATAAAGCTTAAGTTGGTTGTCCGCCTCTTCCCAATTTTGAACATTTAGAGCTTCAACCAGTCTAATCAAGGCATTGTTTGCGCTTAACACCAAATGGGAAGCCGCTAAAACGTCATCCTGTTCATTGCGCGACAGTTTACTATTTCGAACGCGTTCAGCAAATCCCTGCGAATATTCTCTACCATCAGCAGCAGTCATACCGCTTTCGTACCAACGCGTTAAAGTAGCTTGTTGATCGTAAAGTCCGCTTTCCTCCGCTGTTCCTTCTAATATTAGGTCATAGTTTACAGTCATACCCGGCGTAACACGACCTTCAAGTTTAGACAACAGCAAAGAAGCGCTATTAACATAATCAGCAACTCCCTTAAGCTCTTTCAAGGCATGCATATGTTCTACGCTTGTTGGACGCGCCGCTTCAAGCCAATATGCAAAAACTGCTAAAACTAGGAACATACTAGCAATCAATACATTTGTAATACGTTTCTTCATCGAACAATCTCCTTACATTCTGTGAATTAATACAAGTATTATATCTTGTTACCACAACCCGGTCAATGCTATGGGTTACATCTTGCTAGATAAATATAGTAGTGTATCATTATCCCCATGAATGAAGTAAAAGATAATCTTCAAAACGAAATTGAAGAAATAAAAAAGTTAATAAAAGAAAATGAAAATCTTTTGCAAATAGAGACGGATGAAGAAATGAAAACTATGGTTCAAGAAGAAATTTCGCGTTTGAATGATCAAATAAATAGCATAGAAAACGCTATTTCAACTCTAAATGGTAACGATTTCAATGATGATGATGACACTACCTCAGATTCCAAAATTAATCCAAACATAGCAATAATGGAAATTCGTGGAGGAACTGGAGGACAAGAAGCAAATTTGTTCGCTTTTGATTTATACAGAATGTATATGCGCTTCGCAGAAAAAAGTAATATCAAAGCAACTGAGGTGTCTTATTCAGAAAGTGAAACAGGTGGCATAAAAACAGCTACAGTAGAGTTTAAAGGCTCAGATATATATAGTTTGTTAAAAAACGAATCTGGGGTGCATAGAGTACAAAGGGTTCCTGAAACAGAATCAAGCGGGCGTATTCATACCTCTACCGCAACAGTTGCCGTATTACCTAAAGTAAAAAAAATAAACATAGAGATCAAACCAGAGGATATTAATTTGGAGTTTTATCATTCGAGTGGTAAAGGCGGCCAAAACGTAAATAAAGTATCTACCGCAGTTAGGTTAACACATATCCCTACGGGAATTGTCATAGAATGTCAGCAAGAACGAACACAGTTAAAAAACAGATTAAAAGCTATGGAAATGCTTGAAGGGCAGCTTTATCAAATAATGCAAGAACAACAAGTAAAAAGCATTTCGGAAATCAGAGCCAACCAAGTGGGTACCGGAGAGAGAAGCGAAAAAATTAGAACTTATAACTTCCCACAGGATAGAATTACAGATCACAGATTGAAAAAAAACTGGCATAACATAGAAAACATAATGAATGGGGATATAGAAAAAATGCTTAGGGAATGTGCAAAACTAAATGTAAACGAAAGCTAAAGAGCATTATTAGGAGCTTCTTCAAGAGTAACTTCAAATGTTTCTTCTTCCCCCAATCTATCTACAATAACTGTTATTTTGTCACCAACCGATTTTTGAGAAATAACCTTATTTAAAGGATTTTCTTCATTTATAAAGGTTTCATCCATTTTCACAATTATGTCCCCTCTTTGCAGACCTGCGTCTGCTGCAGGCGTATTTGGTATTACTCTAGATACAAAAGCACCTTCGGGGTAGTTGCGAAGTGCCGCGATATCTTTGGTAATCATAGAGTAAGAAACGCCCAAGAAAGGTCTTATAATTCTCCCGTGTTGAGTATAACCCTCTAGTATAGGCTTTAGCACATTTACAGGAATAGCAAACCCTATATTGTCAGCACCAAACGTTGTTGCAACATTTATTCCTATAACTTGTCCAGATGAATTTAACAACGGACCTCCGGAATTGCCTGGGTTTAGAGCTGCATCTGTTTGTACGGCACCTTCATAAGTTGTCATACTACCTAGACCACCCGACGCTATTAGCTCTCTAGCAATACCTGAAACTACACCAGTTGTAACAGTATTTGAAAATCTACCTAAGGCGTTTCCTATAGCAATTGCTTTTTGCCCAACTTTTATACTATCTGAATCACCTAAATCTACAGCAGGTAAACCACGTGCACTTACTTCTAAAATAGCCAAATCGGTAGGAGCATCTAAATGTACTGCCTCAACCTCATAAGTTGTACCGTCATTTAAAACTACAGAATATTCCCCTGTCGAATCTACTACGTGAGAATTAGTTATTATAATTCCATTTTCACCAACAATAAAGCCTGTACCAATACCTCCTTCCGAAGAAGTAGGACGCGAAAAAGGATCAAAAAAGTCATATGTAACAGTTTTAATTACAATAGATACAACTGATGGAGAAACTTTATCTACTACGTCAATAACCGACGATTCTTCTTCAACTACTTCCTGCGTCACAAAACTTGTAACAGCGCTTTTATCTTTATTAAATAGACTTGTTAACGAAAACTTTATAGCATTTAACTGAGAAGCAACGTTAGAACCACTATAGTAAGATTTTGCATAAACTATTAAACCTAAAAAAAGAATAAGCCACAAAATACCACCTAGTGATTTTTTATTGATTTTGCTAAAAAATTTATTTTTTGTTTCTAATTGAGAGTTTATATTATCCATAAGCTAAAGACCGGATTTTGCCAATTCTACGGCTTTGTCTAATTGGCTGTCAATATCCTCATTAATTTCTTCAGGTGTACGCTCTACTTCAACGTCAGGCGTAATACCGGTACCGTGTATCCAAACTTTTTCAGGAGTTAGCCATTTTGCAATAGTCACATGTAAACCAGACCCATCTTCAAAATCTTTGGAATCTTGAATTGTACCTTTACCAAAACTTTGTTGACCAATTAGAGTAGCGCCTGCATGAGCTTTTAGTGCGGCAGCCACAATTTCTGAGGCAGAGGCACTTCCACCGTCGATTAGTACATATACCGGCACATCTTCAAACACCCCTACCCTACCTGCATTAAAGGGTATGTGTTCACCGGTTGCAGTTTCTTCAAACAACACGGGTTCTCTGCTAAAAAATTCACCGGCAATATGAACTGCTGATTGTAAATACCCACCAGGATTACCACGAACATCTACTATTACTGCATTAAGCTCATCCATTTCCACATTAACTGAAGATGCTGCCGCCGACCATTGATCATTGGTATCAGCCCCAAATGTGCTAATTCTAATGTAAGCGATGCCATCACCTAAGTCTTCCCATGTAACGCTGTCAACTTTTATATCACCACGTGTAATATCAACATCAAACGGTTCCGCAACTCCTTTACGCGCCAAAGTTAGCCTTATACTAGAACCACTTTCTCCTCTTATTTTAGCTACTGCTTCTATTATTGTTATGCCTGTAGTGGAATCACCTTCAATAGCAACTATTGCGTCACCTGCTTTAACTCCTGCATCTTTTGCAGGGGAACCGTCTAGCGGAGCAACAACAATAAGTTGACTATCTCTTATAGCTAATTCAGCACCAATGCCTTGATAAGTTCCATTTAAAGAGTTTGTGACAGATTCATTAACTGTAGGAGGTAAAAAAGATGTGTAAGGGTCGCCTAGGGAAGAAACCATACCCTGAATGGCACCATAAAGCATTTTTTGAGGATCAACAGGGCGCTCTAAATATCTAGAACCTACGGTATCCCAAACTTCCCAAAATAATGCAAAATCTACTGTTTGAGTAGATGGAAGTCTGTTAATTACTTCAACTTTTGGAGGATTTTTACGCACTTGAAAAACAAAACCACGTTGACCAACATAATAACCGCCATAAAACATGGTTACTGCAATTAAGAAAACTATTAATGATCTTTGAAATTTTTCAAAGGCTGTCATACGATTTTTCTTTACTTTGTAAATGAAGAAATTCCTCAAGATCGCTTTCGAAATCTAAAGAAATTAAATTTGGAAACGTAACTTCTATAACCTTCTCTGCGTCGTCAAGCTTAACATATATCTTTTCTTTTTGCACGTCCTCTATGGTTCCAACCCAGCCAAAATAAGGTTTTTCGAAGACCTGTACAATCATACCCTTTTTAGGCACTTTCAAAAAAGTACGCGGTTTGTTTTTTCGCACAAGGTTTACATCAAACTTTTGAGGAACAGGCACCCTGATAAGCTCACGTTCTCCCTGAACAAAAATAAATCTATTTGAAATATCTTTTAGGGCGTTAAAAATAAATGGGGGTGTTGGTATATTTCCATGCCCAGAAAATACTCCTAAAAATAAGTTGCTTTTCTTGGCTAAGTCAAAGCCATATTTATCGGCGCCTCCGGCCAAAACACCGCCAACTCCCATAGAAATAGCCTTTTTTAGTAAATTTATGCTTGCATAATTACCTGTATAAATTATTTTTCCAAACACATTCTTAGTAAATTTCTCAAGATATTGCATTTCAAGTATGGGAGAAGGATTTGGAAAAACTATTAATTCCCCCGCAAAACTGTTATCTGTGCAGGCTGCTAAATGTAAATCTAAAGTTTGAGTTTTAAGTAAAATAGATTTTTTATCTACAATACCCGCAACTTCTCCCCAAACACCAGAGAGTAACCAATAATCTCTTTGATCTTGACGGAAAACAAGTTTATCCTTTTCTGAAACTAGATAGCCATCAAACGGGGCTATTAAATTACCTGAACTAGAAGTACCAATAACTTCACCATTATAAAAGTAGCTGCCAATATTTTTATCTTTTTTAAATTGAAGCCCGTTAGGAACTGGCATAACTCCGTATGAAATTTTAGTCATGCCCAATTTTGTAAAGGGCTCCACTGAAACACCTATTTTGGCTACAATATCTCCGCTGCTTGGCAAAGTACGCTCAATGTATATGTTGTTCGAATAAGCTGCTTTTCGTGCCACAAGCAAACGCAAACTCATAAGTCCCCCACCCTAGAGCTTATTACATGCTCAAACAAACGCAATTCCTTTTCCGAATAATTTTCAATAAATGAAGCGTAGCTTTGCTTCAAACGTGTATCAATCACAAATCCCAACTCACCGCCTATAACAAAACGATCCAATGTTCCCATAACATCGCTTTTTATAAGTACTCGAGCTTGCGCACCAACCTCTAAGGGAAATAAAAACAGATCGTTAGACCCAATATCAACAAGTTGTGATGTTCCTAATTCTGTTTCAAATAAACACTCAACCCCACCGGGAACATTCAATAAGGTTCCAAGAGGTTTGTAGTTCACGTCTTTTATGGAGTCAAATAAAGCACTGTTGTAAGAATTTAAAAGAGCAAGTGGAGCTACTCTGTTAGCTGCATCTAAATAAAGCTCAAAAAAGCCAGCATTAGATATTAAGTCCAACATAAGCAAATAGGCTAAATCCCAGCGTTCGGTTGCAGCATTAAATCTATCACCAGTAAAAACTACTGGAATCTCAGGGTCTAAAACTAAACCATTAAGCTGTGAGCGAGTAGCATTGTCAAAGTCCAGTTGTTCTGCACTATTAATGGGCTTAACAAATGGATATATTGTTAAGTTGGCTAAAAAATTCGCCTCCTCAGAACGAGCGATGTCTTCTCTTGAGTCATCAGAAGTATCAGGCAACAAACTTCGTTCAATAGGTACACCCGATTCAATAACTTTATGTCTATCAACATAAACATACTTATAACCATTTATAGAATTTAACGCCTTATCTAAGGTAATGCAGTGACTGTTAGAAATGTCACAGTGATCTTCTGGGTAACTGCATACAAGAATTTCTAAATCTTTAGATGGAAGCCTATGCGTTTTAACTGCATGCTGAAACACCTTGTCGTAAAAGCTATTTCTATCTAAATAATTTCCGTAAATATTTGAAGAATAAATATAAGGCATACCAAAAAATTTATAGTTTAATGGGGACGAAAAATACAAAAAAGATATTTCTGATGATCCTATATGAGCAGCTAATACGGGCATAAATAAATGATAACATCCTTAAATTTTATGTGAAACAACAAAAAAACCCGTGGACATGCCACGGGTTAGTTTTTCTTATAAACACTATATTATATTGCGTGATGATCTGTATAAGGCAACAAGGCCATAAACCTTGATTTTTTTACTTCCCTTGATAAAGATCTTTGATGTTTACTGCAAACACCAGAACGACTTGCAGGAATAAGCTTTCCTCTATCCGAGATAAATCTTCTTAAGACCAACACTTCTTTATAGTTTGGTTCAGTGTCATTGCTTGAAAAATAACAAGCTGTATCAGTTAGTTGTTTCTTTTTGTTTTTTGTTTTTTTTGCCATAAATACTTGTTTAACCTTTATTATTAATCTTCAGCGTTTAAGAAATCCTCTATATCACCTAAATCATCCTCTTGTGCATCCGAAGGGCTTGCATGTGAATCAGATACTGGGTGAGAATCACCATCTTCATCATCTTTTCTACTGGACAAAACAATCATTTCTTCAATTACAACTTCTGTTTTGTATCTTTTTTCACCTGAGTCATTTACCCAATCACGCGTTTGTAATCTTCCTTCAACATAAACTTTAGTACCCTTGGTTAATAGTTGAGAGCAAAGTTCTGCTAATTTGTTCCAAGCCACAATATTGTGAAATTCTGTAGATTCTTTCTTTTCACCTTCTGATTTCCACTCTCTGTTAGTTGCAACACCAAAGCCTACAACGGCATGACCTTGAGGTGTGTATCTTAGTTCAGGATCTCTAGTTAGATTTCCAACTAAAATTACTTTGTTTACGCTTCTTGCCATAGGACCTCCCTACAACCGTGATTTAAACGGTACTAATTAAATATCTTACTAAACCTTCTAAGAGGTTTAACTTTTGTTTGAATATTGCCACCGATTCAGGAGCCATTTCAAAAGTTATAACTTCGTAATAGCCCTCTGACTCGTGATCAATTTCATAGGCGAATTTTCTTTTACCCCAAACATCGCTGTTCAAAACAGTACCTTTATTACTACTGATTAAATCCTTAACAGCATTTGATAGTTTAGTAGTATTTTTTTCACCTAAACTGATATGTGCAATTGTCATTATCTCGTACTTCTTCATATACCTTTTATTATACAAATTTAATTAACGTAAGCTACACCGAAAGTTCTAGTAATATTAGAACCATAAGATATTTAATATAGCGTGCAGAATAATACATGAGTACTATAAGTAATGCAAGGCTATAGTTATACGCTAAACCTAAACTCAACAACATCACCCTCTTGCATTACATAGTCTTTACCTTCTATTCTAATTAGACCTTTCTCCTTGGCAACTTTAAAACTTCCACATGACTTTAGTGCTTCAAATGAGACTATTTCAGCAGATATAAACCCACGCTCAAAGTCAGAATGAATAACACCCGCCGCCTTTGGTGCGGTATCTCCCGATTTAACTGTCCAGGCACGCACTTCTTTAGGCCCTGCAGTTAAATATGTTTGTAAACCCAAAATATTATAACCACGTTTTATTATTTTATCTAAACCGCTAACTTTTAAACCTAACTCATTCATGTATTCTAAACGCTCCCCATCAGACAATTGCACTAGCTCTTCTTCTAACTTTGCGCACAAATACACAACATTAGAATCAAAATTGAACAAACTCTTTTTTTCTTCGCTTAAATTTTGAGTAAGTTCACTAATCAGTTCTTCTTTATTTGTCATGCTCATAGTTTCCTCATCTATATTAAAAGCATATATAACAGGTTTTTGTGTAAGTAAGTTTAGATCTTTTATAAGTTTTACTTCGTTTTCAGTTAGCGCCACTGTGCTAGCAAAACAGCCCTTATTTAATGCAACCTCTAGCTTTTCATATATTTCTAACTGCTTATAGGCCTCTTTAGAATTCATTTTCTTTGCTAGCTGCTGCGCTTTACTTATTCTTCCTTCTAAAGATTGTAAATCTGCAAGTATTAATTCGGTGTTTATTACTTCAATATCAGATATAGGATCAGTAGAATCTGCTCTGATAACATTCTCATCTGCAAAAGCCCTAACTACATGAACAAGCGCATTCACATCTCTAATATGACTTAAAAACTGATTGCCTAAGCCTTCACCTTTATGCGCACCTTTTACAAGTCCTGCAATGTCATAAAAAGTCACAGTAGCAGGAATTATTTTTTCGGGTATTTCCCTATCCCCTACTTTGGCGCCAAAATCGTGCTTAATAATTTCAGCTAAATCTAAAAGTCTGCTATCAGGTACATCTACAATACCCATGTTTGGTTCTATTGTTGCAAAGGGATAATTAGCTGCTAACGCAGCTTGCCTTTTTAATAAAGCGTTAAATAATGTAGATTTTCCTACGTTGGGTAATCCAACAATTCCTATTGATAGTGCCATAAACGGGATTATAGCTTAATAAATTACATTAGCAAAACATATACTTTTTCACCTATACTATGTACTGTAATATTTAAGTATGGCAGAAGCAGTTTTAGAAATTGAACCCTCGTTTTATGAAAAAATGGACCCAGAAAAGGTACCTGAAATACCTAGATATGTAGATGAAGCGGCAGAGGTTTTTGCAGAACTTTTAGGCAATGGAACACCTGAGTTTAAACAAGCTCTGCAACAAGAAACTGTAAACTCTATTATTGGTATACATAAAAGTGCCCTTGAGCGAGAAGAAAAAGCAAAGTTAATTAGGGCTACGCTTAGGGTCTCTTTACCTCTTTTCATAGGAGAAAATAACAAAAGAAATGAAGCAGGAATTTTTGGTGAAGTTTCTACACATTTAGCTTTAGAACAACTACAATTCGGTGTACAAGATCCATCTGAAGAAGACGATTTATGGGGAATTGACATGTGGGTAGATTCAAAAGGTGGAACACCCCCCTGGGCTGTACAAGTAAAAACCAACGCCAAACTTGAAGAACCCGTGGTGCATAGATTAATGACCACGCCCGGAGGAAATCTTGCAAATTCAGATTTACCTTACTCTTATCACACAAGTGCACAAAACATGCTAGACAGAATTACTAACTTAAACATAGATGCACCCGCACTTTTAATTGAAATACCAGGAGGAGACAATACAGAATATGGAACATACAATTCTATAACAGGTGCGCCTTCCGACCGCTATGTGAACGACCTATATGATAAAATAGAAAGCGTAATGTTCACGGAGGAATATTGATGAATACAGTGAATTGTGCCCAAACTCAGGCAATACTAAAAAAAATTGTGGAAAATCCCAAAATAGCTACAGAAAGTGAAAAAGCAAAAGCTGTTGTACACACAGCAACTTGTGAAGAATGTGCAACTTATTTACTTGCAATCACAAAACAAAATGATCCCACTAAGATTTCCACTATTCTGGGATATTAAAAAATAAAGGAAGGTGTAAACATTTATTCAGAAAAATGCTTACCCTTCCTATTTACATGATTATTTATTACGAGGTTTTGCTATGCTTCTTTTTGAGTAAGTTTGCAGGCACCTGTAAAAATGTAACCCCATACTGCTTACCCTTTTGACGTGGCCGCATGCAATGAGCGTTGTTACAAATAAACCCACGCCGTGCCATATGAACATCGTTATGACCGTTAAAGTTTTGACCGGTCATTTGCTTAAACATAACCGCAACACCCCTCGCTTCATGATTAGCATCCACACGGTGGTGTCTAAAAGCGGCTCCGCAAGAACACCACTTAAGCGTGTTTCGCGGTGGAACATCGTGATCTTTTGAACAAAACAAACAAGTAACTCGTAAATTAGACATACGTCTACTCCTTTTTTATATTTGAAAGTATTGGGGCATGATTATACCCCATAGCTACAGCAACCTCAATTACCTCTCCAGTCTAAATATGCTACCATTATTACAATGCCTAAGAGAATTCTATTGATGACAATTCTATTTGTTTCTTCACTAACTTTTCACAACAAAATAGCATGGGCCCAAGATATCACTCCCCCAATTACTACAGTAACTCAAACACCTAGTACTCCTGATGGAGATAATGGTTGGTATGTAAGTCCAATTTTGTTTGAACTTGAAGCAACCGACATAGAAAGTGGCGTAAGCCAAATTTGGTATCGTATAGATTCGGGAACATGGAACACAGTGTCGTTTTCTGACACACTAAATTTAATTCAAAATCCATCTTTTGAAACAGCCGGCGCAACTACAAGTGGTTTAGAAAACTGGGAAGCTACTGTAGTAGATCCCGAGGGTACTTACTCGCAAAGCACAACAAACTATGCACCTAATTTTTCTACCGCTTCTGCTCAAATTATTTCTACAGGCGGGTTATGGCACGGAATTAATAACTACAATGATTTTGCAGTTACATCTGCTTACCAAAATATGTCGGCAACTGCCTGGATCAAAACTAACAATGCAACCGGGGGTGCTTCATTTAAAATATATGGAATAGCCCCAAATGGGTTAGGTGGTGAAACAATTCAGCAAATTGCACAAAGTAGTATTATTACAGGTACTACGGACTGGACGCGAGTTAGCTTAAACTTTACGGTTACACTTGCAGACGCTACTGGAGTTTATATAGATTTAGGAATAGAAGGACCCGGAACTGTATGGTTTGACGCAATTACATTAGACTCTTCTACAAGTGCAGCAAGCACATCTTTTACAGTAGCATCCGATAGTGAAAATCATAGAGTAGAATTTTATTCAGTAGATCAGGCCGGAAATACCGAAACGTACTTGTGCCCTTCAGTTAACTGCATCAATTTCAAGTTGGACTCCACATCTCCTGGAAACTGGAACGGATCTGGTGCAACTAGAGGTTTATTTGGCCCTAGCCACGAGTTGTATGTATACACAAACGTAGAAGATGCAACATCAGGATTATCAGTATTCACAGATAAATACCAATATAAAACAGACAATAATGTAACCTTTGGCAGATATTCTAATATTTTAAACTGCGGTAGTACTTGGCAACCTGGAAATTGGGTTATATTAATTACACCCCCCTTTTCCCCTGGAACGAATTCAGCATTTTTACTTACCCCAAAAACTGATTTTTGTAATAGTAACTGGAAAATTTGTAAAACAGTAAGATTTTATGCCGAAGACTTAGCAGGAAATACGGCAGCAAAAGATTTTTGTTTAAATGGACCTTGGATAAGATTGCGTGGAGAGGCCGCTGTTAGATCTAACTCTTACATTGACATGTTGGCAGAAGCAAACGGTGACAATACAGATGGCTTACTAGAAGTGGTGCAAACAAACATAGACTTTTTTACATCGTCTAAAAACTGGGAAGTTACAAATACTGAAACATTTACAGAGTGGAATTATAGTGATTTTTGGGATGCAGTAACAACAAATAAAACTGAAATAACTGGCAGCTTGGTTGCCAATACAGGAGTTTATTATGTTAATGGCGACTATGAAATAAAAAATAGCGCGGTGCCTAATAATTTTGATTCAAATACTTTCGACCAAATATTGTTTGTAGACGGTAACTTAACTGTTACAGCAGACATTGATATTGCTGATGAAAGTACGTTTTTAATAATAACAAGCGGAGACGTGCAAATAAATAAAAATGTAAGCCTCATAGATGCTGCAATTATGACTGATGGAGACATGTACACCGCATTTGACGTTACCGAAGGAGAAGCATTAGGAGCTTTAGCATTTCAGGGATTATATAAAGCTGACGAGTTCTTTTTTCAGAGAACATTGCAAGGAACCAATAATCAAGACGATCCATCAGAGGATTTTATATTTGAACCAAAATATTTAGTTCAGCAAAAGCAATTTTTCGGAGAATTTGGAATTCAATGGGAAAGGGTTGAATAAGTTACTAATCAAGTTTGCGTTTTATTCTGTAATTATCTGTAGTGTCTTCAACATAAAACCCTAACTCTTCTATTTCACGTCTAACTGTATCAGCTTTGTCCCAAATACCACTTTTTTTATATGTCCAGCGTATTTTAGCTAAATCAATAACCTTTTGAGGTAAATCAAACCCTACGTATTCGTCTAAGTTAAGTCCAAGAACCTCATCAAATTTTAACAGCGTGACAATTTTTGAAGCTTCCGGAATGTCACTTTTTATCATATCCCACATAACTGCTAATGCTTTGGGTGTATTTAAATCATCATCTAGTGTGTGTTTAAATTGCTCTAAATAATCTATAGCTTCTACAGCATCTTCATCTTCTTGAAAGCTACTGACTAAATCGTAAAGCTTTCTTAAAGCATTTTGAGCCCCCTGAAGTGCCTGAAAAGTGAAATTTAGTTTGCTTCTATAATGTGCCGATAAATAAAAATATCTAAGAGCTAAAGGCTCAAAAGACTTTGCCTCTAAGTCGGATAAAGTGTAAGCATTACCTAAGCTTTTTCCCATACGGCCACCGTCAACTTGCAAATGAGATACATGCATAAAGTAATTCACAAATCTTTTTCCGGTAGCACATTCACTTTGCGCCATTTCGTTAGGATGATGAATCATTTTGTGATCCTCTCCACCCATATGAATATCAATTGTTTCCCCAAGCTCTTTTAATATCATGGCACTACACTCAGCATGCCAACCAGGAAATCCTCTACCCCAAGGAGAGTCCCATTCTTGCCAGCGCATTTGATCTAAAGGGGAAAACTTCCAAAGCGCAAAATCTGTAGGGTTTTTCTTTTCTGCGTTAGGCTCTACACGGGCACCTTCTAAAACGTTTTCAGAAGTCAAACCTGACATTAAACCATAACTTTTGTATTTAGAGGTGTCAAAGTATATTCCGTCAGAAATTTTATAAGTAAAGCCACGTTTCTCTAGGGTTTTTACTAAGTCAATTTGTTCTTGAATATACTCGGAAGCTTTTGTAAATTTTTCAGGTTTTTGTAAATTTAATTTTTCAAAATCTTCTAAAAATACTCTTGTGTAGTAGTTAGAAATATCTTTAACGCTCTTACCTTCTCTTTCGGCAGCCATCTCCATGCGATCTACACCGGTATCAGCGTCTCCCTGATTATCTCCAGTTAAATGTCCAACATCCGTTAAGTTCATTATGAATCGCACGTTGTAGTCATTAAACTTTAGAGTACGTAAAACTAAATCGCTTACAGCAAATGTCCTAAAGTTACCTATATGTTGAAAATCGTAAACTGTAGGTCCACACGTATACATAGTAACCAACTCGGGGCTTATAGGTTTAAAATCTTCAACTTTTTTTGATAGTGAGTTAAATACTTTCATAACAGAATATGCAGAGGTATTGTAGCACGTTTTACTGTAAGAAAATGTACAATTTAATTTTTACATATGTTGAGTCAATTGGATGTACGTAACACTATGGGATATAAGAATCTAAAAGTTAGAACGGCCTTCTAAAGCTCTACTTAAAGTAATATCATCAGCATACTCAATATCGCCACCAACAGGTAACCCACGTGCTATACGAGTAATTTTAACCTTATCTGCATAGCCACTATCATTTATGAGTTTTGAAATATACATGGCTGTAGATTCGCCTTCCATGCTGGTATTTGTTGCTAAAATAACTTCAACCTGGATATCTGAGTTTAAAGCTACATCTAAAAAGTCATTATGTGCATCTCCAAAAAAGTCTTTTAAACGATCAAGTAAATCCTGTATAAAAATTTCATCCGGACCTATGTTATTTAGTGGGTTAATTACCCCATGCAATACGTGATACATACCTTTATAACCTGTTTTTTCAAAGGCTAAAACATCTAGAGGGCTTGAAACAACAACTATTTGTCGAGAATTACGTCTTGAATCTGAGCAAATGCTGCAGGGGTCTTTGTCATCAACTGTCTTACATATAGAACAAAAAACTGTTCCCTTTTTTAAGTTTATAAGAGCTTCAGCAAAATTCTCTAACTCTTCTTGTGGAAAATTCAATAAGTGAAAAACTAAACGTTGTGCTGTTTTTGGACCAATGCCGGGTAAACGTTCAAAGGCGTCTATTAATTTAGAAATAGGTTTCGGAAGTCGCATTTGTTGATTGTAGGATGTGACCCATATAGGGTCAAGCCACTGTTGATGTATCTATGCTATAGGGTTATAATAGACCTCAATACAAATAGTAAGGAGATGCATCATGAACAACATAATGAGAGACAGAATCGCTGCAGAAGTGAAAAGGTTGCAAAAAGAAAAGCTAGATTTTCCACTAGAATGGCTTGATGAAATTTTTCGCCGGCTTAAACCCAACGAACAACAAGTTTTAAAGTTAGCGTACGGCACTGAAGTGATTTTAAGCAACGCTGAGGTAGCTAAAATTTCAACGCTAAACGTCACGGCAACTCGTATAGGGCAGATAAAAAAGAACGCTTTAAAAAAATTTGCTCCGGCAATTGCAGTTCGCCTACACGATGAAAAAAAGAAAAAAGGCAAAAGCTAAAGAAATAATCAAAACGTAAATTCAAATAACGCCAGTGCTTAGTTAAAAAACAAACTAGGTTCTGGCTTTTTTTATACCTAAAGAGGCAATCCCCCATCAAACATTTCTAAAATATTCCCATCTGAAGGTACATCATTAGCCCCCGCAGGAACAGAAATATTTAAGTCTGTTAACTCTCCAGTTTCTTTAGGATTTTTTGGCTTAGATTTAATTTCACCCAAAGTACAGCTAATACTCAAACTTGGATCTTCCATAACTTCTCGTAAAACAGATTCAACTACATCTCTATTTTTAGGAGATTCAATTCTCTCTTTATGAAACGAATAAGCCACTTCTAACACTAGCGTGTTGTCTTCAAGTAACTCAAGAGGTGTGGCTGCTTTAAGCAAAGCTTGAATTGAGTGATTGTAATCTTTGGTTCCTTTTACAACTATAGCCCATTTCTGAGTAATTCTATCTAAAGTAGAATTTCCCGACGCACTTACTTTTGAGTTAGACGATTGACTGCTTTTTTTATTATGTGAAGAAGTTGAAGGCTTACCGCCTGATGTAGGTCCTACCCCATTCTTCTTACCACCCACAAGGCTCTGAGGCCCGCTAGAATCACACAAAGATATAACAGCTAACTCCAAGGGTAGCTGCGGAATAACAGCACCTTTAATAGCGTTTTGAGCATGCATAAAGTCTTCTATTATTTTCACCAGCTCTAAGGGCTCAAATTTGCATGCTTGCTCTTCCATTTGGGCAAATTGATCTTCAGTAACGTCTAGTAAACCCTCGTGAGCTTCCGAAGCGATGAAAAGTAAATCTCGCAAATATTTAATGAATTCCATAGTCCAAACGTACAAATCAATACCATCTTCGTATAAATTATTTATTTTATGAAGTGCACTATGAGAATCATAAATTTGAATATAGTCTAAAAACTCTATAAAACTGTTTTTATCTGTAGTGCCAAGCAAAGATTCAACATCTAAACTACCTTCAATAACCTGTTGCAATAGTGTTTCTGCATCTCTATAACCTCCTAAAGAAGCTCGAGCTATTTGGGTCAAAGCTTCGTCTGAAACCTTTGCTTTTTCCTGCTTACATATATCTTTCAACTTTGTAACTAGCTGTTGAATAGAAGCACGTTTAAAACTAAAAACCTGACAACGTGACTTTATAGTATCCGGAACTTTATGCGCTTCAGTTGTGCATAATATAAAATTACTGTGTGCAGGAGGTTCTTCCAAGGTTTTTAACAAGGCGTTAAAAGCTTCTGTAGTAAGCATATGAACCTCATCTACTATGTACACTTTTTGTTTACCAGATGAAGGAGAAAGCTTTATTTTCTCCCTTAAATCCCTTATATCATCAATTCCTCTATTGCTCGCAGCATCAATTTCAATTAAATCTAAGAAAGAACCTGTAGAAATAGACTTACAAATATCACAAGTCCCGCAAGGATCACCTTTTTCATCAACATTTAAACAATTTAAAGCCTTAGCAAGAATACGTGCCGTAGTTGTTTTGCCGGTTCCTCGAGGGCCAATAAATAAATAAGCGTGTGCCACTTTATTTGACTTAACTTGTTGCATCAAAGCTTCAGCCACCGTATTGGGTTTAGAAATTTCACTAAATTTTTGAGGTCTATACTTTGTATAAAACATATTTATTCAAGATATTTTCAAAAAAAACTAGACACAAAAAAGTGCTGTTCTTTTTTTAAAGTCCCAGCACAAGTTACTGGATAAAATCAGATTGAGGCAGTGTTAAAAGTATACGGGCACCAAACTGCTTATCAAGCAATATATGTTTGAAAAAACAAAGTGTGCAAGATGCAACTTTCAGCTGCAAACACAGTACAATTTTACTTATGAGTGATTTGTTTAGTTGAAGATTGAATACAAACTGTTACTTATAGGTTAGAAAACGAATATGAATAATACTCATGCCTTTTGGAAACCTAGACTCCACGTGAAATACTAGAATTTTAACTTTGAAGAATTTGATTACCTAAATGCTTAAATATGTCATTAAGAACCAAAAGTTCGCTATTATTAAACTTACTCAAAACATAGTCGTGTACCTCGAATGCTTGTTCATTTGGTCTACCAACACCAATACGAATTCTCCAAAAGCTTTTCTCACTTAGCATCTGAATTATATCCTCTACCCCATGGTGCCCCGCAGCTCCCATATTTTTTTTATAACGAATTTTTCCAAATTCTAAATCCACATCATCGTGAACTACTATCAAGTCGTTGAAATCAACTTTGTAAAAGTTAACTACTTTAGCTACACTTTCACCTGATAAATTCATGTATGTCTGAGGTTTAACTAGTAAAACACTATTAGTTGAACTTTTTGCCACATATGCATTAAACTTTGAATCAAAACTCCAGGAAACTTCCAAACTAGTGGCAAGGGTATCAACAAACATAAAACCCACATTGTGCCTTGTATTGTTATATTTTTCTCCGGGATTTCCTAATCCAACAATAATTTTCACAAATATCCTAATTAATGATCATCACCATCGTGATGAACACCTAATAAATGAAGCATGCCATGTTCCACAAGCTCAGCTATCTCTTGTTCTAAATTATTAGAATAAGTAGCCGCTTGCTCTTCTGCTTTGTCTATGTTCACAACAATGTCACCTAAATAATACTCTTCGGAAGATATTTCTTCATCAATATTAAAAGATAAAACATCAGTAGGATAGTCACGATTTAAGTGCTGCTTATTTAAATCTTGAATAGCTTCGTTTTTAACCAAAGACACCGAAACTTGGATGTTTTTATACTTTTTAAGTTTAAAAGTATTACTCATTTTCTGGTAATAAACCTTGAAGTTCTTCTAGTATTTTAAGCTCGGAAGAAGCTTTTTCAGCTTGCTCTTCTCTACCAGCAGTTGTATACATATCAACTTCGTAATTTCGTTGTTTTATTTGTTTTTTAATTACTTTTGCAATATCATCGTTTGTTAATTCACGATGCTCAGAGCGAAGTTCAATCTCTTTATTTTTAATTGCAGAAATTAAAAAACGCAAAACTGATACCCTAAGAGTATCTTTATCTTTTAACGCTTGAATTTGCTGCTTATTTAAATTGTCTAAAATCATCTGCGTCTTTCTAGAGCAATTTTTCTAGCTTTTTCTTCTAACTTGCGTTTTTTGATTTCACTAGGTTTCTCGTATCTTTCTCTACGCTTAAGTTCTTTTAAGATACCAGCACGATGCACTTCTCTATTAAAGCGTCTTAGTGCTTGTTCTAGTGATTCACCATGTCTAACTTTAATTTTCGTCATAGTGTCATACAAAGTCATTAATTTTAAATGACTTTTGTAGCTAAACACCTCCAAACCTATTAAGGCAGTTTATAACTGCAAAATGTAAATAATTAATCCTTTACGTACTGCCACCGGGTTCTTCTTTAGTACCACCCAAAATGTGAAAATGCTCATGCTCAAAGTGATTGTAACCCGCACCATTATTAACTAATTTGTATCCCGTTTTATCTAAACCCAAATGTACTATTGTTTTATAAATAGCAGCAAACATTGTATCCCAATATTGCTCATTTTTAAAGGTGCCTGATATTGTATCAGATTTTTCTTTGTGATGCTTTGAAAGTACTAATACATGTACAGGAGCCGTGGGAAATTTATTTTCAATAGCAATAAAATCTTCAAACTCCAAAACCATTTTAGACGGCTCTTTACCCTGAGATATTGAACAAAACAAACAATAAGGATCATACATAGTAAAAGTATATAAACCTGCTGTACAAAAGGCAACTAGAGTTAAACAAGAAAACACTACGCTAGTAAGAAAAAATCAATACCCCATATTTATTGCAAGTACAAGGTATTATCCAAGCAAGTTTTTTACATCTCTAAATGTCACCAATACCATTAAAGCCAACAATATAAGTATTCCCCACTTGTGCATTGCTGTTTCGACTTTTGCGCTAACACGTTTACCACCTCTTAGCATTTCAATTAGTACAAACAGCACTCTTCCACCATCAAGCGCAGGAAAAGGCATAAGATTTATAATTGCCAAACTTAGCGAAAGTAACGCAGTTAAGTCAATTAAACCCAATATTGCTTCTTTACCACTAAATCGCAAAATACTATCAACCACAGAAAATATACCTACTGGACCAGAAACACTTCCCGAAACAGGTTCTATACTTTTCTCTTCATACGAAACACCAACTAAACTTTTTAATGTAGAAAAAGTGTAAGACATAACATTGTATGAATGCGAAAATCCTGCAGTGAGTTTATTATCTGAGTAATCTAATACTATGGCACTGTTCAAAACAGTACCTAAAAATCCGGCACCATCTTCATTTGCCTGAGGCGTAATTTCTACTACACGCGTGGGACGGGATAAACGACGGATATCCATTACTAAAAGCTTTACAGGAACATTAGCCTTATCTTCTAAGGCACCGCGCATATCAGCCACCGAATACACCGGAGTATTATCTATTTCTATTATTGCTTCTCCAGAACTTAAACCAGAAGATTCTGCAGCAGACCCTTCTAAAAAGTCGGTAACAACGGTATTTATTTGCTCTGTTCTTCCATATTTAAAGCTATGATCAAAGAAAACAGGAAGAGCCAAAGATTTAAAACCAGTAACAAAAAAGAAAACATAGTATAAAAATATTGCTAAAGCGACATTCATAAATATTCCAGCTAGCAGTATTGATAAGCGTCTAACCGGAGATTTTGACATGAAATTATTTGGATCACTTGATTCCTCTAAATCCTCTTCGCCTGTTATACGAACAAACCCACCAAAAGGAAGTAAATTTATTGTGTATTCTGTATCACCAAACTTTTTACCCCAAATTTTTGGCGGTAAACCGTAACCAAACTCTTCTACCTGAACATTATTTTTACGTGCAGCATAAAAATGGCCAAACTCGTGAACCAAAACTAGTACGGATAATATTATGATGAAAATTAATAAAGCAATCATTAGTGTTTAAACCGTTAAAATATCTTTTTTCTTGGCTTCGCCTAAACTTTCAGCTTTTGATACATATTCTTTTACAACATCCTCTACTTCTTCACGCTGTGTAAACTTTTCATCCTCACCAATTAGTTTATCTGCATACTTTTTATCAATTGCCTTCATTGCATCCTGACGCACGTTTCTAATAGCCTGTTTACATTCTTCAACTTTAGAAGAAGCAATTTTCGCAAACTCTTTTCTACGTTCTTCGGTAAGTGACGGTATTGAAACTCGTACGATATCGCCATCTACAACAGGGTTTAAATTTAAGTCAGATTCCCGTATAGATTTTTCAATATTTTTAAGTAAAGATTTATCCCAAGGTGAAATTACCAACAGCTGTGAATCAGGTACCGTAACAGAACCTACTTCTTTAATAGTCATGTTAGCTCCATAAGCATTAACAGTTATGTTTTCTATTAACCCCGGCGTAGCACGACCTGTTCTAAGCTTTGTAAGCTCTTCAGATAAAAACTCTATACTCGTATTTAATTTCTTTTTTAATTCCAAAGTTTGCATCTATGTGATTCTACCTTAAGTTATTTATTTCCTCCAGCGGGGATTCCATTAGGGAAAACATCTATTCCCTGCCCCGGATTATACCCACCTTTAGCAGCATTAAAGTAAGTACTTTCAGGAAGCATATAGCCAACCCCATCAGGAATAGCACCCACAGGAATAGTTTTCATTCCTACCGCAGGTTCTACAACATTTGCATTTCTATAAGGATCTCTAACGCGCACATAACGTGACCCGTCAATTTCGGCAACTCCATCAACAATTACATAATGATTAGGAACAGGACTACCTTCTGCGTTTGGGTAGTCATTATCTATTAGCACTACCAAAGGCCCGGCACCTTCCTGCGAAAAATGATAATTAAGGTTATCGTACAAATGATAATTGTACCCGGTTGTTGCTTCAGAAAAACCACTCGCAGTTAAAACGTTATACAAATCACCCAATCTTACCTGAGAAGTCTCCCCATCAACTAAATAGCTGTAACTAGTTTCAACTAAATTTAATGCAAACTCAGGACTACTATAAGCATTAGAATTAAATTCTGCCAGCAACATAGCGGCAACGGCTAAACCACACTGACCAACATATTCCTGCTCTACGTAAGGCTTTTCATTTGGTCGAAGTGCTTCTGCATATACTTGCGCTTCATAGGTTTTTAAAGCTTCATCAAATTCAGGTTCGTCTACACTTGTTTCGGCAATTGAAGCAGTTTCTTGTGAGGAGGGCTCTTCTGCAAAACTTATTGTAGACAGTTCTTCTCCAGCTTCTTCTTCAACAGCTGCAGGTGGCGTTATTTCAGGTGCAAGTTGGGGAGATTTGACAGCACTTGTGGCGTAAATTTCATTGCTATTGGCAATGGCAGAAGGCTCTTCTTCAACTAAACTGGTTGTAGTAGGATTAGTAAACTCTTCTAAAGCAGCTTGCTCGGGAGAAACCGCATTACCCCCACAAGCAGATGTGAAAAGTGCAACTCCAGCCATTAAGCTTAAAGTCACTTTTTGTTTAAAGTTTCCAATTGTTGTAGAACGCGAGGATAAAGTAGTTGCTGTTGCCAATGCGGAATATTTTGCCTCTTCCACCGTTTCTTTTGAAACTAAGCCTGTTTGAATATCTTCGTTCATTTGTGACGAAATGGCGTCTTCTAACTGAGGTATGCCCCTATTTATTTCGTCTACTATAATATCGGCATTTTTACCTGCTTCACTTGGGTGTATTTTGGCAATAGCCTCAGAGTCTACTTGTGCAAAAAAGGCTTGAGCCATTTCTTCAGTAGACACAGGGTCTAAAGCATAAATTAAAGTTTCTTGTGTATCATATGGAGGCATTTTTTCACTCATGAGTCACCTTTAAACTATTTAATAACTCATTTTTTAACAACGTATCAAAATTGGGTATTCTAAGATAAATAAGATCCTCAAGAGATTTATAATCCTTTTTTGCGGCTAATTCGTAAAAGATTTTTCTAGCGTCATCTTCAAAGTGACTTAAAGCAAAGTTAAATGCAAAAAGATTAATATAACGATCTATAGAAGCATCTGCAACTTTAAAATGCTTTGCTAATTCTTCCTTTACTAATTCTGAGTTAGGTTTGGAGGCAGACATTTAATTAAAATAATACCAAATTAGTCTCTAATAGAGAATCTAACGGCGTTTCTTAATTCAATGTTTTCACCAAGCTTTGCAATTGTTTCGGCAATTAAATCAGAAATAGTTTTACTTGAATCACGCATGTACTCTGCTTTTAACAAATCTTCAACGTCTTGAGATTCTTCAGTACATACCTGCATTGCAATTTCTTTACATAAATTCTGAAAATCATCTGTTTTTGCAACAAAATCGGTTTCACATGCTAAGTGAATCATACTACCTACTTTCCCACCGGCATGTATATAAGAGAAAATTAGCCCGTCTGAAGCTTCACGCTCTGATTTTTTTGCAGCTTTAGCCAAACCCTTTTTCATTAATTCTGCTTTGGCCTTTTCAACATCTCCGTTGAATTCTTCTAGCACTTGCTTTACATCCATTACACCCGCACCGGTTTCTTCTCTAATCTGTTTAATTTTTTCGACATCAATTGACATAGTTTCTCCTCAAAATTAACTAATTATTACTTCTTTTTACTTGTTTTCTTTGCAGTTTTAGTTTTTTTTGAATCGTCTTCTTTAGCTTCTTTTACTTCTAATACTTCATCCACCACAACTTTTACTTGCTCTTCTTCAACGTCTTCTTTAACGTCAACCTCTACGGCATCCGCGGGTATTTCTACCTCTTCAACCTCTTCAACTTTATCTACAGTTTTCTTAAGAGTGTCTTTTTTATCAACTTTAGATACTGCTTTTTCTGCGTTTTTTGCAAAGTCTTTATAGCCTGCTTCTATCGCATCAGATATAGCTTTCACAAGTACTGCTATAGATTTTATAGCATCATCATTGCCAGGAATCACATACTTAACTCCCGTTGGGTTAGAATTTGTATCTACTAAAGCCACAACAGGTACTTTATACATATTTGACTCCCTTACAGCAGTTTTTTCGCGTCTTACATCAATAACTACGACTACATCGGGTTGGCCTTTTAAAGCTACTAAACCTCCTACAGACTTTTCAAGCTTTTCTATTTCTCTATCTATTAATAAGCGTTCTTTTTTTGTATAGCGTTTAAGTTCACCTGCTTCTCGTTTACGTTTTAAGTCAACTAAACGATCGATACTTTGTTTAATCATTCTATAGTTAGTTATTGTTCCACCTAACCAGCGCTCTGTTATATGCAAAGCACCACAGCGAGCTGCTTCCAGAGCTACTATATCCCGGGCTTGACGCTTAGTTCCAACTAAAACAATTTGGCCGCCTTTTGCAGCAGTTTCATACAAAAACTCACATGCATTTTTTAGGCCTTTATGAGTTTCTTCTAAATCAATAACGTGAATATTCTTCTTTACAGAATATATATAGGGCTCCATCTTTGGATTCCAACGTCGTACTTGATGCCCAAAGTGAACACCTGCATCTAACAATTCTTCAATTTTTGGTACATTATAATTTTTAGCCATAAAAAAATCCTCTCGTGGAGGACTGTTTATTTACAAATATACAGCCTCCTTTATTACTTTAGCGTTTACTTTCTAGAAGTTTACGCGCACTTGCAGGTTTCAACTTTGAAACCAAGAAGATGCAAGATTTACCAGGGCAGACTAACATATTTAACTTAAAAAGAAAAGAGCAGAAGAATATTGTAAAAAACTTATTACAACATTCTTCTACTAATTTGGATCAATAGCTAAACGAAACAGCATGAATCAAGTAACGCGCATGTTCATACTTTTTTTTCTTGTTTAACGCAGTAGCTATATCCAAAAACAAATTGTCAGGATGCTCTTTATGCACATTGGGGTCAAAACTTTCTGCACTCAACGGTATACGAAGATATAAACCGTTTATTTCCAAAATTGTTTCTCCATTTTCAGATTCAAATGCATTCAGCGCTTCATTCCCTGAGCGAGCACAAACCCAAGCTAACTTTGATTTTCTTGGCTTGACTTCTGTTTGAACAATTCTAAATCTCTCTTTTGAATCACCGTAGCTAAAAATTCCCAAAGTGTGTTTTCGCACTAAGATTAAATTTAGCAGGCTATATCCATTTAAAGAAAACATACTATCCTCCGTGGGGTTTAGTATTTGAGTCTCTAGTTAAAATATAACAATAATTTGTAAGCACAACCAGGTGTATAATTGCCAAAATGAAACAGCAAGACAAAATTTTTAACTTAATTAAAAGTGAAGAAAAGCGACAAACAGAACAACTTCAAATGATTCCTTCAGAAAACTATGTTTCTGAAAACGTGAAAAAAGCAGTAGGCTCTGTACTAATGAACAAGTACTCCGAAGGACAGCCAACTAAAAGATATTACCAGGGCAACAAATATATTGACGAAATAGAATTAGAGGCAAAAAAAAGAGCTCTAAAGTTGTTTAAACTAAATGCCGATGCATGGGATGTAAATGTACAAGCACCTACAGGAAGTTCTGCTAATTTAGCCGTTTATTTTGCTTTACTTGAACCAGGCAACAAAATGCTTTCAATGTACTTATATGATGGCGGGCATTTGTCACATGGGTGGAAATTGCCTGATGGAAAAAAAGTTAGTATGACATCTAAAATATTTTCCCCGGTTTATTACCAGGTAGACCCTAGCACTATGCAATTTGATTATGAAAATGTTGAACAAATTGCACAAAAAACAAAACCAGAGTTAATTATATCCGGCGGAACAGCATATCCAAGACAAATAAATCATAAAAAAATGGGTAAAATAGCTAAAAAGATGGGGGCATACTACATGGCAGATATTGCACACGAAGCGGGTTTAGTTGCAGCAGGTGTTAATGACTCCCCCTTTGAATACGCAGATATTGTAACAATGACAACTAGAAAAACACTTAGGGGTCCAATTGGTGCTCTAATTTTTTCTAAAAAGGAATTAAGCGAGAGAATCGACAAAACAGTGTTTCCAGGGTTACAAGGAGGCCCTATGAATCACAGCATTGCAGGAATAGCTGTAGCACTAAAAGAGGCGCAATCGGCTAAATTCAAAAAATACGCAACACAAGTAATAAAAAATGCACAAATACTTTCGGAAGAACTTATGAAACATGAATTAAACGTTATTACAGGAGGAACAGACAAACATTTGCTTTTAATAAACTTACAAAACAAAAATACAGATGGATGGTATGCGGCCTGGGCGTTAGAATATGCAGGAATTATTTGCAATAGAAACACAGTTGCATATGATACCGGTTCTCCATTTTATCCATCAGGGCTACGTTTAGGGACTCCCGCTATTACTACAAGAGGCATGAAGGAAAGAGAAATGAGACAAATAGCGCATTGGATAAATGAAGTTGTAAATATAGCAATTAATATAACTCCAACTGAAACAGACAAACCAAGAAAAGTGTTTAAACAAAAAATAAAAGATAATAAAGATTTAAAAACGATTGAAAATGAAGTGAAACAGTTGTGTAAAAATTTTCCATTGCCTTAGGTTAATCTAAATCAGAGGCATCTTCATCATCTTTGCCTTGCAAGGGGTTTTTCCAGCTTGCGTATTTGCATTTAGGGTAATTGCTGCATCCATAAAAAACACGCCCTTTAGCTTTTTTAACAATAACTTCCCCATCTTCGCACTGGGGACAATCCATACCTATTTTATCCAAATACGGTTTAGTGGTTTTGCATTTAGGATAATTACTGCAAGCTAAAAACTTACCAAATCTTCCTTGCTTTAAAATCATTGTACCATCCTCACAGTTTTCACATTTGCCAAAATCTTCCACCGGATTCCCGTTTTCATCTTTTGGTTGCTCTTCATCAATTGGTTTTGCGTATTCGCAATCAGGAAATCCTGAGCAGCTCAAAAACTTACCATATTTCCCTAGCTTTATGTATAACACTTTTCCACATTCTGGACATTTTTCTTCACTTTCACCCAGTTTTGTTACATCTGCCTTTTGTAGTTCTTTGTCTTTTTCTTCCAAAATCTTATCAAATGGGGTGTAAAAGTCTTTAATCATAGGTATCCAATCTTGTTGACCCTCAGCTATTTTATCGAACTTTTCTTCCATTTGTGCAGTAAATTCATAATCCACAATGTTGTCGAAATGCTCTATTAATAAGTCATTAACAACGTAAGCCACGTCTTCAGGGTAAAAATAGCGCTGCTCTCTATGAACATAGCCACGCGCAATAATTGTAGAAATTGTAGGAGCATAAGTTGAAGGTCTACCAATACCTAATTCTTCTAAGGCTTTTATTAAAGTAGCATCAGAGTAACGAGCAGGAGGTTGAGTAAAATGCTGCTCAGATATAATATTTTTTAAAGCCATTTGTTCACCTTCGGAAAAATCAGGCAACTCGTTAAGAGTTTCTTTATCTGCATCTAAACCGTATTTTTTACCAATTGCTAGCCAACCATCAAATTTAATCACAGACCCTGAAGCTTTAAAATTGTACCCATTATTTGATCCTATAACTATTGATGTCTGATCATACACTGCCGGCACCATTTGACTCTCTATGGAGCGTCTCCAAATCAGTGAGTACACTTTTTTCTCATCTAGAGATAAGCCTGTAATTTTTTTGTCCTTTGGAGAGCATTTTACGTCAGTTGGACGGATAGCCTCATGTGCTTCTTGAGCATTTTTGGTTGTGGTCTTATACTCTACTGCGTTTTCGGGTACAAAATTTGCACCAATGTCTTTTTTAACGAAATTTCTAGCTGCTTCTACAAACTGAGGAGCTAAAGAAAGCGAATCTGTTCTATGATATGTAATATGCCCCGCTTCAAATAACTTTTGAGCGGCACTCATTGTTCGCTTGGCAGAAAATCCTAAAGTATTTGCGGCTGTTTGCTGCAAAGTCGATGTTTTAAAAGGGGTTCCTGGTTTTCTTTTTCTTTCAGACTTTTTAACTTGTGCTATTAAAAATGTAGCATCCTTCAAATCTTTTTCTATTTCTTTAGCAGTTTTTTCGGTTTTTATTTCAAGTTTTTTAGAATCTTTTTCAAACAAACTTGCTTTTAGTTCAACTTTAGCGTTATTTTCAAAAAGACCGTCTAGGGTCCAGTACTCTTCAGGTTTAAATGCATTACGCTCACGTTCTTTCTCTACTATTAAACGTACAGCAACACTTTGAACTCTTCCTGCCGATAAGCCATAGCGCACTTTCTTCCATAATAAAGGCGACAGTTTATAGCCAACTAGTCTATCTAACACTCTTCTTGCTTGTTGTGCATCTACTAAATCAATATTAAGTTTTCCAGGATGTGAAAACGCAGCTTCTACTGCTTCTTTGGTTAACTCATGAAAAACCACGCGCTCAAAGTTTAAGCTTTTCTTATTTTTAGAGGTAGTTAAAGCTTGCATTAAATGCCAAGCAATCGCCTCCCCTTCTCTATCTGGGTCTGTGGCTAACACAACAGTATCTACATCTGTTAGATCTTTTTTTAAAGCTGTTATTACTTTTTTTGATTTTGAAGGAATTTCATATTCAGGCAAAAAAGAACCATCTTCTACAGAAACCCCCAATTTCTTTTTTGGTAGATCCCTAATATGGCCCATTGATGCTTTTATTATATAATCCTCTCCAAGTATTTTAGAGAGTGTTTTAGCTTTTGTGGGAGATTCCACAATTACCAACTTCATCTAAAAAAGAATACCGCAAGAACTAAAATTGTCAAAATATAAAAAAAAGGGATTACAGTATGCGTATTTGTTTATACATACTATAACCCCCAAATTCACTTAGTTATCAGCTACGGTGTCGTCCAGGATTTTTATCGAAAAACCCAAGGTATGCAGCAAGACCTCCTACCGCAACAAAAAACACGATAACAAGCGCCAATACGAAAATTATGTTCCCAATATTATCTGAAGTGATCAGACCTGAGTTGCCAATTACAAAGTTCGAAAACTCACTACTCTGAGCCTTGTCACCTTCGGTTGCTACTGCTTCCGCGATTTCAGTTGGGTTTCCTTGTTCTACTGCTTGCGTTACCTGACAGCCTGTCAAAACTACAACCAGCAAAAGTAAACCAAAAAACAATTTGTTTCGTAACATAGCTACTTCTCCTTGTTAGAATGTTTACGCATTCTACCACTATAGGTCGTTTATGTCACTAAGTAAATGGGCACCATTTCTTATTAACAAATGAGTACCCTTACTATTGTGCGAAAAAATACTACCAGGAACTGCATAAATATCTATACCTAGCTCTAAAGCAGCATTAACCGTGTAATTTGTTCCGCTGTGTACCGTTGCCTCTATAACTACCAATAAGTCGCTTAGGCCGGCAATTATAGAATTTCTATTTATAAAGGTCCACTTTTTTGGGTATTCATAAGGTCTGAAGCAAGAAATAACCCCACTGCTATGCGTCTTAGTCAACTCAACTCCTAGTTTTGCAGTTGTATCTTTTTGCATGAATTTATACCCATAACCGAGCACGCCAATACTTGATCCTCCCGCCTGTAAGGCTGTTTGTTGGGCTAGTGAATCAATTCCAGAAGCTAACCCGGAAACAACTAAAAAACCTTTCTCAACAAATTTGGGAACCAAATAACGTACAACATTCACTCCATACTCTGTTGGCCTTCGGCTACCAATTATCCCAACAGTTTTCATACTAAAACAGCGCAAGTCACCTGCAAAGTAAAATTCTTTAGGAGGCTTTTGTAACCGAAACAACTTGGCTGGATACGAAGAAGAGTTTGTACTAATAAGCTTAAACACACATTAAAACTTACAGCTTACCTATCAAAATAAAACATTTTAATTTCTAGGAATATTAGAACTGTTTATTCTCAAACCAATAATCAAATAACTCCCTTGCTAAAGGTGCGGCGTCATCTGAACCCGAGCCACCTTTTTCTAAAAACACAGTCAAAACAATACTGGCATCAGAGTTATCATAAGGTCCAAAAACAGTAAACCAAGCGTGTGTATCTTCATTATCTCTTGCACCAAACTCAGCAGTACCCGTTTTACCTGCTACACGAATGCCATTATGTTTTTGAGGAAAATCAAAAAAAGGGTAACCCGTGCCACCGGGCTCCACTGCTTTTAACATTCCTTGCCGTACTAATTCATAGTTTTCGTGCGAAACCACATCTTTAGAAATAATCTCAATACGAGCAGTTGATATGCCATCAATTTCTTTTACTATAGTTGGCTTATATATCTTTCCACCATTAGAGAAGTACATAGATAAAGCGTTTACCTGCAATGGGGTGGCTAAAACATCACCTTGCCCTATTGAAGAAATGTAAGTATCCCCCAAATACCACTCTCGAGACTCTCCGTCAGGCATATAACCAGTTACTTCTCCGTTTAAATCAATACCTAGTTTGCGACTAAACCCAAATTTGTTTGCCCAGCTAGAAATAGCCTCTATACCTAATCCTTTAACGCCATTATAGCCCCCACCAACAGTATAAAAAAACGTATCATTACTTACTTGAAGTGCTCTTATAATATCAACATCTCCATGACCACCTAAGTTCCAATTATTAAAACGATATGAACCTACTTGAATATAACCGGGATCAAATATAGAAGTATATTTTGATATCGTACCTTCTTCTAACGCAGCAGCTGCTAAAACCATTTTAAAGGTTGAAGCTGGTGGATAAGTAGCTGCAATAGCCCTATTAAAAAAAGGCGCATTTGGATCACTAAACAATTCATTAAAACGTGCAACAGATATTCCGCCAGATAGCTCATTAGGATCGAAGGATGGATAACTAGCTAAAGCAAGTACACCTCCTGTTTTAGGATCTTGTGCCACAATTGCACCTGCAATAGCGGTACCCTCTTCATTGTTTACTGCGTTTTGTAGCACTTCATGCGCCTTTTGCTGTAATCCCGCATGTATGTTTAGCTTTAATGTGTGACCAGGAACTGCTTTTCTTTCTGAAATAACTGTAAGTGCTTGCCCCGAGGAATCAGCTTGAACTATTCGGCTACCGGGAAAACCAGACAAAAGTTGATTATAACTCTGCTCTAAGCCCAGTTTTCCTTCTATTGTTGGAAAAGGCGTGTCAGCAAAACCCACGTACCCTAAAATGTGTGCCATAGAAGTGCCAAAAACATAGTCACGTTGAGGAAGTGCAGTAATACTTACACTTGGAAACCTACTCAAGTTAGCCTCCAAGGGTAACAAATCCTGCTTATCAACATCTGTGGCTAAAACAACTGATAAACGACCACTTTCTAACTCTTTTATTTTTTCATTTACTTCTATATCTATAAAAGCAGAAACGTCCTCAATTACTTTGGCGCAGCTTGGAAAACTAGAATCTTCTGAATCTAAACGGTCGCATAATGAAGTATTTAAATCAACTATAAAAGAAGGCTTGTTTCTCACTAAAACTTTGCCTTCAGTATCATAAATTAAGCCACGCTCTGCTTGAACATTAACTAGCCTAATTCTGTTTCCATCTGACATTGCAGCATGCTCTGCTCCTTGAATAATTTGTAAAGAAAATGCCTTGCCTACAAAAATAACTAGTGAAATTAAAACCACAAAAGCTAATAGCAAAGTTCTACGCAACTTTAAAGAATCCTTTATTGCATGTGCGGTTTCTTTAGAAGATAGGGGAGTTTCTTCTCCAATAAACGAAAAAGATTCGCCAAAACGGTTGGTTCTTTTTTTTGGAGTGAAGTTATTTATTTCTTCAAAAAATTCTAAATACATTTATAAATTCTTGAATTTAAGTTGTATGTACGATGAATCAATTATTCTAAATAAAGTTTTTTTATTAATAAAGGAAAAAATAAAACTTAAACCTAACGTAAATAAGCCACCAAATAAAAGACTTAAAGACCAACTTACTGAAAACCCATTGACTACATACAAATACAGTATGTGTGCGCCAACACATGATATTAAATGAAGAGAAAACCCCTGTAATAAATATTTATTTAATAGGTGTGAAAAAGTTAATAATATAATAAAAACGGCAGAAGAAGTTCCTAAAACAGGCAATCCTAGCAAGTCCAGTAAAACTCCACCAATAAAAAGACTCAAATAAGAAGTATCTTTTAAGCCTAAAAGGGTAAATGAGTATGCATATGCAAAAATTAGGTTAGGAGCGAAAGAAGCACCCAATAACACAGGAAGAAATGAATCCTGAAACAAAGCTAGTATTAAATTCAACACTACTAAAAAAATTACTTTATTCATTTAAAATCACAAAAACTCTATTTAAATTAGAAATGTCTACCAATATATCTAAATAAGCGTTTTTAAGGGGCTCAGCAGATATTTCGCTTACACTCGCAACCTTTCCTACAATAAGACCTGGCTCAAATAAGCCATCCTTTCCTGATGTAACAATAATATCATTTACATTTATTTCTTCATTTGGAAGAATTCTCGTCATTGCAATTGATGTGCCAAATTGACCTCTTGCTAGTCCCTCTGTTTTATTGCTTATATCTATGTCTATTACCGTAATTGAAACAGATGGCGATGTAATAAGTTTAACCACACTTCGTTCCGAACTTACTTCATCTACTACTCCCACTAAATAACTTCCAACCACAACGTTGCTCCCAATTGAAACACCTTGTCTAAAACCCTTATCTAAAATTATTGTTTCACCAGAGGTATCATTGGGGTTACCTAAAACATTACTTAAAAGCAGCTCTCTAGAAAATAAACCCTCTTCAACCAAACCCAGTTGCTCTTTTAATACTTTATTTTCATCACGTGCCCATTTTAATTCATTTACTTCAGATTGAAGCTGCTGAATTTGAGAACGCAGTTCAAAATTTTCATCTTTTATATTTTTCAAGTTTACAAAAAAGCTAACACCTCCGCGCGTATCTAAAGCTATAGTTTTTAAACCGTACTGCAGGGGGGAAGAAAAACGCTGAAAAACGTTCTCAATAGGATTTAATATGCCAATTGTTGCAAGCAATAAAACAATTATACTTACTAATAGCCATCTCATTGTCGTATTTTAACACCAATTTATTACCCTTTTGCTATTTGTAAACGCTCAAGTAATAAGTTGTTCTCTAGCACTAAACCGCAACCTCTAACAACACAAGTCATAGGATCTTTTATTATATGTACTGGAACCTTTAACTCGGTAGACATAAGTTTATCTAATCCAGGAAGTTGAGACGTACCTCCCGCCAAATAAACACCGTGACGCAAAATATCAGGAACGAGTTCTGCAGGAGAATCTTCTATTACATCTTTAATAGCGCCAATAATTGTATTTACCGGAATCTTTAATGCCTCACGTAGTTCAGAACCGGTAATTTCTACCGATTTAGGCAAACCACTTTTTAAATTTCTTCCGCTCATCATTGCTTTTAAGTCAGGATCGTTGCGTTGCTCTATTGCAGTTCCAATACGAAGTTTTAGTTCTTCAGCAGTACGATCTCCTAAAAGCATGTTGTACTTTTGCTTAGCGTAATCAACTATAGCTTGGTCTAACTCATCTCCTGCTACAGGCAAAGACCTATTTAAAACTAACCCACCTAAAGAAATTACTGCAATTTCTGTAGTCCCGGCACCCATATCAACAATTAAAGTACCTTTTGGTTCATGAATAGGTAATCCGGCACCAATAGCTGCCGCCATGGGTTCTTCAAGCAAAAAAGCTTGGCGAGCCCCCGCATTGCGTGCTGCGTCGATAACGGCTTTTCTTTCTACAGAAGTAACTCCCGACGGAACCCCTAAAACTATTTTAGGACGAGGAACCTTAGGAAACCTTGAGGGGGTGTCATGAACAGCTCTAATAAAGTAAGCAAGCATTTTTTCAGTAACATAAAAGTCAGAAATAACACCATCTCTTAGGGGTCTAATAGCCGTAATGGTAGAAGGAGTTTTTCCAAGCATTCGTTTTGCTTCTGCTCCTACCGCCAAAACTTCTTTGGTTTTTTTATGAATGGTAACTACAGTGGGCTCGCGAATTAAAATACCCTTACCTTTAACATATACAAGAGTATTAGCGGTGCCTAAATCTATGCCAATGTCGTGGGAGAATAACCCAAAAAACCTGTCCAACATACAAGGTGAGTGTACCAACTAAGTTAAAAAAATCATAGCTTTTAACCCTTTAAATAAAGCAAAAACCTAATTTAGTACTCAACTTTATGCTGTTATTACTAAATTTGGAGTTTTTGTTATAGGTAGAACTAAATAGTGCTTAATATAAAGGTACATGTTTGTTGCCAATACCCTATAGTAGGGGTATAATTAGGATATCACGTGATAGATAGTAAGACACAATTCATAGTACATAAGGAGATAAATAGTCATGGCTTTCGATTTTAGTTCACAACCGTACAAAGAGTACCATTACTTGATGGCGCTTTGTTCACACTTTGGACTTAGCCAAAATGGTGGTACCGCAGCGTTGAAAAAAAGGCTTTTGGATGAGGGCATAGACATTACGCCAATTACAGGTACAGCGTTGTATAACCACTACCAGAAGGTATGTAAAGACAATGGACTGCCTGCAACGGGAACAATGAAGCAGCTCGTGGAAAGAATTCAAAAGAAACGAGGCGCTTCCCTGGTTCCCCCAGCGGCCAATATGTCTCAAGTACCTAAGTCGCACCGCACGCCTGCACCTGCACCTACGCCAGTACCCGCAGCAAATCCAGCAACGGCTACGCCACGACCTGCGACACCTGTGACACCTGCGCGTACGCCTGTAACAGCCAGATCCATCATTTCCGCCGGCACAAAAAAAGCGTTGAAATGGGGCTTTTTGCTGATTTGGCTTTTGATCTGCGGTGTAGGTGCCCTGTTCGCACTCGCCTTGCCCATTAGCCTGCCTCAGCTCGACATCGCCATTGTGGAAAATCCTATCCTTTTCTGGGGCGGATTGACACCAAGCATCGTGACCTTGCTGTATGCCTTCTTTGTGAAAACAAGAATTGGCGTGGCCTTGGTAAGAATGTTTGGCAACATGTTGGTAGGTATCGGCATGTGGTGGTGGATCGGCTATGCGCTGTTTGCATTCTCGCAATATGGCGCCAGCTTCAATATCGCCATCATCACCGGATCAACTAACGCCATCATTTTAGGCGGCGGATTAGTAGCAGGTTCAATTATGGCAGTGCTCGTATCCATATTGTTGGCAGCTCAAAAGCGCTACATCCTAATGAGCCTCAACATGTTCTTCTTGGTAATGGCCTTTGGCACCTCAGTCGTACTCGGATGGTGGGCTACTCCGGCAGTTGAAACATTTATCAACTTCCTCAAATAGCTTACCCTAACTGGAGCGTAGAGATATTAGTTTGCAACGGTAAAACGTTAAAAATTAATTCTCTACCTCCAGATTTTTTTTGCTTATAAACATAAAAATCCTTACTAAATTAACTCCCCCATCTCAAGCCTGCTTTTTAGCCCCATAGTGTCAAAACACCTTGTAAATGTTAAAATACATCAATGGCAAAAGTACCTGTAATACAGGCTCCAAACGAAATATTAAACGCAAAGTGCACCCCAGTAGGTGCAAATGAAAACGTACAAGAATTAGTTGCAAATCTTTTAGATACATTACGCTCACAGCGAAACCCCGAAGGTGCTGGGCTAGCCGCACCACAAATTGGAATTAACAAAAGAGTTTGTATCGTAAGAAAATACGCTACATCTAAAGACAGCGAAATAGAGTCATTTAAAGAATATGTACTAATAAACCCTGAAATCACTAGCATGTCAGACGCAACAGATATTAAGTGGGAAGGCTGCTTAAGTATTCCAGATACATATGGAAAAGTTCAAAGAGCCAAAAGAGTTAAAGTAATTGCACTTAATGAAAAGGGTGAAAAAATTAAAATTAAAGCAGAAGGATTTTTTGCACGAGTAATTCAACACGAAGTAGATCACCTAAACGGAATATTATTTACCTCAAAAACAATTGGAGAAACATTAACTGAAAAAGAGTTGGACTCACTAATGAAAGGTTAAATTTTTTAAAATGAATGTTGCTTTTTTCGGTACATCAGACAGATCAATACCCATACTAGAGGCTTTAAATAATAGCTTTAGTTTGGTGTTATGTGTCACTAAAGAGGATGTAAAAGTGGGAAGAAAACAAACTGTAAAAGAAACTGCAGTAAAAAAATGGGCTATGGATAATAGAGTACAAATTGTAACCGGCAATCCTAAAATACCAAACACAGCGTTAAATATACAAAACGCACTTTTAGGTAATAATGTGGAAGTAGGAGTAGTTGCAGACTACAGTTACATACTTCCTGAAAAAATTATTAATACACCTCAATTAAAATTAGTAAATATTCACTTTTCTTTGCTTCCTTACTATAGGGGTGCAAGCCCAGTACAAGCTGCCATCAAAAATGGAGATAAAATAACAGGTGTCACCTACTATGTAATGGATAAAGAAATGGATACTGGGGATACTTTATTTCAATTTGAATACAAGTTAAAAGGAACCGAAACTACGCAAGACCTCTACTCTACTCTATTTAATAAAGCAGCAGAAAAATTACCCGAAGTTTTAAACCAGTATGAAAAAAATATACTAACACCTAAACCTCAAAATAATATTGAAGCAACATATACGTACTCACTAACTCATCCAAAACATACTTTTATATATAAAGAAGACGCAAAAATAAACTGGGAAAAACCTGTTCAGCAAATAGAACAAGAAATTAGAGCTTATTATCCCTGGCCAATAAGTTGGACTACTTTAGAGGAAATTAATAAAAACAGCAAAATCGCTACACTAGAAAATAATCCACCAAAACTAAAAAAAGACAAAAATACAAATTTAACAGTAAAAATATATTCTGCAGAAATCACAAGCGTAAACAAACTTAAAATAAACGAACTACAAGTTGAGGGGAAAAATAAAATGAATTGGAAAGATTTTTCTAACGGATACTTAACAAACGCTTAAAAAATTAGTTTTCAGAAGTTTCTACAGAATCATCCGAGTCAGTATAAGATACTAACTTTGCATTTTTCTCATTTATTACAGCTTTTTCTTCTACTTTAATTCTTTTTAAACACGAAGAACAAATACGCATATGTACAGAAGTACCACCAATATTAAACTTCTTGTTTCTTAAGTTCACCTGTTGGCGTTTTATGGCTCTATTTGTTACACGTCGACCTATACCACGTGGAACTGAATTGCCTTTTAAATAACTTTTTTCGCATAGTGCGCATACTTTTGACATAGCTTTATGACCTTATCATTTTATTAAATTATTTGCAATTGCTTTGTTGAAAGTGTTTGCAGAAAAAAAAGGCAGAAATCTTTGAAGAAACTAAACAAAGAATCTGCCTTGAGCTTTAAAAAATTAAGCAATCATTTTGTCCCCTCTTGGTGGCTTATTCAATATGTGGAACTTTATCGGTATAGGGACCTAAATCTATAGGAATAATACGCCCGATTTTTCGTAAAAGGCTGCTTTGAGAAATTCTCCCCCGCACAGCAATACGAAATGATCCGGAACCATTCCAACCGTTGACTTTAACGGTGGTTCTATTTACTCCAATTTTTTGGTCTTGCCCTTTCTTTTTAACCAGACCACGATGCTTCTTTACATGCATGTCCATTTGTAGCCTCCAAGTATGTTGATTTGTAATAAAAAAATTATAAAGGAAAATTGCAGCAAAATAAATTAGAACAAAAAGCACACAAGCATTCAAAAGCAATATGGTAGAATCCTTTAGCATTTGATAAACTTTACAAGTCTATGCGCAGTGTGAACTTAAAGGAATAGGATGTGTAAGCTGCATCAGAAACACTATGCATAAAGCACTAACTGCCTGGATAGCTCAGCTGGTAGAGCAGCCCCCTTGTAAGGGGCAGGTCAGGAGTTCGAGTCTCCTTCCAGGCTCCATTACGCCGGGATACCGAAGCGGTCAAACGGAGCAGTCTGTAAAACTGTTGGCGCATGCCTTCGCAGGTTCGAATCCTGCTCCCGGCACCAGGGAAATAGTTATATAAAAGTATGTAGCTATTTCCCTGGTTTGCTAGGCCTGGGTAGTTCAGAGGTAGAACGCTTCCATGGTAAGGAAGAAGTCGAGGGTTCAATTCCCTCCCCAGGCTCCACTAAAATTTGCACAAATAAAATACCTTATAAAGACTTTCCCACATAAAATGTATATAATTTAAATTAATGATTACAAAAGAACTTGTTGAGTATATAAACGAAAATAGAAAAAAAGATATTTCTGACCAACAAATTAAAGAAAATCTAAAGCAAATAGGTTGGAAAATTACTGATATTAACTTTGCTCTAGAGCATGCAGATAAAAATTTACCAGTTCCCCCATATGAGCCCGAAGTTATAAAGCAAAAAGGTTATCAAAGCATGTGGGACGCTTTTTTACATATAATGATGTTTATATCTATGTACGTAAGTTTTATAGCGTCACAAGTTGTCATATTCAGCTATATAAATTATTTTGTACCAGAAAGATACAGAGCGTATACCTATAATAATGACCCCTTTTCAGAAAGCACTTGGGCAGTAGCCGCTTTAATAGTTACGTTTCCATTTTTTGCTTACTTGTTTTTAAAAATTGCTAAAAAAACCAAAGAAGATCCTATGGTGAGGTCATTAAAATCAAGAAAAATACTAATATATGGAACACTAATAGCAACTTTTGTAACTATGATTGTAATTACTATTATAGAAGTAGCTGGATTACTAACAGGAGACGTAACAACAAATATAAATTTAAAACTTTTATCCGTATTTGTCGTATCAGCACTTGTATTTAGTTACTACTTAAATCAAGTAAAGGAAGATAGACAAGTAAATGCTTAAGCACTATGCGGCAGTTGTTGTATTAATGGTAATTACAGCTCTGTTGGTTGGAGGTACCTATATATTTGGAGACAGTCCAAACGTTAAGCGAGGTAAAGAACTTGATAATATTAGAGAAAACGATTTAAACTCTTTAAAATTTTTTATTGAAAATTATACTGCCGAACATAAAGCCCTACCAAAAACTCTAGAAGAAATTAAGGTAACAAATTCTACAAAAAGTGACCCGGAAACTAATGTTTTATATGAATACAAAGTATTAGATGCGACAAATTACGAACTTTGTGCAAATTTTACTTTTTCAACGCAAGACTCAGAAAATCAAAACAATTATCGAGGAGCCTACACAGTACCATACCTGCATGATCAAGGTTACCAATGCTTTCAATTCAGGGTAACAACTCATTTAGAAGAAGCTCCAATAAGAGAAAAACCTATTCCGTTGCCCGAACCTATTATTTTGCAATAAACCTATTAAGGCATTGACACAAACTGCTGTAAAATAAATAATGCCTAGTACGTATAGGGGTGTAGCTCAGCTGGTAGAGCACTGGTCTCCAAAACCAGGTGTCGGGGGTTCAAGTCCCTCCACCCCTGCCAACAACAATCAATGCTACCCAATTTGTCTCTCCAAAAGTAACTCTCCTAAACTATTACACTATAGGTTTACAAAAGATGGCTTTGGAATGTCCATGTTCTTACGAAAGCAAGAAGTCGAAAAAATCATCCGTGTAATCACAAATTACTGGAACTAATTTAGCAAGGAGTTGGAACTTTAAGTTGTATATAAAAAACAACTCGAGTTTTAACTCCTTATTTTTTTCAAAAAAAACAGTTTAAATAAGATGAAGCCCTAAAATCATTCATTCTACTTGCTAAACTCTAAACTTAAGTAACATTAGCTAGCTTTAAATTTACACTACAGAATTTCTATATATAATAAGGATATGTGCTTAAATAGTGGCTCTACATATGGAGTTCCCCAAGATATAGAAACTATTTCAGACTTAATACAACTGGTTATTTTTGTTGCCAGCTTAATAGGACTTTTTGCCCCTATAACCATTCAATATCTAATGAAAAAAAAGCTGACGTTTAAGTCTATATTGCTACTACTGACAAAAGGGTTACTAATTTGGATTATATTTGTTGTTTTAAGTAAGTTACTACTAAATACTTTGTGTATATAACATAGGTAGTGCTTTAACCACCCAAATGCATACAACTTAATTCAAAAAGCAATTATGAATACTATAGGTTTACAAAATGCCTACCAAACAGTATAATTACAACTACAAATAAACCTACATCAAAAGAGGTAAACGAAATGCGTAAACAAAAAACGTGGAAACCAACCAAATGGGATTGGCCTACGTTCCAGGAACAATGGATAAGGTTTCTATTAGCTTTCGGAGTAGTAGCTCTGATTATTCCTATAGGTAATAAGGAATTTATCTTGAAATCACTTAGTACTCCTACTGTTACAAAGCTTCTTCTAGCTATAGTTGCTGGAGTATTAATATATCTGTTACGAAGCCCATTATATACAAAGGACTTTATTACTGGGGTTATTCAAAAGTGGGATAAAAACCCAGATTATACTCCAAAGAAAAAACCTTTTGCTAGGTATGTACTTAAGTGCCCTGAAGAGGAACTCACACATAGATACCTGATCTTTTTTCTGATCATGACAATATGCCAAACAAATCCTGCGGAACACTGGCAACGTCTGGCAATAATGTATTTAGCAGTAGTAGTAGGAATGTACTTGCAACGCACCAATGTAAAGGTAAAACTATTTGCAGAACTTGCAGTAGAAGTCCCGGTAATAATAGGGATTAATGCTGTTCTTGCAAATACAGGTGTTCTAACTAATTCCTTTTACGTTTGGGGAATGGCTACGACAGTAACTTCGGTAAATTGTGCCCTTGATCACATAATAGCTGTAGAAAGTTCGTGGCAAAAGTACAGCAGAAACGAGCGCATTAAAACAGTATTAGGTCATTTTGCAGGAGGCATGCGCTATTCAATTATAATGTGGTTGTTTGGCTACCAAGTAATATACCCAATAGTCACTCACCTAGCGCACAATTTCACCTCAGAAGGCATAAAAAGAACCGTTTTCAACACAGAAGATTGGTAAGCAGCTAATAAGGAGTTAAAATTTTGGTTATAAAAAATAGCTTAAGTTTTAACTCCTTTTTCTTTTAAAAACCTAAACTAAAAAAAAAGTTGGTAGTTTGGAGTTTAGTTCCAAAATACCAACTCATGCTTAAGCTTATATCACCAAACGAGAATTAAGATCCCACCAACCATGACAAAAGGAAAAACAACAGCAACAGCTTTTGCAAGCCGAGGATGCTTCTCCAAACCAAAGGTGTGATTAATAAAGCGCATATACATGTTTCGTCTCCTTTACTTGATTTTTTTAATTGTAGAACATTTTTACTTATACGTGTACAAAGTCTGCTTTATTGACTTAACTCGCGGGTTTTTCTTCATTATAGCTTTGAGAGCTTGCTGCACGTCGTTAATTGATGTGGGATTACTCAACTTTTTCCTAATTTCAGTTATGCTCCACGCGTGAAAAGGAGGACCCTCTGACAAAACACGTAAAACGTCGTCATATACTGCCTGTTTACGGGCTCTTCCCTTTCTTACGTCCTCCTGTACTTCTTTTATTAAGTTTAAAATCCACATTTAGTTATCTCCTTTTTTATTTAAAGTCTTAATAACAGTATAAACTTTTAAATGCAAATACAAAAATGCACAAAAAAAGGCTACCTAACGTTTGTAAGTTGTGTACAAACTATTAAGTAGCCTACTGTGAAAGGGATGCCTTAGTGTTAATTACTTGCATTCAGCTGCAAAGGATTTTGCGAATGCAGAATAATGTTAACTAACGCATCTTCTTCCTCCGGGGTCAGGTAACCTTCACATAAATTGTTGAAGGATCCGATACCCTGTTGAATGCAGAACAAATTGAGTTGGACGATAAGCTGGCTACGCTCGTCTCTTCGTGCAGGAACATCCCCATAAAGACGAGTTAAATCCAGGTTTTTCTGCAGGACTTTAAAAACCCGGACGAGTTCTTGAAAATGGGTCTTAACTGCTTCATTCAGCATTAAGCGTGCCATTCCCGTTTCATATCTGCCGTATAAATCGCCACTAGGCCAATACTTTGTTCCTAACTTTATCATGACTATCTCCTTATTTAACTGATCTGGTTATTATTTCTCAATACCACAATTATACTACTATAGGTTTAGTATGAAAAGGCCTTTCAGGAAAAACAACAAAAATCCGAAAACAACCGTGAAAAGGCAATTGCCTTAATCAGATTCATTACTGACACTATCACCGCAATTGCTCCCCAAAAGATCGACGCTCGCTGGTACGGCTCTTACAAAACACCAGGTGTTGCCGGTTATCCAAGCGTTACAGTAACTGCATATCATATACAAACGCAGCGGTTATTGGGACAGTGGACTATTAATGCCGGCGGTGACTACCCTGCACCTGAAATCTCTAAAGAGCACATTGTGCAGACTATCAATGATGCTCTGCAACAAATGAAAGTTTAACTGACCCTAAGGAGTTGAAGCTTAAGTTGTAAAAAAAACAACATAAGTTTTAGCTCCTTTTTTTTCTTTAAAAACAACAGAACTATGAATTATTATAAATTTTCACAAAAAAAACTCTTATGTACTTACGGTTAATTCTGTAAATACATAAGAGCTATATTAGACACTAACTAGACGTTAACCTCAGGACCAAAAAACACAGGCGGGTCAGCAGGTGGAAGTTCAATAAATTCAAGAGGCATCACAAAGCCAGCTTGAATGAGTGCATATATAACCCTACCGTCCTGGCTAAGACCCTTGGCTAAAACTGTACCGTCCAAAAATGTCTTTTGCCTCAAAGTAGCTAAGGGTGCAGTTCGCCAGTCACCTCCGTATTGTGCATCCATAGAAACCCATGGCATTGAGGTAACTTCAATAATCTCAAAGATAGCTTCAATAGTCTCAGGAGTATCTTTACAAGAAACTACATTGGCAATTTCGATATTGGGAAGGTATAACACACCATCGTTGTACACAACATCGATAAAAAGCCAGTTTGGAAGTCTACCGCTTGCCCACCAGCCTAAACCAGACTGCAAATAGCGATCCACAAGATAGTCTACGTTTATGCGATTCCACTCATTGCCAAACTGATCCAAAAGATCCCAAACATCCCCCTCTACGTAATAAAATGACCCCTCATATTGACATACTTGTGATGTGTCAGACAAGGTCATTATATAGGTCTGCTGCAAGTCAAAGGATCCGTCAGGCAATTCAGGAATGTTGGAATCTTGTTCTGGCTTGACCTCAGAATTGGAATTTTCTTGCGGAGCCTCCTCAACCTCTACTTCTGGAATAGCTGTGGGATTCGCTTCTACTGCCTCAGTAACTTCTGCTAACGTACCTTGCATACTTGATTCAAGCAAAAGCACAAACCCAATAACTAAACCCAGTGTCCCTAACAAGAGCACACGAAAAAAATTTTTATTCACGTCTGTCTCCTTATTTCAGATTTGTTTGTTTTCATATTATAGCTTAAAAAATCTGTATCTACAACCTATAGTAGTAGCGTTTTGGCGCAAAATAGTTTATAATTATACAAGTGTAAAACACCAAATCTGATAAGGAGACGCACATGAGCGACGTAAAAAAACCAAACTACACAAAAGTAACGCAAGGTGAAGATATTCAAATTGACGGCATCACATATAAATTTACAGCATCCTCTGTAGAACATATGAATGCTTCACTTGATATTCACGCAGTGACAGGTCGTTTTGCACCGCGTTTGACAGTACAAATGTATAACCCACTGACAAAACAAAATGACAATATACCTATGTCTAAAGTTGGCGAAGTACTGCTGCAGCGGCCACATTAAGTAGTTTGTATGACCTTAGTAAAAATTGTTAAAACCGATTTTTGCTAAGGTCTTTTTTTTGTAAAAATGATAAAATACGACAACTAAACCCTAAAGGAGACAAACAATGAGTGAAGTTACACGAATAGAATTTAATTTTTTAGGCAAGCGTTGGTACTACAACGGAAACTACAACACGTGGGTTCCCCTGTTTCACACCAAATGGTTTGTTAAGGTAAATGAAAAAGGAGAGGTATACCAATCACAACAAACCGATCCTGAAAACGGAGAAAGGCCAACCGCCTTTGAAGTTAAATAAAAAAAGGGGTATGTCTGTTGCCTGTTATAGATAACATGCATACCCTTTAATATTCAATTAATTAAAATAAACAGCTATACTTTTATTATGGATCAGAACTTTTTGATGAAACTACAAAGGATAAGCTACCTAAAAACAGCAATTGAAGAGCTTCAAAAGGCATCTACACACCATTTAACTTTAGATGATACTATTTCCTCTTATAAAAAGGAGTTAATCAACTTAGAAAATAAAGAAGCTTTAGCAAAAAGCATTCCAGTTCCACAACCCCCTGTTAACAAAGAACTACCCGGAACGCAGCAACTATCTAACTGGTACAAAGAAAACAATATTTTATTTTTACTTTATCTAGGAGCTGTAATGATGGTTTTATCAGCCATTATATTTGTAGGTTTTAACTGGGAAATTATTTCAGGCTTAAGTAAAACTTTAATAATGTTACTGTCCTCTTCTGTATTTTTAGTGGCAGGACTTTATTTGAGCATTAAAAGCAAAAAACTTAAAGTTGCAGGTGAAACATTTTCGCTAATTGGGGCTTTAAGCTTCCCCTTAGTAGGAGTCGCTTACTATAACTTTATAGATAACAGTAGCCTTTCTATGGTTTCTTTAGTTACTTCTGCAATCTCGCTAATTTTATATTTAACACTAGGTAGATTTATTGATAAGAAAATATATGCCTATTTAGGAAGTCTCTCTCTAATAGTGCTCTTAGCAACATTGGATACGTTTATAAAATTAACAAGTGTTACTCAATTAAAAACCTATCTACTTCTTACAGGCGGCTTTATTCTACTTTTAGCTGGAAAATATTACACCCAAACACTTCAAAAAGAAGGCTTTAAAGAAGTTTCAACTGCATATTTACCAATACTAACTGTTATCACAGCACTACACATTTTTTCTGAGTACAATAAATTTGGCACTACTAGCATAGTAGTTTTGTCTGCTTTGGTATCATTTTACTACTTTTTGTCATTTTATTTCCATAAAAACCATGAGTACGTTTTTTTATCAATATCGTTTTTTCATATTTCGGCATTCATGCTTATCAAAGACTTGACCACAGTGACAACTGCGGTATATGTGTCATCATTAGTCAGTTTGAGCTTTATTCTAGTAGAAGAAGTGTTATCAGAAAAATCAAGAATACAAAGCATTGCCGCAAACACATTTTTAACCGCACCAATTTTATTAGGTTCTATAGCATTACTTCAAAGTAAAACCTTTTCCTTTACAGACGTGGCTTTAATATCTTTATTAATATCGTTTAGAAATATTTATACTTATTTAAATTACAATATTGAAGAATCACTAGTGTACGGAAACCTAGTACTACTTGTTTCGGTATTTCATACATTAAAGCTATTACCCATTAGTAATCATATAGAAGTATTTGGACTAGCCACACTATTGTTAGCGCTAATCAATTTTTGGATTTTTAGACAAAAAAGAAACAAGGAAATATTTATGTATGTAGCCATGATTTTAAGTGGAATAGCTTTTTTTGTAACATTTAACTCCGAAATATACAGCGTGATAGTATCTTTAATTGTGTCAGTTATGTTTTATCTTGCCAGTATAGATAAAAATGAGGAAGGACTTGCCTATTTAGCACTTGGCTTTTTAACTATTGCTGCTTGGAGGTTGGGAAATATCCTTAATATTTCTTTTGATGGAAAAAAATTGCTTACAAGTTTATTAATAGCAAGCATAGTAACAGAAAAATCAATCAAGAATCTTACCCAAAAGCCTTATAGATACATTGTACCTGCATTATGGACTTTAGCTTACTCCTCACTACTTACTGTTTTAAATGTATCAAACAATTTAGTTTTTTATACACCCTTAGGCATAGTTTTATTAGGTTTAAGCAGCATAGAAAAAAAAGAAAACGATTCAAATGAGTTAGGATTTAAAATTGCAGGATTAACAATACTATTTTTAAGTGTTGTTTTTAAAGCGTTTGAAAACACTACTCCATTGTATTCATTAATTTTTGCTATAGAAGGTTTGATACTGGTAGGTTTTGGAATAAACAGCAACGATGATTTAATAAAAAAGACAGGAGCAGCTTTTGTAATTTTGGCAGTGTTAAGTCAAATATATGAATACCTACTGTCACTACCCAGATGGCTATTAACTAGTGCTATGGGAATATCGCTTTTAACGATAGGAATATACTTACTGCTTAAAAAGTACCAAAACGAGCAAAAAAATTAAGAGACACCAGTACTATGATGATCCTCTATTTCATCAATTATTTGCATTAATTGATCTTCTATTTTTGTAAGTCTTTTGTCTAAATGCTCGGTGTTTTTTTTACGCGCCTTCTTTTCCCTATCTTCCACCATGAATGAAGCAATATTAGCTGTTAATAAAGAAAACAGTATGACACCTAATGTCATAAGAATAACGCCAACTATACGACCTTGCAGTGTGACCGGAAACCTATCTCCATAACCAACAGTTGTTATACTAACAATTCCCCACCATATACCTTCATAAATGTTTGTTATATTAGCTCCAGGAGCATCCTGTTCGAAAACTGCACCTAATGAACCTAAAAATACAACCACCGCAACAATGACACTAATTAAATAGTTTAGACGATGTTTCAACACCAAAGAACGTGTATTTGATATAAATTTTGCTACCAATGGAAATACTCTAAAAAGCTGTGCATCTCCAAACAAGACAGCAAGCAAATTATAAAGACTTAAAAATGTGCGTTCTAATGTTACTAAAACTGAAATTTGGAAAAGACGTAAAATTCTTAGAAAAGGTAAAAAAACAATTAAACCATCGTACCAATGTGCTTTTAAATAATGAATTCTAGACGGAGCCAGATATGTTAATAAAACTAATTCAAGTACAAATATTAACCATATTGCTACATCTATTACACCTAACACATATAAAACTGTGTTATTTAAAATAAAACTCTCTTCAATAATTATTACACCTAAAAGCAACATTGTAAGAAACACCATAGGAACTTCAAAAAGGGTTTGATAATTGTTAAAAAGCTCAACACGAGTTTTCTTAGTCATGCTTTAAATTATAAAAGCTATTCAAAACTATTTCCATCTACACTTTAAACAAAATCTGCTAACATAATGTTATGCAAAAATTTCTGGTAGCTATATTTTTAGTAAACATCGCAATGATAACCTGGGCTTGGGATTTTTTAGGCCTAGTTGCAACTATTGTTTTGTCTGCAGGTGCTTACGCAGTGCTAAAAGCTAAAATTGGAGACAAAAAAGATTTGCCACAAAAACTTTCGTTTGGGGTTGTTTTTGTTATTGCAGTATTTGCAGTACAAAGTGCACTACAAATACCAATGTTAACTGTAGCAGCAGCCTTTATAGAATTTTTAGTGTTCATAATGTTTATTGGGGATAAAAACTAAATTTGCAAATGGTTGAGTAATAAATATCGTACCACCAAAGGCCCCATACCCCCAGGCGAGGGTGAAACATAACCTAAATGCTTGTGGACAGTACTTATTTGCAAATCCCCTACTATTTTTTCATTTATTACACTAGAACCAAAGTCAATTACGTTACAATTTTTTGCTATGTTAGAACTTTTTACCAAGCCAGGAACTCCTGCACTTAAAATAAGTAAATCAGCACTTATAAATGTGTCTTTTTCATAAGCATCCGTAGTTACTACATTACATTTATACATATGCTTAAAATAATGGGCTAAAGGGCGTCCTACCAAAAACCCCATTCCCACAACGTATACGGTTGAACTAGAAGACAAGTCTACTTTGGCATAATCTATAAAATGTTGAACCGCTCTAATAACTGGCGGAAAAAAAGAAAAATCACAATCTATGTAAAAACGCTTTTGTGCAGCACTAGATAAACAATCAATATCTTTTTTTATGGGTATCAAGTTTAAAAGGGTGTTTAAGTTTTTATCAGGCAGAGGAAGTTGAATTATGCATCCTGTAGTGGTTTGCTGGTTTGCTATTTCAGTAATTTTAGTTTGCAAATCTTTTAAAGATAAAATGGCGGAAAATTTATAAACACGTAACTTTATTCCTACTTTGTCTGCTATTTTATTTTTTATTGATATATATTTAGCAGAAGATGGGTTATCCCCTATTTGTATAACGGCTAATTCTCCAACACTACCTTTGTTTTGTACTAAATATGTAATACGAGAATCTAAAGTTTTGGCTTCTAAAGTTCCGTTGAAAATTTTCATAAAGTTATTATATACATAAAACGCCAAAAACCCCGCCAAAAAGCGGGGTTTGTATGTAAGACTAAATAAAAGCATCCCGATGTGTCGAGCTTCTCGTTGATATAGGCTCCCCTTTTTAATAGGTGGGTACCCCCGTTATAGTCCACGGACTATAACTTCAAGTTCCCTGAGGGAAAATACTGAGATAACACTATATTTTTTCAACGATGTCGGGCACATCAGGAAACGATTTCTATCGAAATCGGCGTTGCTTCTCAAATGAGAAACGACGTTTCCGTCAAAATTATACTAACCGAAAAGGGCTAAAATGTCAATAATCTACGCCCAAAATTTTAAGAGAAAAACTTAGTAAAGGATCAATGATTAAGCTTGTGGTTCTAGTAAAAATTAAAAGTAAAAGAATAAAAATTCCATAAGGCGCCATTTGCATCCACTGTATAGAAAGTTCGTTTGGTAAAAGGCCATTAACAATTTTAAATCCATCTAGTGGATGTACAGGAATTAAATTAAAAATACCTAAAACTAAGTTATAAAAAATTGTTAAAAATAAAAAAGACTCAGCTAAAAAGAAAAAAGGCACATTTGGTAAAAGTTTTAAAACAATTGCAAGTAATGTAGCCAAAATAAAGTTAGAAGCAGGCCCTGCAAATGAAATTAAGGCTGCATCTCTTTTAGGATTTTTTAAATGTATTGGATTAAAAGGAACAGGCTTTCCCCAGCCGAAACCTGCCAAAAGCAATAATACAGTTCCCATTGGGTCTAAATGAGCTTTAGGGTTTAATGTTACTCTACCCATGTAACGTGCCGTAGGATCGCCTAATTTATCTGCAATATAGGCATGGGCAAATTCATGTATAGAAATAGAAACAACTAAAGCAAGGGCAACTAATAAAAATACTACTAAATTAAAAACAAAATTTTCGGAACCATTTAAAAGAATATTTAATAACATATTGCAAACACAGTATACAGGCTTGTGAAAAAAACTGCAGGGTGGATATGGGACATTGAAAGTTTAAGATGCAGAGCAAACTTAAAACCTTAAGGTTTTCTTTAATATTTGTAAAGAAAACATACTACTGAGTTCCAATGTTCTCAGATCTCGCATAAGGGGATCCAATGTTGTATTCCATAACCACCCTGTCTACTTCTCTACTGCAGACTCACTACCAAACAGATGCATAAGGAGATTCAATTCATCCAGGCAGTAAGTCTTAACCAGATATCACAGCTAATTATTTTACTATATATAAGAACCATTGTCAAAGTTGTGCGACTGCAAAATTTTACTAAAAGCAATTTGTTCAAACTACCTCTAAAAGATGCTAAAATCGCTTCGTGTTAAAATTTATTAAAGATTCGTATAGAGAATTTAAAAAGGTGCAATGGCCTTCTAGAAAGCAAAGTATTCTCTTGACTGGCTACGTTATTGGTGTTAGTTTAGTCATCGGTCTCTTTGTGACAGGAGCAGATTATTCATTTCGAGAAGCGCTTTCAGCATTTTTAAGATAAATGACAGAAAATAATAACGAAACAACTGAACAAAATAGTAATAATGTCATGGGCCTAGAAGAAGGCATGATAGTTATTTCTGAAGATGCTCCTAAAAGAGCAAAATGGTTTGTGGTACATACGTACTCAGGACATGAGAAAAAAGTAGCCGTTACTCTAAAACAAAGAGCAGAATCATCAGGATTTGTTGATAAGATATTTAAAATACTTATACCTACTCAACAAAAAATTGTTATAAGTGAAGGAAAAAAGAGAAAAGTTGATGAAAGACTATTTCCAGGTTATATTATCGTTCAAATGATAATGGGCGATGATGCATGGCATTTAGTTAGGTCAACAAGAGGAGTAACAGGATTTGTAGGTACAGGAACAACACCTACCCCACTTCCTGAATCAGAAGTTAAAACACTGATGAAATTCATGAAAATGGAAGCTCCTAAATTTGAAGCTAAGTTTTCGATTGGAGATGCTGTTAGAATAACAGAAGGCCCATTTGCCGATTTCTTAGGCAAAGTAGATGAAGTAAATGATGAACAAGGAAAAGTGAAAGTATTAGTTTCAGTATTTGGCAGAGAAACTCCAGTTGAGTTAGATTTTGTACAAGTTAAAAGTATATAAAAATGGCAAAAAAAGTTAAAAAAGTAAAAGGAATAATTAAATTAAACATTCAAGCAGGGAAAGCCACGCCAGCACCTCCTGTAGGACCTTCATTAGGTCAGTACGGAGTTCCATTGATGGATTTTTGTAAAGAGTTTAATGCTAGAACAGCTGATATGGGGGATGACATTATTCCTGTTGTTTTAACAGTATATGAAGACAGATCTTTTAAATTTATTACTAAAACGCCAGTAACGTCAAGATTAATATTAAAAGCACTAGGTATAAAAAAAGGTTCTGCCGTGCCAAATAAAGATAAAGTAGGTAAACTTTCAAGAGTACAGGCAGAAGAAATAGCAAATATAAAAATGAAAGATTTAAACGCTAGATCCATGGATGAAGCTGTGAGAATTATTGCAGGTACAGCAAGAGCTATGGGTATAGATACGGAGGAATAAACCACAAATGAGTAAAGAAAAAACACCATTAAACGTAATAGAAGCAATTGAAAAAGTAAAGAAAACATGTAAATGTAACTTTGACTCCACTATAGAAGTACATTTAAATGTGGCTTTAGACCCTAAAAAACAAGATCAGCAAATAAGAGTTACTACTTCCCTACCTTATGGTACAGGTAAAACAAAAAAAGTAGCTGTTATGGCGGCTAAACCTGTAAAAAATGCAGATATAGAACTTTCTGAAGATGATTTAAAAAAGATTGAATCCGGAACATTAAAGCCTGGAACTGATTTTGATGCAGTTGTTGTTGAACCAAGTTACATGCCTAAAATAGCAAGAGTAGCTAAAATTTTAGGACCAAAGGGAATGATGCCTAATCCAAAGAGTGGTACAGTAACTGAAAATGTAGAACAAACTGTTAATGAAATAAAAAAAGGTAAAGTTGAAATAAAGATGGAACAAACAACACCGATAATACACACAATAATTGGTAAAAAAAGCTTTGATACTAATTCTTTAGCTGAAAACTTAAAGGAAGTTATTACCACTTTAAGACAAAACAAGCCACAAAAAGCTAAACCTGACTGGTTGAAAGAATGTTATATCTCATCTTCAATGAGCCCTTCAGTATTGGTAGATTTATCCACAGTAAAGTAGTTACTGTTTGCTTACAGGAGCAGCATTGCCTATCGGCTTAGAAAGAGTTCCGGGCCGTTTAGTGCTTTTTTCCCCAGTAACATCTAAATATATTTCAATACCGTTTAATGTTGTTCTTAAAACACCCGTATCTATACTTATTTCCTCTGTCTGATTATCAGGTGTAACCAAAAAAATCTTATCTTTAATTAATGAAATAAAGTTTGCATGTAAGGGCAATATGTCAAATATACCCTTATCATTATAAGAAGATACTGAACGTGCCTGACCATCATAAAAAACTTTTTTTCTATTTCTTATTATTACTTCTAAAAAATCAACGTTTGATGTCATCTAGTGTGCCAATAAATAAAAATTTATCCTCAGTTATATCATCTAGCTCCCCATCTAATATACGGCGTACATCTCTAACAGCTCTATCTAAAGGAACATATTGCCCAGGAGTACCTGTTTGATTTTCTGCAACAAAGAAGTTTTGAGTCATGAAGTTTTTTAATTTACGTGCTCGTTGATATGAAATACGGTCATCATCAGATAATTCAGATTCTCCTACTAATGAAACAATACGCTCTAAGGATTCTACTTTCTTTAAAAGACTACGTGCCTCTAAAGAAGTAGTGTAGTGAAGAAGCGAAATCATTTCTTGATTTATAGCAGATGATCCCGAACTTAAAATATCTACTGCAGGTAATCTACCCTCTCTATAAACGTCACGAGACAGCACCACAGAAGAATCAAGGTAATCGAACACAGCTTGTACTCCTTGATCTAAAATGTCATCTGCTGGCACATACACCGCTTCAATAGTTGTAATAGATGCGGAGTTTGTAGAAACTAGTCTTTCATGAATTGCGGCCATTTCTGAAGAAAGTGTGGCCTGATAACCGTCTTCAGAGGGTATCGTGTTCATTAGCAGGGACAGCTCGTTGCCTGCTTGCGCAAAACGAAACATATTGTCAATAAAAAATAGCACATCTTTTCCTTTTTTGTCTCTAAAATACTCCGCTACAGAGGTAGAAGCTAATCCAGTTAAAAATCTAATAGCAGGGCTTTCACCCATAGCTCCAAAAACCATAGAAACAGAAGGTCTAACGCCAGTGCGTTCTAGTTCTTCGTAAAGCTCTTGACCTTCGCGAGTACGCTCCCCAACGCCAGAAAAAACCGAAACCGTATTATCACCCCTATTCACTATATTATGTAATATTTCAGTAAGAAGTATAGTTTTTCCTACACCCGAGCCCCCCAAAAATCCAACTTTACCGCCTTTAATAATTGGGGCAAAAATATCAATAACTTTGATACCTGTTTCTAAAACTTCCTGCTTAGAAGAAAGTTCAATGTAAGAAGGTGCGGATTTAAATACTGGACTTAATTCTTCACCTATAATATCTGAACCGCCATCTTTTGAGGTACCAAAAATATCCATTACTCTACCTAAAACTGCTTCACCAACAGGAATACTCAAAGGCATCTTTGTGTCTATAACGGGGGCACCTCTATAAAGTTCATGTGTAGGAGACAGAGATATACAGTAAAAAGTTGAATCACCCGAAGATTTAAATAGAAGCAATTTAATAAGGTTATTTTCCTCCAGAGTAAGCACATTGTTTATAGCAGGTTTATAATCACCACTAAATTCAACTTCTACAATAGCACCCTTCACGCCTATAATTTTTCCATAGTCACTATTTAAGTTATTTTTATTCATTTCAACTACCATAAAGAAATACCTGACAAACTGCTTAACTGCTTTCTGTTTAATGTCCTGTGTTCACCTTGCTGCCGTTTAAATTCAGCTTTCTTCAACTCTTGTCCTATACTATCAACCGCAGAATCTAAACTAACCATCCTAGAGGCAAATTTACTTAAATTAGATTCAAATACGGTTTGTTCAAATAAAGAAGCTAATAATTCTTTTTCAAAAAACGCTAAAACTTCCTTTAATGAAGGTTCAAACAAATAGTTAACTCCATTATCAGGAAAGTCCGACACATCTATAGTACCCCGAACATATGATTGTTCAACTTTTTGATTCAATATAGTTTGGAATTTTCCATGAAACACTTTTATTACTGAATAAACCTTAATATAATCAATAATACCTTTAAGAGCCGAATCATCAACACCAGAATCAGAAAAATCAAAATATTCAAAAGGCAAAGAAAGATTTTGTTCTTTAAAAAACCTTAATCCGGCACGTCCTACAATTACTATATCCATATCATTATTTTTAATTTCTTCGGTAAAAGCCTCAAACGTTCTTTTAACTATGTCACCATAAAGCATAGTATTGGCCGAAAGTAGTACTGCAACTGCTTTATTTTTTTCAGCTATTACTGATACTTGATTTGGCGAACTTAGTTTAAAGCTAAATCTAGAAGCCTTTTTTTTGTCTTGTTCTTTAACATAAGAAGTGCGAACCTGTAAAAAAATAGCATGAAGTCTTTCTAAGAAATCTCTATTAGTTAAAACAGAATTTTTGATCTTTTGCATGCGTATAGCAGCAATTTCCTGATATGTTTCTGTTAAAGACTTTAAATCTGCTAACTGTTGAATGTCATTTTGTATTTCTTTTTTAAAAGACATTTTACGAACTCCTCCCTAAAAGAAAGTCCATTTTTGGCGCACATTTCCCTAAAAAGTCATTAAAATCCTTTGCGGAAGTAATTAACGCATCTACTTCTTGTTTGTAAGACGAATTTTCCTCGTAAGCCTTTATTACTCTTTCCAAATCGCTCCTCATTTTGCTTTTACCATCAGCAGACCAAATTCCTAACCAAATTAGTGTATATAAAGTAATTTGTAAGTTTAAAGGTAAAACTCTATTCATATGCTGGCCAAAAAAAGCTAATAACTTATCTCCCATATTTAAAGTTGTAGTTATACCCTGATTAAGTTCAGCACCAAAGTGCACGAAACTCTGAGTTTTTTCATATAATGTCAGGAAGCTACTGAGCTCCCTATTTATTCCCCAACGTAAAGGTGTTTGAGTTTGTCTACCTACACGAGTAACAGATAAAAAGTAATTTATTGCGGGACGACGACCTTGAGTAAACAGATCTTTATCAAAAAACACATGTCCATCGGTTATAGACATTAGGTTGGTTTGAATAAATCCCGATATATCACCCTCAACCGTTTCGGCAACAGGAAGGCATGTAATAGAAACAGACCCATTTTCATGTTTGAAATTACCTGCTCGTTCTAATAAGCGGGCATGCGCGTAAAAGATATCGCCAGGATATGAATTTCGTCCTGGAAATCTTTTAGCAATCAAACTAACTTCTCGATAAAACTTTGCATGTGTTGATAAATCGTCTAAAATTAGTAACACATCTTGCCCTTTATCTCTAAAATATTCAGCTAATGTCATAGCTGCATAGGGAGTAATATGAATCAAACCCAAAGAATCAGATGCCCTTGAAGCAATAATAATGGTTTTATCTTTAATGTTTTGTTTTTCCAAAAAATTTTCGACTTTTTTTATGTCAATTTGCTTTTTTCCTATACCCGCATATATACAAAGACTTCCCTGATTTACCTGACTTAAAATTGTTTGCAGTATGAAAGCTGTTTTTCCAATTTTCCTATCACCTATTATTAACTCACGTTGCCCTTTTCCTAAAGGTATCATTAAATCTACAAGGCTAACGCCGGTTTCCAAAGGCTGCGCAATTTTTACTCTCGTATCTATACCTGTAGGACTAGTGTTTATATTTCTATAATTCTCACTTTTTGCCAAAGGCTTATTTGGATAAATAGAATGACCCAATGGGTTAATAGAAGCACCCAGTAAATGATCTCCAACAGGTATTTGAAGTACTTTGTCTGTACGCGAAGCTTTAGTACCTACAAGTAAAGGTATTTCGGAAAAAACCAATACTTCAACATGGTTGTTATTTACGGATTGAACTTCACCAAACTCACCACTTTCAAATAATATAAGCTCACTTGGCTTGGCTTTAGGTAAACCTTCAAGATAAACAATTGGATGACTAACAATTTCTACATAGCCCACCTCATTAAATGTATCTAAATTAGTATTAAATTGATTCTTTAAGTCTTTTGATGTATTCATTATCAGTTGTAAATAAATTATCTAATTTCTTTTTAACAGACATATCCAGGTACATGCCGTTATACGACATAATCAACCCGCCTAGTATTTCAGGATCTTCTGTAAAAGAAACGTAATACAAAGATCCTATGTTGCTCTTTATCCAATTCGACACACTGTTACATATAGGTTCAGCTTTTATAGCCACTGTGACTTTGACATCAGTCATTTCAGACAGCAATGAAGTTATCCCCTGCAAAAATGTACGCTTTTCGCGTATTGTAGCTAATTTTAAACCGTTCTCTTGCATATAACTTGTTATGGCCTCTTTAGCGAATAAATACTGTTTATTTGACATTAATTGACTAACGTATTCATAGGATAAATTAGGCATATTTAGGTTTAGAGTATCCACCAAGTCTTTTATTTCCTTAAAATCCTTGTTTGTCTTAATAATAGAAGTTAAAGGGGTTTTATTCATGCCAAACCTTTAAACTTATTGTCTTTTTTCGCTTCTTCGAGCGCACGAATTATTAAATCTTGATGCTCCTCCACATTTAGAGCAGCACCTAATGTTTTTACTGAAACGTCATATATTATTGACAAAATAGAATCATCAATTTTAGACAGCTTTTCTTTTTCATAATCTTCTATGATTTTTCTGGTTTCGTCATAGTCGGCAGCCAGCATAGTTGACACCGCATTTTCTCTCTCTACTGTGGTATCACGCAAGTGTTCTTTAAATTCTTTGGTATCTTTTTCTAGCTCTTTCTCTATTTGTAAAGTATCTTCATGCAAAATATTCTTAATTGAAGCTAGTTCATCTTTTATATCTCCTTCGACTTTTAAGGATAGGTTTTTAATAGAAGCCACACCAAGTTCTTTTTCACTTTTAAATACGTCCTTGTAGCTTTCAAGTAACTTTGACATGTATATAGATAAAACATCCTCCTGTTTCTTTGAAAGTTCGGCCAGGTGGTTTTCTAAGGAGATTTTGGTGGCATTGTCTATAGTAACTGAGGAATCTAAAATTTCTCCTGCTTCTTTTGTTGCGCTTTTTATGATATTTAAGGCAGAACGGTTTGCGGTCGCCAAAATATCCCTAGCATCGTTATACGCTTCTTGTCTCACATTTTCCGTCTTTTTGGCGTCTTCAATTTCTACAAAATTTAGCCACTTACCAAAGAACGCGTAAAACGAGTTGAATATTAATACAATAGTAACAAGAACTACAAAAATAAATGTTATACTTAATATTATTAAAAATGGATCTAAGGGCAGTTGATACATACTAAATAAATTTTCTCACATGTAAGAATAAGTTTCTACAGTATAAGAATTAGATAAGCTAAAAAAAGTCCAATAAGCATAATTACTCCAGTCAATATAAAGTTAAAGAGTATAGTTATTTGAATAGACTTTTTAGCTAAAGGATTTCTACCTAAAGCCTCTACCCCACTCCCTGATGTTTTACCAAAAGAAGCAAAGCCAACTACAAAGGATCCAGCAACAACAAGTGCAGCAAGTATATACCTTAAAGAAGCTACTGGAGTTAAGAAAGGTGCCTGAACACCAGATCTTAGAGTTTCTATTAAATTTACCTGTACATTGTCAGAATTTATAAAATTAGCGCGTATATCCACTAAAACCAAAATAGTTCCTTGGGAATCAGGTTCTTCCGCAGTAAAACTTTCTAAAGCCACACCTAATATTTGTCCTGATTTGTCTGCTCTTTGTGCAGTGCCCGCTACAGAAGACGACGTCACAAAATCGCCCTCATTAATGTTTCCATTAATGTTTGATACCCTTACTTCTGCTTCACCAGAAGAAACTACTTGAATAGGATTCTCTAGTGCTAAATCGTTAAAATATACGGCAGGAGTTTCTGTAACTACGCCATACATATATTCATCAAAAGGTTTGTCAGACAAATAATAAGTACCATTACTAAATGATATAAGATCCCCATGAGAGACTTGAAAATCAATAGGCGTTGATATTGAAATGCCAGCAGCGTTAAATTGAGCAAAAGCATAACCACCGCATAGCGAAAAAAACAAAATACCTATTATATAAATACATAACTTATGAGTAGCTTTCATATATTTAGCTTACATTAAATATGGGTACTAGGCTATATATGCTCCAGATTTTTCAGCGACGTACACAAATAGTGTATTAATATGGGTTGTGTAGTTAAACTTTACTAAACACTGTGTTTATAACAGTTGGTAAGGTTTAATTATTAAAATAGGGATGCTAAATTTAGAAGCCTTTTGTAAATAACTCAGTTTGAAATAATATAGTAAGTTGAAAAAAATTTAAATAAGGCTACAACTTTGTTTTGCATAAATTTTATTCACAAAAACCAGGAACATTTTGTATAAATTTCGTAAACTAAAATTTAGGCCATTAAAAGTGGCAAATATTACCAAGAGAATTTTACAAAAAACTTTTTAAACATTTTTCTTTTTTGAATGCAGCTTTCAAGTTTAAATGGGTGCGACTTGCCTTTTAGTGTAAAAATAACCCTACTTTCTAGAAAATTAAATAGAAACCAACTTGTACTCTCTGCAAAAACTATAGGACTCAAACTTTACTCAAAAATCAAGCGTCAATTTGACAGCCCTGTCAAGGCAAAAAAGACATAAAATTGCTGGCTATTACAGATGGTCTTATTTTCATATGAAATATTATGACAACAACGGGTTGTTAAAACTTTGTTTTTTCTTTAAATAAAAACAAAAAATAACGAGTAAAGTATTGACACGCACATACCAAGAACGTACCATTAATGTAACCTTACCAATAGTGATGGTACAAGGTTTTGCGAAGGTTTATATGAGTCATGACCCTGCCCAGAGAAATAAAGAAATAATTAACAACTCTATCTCCCCCAGAGCTTCTGAGGGATTATCTGTTTCTAAGGCAGCAAAAATCTTAAAAATCTCCCCTTCTACACTTCGCAGATTAGAACAAAACGGAAAAATTAAATCTACTAGAGCTGCAAATGGTTATAGGTCTTTCAGCATTGACGAAATTAGAAAACTAAAAGTACAACTAGATAAGCAGGATTTACTAGAAAAACCAGAATTAAGAGTTTTAGAGAAACAATTAAAAACTAATAATAATATAAAACCTTCGCAAAAAAATATACCAGTTACTGAAGAAATAAAAACAGGCCAATCGTATAAACAAGTAATAAAACCCAAATACCAACTAAAAAATTTTAATAAGCTAAGTAACGCACTACAAACAGCAACAATAACCTTAATACTAGTAGTAATATTAGGGGCATTTGGACTAAAGGGAACAGACACAATCAAGTATAAAACTGTTACAAATAGCGTAAAAGGCTTACTAACTACGACAAATACGTCGGAAAGCCTTTTGGATTCTGACAATACAGAAGACTCAGCAGTATTAGCCGAAAGAAGTCAAAATCCATTGTGGACTTTTAACATAAATGTTCCTAGTACGTTTAGACAAGATGTTCAAATAACCCAGAATTTACAAATTGATCAAAATGCAAATATAGACGGAATTGTAACGACACCTAATGTAACTTTTACAGGTACAGGAACTATCAACCAATTAGATGCTATTGACGACATAACCGAAACCACATTGGAAAATGCTTTAGACATAAACGGTGATGTTATAGGAATAGGATTAAATAATGTGACAATAGTTGACGGTGCTATTACTGTTAACAAATTGGCTGACGTTTTGGAATACGAGGGTACGCTTAGTATTGAAGGGGAATTTTTATTAGGAGGAGATTCTGGCAGCGAAGGTGATATATTGACATCGGGTGGCAGCGGGATTCCTCAATGGGTAGCCCCATCAGAAATTAATGCTGGCCAAGTAGATGGATTAAGTGGGGATCAATTTTTAAGATCAGACACATCCGATGAATTTACATCAGGAACTTTGTCATTATCTAACGGCACATTTCTTGATTTAGGCACTATTGATCACACTTCCACCTCCCCACAAGGTATAAGATTGCCACAATCAACAGCTTTTACTGCACCAAGCAGTGGTGAGGGATATATAGCATGGGATACAGCCTCCAACACGCTTGTTGTATATGATGGATCTTCATGGAGCTCAATTCAAGGCCTATTTACAAATTCAGGAGATCTGACATATCTATCAGAAACTACCGACAACTTAACTATAGGAGGAACGACATCTTTAGCTAAATTGGGAATAAGTGGAGATGCAGATGAAATTCAATTATTAGTACGAGGAAATTCAACCCAAACAACCGACTTAGTTGTATTTGAACAAAGTGATGGAACAAATGTATTTTCAGTAAATAATAATGGAACCATAACAATACCCTCTGGACAGGATTTAGTAATAGGTTCAATTGGATTGGGAGACACGGCTGCCTCTACTACTTCGGGAGCTAACTTAATAGGTGTTTATACAGATATATTTACAAATATATCCCCTGTAGGGTCTGATTTGCAGTCAGTATTAGAAACAATTGACTCCTCTATTGGTTCAGGATCGTCAAGATGGTCTACTACATCAGGAACACTACACCCAAACACATTAGCTGAAAACTTGGCAGTCGGTGGCACTAGTCCTACTGCTGCTCCATTTGGAATTAACGTAAGTAGCAATACTGTATATATTGGTGATGCAGTAACTGCCGGAAATACAACATTAACATTTAAATCTAACTCAGGAGCATCTACAGGAAACCTAATTTATAACACAAGTGATCAGTTTCAATTTTCGGGTGGAAATGTAGTGGTAGATGGTCAACTAATAACAGGTTCTTCAGTTATAAATCTTACAACAGCCACAGGCTACTTAGACGCCGATGCTATTCAATTACTAAACCTAGGTACAGGCTCTACGGCATCCTCATCGGGTTTAGAAGTAAGTTCGGATAGAATAGGTTTGCTGCAAGGATGTGCAAATGGCGAGGTATTAAAATGGAATGAAGCTTCGGGTCTATGGCAGTGTGCTACAGATTCTGGTGCATCAAGTGCTGTTGTTCTAGTAGAGGAAAACGATGTTTCAGTAGGCACAAATGTAGGAACTTTAGATTTCATTAACGTGTTTTCTTTAAACGAAAGTCCTTCTGGTGAAGTAAATATAGATATAGCTGATAATGCATTAAACTTTACAGAACTTGAAAGTGCCTTAACTTTAGATACTGATACATCTATAAACTTTTATACAGGGGCAGCCGATGCTAACTTAAGATACTATAATTCAAACGATGCTACAGAATTATTATTTATAGACGGCAATAATGGAAGAATAGGTATAGGTAATACTTCCCCATCTGCTTTACTAGGTATAGGAAGTACAAATCAATTTACAGTAAATTCATCTGGAGCAATTACCGCAGCAACCGGAATTACTTCAAGTGGAAATATAACTTTCAGCGGATTATCAACTGATGGCGTAGTTACTGTTTCTTCTGGATTACTAGATAGTGAAGCCCAATTAGCAATCGCTCGTGGCGGAACAAATTCTACCGCTACACCAACTGCGGGGGCTATCTCCTACGGTACAGGAACTGCTTATGGGTTTAGTACAGCAGGTACCTCAGGACAATTACTACAAAGCAACGGTACAGGTGCACCTACTTGGGTTGATTCTGATACCGTAGGTATTAACTATTGGGATCGAACAGGTACTTTAGTTACTCCTTTGACAATTACTGATAATATAGCCACATTAGGTAGCATAGGAGTTGGAACAACCAACCCTGCTGCTGCTTTATCCGTAGGCGCAACAAGTGAATTTAGAGTTGACTCAAACGGCAACATCACAAGAATAAACGATGTGGCATACTCATTCCCCGCTTCTCAGGCTGCTGCACCTAATTATGTGCTAACAAATGACGGAAGCGGAAATTTAACATGGCAGTCTGTTAGCGGTGTTGGAGGTATTACAGGTTCAGGAAGTACCGGACAATTAACTTACTGGAACGCTTCAAATTCTTTAACAGGTAACTTTAATCTATTTTGGAATAACAGCAACAGTCGTTTAGGAATAGGTACTAGCGCACCAGCCACAGCCTTAGATATAAATAATGGAAACATTACGTTATCTGACAATTACTGGCTTGGTTTAGGCACAGCTGCAGGAAGAATTGAATTCGACAATCAAGCTACCGACGAAATTAACTTTTTAGGTGCTAATGTTGGTATAGGAACTTCTTCCCCATCGTCATTGCTAAGTGTGGGTGCTACAAACCAATTTACAGTAAATGGAAGTGGAGCTATTACTGCCGCAACCGGTATAACCTCAAGTGGTAACATAACTTTCAGCGGTTTATCAACCGACGGTGTAGTTACGGTTTCATCAGGTTTGTTAGGCAGTGAAGCACAACTAGCAATCGCTCGTGGTGGAACAAACTCTACAGCTACACCAACTGCTGGTGCTATTGCTTATGGAACAGGAACTGCCTATGGATTTAGTTCGGCAGGGACTTCTGGCCAGTTACTGCAAAGTAATGGTACGGGGGCTCCAACTTGGATAAACGCAGCAAGCGTAGGCACTAACTACTGGGATAGAACGGGAACACTTGTTACTCCTCTGACAATCACTGACAACGTAGCTACACTTGGCAGCATAGGTATAGGCACCACCAATCCTGCAGCAGCACTAAGCGTAGGAGGTAGCAGCGAATTCAGAGTAGACACAAACGGCAACATTACAAGAATAAACGATGTAGCATATTCATTCCCTGCCTCACAAGCAGCCTCTGACAATTACGTTTTAACAAATGATGGAAGCGGTAACTTAACTTGGGAATCTGTTAGCGGCGTTGGGGGTTTAACAGGCTCTGGGAATACGGGACAATTAACATACTGGAATGCAGCTAACTCAATTGCTGGTAATTTTAACTTCTTTTTAGATACAACAAATAATAGATTGGGTATTGGTACTTCTGCTCCTACATCAGCACTTGACATAAATAATGGAAATATAACACTATCTGACAATTACTGGCTTGGTTTAGGCACAGCTGCAGGAAGAATCGAATTCGATAACCAAGCCACTGATGAAATTAACTTTTTAGGAGCCAACGTTGGTATAGGAACTTCTTCTCCTTCAGCTTTGCTAAGCGTGGGTGCAGGTAGTCAATTTACAGTAAATGGTAGCGGTGCCGTTACCGCAGCAACCGGGATTACCTCAAGCGGTAACATAACTTTCAGTGGTTTATCAACCGATGGTGTAGTAACTGTTTCGTCTGGGTTACTTGGAAGTGAAGCCCAACTTGCAACTGCTCGTGGCGGAACAAATTCTATCGCTACACCAACTGCGGGGGCTATCTCGTACGGTACAGGAACTGCCTACAACTTCAGCTCAGCAGGCACTTCAGGACAATTACTACAAAGTAACGGTACTGGGGCACCAACTTGGATAAATTCGGCAAGTGTAGGAACAAATTACTGGGATCGTACAGGTACGCTTGTTACCCCTCTGACAATTAGCGATGACTTAGCCTCCTTAGGCAACGTGGGCATAGGCTTAACCAACCCAATAGGAGCATTGCATGTAACCGGCGATGAAGTAAGAATTGGTGACGCAGGTACTATTAACTTTGCTACAGCTGATGGCGACTTGTACGTAGAAGATGCTTTAGAAGTAGACGGAAGCACATACTTAAGCACACTATATTTAGCAGGTACACAAGTAACATCAACTGCTGCAGAACTTAACCTACTCGACGGCAGTACCGCAGTTTTAGGCGGATTAGTATTTGGAAACGGCACATATTTAACTCAAGATGCTGCAAATATATTCTGGGATGATTCAACTAACAGACTTGGTATTGGTACAACAGGGCCTCAAGCTGCTTTATCGGTTGGCGCCACAAGTGAGTTTAGAGTTGATTCAACCGGTAATGTTACTAGAATAAACGATATTGCTTACTCGTTCCCTGCCTCACAAGCAGGCGCTTCAAATTACGTACTTACCAATGACGGAAGTGGTAACTTAACCTGGGAGTCTGTAAGTGGTGTAGGGGGCTTAACCGGCTCCGGTAGTACTGGACAAGCTACATTCTGGAACGGAACAAATGCTTTAACAGGGAATTTCAATTATTTCTGGGATAACAATACTAATAGATTAGGCATTGGAACAAGCGCCCCACAAGCATCTTTAAGTGTTGGCAGCAGTAGTGAATTCAGGGTCGATGCAAGTGGCAATGTAACTAGAATAAATGATGTTGTTTATTCCTTCCCCGCATCACAAGCAACTTCAGGTAACTACGTTTTAACAAATGATGGTAGCGGCAACTTAACTTGGGAATCTGTTAGCGGTGTTGGAGGTTTAACTGGTTCTGGTAACACAGGTCAACTAACATATTGGAATGGCACTAACGCTTTAACAGGTAACTTTAATTTGTTCTGGGATACCAGTACAAACAGATTAGGTATAGGCACCTCGGCACCTCAAGCTTCTTTAAGTATAGGAAGTGCTAGTGAATTTAGAGTTGATTCAAACGGTAATGTTACAAGAATCAACGATGTAGCCTACTCTTTCCCCGCTTCGCAAGCAGCTTCTGACAATTACGTTTTAACAAACGACGGCAGCGGTAACTTAACATGGGAATCTGTTAGCGGCGTTGGTGGAATAACCGGAGCAGGCAGCAATGGGCAGCTTACTTACTGGAACGGAGCCAATTCACTAACAGGAAACTTTGACTTATTTTTAGATTCTAATAATAGCCGCCTAGGAATAGGCACTTCAGCACCTACTACAGCTTTAGATATAAATAATGGAAACATAACATTATCTGACAATTATTGGCTAGGTTTAGGTACTTCCGCAGGAAGAATCGAATTTGATAACCAAGCTACCGATGAAATTAACTTTTTAGACGCTAATGTGGGCATTGGCACTTCTTCTCCTTCAGCTCTGTTAAGTGTTGGTGCAACTAATCAGTTTACAATAAATGGAAGTGGAGCAATAACTGCAGCTGCAGGAATTACTTCAAGTGGAAATATAACTTTCAGCGGTTTATCAACCGACGGTGTAGTTACGGTTTCATCAGGTTTGTTAGGCAGTGAAGCACAACTAGCAATCGCTCGTGGTGGAACAAACTCTACCGCTACTCCTACTGCTGGTGCTATTGCTTACGGTACTGGTACTGCTTATGGATTTTCTAGCGCCGGTACTTCAGGTCAGTTATTACAAAGTAACGGTACTGGGGCACCAACTTGGGTAAACGCAGCAAGCGTAGGCACTAACTACTGGGATAGAACTGGTACTTTAGTTACTCCTTTGACAATTGCTGACAATATTGCCACATTAGGTAGCATAGGAGTTGGAACAACCAACCCAGCTGCTGCTTTATCCGTAGGCGCAGCAAGTGAATTTAGAGTTGACTCAAACGGTAACATTACAAGAATAAACGATGTAGCCTACTCTTTCCCTGCTTCGCAAGCAGCTGCTGATAATTATGTTTTAACAAATGATGGAAGTGGTAACCTAACTTGGGAATCTGTTAGTGGCGTTGGGGGTTTAACAGGCTCTGGAAGCAATGGGCAGTTGACATATTGGAATGGAGCCAATTCTTTAACCGGTAACTTCAATTTATTTTTAGATACTTCAAATACTCGGTTAGGTATTGGAACAAGCGCGCCAACAACTGCCTTAGATATAAATAATGGAAACATTACGTTATCTGACAATTATTGGCTAGGTTTAGGCACAGCTGCAGGAAGAATTGAATTTGACAACCAAGCTACCGATGAAATTAACTTTTTAGGTGCTAATGTTGGTATAGGAACTTCTTCCCCATCCGCTTTGTTAAGTGTGGGTGCAAGCAGTCAATTTACAGTAAACGGTAGTGGTGCAATTACCGCTGCTACAGGGATTACCTCAAGCGGTAACATAACTTTCAGCGGTTTATCAACCGATGGTGTGGTTACAGTTTCATCAGGCTTACTTGGAAGCGAAGCGCAACTAGCAATCGCTCGTGGTGGAACAAATTCTACCGCTACACCAACTGCTGGTGCTATTTCTTACGGTACTGGTACTGCTTATGGATTTTCTAGCGCCGGTACTTCAGGTCAGTTATTACAAAGTAACGGTACTGGGGCACCAACTTGGGTAAACGCTTCAAGTGTAGGTACCAACTACTGGGATCGAACAGGTACTCTAGTTACTCCTTTAACAATTACTGATAATATTGCAACTCTTGGAAATATAGGTATTGGTACAACAAATCCAGCCGCTGTTTTAAGTGTAGGTTCAACAAGTGAATTTAGAGTTGACTCAAATGGCAACATCACAAGAATAAACGATGTAGCATACTCTTTCCCTGCTTCTCAGGCTGCCGCTGATAATTACGTTTTAACAAACGACGGAAGCGGTAATTTAACTTGGGAATCTGTAAGCGGTGTGGGCGGAATAACTGGATCTGGAAACAACGGGCAACTTACTTTTTGGAATGGTACTAACTCACTAAGTGGCTCTTACGGACTATTTTTAGATACTTCAAATAACTATTTAGGAATTGGAACAAGTGCACCAAATACAGCGCTTGATATAAACAACGGAAATATAACGCTATCTGACAATTACTGGTTAGGTTTAGGCACAGCTGCAGGAAGAGTTGAATTCGACAATCAAGCTACCGACGAAATTAACTTTTTAGGTGCTAATGTTGGTATAGGAACTTCTTCTCCTTCAGCTTTGCTAAGCGTGGGCGCAGGTAACCAATTTACAGTAAATGGTAGCGGTGCAATTACTGCTGCAACAGGTATTACATCAAGTGGAAATATTACATTTAGTGGACTATCAACCGATGGTGTAGTTACAGTTTCATCAGGCTTACTAGGAAGTGAAGCACAACTTGCAATTGCTCGTGGCGGAACAAATTCTACCGCTACTCCTACTGCTGGCGCTATTGCTTACGGTACTGGTACTGCCTACAACTTTAGCTCTGCAGGAACCTCAGGCCAACTATTACAAAGCAACGGTACTGGAGCACCTACTTGGGTAAACTCCGACACTGTTGGTATAAACTACTGGGATAGAACTGGTACTTTAGTTACTCCTTTGACAATTACTGATAATATTGCAACTCTTGGAAATATAGGTATTGGTACAACAAATCCAGCTGCTGCGTTATCGGTTGGTTCAACAAGTGAATTTAGAGTTGACTCAAACGGCAACATTACAAGAATAAACGATGTAGCCTACTCTTTCCCTGCTTCGCAAGCAGCTTCTGACAATTATGTTTTAACAAATGATGGTAGTGGTAACTTAACCTGGGAATCTGTTAGTGGCGTTGGGGGTTTAACAGGCTCTGGTAGTACAGGACAATTAACATACTGGAACGGTGCGAATTCTTTAACAGGTGACTTCAACTTTTTCCTAGACTCAAACAATGCCAGACTCGGTATTGGTACTTCAGCACCTACTACCGCTTTAGATATAAATAATGGAAATATAACACTATCTGACAATTACTGGTTAGGTTTAGGAAGTGCTGCTGGAAGAATTGAATTTGATAACCAGGCTACCGACGAAATTAACTTTTTAGGCGCTAATGTGGGTATTGGCACTTCTTCTCCTTCAGCTCTATTAAGTGTTGGTGCGGGTAATCAATTTACTGTCAACGGTAGCGGAGCCATTACTGCCGCCACAGGTATAAACTCGAGCGGAAATATTACATTTAGTGGACTTTCAACCGACGGCGTAGTTACAGTTTCTTCTGGCCTACTCGGTAGTGAGGCACAACTTGCAATTGCTCGTGGTGGAACAAACTCTACCGCTACACCAACCGCAGGAGCTATTGCTTACGGTACTGGCACAGCTTATGGCTTTAGTTCCGCAGGCACCTCTGGTCAACTGTTGCAAAGCAACGGAACGGGAGCTCCTACTTGGGTAAACTCTGATAGCGTAGGAGTAAACTACTGGGACAGAACCGGTACTTTAGTAACCCCGCTGACAATTACTGACAATATTGCGACTCTTGGAAGTTTAGGCATTGGTAACACTAATCCAGCTGCTGCACTATCGGTAGGTGCAACAAGCGAGTTTAGAGTTGATTCAAACGGTAATATTACAAGAATAAACGATGTAGCATACTCATTCCCCGCTTCGCAAGCAGCTTCTGACAATTACGTTTTAACAAACGACGGCAGCGGTAACTTAACATGGGAATCTGTTAGTGGTATTGGCGGTATAACTGGCTCTGGAAGCACAGGACAATTAACATACTGGAACGGTGCTAACTCTTTAACAGGAAGCTTCAATCTCTTTCTAGATGCAAATAATACTAGATTAGGCATTGGAACTTCTGCACCTACAACTGCCTTAGATATAAATAATGGAAATATAACACTATCTGACAATTACTGGCTAGGTTTGGGTACAAACGCAGGTAGAATAGAGTTTGATAACCAAGCAACCGACGAAATTAACTTTTTAAGTGCTAATGTTGGAATAGGTACCTCTTCACCTTCTGCTCTATTAAGTGTTGGTGCAACTAACCAATTCACCGTAAATTCCTCAGGTGCAATAACTGCAGCTGCAGGAATAACCTCAAGTGGTAACATAACTTTCAGCGGTTTATCAACCGATGGTGTTGTAACAGTGTCTTCTGGATTACTAGGTAGTGAAGCACAACTTGCAATTGCTCGTGGCGGAACAAATTCTACCGCTACACCAACTGCTGGTGCTATTGCTTACGGTACAGGAACTGCCTACAACTTCAGCTCAGCAGGTACTTCAGGACAATTACTACAAAGTAACGGTACTGGGGCACCAACTTGGGTAAACGCTTCAAGTGTAGGTACCAACTACTGGGATCGAACAGGTACTCTAGTTACTCCTTTAACAATTACTGACAATATTGCAACTTTTGGCAGCATAGGTATTGGAACAACTAATCCAACAGGAGCGTTGCAAGCAACAGGCGATGAAGTAAGAATTGGTGATGCAGGTACTATTAACTTTGCTACTGCCGATGGAGATTTATATATTGAGGATGCCTTAGAAGTAGATGGAAGCACATACTTAAGCACACTATATTTAGCAGGCGCACAAGTTACTTCAACAGCTGCTGAAATAAATCTACTAGATGGAAGCACAGCAGTTGAAGGGGGCTTAGTATTTGGAAACGGTACTTACCTAACCCAAGATTCCGCAAATATATTCTGGGATAACTCTACAAAACGACTTGGTATTGGTACCACAGGACCTCAAGCTGCTTTATCGGTTGGAGCAACAAGTGAATTTAGAGTTGATTCAAACGGCAACGTTACAAGAATAAATGATGTGGCATACTCTTTCCCAGCTTCACAAGCTGCAGGTAGCAGTTATGTTTTAAGCAACGATGGAAGTGGCAACTTAACTTGGGAATCTGTAGCAGGAGTAGGCGCCATAAATGGAAGTGGCTCTACAGGACAAATAACATACTTCAATGGCGCTAGCGACGTAACCGGAAGCTTTAACTTATTTTGGGATGGTAGTACAAACAGATTAGGGATTGGAACGAGTGCCCCTGTAACAGCACTTGACATAAGCAACGGAAATATAACACTATCTGACAATTACTGGCTAGGTTTAGGTACTTCTGCAGGCAGAGTTGAATTCGATAACCAAGCTACTGATGAAATTAACTTTTTAGGTGCTAATGTTGGTATAGGTACTTCTTCCCCATCTGCTTTGTTAAGTGTGGGTGCAGGTAGTCAATTTACAGTAAATGGTAGCGGTGCCGTTACCGCAGCAACCGGTATTACATCAAGTGGAAACATTACATTTAGTGGTTTATCAACCGACGGTGTAGTTACGGTTTCGTCAGGGTTACTTGGTAGTGAAGCACAACTAGCAATCGCTCGTGGTGGAACAAACTCTACCGCTACTCCTACTGCTGGTGCTATTGCTTACGGTACAGGAACTGCTTACAACTTCAGTTCAGCAGGAACATCTGGGCAGTTACTACAAAGTAATGGTACAGGCGCACCTACTTGGGTTAATGCTACATCAAACTACTGGGATAGAACCGGAACCTTGGTAACCCCATTAACAATCACCGACAACGTAGCAACTTTAGGAAACATAGGAATCGGCACCACAAACCCTGCTGCTGACTTAGATGTAGGCGGTGGAACATTAACAGCTGCCGATGGTACAAGTGACATATTAGTAGCCGATGATTTAGAAGTAGATGGACAAATATTTGCTGCAGATGGTACAGCAGCACTACCAGGATACGCTTTTCAAAGTGATACAAACACAGGAATATTTAGAGGCGGTGCAGATAACTTAAGACTAACAACGGGTGGTGCCGAGGCACTAACCGCAGACTCTTTAGGTAATATTGGTATTGGTACAACTGTCATAAATTATCAGCTAGACATACTAAGTAGCGATACCACCGGTGGTTTAAGAGTAGTTGCTGATTCTGTAACCACTGGCACAGGAGCACTATTCTCTTTTGATGGTTTAAGCACCGGAACAGGTTTAAGCCTAGCTTCAACATCTACTGCATTTA